>JALYOF010000053.1 GCA_030857025.1 Pseudomonadota bacterium | reverse complement strand
CCGAAGCCGAACGAGCCGAAGCCGAACGAGCCGAAGCAGAACGAGCCGAAGCAGAACGAGCCGAAGCAGAACGAGCCGAAGCAGAACGAGCCGAAGCAGAACGAGCCGACGAGGAATTGGCTGAGCCATTCAGCTTCGGCGCAGTCGGCACGGAGGCCGGGCAGCCGCAAGTCGAGCAGGACGCGACCGAGCGAGCCGAGGCCGAACGCGTCGAAGCCGAACGCGTCGAAGCCGAGCGCGTCGAAGCCGAGCGAGCCGAAGCCGAACGCGTCGAAGCCGAACGCGTCGAAGCCGAGCGCGTCGAAGCCGAGCGCGTCGAAGCCGAGCGCATCGAAGCCGAGCGCGTCGAAGCCGAGCGAGCCGAAGCCGAGCGCGTCGAAGCCGAGCGCGTCGAAGCCGAACGCGTCGAAGCCGAACGCGTCGAAGCCGAACGCGTCGAAGCCGAACGCGTCGAAGCCGAACGCGTCGAAGCCGAACGCGTCGAAGCCGAACGCGTCGAAGCCGAACGCATCGAAGCCGAACGCATCGAAGCCGAGCGCGTCGAAGCCGAGCGGCTTGCGCAGGAAGAACGCGAATACGCCGAGATCGAGGCCGAATACGCCGAAGCCGATCGTCTCGCACGCGAACTGGCCTCGGCCGAAGCGGACCGCGAGCGCGAACTGCTGGAGCAGGACACGATTGAAAATGCGACTTCGGACTCCGGCGCCGACGCCGACGCCGACGCTGCAACGATCGACGCCCACGCCCACGCCGAATCCGAATCCAATGAAATCAGCTCCGTAACTGTCGACGAAGTTGAGCCCGACACCACGTCAGAGCCGGCATTGGCGACCGGCTCGCCGACCGTAATTGCTGAAGCAAACACGGAAAAAGCCGAGCACGGTGCGGACTTTGCCGACCTGACCGGCGCCGATCCCGATCCCGACGAGGAACTTGATCTCACCGATCTCGATTCGGAACTGGTCGACATCTTCGTGGAAGAAGGCGTCGATCTGCTCGATCATTCCGACGGAATGCTCGCGCAACTACGTGCGCAGCCCAACGAACGCGAGCCGCTCGTCGGCCTGCAGCGTGATCTGCACACGCTGAAGGGCGGTGCCCGCATGGCGGGCATCATGGCGATCGGCGAGCTCGGGCACGTCATGGAGTCGCTGCTGGAGTCCGTGGTCGAACACCGCCGTGAGCTGGGCCAGGATGGCGTTCCACTCTTGGAGCGCGGCTTCGACCGGCTGCACGCCATGGTCACCCGTGTCGGCGAACGCCGCGCGGTTGCGATGCCGCAGACGCTGATCGCCGAGTTCGAGGCGCGTTCGCGCGGTGAATCCTACGTGCGTCAGCCGGTGGTACCGGTTGATGACGCCTCCGCGTCCGGCGGGCAGGTTCCTACGGAGTCGGCGCTCAAGCCGCTCTCGGCACCGGTCAGCGACCAACCGTCTGGAGACGAAGACGACATCGGCGTCCGGGCGCCGCAGGAACAGGTGCGCATCCGTGCGGACCTCCTTGATCGACTCGTCAACTACGCCGGCGAAGTCGCGATCTACCGTTCGCGTCTGGAACAGCAGTTGGGAGCCTTCCGCGGCGCGATCGCGGAAATGGCCGCGACCAACACCCGAATGCGCGACCAGCTGCGCCGCCTGGAAATCGAAACCGAGGCGCAGATCGTCGCGAGATACCAGCGCGAAGCCGATTCCGCCGATCCGACATTCGATCCGCTGGAACTGGACCGCTTCTCCAACCTGCAGCAGCTCTCGAGAGCCCTGTCGGAGTCCGCGGCCGACCAGGGCAGCCTGCAGGTAACGCTCGACGACCTGACCCGCCAGTACGAAACCCTCCTGCTGCAGCAGTCGCGAGTCAGCTCCGACCTCCAGGAAGGCCTCATGCGCACGCGCATGGTGCCGTTCGACGGGCTGCTGCCGCGCCTGCGGCGCGTGGTTCGCCAGGCCGCCGGAGAGCTGGGCAAGCAGGTCCAGCTCAAGCTCGACGGTTCACAGGGCGAGCTCGACCGCAACGTGCTCGAACGCATGACTGCGCCGCTGGAGCACATGCTGCGCAACGCGGTCGCGCACGGACTGGAGACACCGGCGCAGCGACTGCAGGCCAACAAGCCCGAGGAAGGCACCGTCGCGATCAGGATCCGGCGGGAAGGTTCGGAAGTCGTGCTGGAAGTGGCCGACGACGGGCGCGGCCTGGATCGCAATGCGATCCGCCGCCGCGGCGAGGAGCGCGGTCTGATCCGCAGCGATGCGGTGCTGATCGACGCCGATCTGGATGCGCTGATCCTCGAGCCCGGTTTCTCGACGGCCGATTCGGTCAGCCGCCTTTCCGGACGCGGCGTCGGCATGGACGTGGTCGCCAGCGAAGTGCGCCAACTGGGCGGCACGCTGGATATCCAGTCCACGCCGGGCATGGGCCTGCGCTTCACCCTGCGCCTGCCGCAGACGCTTGCGGTCACGCAGGCCGTGTTCGTGCGCATCGGCGAAACTTCCTTCGCGGTGCCGATCGCATCGGTCCGCGGCGTCGGCCGCATCGCGAGGGACCAGTTGGCGGGCGACGGGGAGCAGGACGCGAACTACGTCTACGGTGGCGAGGACTATGCCGTCCGCGACCTGGGACACCTGATTGGGCATGCGCCGGCGAAGGCCGAAGGCCAACTGCAGATGCCGGTGCTGCTGATCCGGGCCGGTGACCTGCGCGCCGCGGTCACGGTCGATCAGGTCATCGGGAGCCGCGAGATCGTGGTGAAGTCGGTCGGGCCACAGGTCGCATCGGTCCCCGGCATCTTCGGCGCAACGATCATGGGCGACGGCAGCGTCGTGGTGATTCTCGATGTCGTGCCGCTGGTACGCCGCCACGCCGCGCTGCCACGCGGACACGTGCCGGAGCCGATTGCCGCGGTCGAACAGCGGTCGGTGCCGCTGGTGATGGTCGTGGACGACTCGGTGACCATGCGCAAGGTCACCGGTCGCGTGCTCGAGCGCCACAACTTCGCTGTCGCCACCGCGAAGGACGGCGTCGATGCACTGGAACGCATGGCCGACATCGTGCCCGACCTGATGCTGCTGGACATCGAGATGCCGCGCATGGACGGTTACGAACTGGCAACGCTGATGAAGGCCGATCCGCGGCTGCGCAACGTGCCGATCGTGATGATCACTTCGCGTACCGGCGACAAGCATCGCCAGCGAGCCTTTGAGATCGGCGTGGAACGCTATCTCGGCAAGCCTTACCAGGAACCCGAGTTGATGCGGAACGTGTTCGAAATGCTAGGGATGACGGCCGGCCATGGTGCTTGACGCCAATGGCAGGCGGGTGGCGCTGCTCGCGCGCCCCGGGCTCGCCCGCGAACGCTTGAGCGGCGTGCTCCAGGAAGCCGGAGCCAATTGTGTGATCACGGCCGATCCGAGCCAGCTCAAGCCGGAGGATCTGCGGGACCTGGCTCCCGAGGTCGTCGTGGTGGCACTGGATCCATTGACCGAAGAGGCCCTCGAACAGTTCGACGAGGTGCTTGGCAACCGGTCGGTCGAGGTGATCTACGAAGAGGCCGAACAGGCCGCCTCGCGCGAAGGATGGGACGCAGCCCGATGGCAGCGCCATCTCGTGGCCAAGCTGCAGGGTCATTCCAACGTGCTGCCGCCGGGCCATGATCCGGCAGCGGCCGCGAGTTCGGGTTCCGCCGCGGTCGATGCCCTGACCGTCGAGGACGCAATAGAGGAGGCGCCCGCGCCGCTTGCTGCTCCGGACTCCCTTGCTGCTCCGGACTCCACCGCGGGGAGCGCGTTCGATCCGGTGAACGCCGAACTGGACGGCTTCGATCTGGACACGTCGTTTGCATCGTTCGATCCATCGCTGTCGGGGCTGTCGCTGGACGATCAGGAGTCCTCTGCGGCGCCCTCCCGCGAAAGTGGCGCCGTCGACGTGCCCGTCTGGGACGACAGCGCATCCGCGTCCACGGCTGCAGAGGACACCTTCACGGCTTTTGACTTCTCGCTCGACAGCGGCCCGGTGAGCGAGGGGGAAGCTCCCGCCGATGCCCTGGCTGCGAGTGTGTTCGACGACTTCGAGGTGACGGGCGGCCTCAGTCCTCTCCATGTCGAAGCCGAGGATGCGTTCGCAGCCGCCTCGGACGAGGGCATGGAAGTCGCCCAGACGCCCGCCGCTTTGTCGCTCCAGGACGAGGGACTCGAACTTCAGGCGATGGATACGCCCGCTTCCCGCGACAGTTTTCGCCATGACCTGGTCGACCTGGAGCAGCGGATATCCAGCATGTCGCTGGTCGACGACACCCCCCGCCGCGGGCCGGCCGCGTCGGGCGCGGTTCTGATCCTGAGCGGAATAGGCGGTCCTGACGCGGTTCGGCAGTTGCTTGGAGCGTTACCCACCGATTTTTCGCGCCCGGTCCTTGTGCAACAACGGCTTGAGGGTGGACGCTACGACCGTCTGGTCACGCAGTTGCAACGCGCCACGAAATTGACGGTGGCGCTTGCAGAACCCGCGCAGATCGCAGCAGCGGGCACTGTCTACATCCTGCCCGACAGCATCGGGGCCACCGCCGGTGAGGGCGGCATCCGCTTCACCGAGGATGCGGGCCAGACAGTAATGGCGGCACTGCCTTCATCCGACAGCGCGGTATTGCTGCTCAGTGGGAGCGATCCCGCGCAGGTCGAGGCGGCCATGGCACACAGCCGGGCAGGCGCCCTGGTGGCAGGGCAGGCAGCGGAGGGCTGCTACGACGCAGCCGCGCCGGACGCGCTTGCGGCATCCGGCGGCGAAGTGGCAGCGCCTGCCGCTCTCGCAAAGCGCCTGAGCGCACGTTGGTCCACCCGAGGAACCCTTGATGTCCAGGCATAACCACAGTCACGAAGCTTACGGAGCCGCGACCAGTGCGCCCGAGGCGGACGTCCGCGGGGTGTTGATCCAGTTGGCCGGCTCACGACTCCTGCTGCCCAACGCGATCATCGCCGAGGTCATGTCGTTCGCGCCGCCGGAACCGGTGGCCGATGCGCCGGACTGGCTGCTGGGCAGGATCCGCTGGCGCGGCTGGCAGTTGCCCCTGATCGCGTTCGCGCGATTGGCATCGCTGGCCGATGAAAAAGGCGGGCTTGGCAGCAAGGTGGTGGTGCTCAAGGCGCTCGGCGGCGACGCAAAGGCGCCGTACTTCGCGATCCTCACGCAGGGCTTCCCTCGCCTCGTCACGGTGTCGCGGGATCGACTTGTCGTCGACGCTGACGGAGGCGAGCTTCCGCAGGGTGTGCATGCGCGAGTCACGCTCAACGAGGACGACGCGTTCGTGCCGGACCTTGAAGCGGTGGAGCAGTTGATCTCAGGTGCGCTCGCCACAGCCGCCTGACCCGCGTGAGGCGATTGCGCGTCCCTGCCCATCACGCTACCTGGTCAGTCGAAATCGCCGAAGAGTGCCTGCAGCGCGGACATGGCGGCCAGAGCGGCCGTTTCGGTTCTCAGGATTCGCGGGCCCATCCACAGTCCCGCGAACCCCGCTGCAAGCAGTTGCTGCCGGTCCAGCGGCGACCAGCCGCCTTCCGGACCGACCGCCAGCACTACCGTGGCGTGCTCGGGTTCCACCAGCCGCGCGAGCGCGAGCGACCCGCCCGGATCCAGGATCAGGCGAAGACCCGGTTCCGCAAGTTCCTCCAGCACCGCCGCCAAGGGCGCCGGGGCCAGCACATCAGGGACCACCGCACGCCCGCTTTGTTCGCACGCAGCGATCACGACCTGGCGCCAGTGCGCGACCCGCTTGGCGGCACGTTCAGCGTCGAGCTTCACCTCGCTGCGCTGCGAACTCAGCGGACGCACCTGGGCGACACCCAGTTCGGTGGCTTTCTGCAGGATCATGTCCATCTTCTCGCCGCGTGCGATGCCCTGCAGCAGCACGATGCGCAGCGGCGATTCGCGTTCGACCTTCGCAGGCGTGCCGACCTGGACCCGCACCATGCGTTTGCTGCTGGCGACGATGCATGCCGGATAGTCCATGCCGTCGCCGTTGAACAGCACGCACTCGTCGCCGGCCTGCAGGCGCAGGACACGCGCCAGGTGCGCGGCCGCGGTTTCGGGAAGATTCACCTCGGCACCGTTAGCGAGCGCGAGATCGACGTGCACCCGGGTCAAGCGCATGAATCGCCCACCGCAGCTTCAATCGCGTGCGCCGTGGTCTGCGCCAGCCAGGTCAGTGCGTCGTCGTCGATGCAATACGGTGGCATCCAGTACAGCACGTCCCCCAGCGGCCGCAGCAGAACGCCACGATCGAGCGCGGCGCGGTAAGCCTTCAGCCCGATCCGGGCCGCAGGATCGAAGCTGGCGCGCCGGTCGCCACCAGGGCTGAGTTCGATCGCCACGATCATTCCCGCCTGCCGCACCTGTGCCACGTGCGGGTGGTCGATCAGCGGCTCGGCGAGTGCCGTCATGCGAGCGGCGGTCGTCCTGTTGCGCTCGATGATGCTGTCGGACGCGAAGATTCCCAGCGTCGCCAAGGCCGCGGCGCAGGCGAGGGGGTTGCCCGTGTAGCTGTGCGAGTGCAGGAACGCGCGCTCGCGCGAATCGTCCAGGAACCCGTCGTAGAGTTCCTGGGTGGTCAGCACCGCCGCCAGCGGCAGCGAGCCGCCGGTCAGGCCCTTGGACAGGCACAGCAGGTCCGGCATCACGGAGGCCTGTTCGCAGGCGAACATCGTGCCGGTGCGGCCGAAACCAACCGCGATTTCGTCGGCGATCAGGAAGACTCCGTGTACGTCGCACAGTTCCCGGGCCCGCTTGAGATAGACCGGATCGTGCATTCGCATGCCACCAGCGCATTGCACCCGCGGCTCCAGGATCAGCGCGCAGATCTCGCCGGCGTGGTGATCCAGCAGCCGCGAGAGCGCATCGGCGGCCTCCTCGGCGCGATCGGACGGCGACTGCCCCGGTTCGGCAAGATAAGCGTCGGGAGACGGCGCGAACAGCGCCTCGGCCAGCAGCGGCGCATAGACGCGGCGATAGAGGGGGATGTCGCCCACCGCCAGCGCCCCGAGTGTCTCGCCGTGATAGCCGCCTTCCAGCGCAACGAACTTCGTGCGCCGGTCCTCACCGCGGTTGCGAAACCAGTGGAAGGCCATCTTGAGGGCCACCTCGACACCGGCCGAGCCGTTGTCGGCGTAGAACACCTTCGCCAGCGGCGCTCGCCCGGGCTGGCGCGGTGCCATCTGCAGCAGCTGTTCCGCCAGTTCGACCGCAGGCGCGTGCGAGCAGCCGGCCAGCAGCACATGCTCCAGGGTGCTGGCCTGCCGCGAAATCGCTTCGGCGATGCGGGGCTCGGCATGGCCGAACAGGTTCACCCACCAGCTGCTGATCGCATCCAGGTAGCGGCGTCCGTCGCGTCCAATCAGCCAGGCGCCCTCGCCGCGCTCGATCGGAAGCAGCGGCAGGGTCTCGGGATGCTCGCGCATCTGCGTGCATGGGTGCCAGAGCACCTCGAGGTCGCGGTCGCGCCAGCGTCGGGCTTCGCTGATGCCGGCAGCCGTGGCGGGCTCTGCTAGCATCGCGGAATCATGAATTTTCTTTTGCATCCCACCATTATCGCGCCCTTGGGGCGCCAGCGTGATCGCGCGGGAATGGCGCAATGACCCGTCCCCTCCCAACCATCCATCGCGTCATCGAGGATGGCGTGTACGGTCCCTACCGTCGCGAGCGCCTGGACCTGGAGTTCAGCAACGGCGAGCGGCGCCAGTTCCAGCGCCTGCACGGCCGCGGCCACGGTGCCGTGATGGTGGTGCCGATGCTCGATGCGGAAACGGTGCTGCTCGTGCGCGAGTACGCCGCGGGCATGCACCGCTACGAGCTCGGACTGGTCAAGGGCCAGATCGACGCAGGCGAAACGCCGCTGCAGGCTGCCGATCGTGAGCTCAAGGAAGAGGCTGGTTACGGCGCTCGTTCCCTGCTGGCGCTGCGGGAATTGAGCCTGGCGCCGACCTACATGAGCCACAGCGCCCATGTCGTCCTGGCCCGGGATCTATACCCCGAACAGTTGCCCGGCGATGAGCCCGAACCGCTGGAGCGAGTGCCCTGGCGGCTGGACGCCCTGCACGAGTTGATCCTGCGCGATGAGTTTTCCGACGGCCGCAGCATCGCCGCGCTGTTCATCGTGCGCGAGTGGCTGCGCCAGCAGCAGTGACGATGCGCAGGAACGCGATCGCCAGCCTTCACCCTTTTCAACGCACGGACCAGCCCATGAAAATCAGCGACACGCTGCGCGAGGGCGTCATCGCCATCGCCCGCGAAGCCTCCGCCGCAATCCTCGATATCTATGACGGCGACTTCACCGTCGAGCGCAAGCTCGACGCCTCGCCGCTGACCGCGGCCGACATGGCCGCCCACCATTGCATCGTCGATGGACTCGCCACGCTTACGCCGGACATTCCGGTGCTGTCGGAAGAGTCCGCCGATGAGGTGCCGGCCGACCGCAGGCGGCAATGGCCGCGGATGTGGCTCGTCGACCCGCTCGACGGCACCCGCGAGTTCGTCAAGCGCAACGGCGAGTTCACGGTGAACCTGGCGCTGATCGAAGACGGCGAGCCGGTCTTCGGTGTGGTCCTGGCCCCGGTCACCGGCGATGTCTGGCACGGTGGCCGCGGTCTGGGCTCGCTGCGCCGCGGCCGTGGACAGGGGGCGGACAGTGACGTGCCGCTGCACACGCGCAGCCCGGCGATCGTGCCGTTGCGGGTCGCCGCCAGTCGTTCGCACCGCGACGCACGCTCCGAGGCCTTCATCGCGCGCATGGAAGCGGGAACCGGTGGTGAGGTCGAGCCGGTCGGGCTTGGATCCTCGCTGAAATTCTGCAAGCTGGCCGAGGGCGGCATGGACGTGTATCCGCGCTTCGGACCCACCAGCGAGTGGGACACCGCCGCCGGCCAGTGCGTGCTGGAAGGTGCAGGCGGCTGTGTCCTCGATCCCAGGGGCCGGCCGTTCCGCTACAACCAGCGCGACACCATCCTCAATGGCGCCTTCGTCGCGCTCGGCGATCCCGCGCTGCCATGGCGGGAGTGGTCCGATGGCTGACGATCGCGATCGCGTTGGCGCTGGCGCCGGCATCGACGGCCTCCTGGCGATCATGGCGCGGCTGCGCGATCCCACCACTGGCTGCCCGTGGGACATCGAGCAGACATTCGCCACCATCGCGCCGTACACCATCGAGGAAGCCTACGAGGTCGTCGACGCCATCGAACGTCACGACCTGGGCGCGTTGAGGAACGAACTGGGCGACCTGCTGCTGCAGGTCGTGTTTCACGCGCGCATGGCGCAGGAGCAGGGCGCCTTCGATTTCAAAGACGTGGTGGCGGCGATCAGCGACAAGATGCTGCGCAGGCACCCGCACGTGTTTGAGGATGCAGCGGGAAAGACCGCCCCGATCGGCGACTCTGCCGAACAGACCGTCGCGTGGGAAGAGCACAAGCGGCAGGAGCGGGCGAGTGCCGGTGAGGTCGATACGTCGGCGCTGGCCGGCATCGCATCGGGCTTGCCGGAATGGCAACGTGCGACGAAGCTGCAGACGCGGGCCGCACGCGTGGGCTTCGACTGGTCCGATGTGGAGCCGGTGATCGCCAAGCTGCATGAGGAAATCGAAGAGGTACGTGTCGAGTTCGCCGCGCGCGATGCCGCGGCGGCCGACGTCGCCGCGCAGGATCGGTTGGCCGACGAGATCGGCGACGTGTTGTTCGTGTGCGCGAACCTCGCGCGCCATGCGAAGGTCGATGTCGGAAGCGCGTTGCGGCGTGCGAACCGCAAATTCGAGCGCCGCTTCCGAGCAATGGAATCGATCGCGGCGTCGGAAGGCACCGAACTTGCCGCCCAGTCGCTGGAGACGCAGGAAAGCTACTGGCAGCAAGCCAAGCACGAGGAAGATCGATGAAGCGCTTCAGCAGCTTTGCGGAGTTTTATCCGTTCTACTTGTCCGAACACAGCAACCGCACCAGCCGGCGGCTGCATTTCGTCGGCAGCTGTGGGGTACTGATTCTGCTGGCGATCGCCATCGTCATGGGAGATGCGCGCTGGGTTCTCGCAGCGCTGGTCTGCGGATACGGCTTCGCCTGGGTGGGGCACTTCCTGTTCGAAAAGAACCGCCCGGCTACTTTCCGCCACCCGGTGTATTCCTTCCTGGGCGACTGGGCGATGTTCAGGGACATTCTCACCGGCAGAATCCGTTTCTGACCCGCGCCTAACCGGTCTTCACGGCATCTCCACGCGCAGGACGGCAGCCTTCACAAAACTGAAGGGCGGAGAACAACCAATGCAAGGTACCCGTGACGGCGGCCTGGTCCTCATCGTGGAGGACAACCGCAACATTTCCGAGATGGTGGGCGAATACCTCGAAAGCCGCGGCTTCGAAGTGGACTTTGCCGCCGACGGCCTGGACGGTTATCGGCTTGCGGCCGAGAACAGCTACGACGTGATCGTGCTTGACCTGATGCTGCCGCGTCTGGACGGCATCGAAGTGTGCAAGCGGTTGCGCGAGGAGGCACGAAAATCCACGCCGGTATTGATGCTGACCGCACGCGACACGCTGGACGAGAAGCTCACCGGCCTCAGCGCCGGTGCCGACGACTACCTGACAAAACCGTTCGCCATTCAGGAGCTGGAGGCGCGGCTGCGCGCATTGATCCGGCGCGAGCGTCGCCAGGTCGGTGGCGAGGTGCTGAAGGTTGCCGATCTGGTGCTCGATCCTGCCAGCCTGCGCGTCACCCGCGGCGGCAGCGAACTGCAACTGTCGCCCATCGGCCTTCGGCTGCTGACGATCCTGATGCGCGAGTCGCCGCGCGTGGTCAGTCGTCAGGAAATCGAGCGCGAAATCTGGGGCAACGGCCTGCCCGATTCGGACACGCTGCGCAGCCACCTGTACAACCTGCGCAAGACCATCGACAAGCCGTTCGACAAGCAGTTGCTGCACACCGTTCAAAGTGCCGGCTACCGCGTGGCTGATATTTCGCAACCACCCGACTGAGCAGTCCGGCGGTCCTTGATGTCCAACGGTCTTCCACGAAGGATCCGGTTCGCCTTCATTCTCCAGGCGATCCTGGGAAGCCTTTTCCTCACCATCGGCCTGCTGGTTGCGGTGCTGGCTGTGCGCCAGTTCGTGATTTACGAGCGCATGGAGATGGAAGCCGAAAGGTTCTGGGCGGAGTACCAGCAGGACCGCAGCGTGCGCCTGCTTGATACCGCGACCACATCGGCCTACCTGGACCTGCCCGGATCCCCCGACCCGGAGTTGCCGGAATCGCTTCGCACCGCAAAGACCGGCGTCCACTGGTTGCCGACGATGTTTCTCCGCCCCGAGCTGCAACGCGCGATCTATGTGGATCGTCGGCGCGAGGGCACGCTCTATCTGAGCTGGGACACGCGCAGGACCGACAGCGTGATCGCTCTTACCGGAGTGGTGGCGCTGCTGCTGTCGCTCTGTACGACATTGCTGATCTCGTGGTTGACCTACCGCGTCTCGCGCCGCCTGGTGGCGCCGGTGAGTTGGCTGGCGGACGTGGTCTCGCGCTGGGATCCGCGCGATCCCGACGCCGGGGCCGTCGACCCACTCAGGCTGCCGCCTGACGCGGGACACGAGGTCCGGGAGCTGTCGCGCGCATTGGCCGGACTGGCCGATCGGGTCGGTGACGCGGTGGAGCGCGAGCGCGATTTCACCCGGGACGCCAGCCATGAACTGCGTACACCGTTGACCGTCATCCGGATGGCGACCGACATGATGATCGATGATCCCGGCATCAGCGCGCGTTCGCTGCGATCGCTCGGTCGGGTGCAGCGCGCCAGCCGCGACATGGAGGCGGTGATCGATGCGTTCCTGATTCTCGCGCGCGAGGCCGAGATTGCGCCGCAGAGCGCGCAGTTCGCCGCCATCGACGTGGTCCGGGAAGAAGTCGAACGGGTGCAACCCCTGTTGCAGGACAAGCCGCTGACACTTCAGGTGATCGAGGAAGGCTCCCCGCAACTGTTCGCGCCGCCGCACGTGCTCAATGTGATGCTGCGCAATCTGCTGCTCAATGCGGTGACGTTCACCGAGCGCGGGCATGTCGAAATATGTGTCGGTCCCGACCGCATCGCAGTGCGCGACACCGGCATCGGCATGTCTCCCGAAATACTGTCCAAGGCCTTCGATCCGTTCTATCGCGCCGATCTGACGCGTGAGGAAGGCAAGGGCATGGGGCTGTCGATCGTTCGTCGCCTGGGCGATCGTTTTGGCTGGCCGGTCACGCTGACCAGCACGCCGGGTGAGGGCACCACGGCGGTCATCCACTTCGAGCCCTGACAAGCCGGGTGCGATGCGTGCGCGCGGCAGGTTGCAACGAAGCCGGCCTCATCCGACTGACGAAACACAAAAAAGGGCGGCCCCGAAGGGCCGCCCCCTGTATCACTGCTTGCGGATCAACGCGTATAGAGCAGACGGTTCGGCGAGCCGCTGCCGATGGAGTACAGCCGACCCGTGGTCGACTTGTTGTACAACGCGCTGCGAACCGTTGCAGGCGAAGCCCCGGTGTTGCCCGAGAGATACAGCGCAGCAGCACCGGCCACGTGCGGCGACGCCATCGAGGTGCCGCTGATGGTGTTGGTAGCGCTGGTGCTGGTGTACCAGGCCGACTTGATCGAGCTGCCGGGGGCGAAGATGTTGACGCAGCTGCCGTAGTTGGAGAACGAGGACCGGTAATCGTTCGAGCTCGTCGACCCGACGGTGATTGCGTTGGCAACGCGGGCCGGCGAGTAGTTGCACGCGTTGGCGTTGTCGTTGCCGGCTGCCACCACGACGGTCACGCCGCTGTTGATCAGATTGTTGGTGGCGGTGTCGGTCGCCGAAGAGGCTCCTCCACCCAGGCTCATGTTGGCAACTGCAGGCCTGACCGCGTTGGCACGGACCCAGTCGATGCCGGAAATGATCGTCGAGTTGGCGCTGCCGCCGGTGCAACCGAATACCCGCACGGGGACCAGCTTGACGGCCTTGGCCACGCCCCAGGTCGAGCCGCCGATGGTGCCGGCGACGTGGGTGCCGTGACCGTTGCAGTCGCTGGAACCGCGGCCATCGCTGATCGCGGTGGCCCCGGCCAGCACGCGGCCGCCGAACTGGGTATGGCTCGCGAGAATGCCGCTGTCGATCACGTAGACACGCACGTTCGAGGCCGTGGGGGTGTAGATGTAGGTGCCGTTGAGCGGGCGATCACGTTGGTCGACCCGGTCCAGGCCCCAGGTGGCGCCACTCTGGGTCGTGGTGGGGTACACCATGCTGTCTTCTTCCACGTACTCGACGCGGGGGTCGTTCAGCAGGCGGGCAACGTTCTGCTCGGACGCGTCGACGGCAAATCCGGCAAGCGCGTGGCCGTAGACCCGTTCGACGTTGAGGTCGAACTTGGCGGCGAGGTCCACCGCGGCCTGTTCAACGGCAATGGCGAGTCCCTGGGCGCCGGGACCTGTGAGGGAGTCCTCCTTGAGGACGACGATGTACTTGCCTTCGAGGGGATTTTCCACGCGCCGCAGCTCGGACGCCATGGCGGAGGAACCCAGAGCGACAGTTATGCTCAGGGCGAGAATGCTCTTGATGATCATGTGACGTATTTCCTTGTTTAAACGCATCGGCAGAGGCGCTGCCGTCCGTGGCTATGTGGGTCAACTGCCCGTTGGGGCCGCGCGAGAATCCGGAGGTAGTGGCAGACGTGTCAACTGTTTTTTTCGCTCCTTTCCTGAAGCGGGCCCGCAACCCCGCGCTGCGAATCCAAACGCCAGCAATTACGGGGGTTTTTTCGCTCGTTCAACTGGCGGACAGCCAGGCCGCCAGAGCATTTTGCTGCAGTGCACTTGCGGTTTTGCGCAGACTATGAGATGGCGTACGGCCGCCGGATGTTGTCGTCGCTCACGCTAAGCTGTCGCTCGAGCTCTCCACGAAGGTTCACCCATGCGTTCACTTGCCCTGCTGGTACTCCTGCTCATGCCGCCATCGATTGCCGCGAAGCCACCCACTGCCCTGGTGATCCACGGAGGCGCAGGTTTCGTGTCGAAGGATTCGCTGAGCGAAGACGACAGGCGCGAGTTCCATGAGCAGCTCAATCGCGCACTCGACGCAGGCAACGCCATCCTTGCCGATGGTGGCAGTGCGCTCGACGCAGTGACGGCGGCCGTCGTTCTGTTGGAGGAATCCCCACGCTTCAATGCCGGCAAGGGCGCCGTGCTGAACGCGCAGGGAGGGCATGAACTCGATGCATCGATCATGGAAGGGCATACCCGGCGCGCGGGTGCCGTGGCGGGTGTGACCACCGTCCGGAATCCGATCAGGCTCGCGCGAGCCGTCATGGAGCACAGCCCGCACGTGATGCTCGCAGGTGCGGGCGCCGAGGCGTTCGCCGACACCCGCGAGGAGATCCAACGGGTCCCGAACCATTGGTTCACGACCGCGCACCGCCAGCGCGCGCTCGAGCGTGCGCAGGAAAAAGAGCGGCGGGAGGCCGCGGGTGAGGATCTGCAGACCGGCATCCTTGCCGAGGATCCCGGTCCGTACTTCGGCACGGTCGGTGCCGTCGCGCTGGACCGTCACGGCCACATCGCGGCGGCCACGAGCACCGGCGGCATGACCAACAAGAAGTGGGGTCGCGTCGGCGACGCGCCCGTGATCGGCGCCGGAACCTGGGCCGACGAGCGCTGCGGCGTTTCGGGTACCGGCTGGGGTGAGTTCTACATCCGCAACGCCGTGGCCCACGACATCTGCGCGCGCGTCGCCTACCGCGGAGACTCCCTGCAGGCCGCGGCCGACGAGGTGGTGAACAGGATCGTTCCTGCCGCTGGTGGCGACGGCGGCGCCATCGCGCTGGACCGGGACGGCAATATCGCCATGCCGTTCAACAGCGGCAGCATGTTCCGCGGCTGGATCAACCCCGATGGATCGCGCGGGACGGCCATTCATGAGGAAGAGCCGGCGACTCTCGATGCGGCGACGCCCTGACCCGGCTGGTACCCGACCCGGCCCGGCGCTGCTGGCGTAGCGCCTCGCCCGCCGCTCCGCATGGAGTGTCCGGAAAGCCCGATTTCCGATGCGCATCGAACTTCGTGCGGGGCGAGCGAGCGGGGCTTGTGGCAAAATGCAGCGCTTGTCTGCGGCTCCGGCCGCGCCTGCCCCTGTTCCCCCGGTGCGATCCAGAGACCCAGTCCACATGTTGATCTTCGAGCAGTCCCGTCCCGGCCGCAGCGCGGTCGCGCAGCATCCCACCGCCCCAGGGACACCTGCAGACATCCCCGCCGCGCTGCTGCGCGATACGCCCGTGGGCCTGCCGGAAGTGTCCGAACTGCAGGTGGTGCGCCACTACACCCGGCTGTCGCGCAAGAATTTCTCGATCGACACCAATTTCTACCCGCTCGGCAGTTGCACGATGAAGTACAACCCGCGCGCCTGCCACTCGCTGGCGCTGCTCGACGGCTTCGCGGGACGCCACCCGTATGCACCCGAGTCCTTGTCGCAGGGCTTCCTGTCATGCATGCACGACCTGCAGGAGATCCTTGCCGACGTGACCGGAATGAAGGGCGGCGTGTCGCTGTCGCCAATGGCCGGAGCCCAGGGCGAGTTCGCGGGCGTGGCGATGATCATGGCCTACCACCGGCACCGGGGAGACCTGGAGCGCAACGAGATCATCGTGCCCGACGCGGCCCACGGCACCAATCCGGCGACGGCGGTCATGTGCGGCTGCGTGGTCCGCGAGATTGCGACGAAGGGTGACGGCGACATCGACGTGGAGGCGCTCAAAGGCGTCCTGGGACCGAAGACCGCCGGCATCATGCTGACCAACCCGTCGACCATCGGCCTGTTCGAGCGGCGCATCCAGGAGATCGCCAGGCTGGTGCACGACGCGGGCGGCCTGCTGTATTACGACGGCGCCAACCTCAACGCCATCCTCGGCAAGGTGCGGCCGGGCGACATGGGTTTCGACGCGATCCACATGAACCTGCACAAGACCTTTTCGACGCCGCATGGCGGCGGCGGTCCGGGCGCGGGCGCGGTCGGCGTCAGCGAGCGCCTGCGCGACTATCTGCCGATCCCGATGATCGAAAAGCGCGAGGACGGCCAATACGGTTTTGTCCGCAAGAAGGATCGGCCGCTGTCGATCGGCCGCCTGTCGGCATTTGCGGGCAACGCCGGTGTGTTGCTGCGCGCCTATGTCTACGCACGCATGCTGGGTCGCGATGGAATGACACGCGTGGCCGAATACGCGACGCTCAACGCCAACTACCTCGCAGCGCAGCTTGCAAAGGCCGGTTTCACCCTGGCCTATCCGGAGCGCCGCGCGTCGCACGAATTCATCCTCACCGTCCAGCCGCAGAAGAAAGCCACCGGCATTACCGCGCTGGACTTCAGCAAGGCCATGCTCGACCACAACATCCATGCGCCGACCAACTATTTCCCGCTGCTGGTGCCGGAATGCATGCTGATCGAGCCGACCGAGACCGAGAGCAAGGAAACGCTCGACGAGTTCGTCCGGGTCATGGCGCAACTGCTGGCTGACTCGCGCGAGAATCCCGAGCGCATGAAGGGCGCACCGTACTCGATGCCGGTGCGGCGCCTCGATGACGTCAAGGCGGTTCGCGAACTCGACGTCGCCTTCCAGTCGACCCCGGCAGTGCCCGCGAAAGCGGCCTGACGTGGCGGACCGTTTCGGCCATGTGCCCCGGAGTCCGGCGCGGATACTGAAGGCGACGCTCTGGTCGATCCAGGGGCTGCAGGCCGCGTGGCTGCACGAGTCTTCGTTCAGGCTCGAAGTGTGCCTGTTCGCGGTGTTGGCGCCACTGGGCTGGTGGCTCGGCGACAGCGCGATCGAGCGCGTGCTGCTGGTGGGTTCCATGCTGCTTGTGCTCTCGGTGGAGTTGCTCAATTCGTCCATCGAAGCCGTGATCGAGCGCTATGGCGCCGAGTTCCATCCGGTGGCAGGGCGGGCAAAAGACATGGGCTCGGCGGCAGTACTGGTGATGATGGCGAACGTGGTTTTGACCTGGGGCGCGATCCTGCTGCCCCGACTTTTCTGACGCGCAGACACGCGTCCCGCATAGACCTGCAAGGCTGGTTTTCCCGTGATTGAAATGCTGATGAATCCGGATGTCTGGATCACCCTCGTCACCCTTAGCGCGATCGAGATCGTGCTGGGCATCGACAACCTTGTTTTCATATCGATCGCGGTCAGCAAGCTGCCGGTGCATCGCCGCGAAGTGGCGCGCAAGTTCGGCATCGCAGTTGCGGCGATCACCCGGATCATGCTGCTGCTGACCCTGGCCTGGCTGGCCGGGCTGACTCAGGACCTGTTCCAGTTGTTTGGTCAGGGCATCTCGGTGCGCGATCTGGTGCTGGTGATCGGCGGCGCGTTCCTGCTGGTGAAAGGCGCGATGGAAATTCGCGACGGCATCATCGGCGAGGACGTGTCCGAGGACATCCATACCAGGCCTGCAGCCTCGTTCGGCTGGGTGATCGCCCAGATCGCGGTGATCGACATCGTGTTCTCGCTCGACTCGGTCATCGCGGCGGTGGGCATGGCCAACCAGACCTGGGTCATGGTGGTGGCCATCCTGCTCGCCGTGGCGGTGATGCTGCTCGCCGCCCGGCCGCTGGGTCAGTTCATCGACCGCAATCCGACCGTGAAGATGCTCGCGCTGGCCTTCATCGTGCTGATCGGCGTGTACCTGGTGGCAGAGGGCTTCGAAGCGCACATCGGCAAAGGCTACATCTATGGCGCGATGGGTTTTGCCGCGCTGGTGGAGATAC
Organism: Pseudomonadota bacterium; assembly: GCA_030857025.1. Lineage (GTDB taxonomy): Bacteria > Pseudomonadota > Gammaproteobacteria > Xanthomonadales > Xanthomonadaceae > Lysobacter_K. The sequence continues at coordinate 81,506 of JALYOF010000053.1, read as the reverse complement.
TCAACCTGTCGGCACGGCGCACCGCCGAACGCCGGCTGATGCCCGAGTGACGAAAGAGCGCCATCGTCCGTGGCGCTCCGGGCGGTTGCAGCGCGACCGGCACCATGGCGCCTCGGGCACAATAGCCGTACCTGAAATCTCGCGGGAACCCCGGCGCGCATGACCATCCTGCATCAGATCGAGCCGGTCGCCCTGGACATGGGCACCTGGCAACTGCCGCTGATCGGCGAAGTCCATCCGCAGGTCCACTGGTACGGAATCATGTACCTGCTGGCGTTCGGCGTGTTCTGGTGGCTCGGCACCCGGCGAGTCGCGCAGGGTCGTCTCCCCGGGGTGAACCAGCAGGCCTTTGGTGACCTGCTGTTCTACGGAATGCTCGGAGTGGTGCTCGGCGGCCGCATCGGCTACGTGCTGTTCTATTCGTTCGGCGAACTGCGGGACGATCCGATGATGCTGCTTCGCATCTGGGACGGCGGCATGAGTTTCCACGGCGGCCTGCTGGGCGTCATGGTCGCGGCGCTGTGGTGGGCGCGGCATCACCGCCTGCATTTCTTCGACGTCATGGACTTCATTGCGCCGCTGGTGCCACCTGGCCTGGGTTTCGGCCGGCTGGGCAATTACATCGGCGGTGAGTTGTGGGGCAAGTTCACCGACGCGGGCTGGGGCGTCGTGTTCCCCCGCGCGCCCGAATTTGCCGGATGGTCGATGGAGCAGGTACAGGCGCAGTACGCCAGTGGCGCGCTCGACCGTTTCGCCCGGCATCCATCGCAGCTCTATCAGGCGGTGCTCGAAGGCCTGGTGCTGTTCTCGGTCCTTTGGTGGTTCTCGCGGCGTCCGCGGCCGCGCTACGCCGTGTCAGGCCTGTTCGCGCTGCTGTACGGCGTGTTCCGGTTCGCGGTCGAGTTCGTTCGCATGCCGGACCCGCAGCTGGGCTACCTGGCATTCGGGTGGTTGACGATGGGGCAGGTGCTGAGCCTGCCGCTGATCGGCGTCGGGCTGGTCCTGCTGTGGTTGTCGCGACGCTCGCCGACCATCGTTCCGGAGCGCTCCCTTTCCCCTGCGAGCTGATCGCCATGCGGCAATATCTCGACCTCCTTCGCCACGTGATGGATCACGGGACCACGAAAGCCGACCGCACCGGCACCGGCACGCGCAGCGTGTTCGGGTGGCAGATGCGGTTCGACCTGTCAGCCGGCTTTCCGCTGGTGACCACCAAGAAACTGCATGTGCATTCGATTGTTCATGAGCTGCTGTGGTTCCTGAAGGGCGACACCAACATCGGCTATCTGAAGGCCAACAAGGTCGGCATCTGGGATCAGTGGGCCGATGCGAACGGCGAACTGGGCCCGGTGTACGGCCAGCAATGGCGTCGCTGGTCGGGCGCGGATGGCGTTGAGATCGACCAGATCCGCTGGGTCATCGAGGAGATCCGGCGAAACCCGGACTCGCGGCGCCTGATCGTCAGCGCGTGGAATGTCGCCGAATTGCCGAAGATGGCGCTGCAGCCCTGCCATGCGCTGTTCCAGTTCTATGTCGCCGACGGAAAGCTCAGTTGCCAGCTGTACCAGCGCAGCGGGGACATCTTCCTGGGCGTGCCGTTCAACATCGCCAGCTACGCTTTGCTGACGCACATGGTGGCGCAGGTGTGCGGTCTTGAGGTCGGCGAGTTCGTGCATACGCTGGGCGATGCGCACCTGTATTCGAATCACCTCGAGCAGGCCGCCGAGCAGCTTGCGCGTGAGCCGCGGTCGCTGCCGAAGCTCGAACTCAACCCCGCGGTCGATGACATTTTCGACTTCCGCTTCGAGGACATCGCCATCCGCGAATACCATCCGCATCCCGCGATCAGGGCGCCGGTGGCAGTGTGAACCAGTCGGACGTGGTGCTCGTCGCAGCGCTGGATCGCAACGGCGCCATTGGACGCGGCAACGCCTTGCCGTGGCACCTGCCCGACGACCTCAAGCGCTTCAAGGAGCAGACATTCGGCAAGCCCGTGCTGATGGGGCGCAGGACCGCCGAGGCGATCGGGCGCGCATTGCCGGGCCGGCGCAACATCGTGCTCACCCGATCCGGAACGGCACCGTTCACCTCGATGGATGCGGTGGACTCCGTGGCAGCGGCCCTGCGCATGGCCGCTGACGATGGCGCGGAGCAACTGGCCGTCATCGGCGGCGGCGAGGTCTACGCGTTGACGCTGCCGATGGCCACGCGGCTGTACCTCACCCACGTGGACACCGAAGTCGCGGATGCCGACGCTTTCTTTCCCCGGTTCGACGAAGCGCGCTGGCACGCGGTCTCGCGTGAGCCGCATGCGCGAGACGAACGGCACGCGTTCGGATTCGAGTTCGTGGAATACGTTCCGGTCGGCGTGCGCTGACGCCTGGTTTTCCAGCTTGCCCCGGCTGGCGGCCGGGCTGGCCGTTACGAGTCTGGCTTCGGCGGGAGCGGTAGACGGGGCGATTCGCCGCCGTGAGAGACTCCGGCAGTGTCCGACGCTGGCTTGCCGCGGCCAAACCGGCGTTCTTGACGCGGCTTGGATCCGCCGGGTTTCTCGCGGTGCCCGCGGGAGGGTGGCGACCTCTGGGCCGAGCGGGACCTGGCGGCGTTGGCCGGTACCTCGCGTCCTGCCACCTGCACCACATTCAACTCGTCTGTATCCAGTTGCAGGGCAGTCAGCCGCCCGCCCCAGACCGCGCCTGTGTCGAGCGCATGCACGCCCACGCCGATGAACAGACCCAGGGTCGACCAGTGCCCGCAGGCGACCTTGAGGTCGCGCTCGGCGCGGCCCGGCACGGAGAACCAGGGGTAGAGGCCAGCGGGCTGGGTCCCGGGGCAGCCTTTCTCGTCGTAAGCGATACGCCCTCGCGGTGAGCAGTAACGCAGCCTGGTGACAATGTTGATGATTGCCCGGTGCCGATCCAGGCCAGCCAGGCGCGGATGCCAGGCGGGGCCGTCGCCGTACATGTTCTTCAGCAGGCGTACGTGGTCGGGGCCCTGCAGGCGCTCCTCGACTTCGCGCGCGTGGAGTTCGGCCATCTGCGTGGTCCACTGCGGCGCCAGCCCTGCGTGCACCATCATCCAGCCCAGCGCGCGATCCACATGCACGAGCTTCTGCATCCGCAGCCACCCGAGAAGTTCGGGGGCATCGGGTGCGAATACCACGCGCTGCAGGTCGGGATTGACCTTGCGCTGCTCGTCTTCGCGCCGCGCGCCGATCGCCAGCAACGAGAGGTCATGGTTGCCCAGCACGACCGAACTGCTGGCGCGCAGCGAATGAACCAGACGCAGCGTCTCGAGGGACTGTCCGCCGCGGTTGACGAGATCGCCGCAGAACCACACGCGGTCGCTTGCGGGATCGAACCTGATTTTCTCGAGCAGCCGCTGGGTTGCGTCGTAGCAACCCTGCAGGTCGCCGATCGCCCACGTACTCATCCGGAGGTGCCCATTGGTCGGCCTCAGTGCAGCGTGCGAGGCACGGCGAGGATGAACTGCGGGACCGGTGCATCGAAGCGGGTGCCGTCGTCGGAGACCATCGTGTAGTGGCCCTGCATCGTGCCGACACTGGTCTCCAACACCGCGCCGGACGTGTATTCGAAGCGGTCGCCGGGCCGCAGCCACGGCTGCTCGCCGACCACGCCCTCGCCCTCGACCTGCTGCACCTTGCCGTTGGCGTCGCTGATGAGCCAGCGACGCGAGAGCAGGCGCGCGGCCGCCGGGCCTGCGTTGTGGATCCTGATCGTGTACGCGAAGACAAAGCGGCCTTTGTCGGGTTCCGATTCGTCATCGAGGTAACGGGTCGAGACCTGGATGTCGATGGGGTGTTCGCTGTGTTCCATGGCTGACAGTGTATTCAATGCCGTGTGATTACCGGAGCACTTGCTGCAGGGCAGCGGCGCGCCAGTGAGGCCAAAGGCGCAAGGAGAGGTGCAAACAGCAGGCGGGAAGGTCAACGGGGCGATCGCCGGGTCTGATGCTTTCGTGTTTCGCGATCATCGCCCGGGTGCAGATCGCCTGCGCGGGCTACACGGAGGGTCCAAGTGAATTGGACAGCCGCACGAAGTCGGCCACCTCGATCTGCTCGGCGCGTGCATCCGGACGGACGCCGGCAGCTTCGATCGCCTGGGCATCGCAGATCTTCGACAGCGCATTGCGCAGGGTCTTGCGGCGCTGCCCGAAGGCATCGCGCACTACGTTCGCAAAGCGTGCTCGGTCATCGATGCCGATGGTTTCCGGTGCCCGCGGCACCAGCCGGACGACCGCCGAATCGACCTTCGGAGGTGGCCGGAACGCCTGCGGTGGGACGTCGAACAGCGGTATCACCGTGCAGTACGCCTGCAGCATCACGCTGAGCCGGCCGTACACTTTGCTGCCGGGTCCGGCCGCCATGCGGTCGACGACCTCCTTCTGCAGCATGAAGTGCATGTCGCGTACCACCGGGGCATGCGCCAGCGCATGGAACAGGATCGGCGAGGACAGGTTGTACGGGAGGTTGCCAACGAGCCGCAGCCGACCGCGCGCTCCGGCCAGTTCGGTCAGGTCGACCTGCAGGACATCGCGATGGATTACCGTCAGCACGCCGTGCGCGCGGGCGGCCTCGGTCAGCGGCAGGATGAGATCGCGATCGAACTCGATCACAGTGAGCTCGCCATGCCGGTCGAGCAGCGGGAAGGTAATGGCACCCTGGCCGGGGCCGATCTCCACCAGGCGGTCGGACGGCTGCGGTGCAACTGCCTGCACGATCATGCCGATGATGCCGCGATCGTGGAGGAAGTGCTGCCCGAGGCTCTTCTTCGCCTCGCTGGAGAAGCTCGATCCGCCGCCCGTGTCGCGCCGGCCGGGATGACCATGTCTCATGACGGCAGCACCCGGCGCTGGCCCGCCATTCGCGCGCATGTGTCGGCAGCGGCATACAGGCTGGAAGGGTCCGCGGTGCCCTTGCCAGCCAGGTCCAGCGCGGTGCCATGGTCGACCGCAACGCGCGGGTAGGGCAACCCGAGCGTCATGTTGACTGCCTGTTCGAAGCCGCTGAACTTGAGCACCGGCAGTCCCTGATCGTGATACATCGCCAGCACGGCATCGAAGTCGCGCAACCTTTGCGGCAGGAATGCGGTGTCGGCCGGCAGTGGCCCCACCAGTTGCAGACCTCGAGCGCGAAGGAGGGCGAGGACCGGTTCGATCACGTCGAGTTCTTCGCGACCCAGGTGTCCAGCTTCGCCGGCATGGGGGTTGAGGCCGAGCACCGCGATGCGCGGAGAGGCGATGCCGAAGTCGGTGCGCAGCGCCGCCTCGAGAACGCGAACGCTGAGTTCCAGCCGTTCGGCGGTGATTGCCGCCGGAACCGCATGCAGCGGCAGATGGGTCGTCACCAGGGCGACCCGCAGCGTCGGGTTGGCGAGCATCATCACGACCTCGCAACCTGCGTGTCGGGCCAGCAGTTCCGTGGTTCCGGTGTAGGCGATACCGCCTTCGTTGATCGCCGCCTTGTGGACGGGTCCGGTGACAAGCCCGTCGAAATCGCCGCGCACGCAGCCGGTTGCGGCCTGGTGCAGCGCTTGGATAACGGCCGACGCATTGAGCGGATCAGGTGTTCCGAAGTTCACCGCGCTGCATTGCGGAACAGCGATCAGCGCCAGTTCGCCAGGCCTGCAGGCGTCCTCACCCTCCGGCAGAAGCAGGAGCGGCAGATCGATCGCCGAGGCTGCGGTCAGCAGCGTGTCGGAATCCGCAAAGGCGACGAGGGAGTAGTCGCGCGCCCGTTGCGCGAGCCGGACGCAGAGTTCCGGGCCGACGCCGGCGGGCTCGCCCGGCACCAGCGCCAGCCGGAGCGGGGACATCTCAGCCGCCTGAGGCAGGCGCTGCCGTATCTTCGTCGGCCTCGGCGGTGCCATCGCGCACGTCGACAAACGCCTCGCCGCGCAACTCGGTCAGGAATCGGTTCCACTGGTCTTCGAGCTTGCGCCGGCCGATGGTTTCCCGCACCTGGTTCTTCAGGCTTTCGTCGGCGACTTCAGTCTGTCGGGTGCCCAGTCGTTCCACGACATGCCACCCGGCCTGGGTGCGGAACGGAGCCGAGATCTCGCCATCGCCGAGCCGAGCGACCTGGTTGCCGAAATCGGGGCCGAACTGGTCCTGCGTGAACCATCCCAGTTCGCCGCCGCGGGCCTGGGAACTGGGATCTTCGGAGTGCTCGCGGGCGATCTCGGCGAAGTCTGCCCCGCCGGCGATCCGCGCCCTCAGGGTCTCGGCCCTGGCACGCGCCTGGGAGTCGTCAGCGGCGCCTTCGGGTACCCGGATCAGGATGTGCCTGGCCTGGTACTGCGTGACCGGCCCGGCCGGGGCGCTGGAAGCGTCGCGGACATCCACCAGCTGCAGCAACTGGAAACCGCTGGGGCCGCGCAACGGGTCGGTGACCTCGCCAGGTGAAAGCCCTCGGACGAGTTCGGAGAACGCGCTCGGGATCTCGCTGGCCGCTCGCCAGCCCAGGTCACCGCCTTCGAGCGCATTGGGACTGTCGGAGTAGCGGACCGCGGCTGCCGCGAAGTCCATCTCGCCACGATCCAGCAGCGCCTTGATGCCGGAGATCTTTTCGGCGGCGGTCTTGATCTGCTCGGGCGTGGCACCGTCGGGCAGTGCGACGAGGATGTGCGCCAGACGGAACTGGCTGCCGCCCGCCTGCTGGGAGCTCATGGCCGCTTCGACTTCGGCGTCGCTGACGGAAACCTGGCTCTGCGCGAATCGCTGGCGCAGGCGCTGGACCAGCAACTCGTCACGGATCGACGAGCGGAATTCGTCGTATGAGGTGCCGTCGGCTGTCACCTGGGTGCGCAGCTGTTCTGGACTCATCTGATTCTGGGCGGCGATTGCGGAAATCGCACGATCGATCTCCTGCTCATCGACGCGTATGCCGGTGGACCGCGCCCTGGCGACCTGGAGCTTCAGCAGCACCAGCCGTTCAAGCACCTGCCTGCGAAGCACGTCGCGCGGCGGCAGTTGCCCCTGCTGTCCGGCGTACTGGGTGAGGATGTTGTTCACCGCGCGATCGAGTTCGTTGTCGAGGATCACGTCCTCGTCGACCACGGCGGCAATCCCGTCGATCGGCTGCAACTGCTGTGCCTGGACAGGCGCTGTAGTCAGCCATGCGGCGGCGAGGAGACACGCAAGTAGTTTCTTCATGGGATCGGATCGAGGGAGTTGTCGAGGTCGCCGGAGGTCGTCGCGGGGGACGGCGGCACGAGATAGAGATCGTCGCGATCAAAGCCGAGAATAGCACGCCGCAAAATGTCTTCGGACTTCTGGCCAGCCGAGCCCAGGCCCTTCAGTTCGATCTCCAGCCGCAGGGAATCGTCGAGGTCGCCGCGGCGTTCGCGCAGGAAACGCCGTGCTACGAGGCGCACGGCCATGCAGCAGCTTTCCCACTGGACGCCCGCGATGCTTTCCAGCAGTTTTGCGTCCTGAATCGAGTAGTAGTAGCGACCAACCAGGCTCCAGCTCTGGTTCACCGGATACAGGAACGAGAAGTCCACCTGCTCGACGAGATCGCGCCGGTGGCGATAGCCAAGGTTGACGACCCCGCGGTCGCCCAGCAGATAGCGGGCGCGGATGCTGGCGAGGTCTTCGCGGCGAAGCTTCGGGTCCCACTGGTAGCCGGCATTGATGGACCAGCGATCACTCGGTGAGACGCCGATCTCGGCCACCCAGGCCGACTTTCCCTTCTCGACGGGAATCTCGCCAGGTACCACGACGCGGCTGTCCTGGAAGAACTGGATCTGGCCGATGCTTGCCGACAGGCGCTCGCGCCCGTCGTCCTCGCTGATCAGCCGAGTGGTCAGCGCCGTCGTCAGCTGGTTGGCATCGATCTGCCGGTCCGGCCCGGTGTAACGGTTGTCGCGGAACAGCTGGCCCCAGCTGAAAGTCATGGGCGCGGTGTCGAACAGCGGGAGCGCGCTCTGGTCGCGGTACGGCACGTACAGATAGTGGATGCGCGGTTCCAGCGTGTGCAGATAGCGGTCGCCGAGGATCTCGGTCTGGCGGTCGAAGAACAGCCCGGCATCCACGGATGCGATCGGCAGGCTTCGGCTTGGCGAGGAGTCACCGCCCAGGCGCGCGGCCAGGGCCGCGTCAAGCTCGTAAGCCGTGTAGCGCCAGGCCAGCTTGGGGTTCACGAACCACGCCGCGCCCTCCAGGGGCAGGCTGACGTAGGGTTTCAGGTCCAGTCGGCTGCCCTCGTCGCGGACGTCGTGGTGGAAGCGGACCACCTCGGCACCGACGCCGGTTTCCAGTCCGCCCCAGCCGTCGTCCGCCCAACTGAAGTAGGCGCGCGGGAGGCGGTTGTAGGGCAGGCTCGCTTCGCTCAGTGTGTAGTCGGCGAGCTGCCAGTGGTCGGCCGTGAACCCGGCCTCCCAGTTCCGGCCCCGGCCGTAGAGTCCTGCCTCGCTGCGGATGCGGAAGGCCGCCAGGCCGAACTGGCTGTTGCTGAAATCCTCGAGGTAGTGGGTGTCGCTGACCCACGCCAGGTTGGCGCGGGTGAACCACTGCGGTCCGAAACGGTGCAGGCCCTGGAACGCAAACTGGCCGCGGTTGTCGGTGGGCAGGGTGGCGCCGGGAATCAGGTTGCCTGCAACGTCCCGAAGGTAACGGTCAGGCTCCTTCTCTGGCAGCCGGTCCTCGGGAATGTAGTTTCCGGAGACCACGCCGCTTCCCGAGGGGTAAAGCCAGCGGAACTCGGCACCCAGCGCCGCCCCGCGCTCGGTCATCAGGCGCGGCAGCAGCGTGGCGTCGTAGTTGGGCGCGAGGTTCAGGTAGATCGGTTGCAGCCAGTCGAAGCCGTTTCGCCCGGACAACCGCACCTTCGGGTACAGCAGGCCGGTATGGCGGCGATCATCAATCGGGAACTTCACCCACGGCACGTACATGATTGGCACGCGGCCGATGCGGACGGTGGCATTGCGCGCCACGCCCCAGCCTTCGGCGGTGTCGATGTCGATGCGCTTGGCGCGCAGTTCCCATGCGCGCTGCGAGGGTGGGCAGGTGGAGTAGGTCGAAGCCAGCATTGCGCCCTGGTCGCCGGCCAGTTCGATGCGTTCGGCTCCACCGTTGCCGCGGCGCTCGATCAGCTGGTAACGGAGGTCGCTGATGCTGTGGCGGTCGGCCTCCTGATTGCCTTCCGCGCTTTCCGCCACGATGCGCAACCCCGAATCCTGGTAGCGGACGCTGCCCTGGGCCACGTACTGGCCGGTCTCGCTGTTGTAGGTGAGCTTGTCGGTGCCAAGGAACTGATCGCCGCGATTGAGCGCGACGTTGCCCTGGAAGGTGCTGCTTTCGGCTTCGCTCGCGTCCAGCGCGTCACCGGAGATGTCGGTGGGCTGCTGCGTGCGTTGGGCCGGCGTGCCGTCGGCCGCAGGGGCATCGCCGAACGCCGGCACCGCGTCCTCGATGGGGCAGAGTCGCCAATCCGGCTCGTCATCGGTGGCGTAGGCCGGCAGGGCCAGCGCGATGCACAGCGACAATGGGAGCAGGCGGAGGCGATTGTGCACTCGGGATCCGATTGGCTTAAAAATGGCAGCTAGCTTGCCGCATCCCTTGCAAGCGGGCAACGCGGGCCTCATCCGGGCCGATGCGGCACATTCATGCGGCCTCCCGCACGCTGGCCGCCGGGGCCGACGAGTGCCCCGGCCGTAAACCCAAAAGAGGAGTTGTCCATGCCTTCCCATCCCATAGCCAGGACCGATGCCCAATGGCGCGAGCAGCTCTCGCCCGAGCAGTACGCGGTCTGCCGATGTTCGGCGACCGAACGGGCTTTCACCGGCCGGTTCTGGAACCACAAGGCTCCCGGAACGTATACCTGCGTGGCCTGCGGATCGCCGTTGTTTTCATCGGAGGCCAAGTACGATTCGGGCAGCGGATGGCCCAGCTACTGGCAGCCATTGTCGGCGGAGGCGGTCGTGGAGGAGGTGGACGACAGCGCCGGAATGCAGCGGATCGAGGCCAAATGCGCGCATTGCGAGTCGCATCTGGGACATGTGTTCCCCGATGGACCCGAACCCACGGGGCTGCGTTACTGCATCAACTCCGCGGCGCTGGACTTCGTGCCCCATGCCGCGATCGGCGGCGGCTGAAGGCCGCGCTTGCGGCTGCGGTTGCGACTCGGCCGCTAGCGCGCCAGGGCGCGGACGTGCGCGACGGAGCACTCGCGCAGGGCGTCGAGGTCGTATCCGCCTTCGAGCATGGAGACCATCCGCCCCTGTGCGTGCCGCAGCGCGACCGCAACCAGTTCGGTGGTGAGCCAGTCGTAGTCACTGGCCTCCAGTTGCATCTGCGCGAGTGGATCCAGCCGGTGCGCATCGAATCCCGCCGAGACCAGCAGCAACTGCGGACGGAAGTCGTCCAGCGCCGGCAGCAACTGCTTGCCCCAGGCCTCGCGGAACTCGGCGCTGCCTGCTCCGGGCGGCAAAGGGACATTGAGGATGTTGCCAATGCCGCGCTCGTCGGCGCGTCCGGTGTCGGGGTACAGCGGCAGTTGATGCGAACTGAGATACATCACCCGCGGATCGGCCTCGAAGATGGCCTGGGTGCCGTTGCCGTGGTGAACGTCGAAAATCGACCACCGCGACGCGCGCCAGCCCGTGCTGCTCGCAGGCATGCGCGGCCGCCACCGCGATCGAATTGAACAGACAGAAGCCCATTGCCACCGATCCGGTGGCGTGATGGCCCGGCGGCCGCACCGCGCAGAACACGCGGTGCTCGCCCCCGCCGATGACCGCGTCCACCGCGTCCACCCCGGCGCCCGCAGCGCGCAGTGCGGCCTCGGCCGATCCGGGACCCAGCACGGTGTCGGGATCCAGCGCGATCGGCCCGTCCACCGGCGTATCCAGCACCAGCGCCAGCAGCGCCTCGTCGTGAACGCGCAGCAGATGTCCCCTGCTGGCCAATGGCGCCTCCAGCCACGGCACGTCGGGAAACGCTTCGCGCAGTGCTTCGGTCACCGCCTTCAGGCGCTGTGGCCGCTCCGCGTGCGCAGCGCCTGGCTGGTGGTCGAGGCAGGCCTAGTGTGAGTAGATGCGCATTTTCAGGCCGGTCGTGAGAATGTGGGCCAGGGGATCAGTGCCTGTTGCGGACTCCGCCTGCTGCACTGCGCAGGAGGCGCCCGCGAAGGGACTCGATCAGCCCTTGCGCCGCTCGTGGTTCCAGACCACCTCGCCCTCGCCGCTGGCGCGGGCCAGCACCCTGGCGAGCACGAACAGCAGGTCCGAAAGACGGTTGAGATAGCCGATGGCCTCCGGTCGCACTGTTTCCAGCCGGGAGAGGGTCACCGCCTCGCGTTCGGCACGGCGCACGATGGTGCGCGCCATGTGGCAGCGCGACGCGGCCTCGCCGCCACCGGGCAGGATGAAATCCTTGAGCGGGGGCAGATGCTCGTTGTGCGCATCCAGATGCTGTTCGAGCCTTTCAATGTCGGCGGCGAACACCGCCGCGTGCCCCGGAATGCAAAGCTCGCCGCCGAGGTCGAACATCTGGTGCTGCACTGCGGTCAGCAGGGTCCGGATGTCGTCGGGGACGGAACTGGCGAGGATCAGCCCGATCGCGCTGTTGGCCTCGTCGACCGTGCCGTAGGCGGCCACGCGCGCCGAATCCTTGGCCACACGGCTGCCGTCGCCCAGGCCGGTGCTGCCGTCATCGCCGGTGCGGGTGTAGATCCTGGACAGTCGGTTGCCCATCGAGCCGGTGACCTTGCCAGATCAGACGGTCTGGGCGCGCAATGCGGGCAGCTGACGCCGCAGCAGCTCGAAGCCGCCGAACAGCACCGCAGCGTAGGCAAGGGTGCCCAGCGTGGACCACTGCAGGAACGGAATCCCGGCGACGTACGAGGCCATCAGTCCCGCGGTATTCTGCGGGTACATCGGATTGCCCAGCCACGAAGCAAAATTCGTGGCAAGGAAGAACAGCGCCGTGGCGGCCAGTGAGTAGCCCAGCACGCGCGTGCCGGTGACCCTGCGACGCAGCCCGAGTCCGACCACCGCCGTCAGCGCGATGCAGCCGTACACGACCCAGATCCCGCTGCCGCTGAACCAGCTTGCGTAGATCCCGCCGTTGATGGAGGCCAGCACCAGATCGGAGATCAGCAGGGCCGTCAGTGGTACCAGCACCGCCCATGCACGCGAAGCGAAATACGCTCCGCCGAACAGCGCGATCGCCGCGACCGGGGAAAAATTTGGCGGGTGCGGCAGCACGCGCGTCAGTGCCGCCACCACGGTCAGCGCGATGAGCACCAACGGGCCGGCGGCAAAAATGGGGGACAATTCGAAAGCGGGACGGTTCATCGTGTACACGGTGCGCTCGGACAGGAGGGTTAGCATAGCGCAATGCCTGCAGCCCTCCCTCCGCTGGAACCGCCGCGACGTCCGCAGCTGCCGACGCCGCATGAATTGATACACGATGTGCTGATTGTCGGCGGTGGCCTGGTCGGGGCCAGTCTGGCCATCGCATTGGACCGCACAGGAGTCGACGTCGCGCTGATCGAGGCCGCCCCGCCGGGCGCATTGCCAGCGGTGTTCGACGAACGCAACCTGAGTTTCTCCGAGTCGACCGTCAACGCACTGACCGCGCTGGGAGTGATGCAGAAGCTGCGCGTTCCCAGTGGCGCGATCGAGCGCATCCATATCAGCCGTCGCGGCGACTTCGGGCGCAGCGTGCTCGAGGCGGCCCAGCACGGACGCAGCGAGTTCGGACGGGTGGTGGTGGCGCGCGACTTCGGCGAAGCGCTCGAAGCGCGCCTTGCCGAGTTGCCGCGCCTGCTGCGATACCGGCCGGTGCGGTTCGTCGGCACCGAGCCGGTGCGGGACCCGGGTTTTCGCGAGGTGAGGATCGCCGACGGCGGGGGCGAACGCATCATTCGCACGCGCCTGCTGGTCGGTGCCGACGGCACCCGCAGCGGCGTGCGCGATGCACTGGGGATCAGCGCCGACCAGCATGACTATCACCAGAGCCTCTTCGTCACCCGCCTGCGCGCCGAGCGCGCACCGGACGGCACCGCCTATGAGCGGCTCGGCGATCACGGCCCAACCGCATTGCTGCCGCGCGGAGACCGGCACTACGGACTGATCCTCGCCGTCGCCGCGGACAGCACCGATGCGGTCGACAGTCTCGACGAGGTGGGATTCCTGTCCCACGCCCAGGACGCGTTTGGGTGGCGTGTCGGCCGCTTCCTCTCGTGCGGCGCGCGCAGCGTGTATTCGGCGACGCGGGTGACGTCGCGGGAACTGACGGCCGATCGCGCGGTGCTGGTGGGCAATTCGGCGCAGACGATCCATCCGATCGGTGCTCAGGGCTTCAACCTGGGCCTTCGCGATGCACTGTCGCTGGCGGAGTTGATCGACCGCGGGCGCGCCGCGAATTCCGATACCTCCGAAATTTTCGACTGCGGATCGCCAACGCTGCTGGCGCAGTACCGGCAGCGTCGGCAGGAGGACCGGCAGCGTACCCTGCAGTTCTCGGACGGGCTGGCGCGTCTCAGTGCGGAGCCTTCCGCCCTTATGCGCCCGCTGCGCAGCCTGGGCCTGCTCGCGCTGGGGCATAGCGATTCGCTGCAGTCGCTGCTGGTCGGCGGCGCGCTGGGGTATCGCGGGCACGTACCGGAAATGTGTCGCGCCGCGACGGATGCGGGTCGATGAGCCGCCGCGGCGTTCTGGACGTGGTGGTGGTCGGGGCCGGCGTCGTCGGCGCAGCCGCCGCACTCGCTCTGGCGCGCGACGGCCTCGCGGTGGGACTGGTGGAACCTCAGCAGCCTGCGGTTTGGAATCCGGCCTCGCCGGACCTGCGCGTGTATGCGTTCGCGCCCGACAACGCCGCGCTGCTCGATGACCTCGGTGTCTGGCGCGACGTGGTTTCGCGTCGTGTGCAGCCATACCGCGCGATGCAGGTCTGGGATGCGGGGGGTGGCAAGCCGCTGAGGTTCGATGCCGATCGATTGGCCAGGCGCGAGCTGGGGTGGATTGTCGAGCATGGACTGCTGGTGGATCGGTTGTGGGCCGCCCTGCCGGCCGCCGGGGTGCAGTTGCACTGCCCCGACCGGATCACCGGGCTCCAGCAGGGTCGCAGCGACGGAGAGGCCTCGGAAAGCCCGCGTGCTGCCGAGTCAGAGGTTGCAACACTGGAACTCGAATCCGGGCTGCGGCTTCGAACCCGGCTGGTGATCGCCGCCGACGGCGCCGATTCACCCTTGCGGAAGATGGCCGGCGTCGAGGTCGATCGCCACGACTACCAGCAGCGGGCCGTGGTCGCCTTCGTGGAGACCGCCGAAGCTCATCGCGACACCTGCTGGCAGCGCTTCCTGCCGTCGGGGCCACTGGCGTTCCTGCCGTTCGCCGGCACGTGTGCCGCGGGAACCGTGAGCCGGGGCGTATCGCCCGAGTCCGGGGGGCATTGCAGTTCGATCGTGTGGACGCTCCCTGAAGCCGACGCGCAACGCCTGCTTGATGCGGACGACGCCGCATTCATGGGCGAACTGCAGCGCGCGTTCGACGGTCCGCTGGGTGCGATGCGCAACGTGTCGAAGCGTGCCGCGTTTCCGCTCCGGCGGCAGTTGGCGAAGTCCTGTGTCGCCGGTCGCGTGCTCCTGATCGGCGACGCCGCGCACGTGGTCCATCCGCTGGCCGGGCAGGGCGTGAACCTTGGACTGCGCGATGTCTCGGCGCTGCGCGCGACCATTGCCTCGGCTGTGAGCCGGGGGAGCGACGTCACGTCGGCGGCCAGGTGGTCGCGGTGGGCGCGTGAGCGCCGCAGCGCGAACGCGATCGCCGCCTACGGTTTCGAGGGATTGAACCGGCTGTTCTCCGACGACGCGGTCGGCGCTTCGCTGCTGCGGGGGCCGGCAATGGGCGTCGTCGGGCTGGTGCCGCCGCTCACGCGCGCACTGTGGAAGCACGCAGCCGGCCTTTAGCGGAAGTCGCTCCACGAGCGCGCGCCTTGCATCAAAAAAGCCCCGCCGAAGCGGGGCTTTTGCTGGGCCTACGGGCGATGGTTACCGATTCCAGCCCTGCAGTTCGTCGCGGGACAACATGCCGTCGCTGTTACTGTCGACGGTGTTGAAGTCGTCGCTCAGGTTCGGGTTGGACCGCGCTTCTTCGCGGCTGATGTTGCCGTCGCCGTTCTCGTCGATGTCGCTGAAGTTGACCGAATAATCACCTGATGTCGCGGCGTCGGGGTTCAGATCGGGCTGGGACGTGACCAGCACGTCAGCCTTGTTCTCCCGCTCGATCAGCACCTGTTCGGTGGCCTCCTCCAGCGTGTAGTCCCCGGAGCCGCCAGCGTCGCGCTGCATCTGCTGCTGCATGGCCCGCTGTTGCTGCGACATGCCCTGCTGCTGCGACATGCGCTGCTCAGGGGTCATCTGCTGCTGTCCCTGCGCACTTGCGGGTATAGGTGTCGTCACGATGGCGGTCCCGACGGCCGCCGCCTTGGCCCGGTTCGCCGCATCGACGGCTTCGCGGGTGGCCTCCAGGGTCTGGTCAGCATTCCTGCGCGCCTGGACCAGGCCATCGGGCGGTGTCACGGTGTCCTCGGCGATGGTCGCGGCGCGCAGCGTGTCGTCGGAAGCGCGCACGGCCTCGTTCTTGGCCTGCTGGGCCGCTACGGAGGACTCCTGCGCCTGCTGCGCCAAAGCCTTGGCCGCTCGTTCAGCACGCGGTGTCGGAGCACTCCCGCCCTCACGGATGGCGGCTGCGAGCTGCGCTGCATCCTGCGCCTCACGGGCGGCCTGTCGGGCAAGCTCCTCAAGTTTCAGGGCGAAATCCGCGGAACTTCTCGCTTTGGCTTCCGCAGCCAAGTATTCGGCAGTCTCCTGCGCCCCCACCGATCCGCTCGCCAGGCCCAGTCCGGCGATGAGTGCCAGTGAAAGCGAATGCTTCCTGAACATCGTGATTGTCATCTTCATTGAATGCCCCTCGCGGGTTCGGGTTGGCCTACAACTCTAGACCCGGGCGCGTAAATCGAGCGTCAATCCCTCGGCAATTCGGTGCCAACCAATCGCCACGCAAGTAGCTACTTCGCTACCGTCGCGAACACCGTGATCTCCTCACGGTCGTGGTACAGCTGGCGTGCGCGCAACATGACCGGGCGGTGAACCTGGTGCTCGATCAACTCCATGCAGATGCGCGTTTCTTCCCAGCGCTTCTTCATCGGCAGCTTCAGGTTGAACACCGTTTGCCTGCACCAGTCCTCCCGCAGCCAGGTCGCCATGCGTTCTGCTACCCGGCGCGGCTGTTCGACCATGTCGCAGACCATCCAGTCGAGCTTGCGTCGCGGCTGCCACTGGAATCCGTCGGCGCGCAGGTGCTCGACACGGCCGCTGTCGAGCAGTGCCTCGCTCATGGGTCCATTGTCGACCGAGGTTATTTTCATGCCGTGGCGCATCAACACCCACGTCCAGCCCCCTGGCGCCGCTCCGAGGTCGGCCGCCTGCATGTTGTCGCGCAGGAGCCGCTCGCGCTCGTCTGCATCCAGCAGCGTCATCAGCGCCTCTTCCAGCTTCAGCGCGGAGCGGCTGGGAGCATCGGGGTGCACGCGCAGGCGGGGAATGCCCAACAGCCAGGGTGAGCTGTCGCGGGGATCGCCCATCGCAATCATCGCGTGGTCGCCCGCGAGGAAAAACACGTGCAGCCGCGGCCGGTTCGGATCGTCTTTCGCCGTAAGCCAACCGGCCTTGCGCAGAGCGGGTCGCAACGCATTGCCGAAACTGCGTGCCAGCCCCGCCAGCGGCTTGCCCGCATCGGAGTCGGGGTGTTCGACCCACAACTCGCCGAAGGTCGCCAAAGTGCGTCCGGCCGGTGCCTGCGCTTCCAGTGCGGCGATGAGCGGGGTAACGCGGTCGGCCGGGTCGAGCCCGGGAAGGTCCGCCAGCCGCAGCAGCTTCTGCCGCGCGAAGATCAGCCGCGAGAACGGCAGTGCGCGGTTGAGCGCAGCGGCGTCTTCGCAGTGGAATTCGACGTACGCGCTGCCGCGTTCGGTGCGGGCGTAGCCGGGAAACCCGGCGACGGCGGCGCGCTCGCCGAGTTCGGCCGCAAGTTCCGGTTCGAAGCCGGCGCGGCAGTAGCAGAGCAGGGCGTCGGTCATGAAAAGCGGCCTCGGTCGGTTTGCGGCACGCGGGACGTGCCGCGCATGCGGTGGTTTGACAGATTGGCAGGATCGTCCGGGACCGATGCCCGCGCGAACCGCCTCAGTAGTGCGGACCGCTCAGCCCATATTCCCGCAATACGCCGCAGGCCGCTTCCCGATGCACATCCCTGGCAACCGAAATGCCGCGGCGCTCGAGTTCGCCGATCCAGTCCGAGGGCAGCGGGCCTTCGTCGAATTCGGTCAGTGCCTCGACATCCTCGCTGCGTGCACCGATCAGCATGCGATCGATGCCGGCCCATATCGTTGCGCCGTAGCACTGGCAGCAGGGCTGGGCCGAGGTGGCAAGGATGATCGGGCCGGTCCTCACTCCCGGCTCCACCTCATTGAGCCGCGGCCGCTGGGTTCGCTGCTGCGCGAGCATGTAGGCCATCGTCTCGGCGTGCGCCAGCGAACAGGCGTGCGGCAGCACGCGGTTGACGCCGACGGCAATGATGCGGTCGTCGGGGCCGAACACCGCCGCCCCGAAAGGACCGCCCGTACGCGCCTCCATGTTGAGCCGCGACAGCGATATCGCGAGTTCCACCTTCGCTTCGTCCCCGTCGTAGGAGCGGCCGGTGTCGACGGCATCGTGAACCCAGGCCGGAAGCGTCAGGTGGATCTGCGCGTGGAGCATCAGCGCTCGACCGCTTCGGCCGGTGCCGCGGCCTGGGCCTCGCACTTGCCCGCAACGCACTGGCAGGCCGAGATCTCCTGGAAGCCGCACACCGACATCATTCCCTCGCTCGCGCATTGGGCCTGCACCGCGGCGGGGTCTGCGGGGCTGTCGACGTTGACGCAGGCCGGGTAGTAGCCGCAGCAGTTGCCGACGTTCTTGACCGTGCAGTCGGCGTTGCTGGAGCAACTCATGTCCAGTTTGACCGGTGCGCCCGCGGAAACCTTGCCTGGCGTGTCGTTGGCCCCGTTCTCGGGAACTTCCATCGGCGGCAGTGGATCGCTCATCGGCGGCGCCTGCAGCGGAGGCTCTGTCTGGTCGACTCCCGGAGCGGGCGCCAGCCCCGTCGTCTGATCGGAGGGTGCCTGTGCGATGAGCGCCGGCTCGTTGGCGGCAGGTGCCTGCGAGGGCGCAGTGCAGGCGGTGGCGAGCAACAGTGTCGACGCGACCATCAGCGGCAGCGCCAGGCGACGGGTGAGAAACGGAACGTCCATGAGCTTCATTGCGCGCCTCCTCAGGCTTTGGCCGCCCAAGTGTCGCGCAGAGTGACGCTGCGGTTGAACACCGGCGCTTCACGCGCGTGATCGCGGCGGTCGGCTACGAAATAACCGAGCCGCTCGAACTGGAACCCCTGCTCCGCGGATGCGTCGGCAGCGGAGGGTTCCACATATGCCGCGACGCTGCGGCGCGATTCGGGGTTCAGGTGATCCTGATAGGTCTTGCCTTCGCTGTCGTCGTCCGGGTCGGGCACCGAGAACAGCCGGTCGTACAGGCGCACCTCGGCCTGCACCGCATGGCGCGCGCTGACCCAGTGGATCGTGCCCTTGATCTTGCGGTTCGCGCCTTCCATGCCCGGGCGCGACTCGGGATCGAGGGTGCCGCGCAGTTCGATTACTTCGCCCGCGTCGTTCTTGATCACCTCATCGCAGCGGAAGATACCGGCGCCCCGCAGCCGCACTTCGCCGCCGGGCAGCAGTCGCTTGAAACCCTTGGGCGGCACTTCGGCGAAGTCCTCGCGCTCGATCCACAGCGCGTTGGAGAACGGCACGGTGCGCTCACCAAAGCTCTCGTCCTTGGGATGGTTGGCGAAGGTCAGCGATTCCTCGTGACCATCAGGCAGGTTGGTGATGGTCACCTTCAGCGGATCGAGCACTGCCATGCGTCGCGGCGCCATCGCGTCGAGATCCTCGCGCAGGCAGCCTTCCAGCACCGCATAGTCGATCAGCGAGTTCTGCTTGCTGATGCCTAGCCGGTCACTGAACAGACGCAGTGACGCGGGTGTGTAGCCCCGGCGCCGGATGCCCTGCAGGGTCGGCATGCGCGGGTCGTCCCAGCCGTCAACCATCCCCGCCTGCACCAGCGCCATCAGCTTGCGCTTGCTCATCACGGTGTAGGTCAGGTTCGCGCGCGAGAACTCGATCTGGCGCGGCTTGGCGGCCTCGTTGGGAAAACCCATGGCGATCAGCGGCGCGAGCAGGTCCGGCGAGTTGGCCAGGTCCACCCTGTCCACGCACCAGTCGTACAGCGGCCTGTGGTCTTCGAACTCCAGCGTGCACAACGAGTGGGTGATGCCTTCGATCGAGTCGCTCAGCGAATGCGCGAAGTCGTACATCGGGTAGATCGGCCAGGTGGCACCGGTGTTCTGGTGTTCGACCTTCTTGATCCGATAGAGCGCCGGGTCGCGCATGTTGATGTTGCCGGCCGCCATGTCGATCTTCGCGCGCAGCGTATGCGAGCCATCAGCGAACTCGCCTGCGCGCATGCGCCGGAACAACTCGAGGTTTTCCTCGACGCTGCGGCCACGGAACGGCGAATTGCGCCCGGGCGAGGTGAGCGTGCCGCGGTACTCGCGTATCTGCGCGGCATCGAGGTCGCACACGAATGCGTCCCCCTGTCGGATGAGCTTCTCGCCGGCGAGGTAGAACACGTCGAAATAATCCGACGCGTGGCGCAGTTGTGCCCAGTCGAATCCGAGCCAGCGCACGTCTTCCTGGATCGCCGCGACGTACTCGGGATCCTCGCGCGCTGGGTTGGTGTCATCAAACCGCAGGTTGCACTGGCCGCCGAATTCCCGCGCGAGGCCGAAGTCCAGGCAGATCGCCTTGGCGTGGCCGATGTGCAGATAGCCGTTGGGTTCGGGCGGGAAACGGGTACGGATCGCCTGGTGCCTGCCGCTCGCAAGGTCGTCGCGCACGATCTGTCGCACGAAATCCTGCTTTTCGTACGGGGCGGCGGTTGCGTTCGGATCGGGTGTCGCGGACATACGGCAGGCACATGGCGGGAATGGCCGGCCAGTTTAGCTGCTGGCAGGCGTCGCCGCGGCGGCGGAGGGTATGCTCGGGCAAAACCCGCGGGAGCGTGCCATGAAAGTCGTTTACGAAGCGGCGAACCTGATCGACGCGCACCTGGTGAGGCACGCGTTGGAAGCGGCCGACATTCCGGTGTACCTGCGAGGCGAGGCGCTGGTGGGCGGCATGGGCGAACTGCCCGTGTTCGGCGTGGTCGGGGTGTGCGTTCCGGAAGCGGCGTGGACCCAGGCAAGGACCGTCGTGGACGAGCTTGGCCTGGACGAGCCGCTGCCGGGCCATGCAGACGAAGACGAGGCTCCAGGTCCAGACGGTCTGCTGGCCTGAACAGTTGTCCTTCTGGCTTGATACGGCCGCCTCCGGGCCCGACATCGGCTTGATGCGCCGCGCGGGCGCCTTCTGCAATTCGACACACCACCCATCGGAGTAGGGCCATGTTCGGTATCGGCGCATACAAACAACGTCTTCCACGAGCCGAAGATGCACTCCCGGGAAGGGCCAGCGAAATGCCGCTGCGCCACAACCGGCATCACGTCCTTGGCACGGCGCTGCGCGGCGGATCGGAAGGGCTGGCGCGGGTGCATTTCGCCATGGGCTGCTTCTGGGGCGCGGAGCGGCTGTTCTGGTCGTTGCCGGGTGTGGTGACCACTGCGGTGGGCTATGCCGGGGGGATGACGCCGAACCCGACCTACCGTGAGGTGTGCAGCGGACAAACCGGACACACCGAGGTGGTGCTCGTGGTCCATGCGCCCACCGATGGCGAAACTGCCGGGACCAGCGCGGATGTGGAAAGCATCGCGTTCGAGGCGCTCCTGAAAGCGTTCTGGGAGGGTCACGACCCGACCCAGGGCATGCGCCAGGGAAACGATGCGGGCACCCAGTACCGGTCGGCGATCCACTGCTACGACGAATCCCAGTACTGCGCCGCGCTGGCCAGCCGCGAGGCCTATCAGGCGCGATTGACACAGGCCGGCAAGGGCACGATCACCACGGAGATCGTTCACCCGGCGCCGGTCTTCTACTACGCCGAAGACGAACACCAGCAATACCTGTCGAAGAATCCCGCCGGCTATTGCGGCCTCGGGGGAACCGGCGTGAGTTGCCCGATTCCGCTGGGCGTCTGAGGCCGCGCGTCAGCCTCGACCGGGGCAATCACCGGGCCCGGCTTGCGGGTGGCTTCAGCAGCGACGGCGGCAGCGCCCGGAATCCGGTCGCAAGCGACTGCAGGAACCCCGACATCGCCGAGCTCCGCCGCCACACCATCGCGATGCGGCGGAATGGCGGTTTCCCGCGAAACGGCAGCAGGGCGACATCGGCGGAGATCGGCACTGGAGGCTGCACCGACAGCATCGGAAGCAGAGTGATGCCGACTCCCGAGGCCACCATCTGGCGCAGCGTCTCCAGGCTGGTGGCACGAAAGCCGTTGTGCTCGTCGGCACCGGCCATGTGGCATACGTCGAGCGCCTGGTCGCGCAGGCAGTGGCCTTCCTCCAGCAGCAGCAGGTGTTGCCCGTCCAGTTCGCGGATCTGCAGCGAAGCCCGGCGCGCCATCGCATGGCCGCGCGGCACGGCGAGCACGAAGGGTTCGTCGAACAGCGGTTCCACCTGCAGTTGCTCGTCATGCACCGGCAATGCCAGCACGCCGGCATCCAGGCGACCGTCGCGCAGCCGTGCCAGGATCTGATCTGTTTTCTCCTCGACCAGCAGCAGCTCCAGCCGCGGAAACTGCTCGCGCAGGCCCGGCAGCACATGTGGCAGCAGGTAGGGCGCGAGCGTCGGAAACAGCCCCAGGCGCACGGTTCCCGCCTCGGGATCCTGGCTGCGGCGCGCGATCTCCGACATCTGCTCGACCTCGGCAATCACCTTGCGCGCGCGCTCGGCGATGTCGCGGCCGATCGGGGTGAGCATGACCCGGCGCGGTGCGCGTTCGACCAGCGACACTCCCAGTTCGTCTTCCAGTTTGCGGATCTGGGTCGACAGCGTCGGCTGGCTGACGAAGCTGGCGGCGGCGGCACGGCCGAAGTGGCGATGTTCGGCCAAGGCCACCAGGTAACGAAGATCACGCAGGTTCATCAGGTGGCCCCGCCGGTTCTTGATTGATGGTGGCTATCGTAAACATAGTTACAATTCATTTTACCCATGGCCCCGGGCGCGCGACACTGTCTCCATCGCGGCGGGGTCACGGTGTCCGGTCCAGCCTTCGCGCCTGGCATCGGAGTCGTACCACCCCGCGTCCAGCCACACCTTCCTTCCATTCGACAGGAGTCGAGCAATGCTTTCCATTGGTGAAAAATTCCCCCAGTTCAAGGTCAAGGCGACCGTCGGCATCGACAGCCTCGACACGGCGTTTGCCGACATCGACAACAGCACCTACAAGGGCAAGTGGTTGCTGGTGTTCTTCTACCCGAAGGATTTCACTTTCGTCTGCCCGACCGAGATCAAGGGCTTTGGCGATCTCAACCAGCAGTTCCTGGATCGCGACTGCCAGGTACTCGCGGCGAGCACCGACAGCGAATTCGTGCACCTGGCCTGGCGCAAGGACCACAAGGACCTGCGCGATTTGCCGTTCCCGATGCTGGCCGACATCAAGAAGGACCTCACCTCCGCGCTCGGCATCCTGACCGATGACGGCGTGGCCCAGCGCGCGACCTTCCTGGTCGACCCGGACGGCATCATCCGCTTCGTCTACGTGACGGACGGGTCGGTCGGGCGCAACCCGCAGGAAGTGCTGCGCGTGCTCGACGCGCTGCAGACCGACGAACTGTGCCCGTGCAACTGGAAGCAGGGCGAGAACGTGCTCAAGGTCGCCTGAGTACCGGCGCAAAAGTGCCAAAGGGAGGCCGGCCCCGCGTCGGCACCCCCACTGACTCCGCGCGCGATCCGGCTTGACCGGTGCCCTCCCGCCCGCGGGATGCGCAGCCGGGGCCGAAAAGCCCCGGCTGTTTTTCTGCCTTTCCAGGACGACGGCACCATTGGTGCAAGGTTGCCGGTGCCCGGCTATGTTTACTGCTGCCACTCAGCGTGGCAGCCACGCACAGGAGCACTTCATGAGCATTCCCGACCTGCGCAATTTGCTTCCCGACTACGCCAAGGACCTCAAGCTCAACCTCGACAGCGTCCTGGGCGAGTCCGGTTCGCCGGGACTGGCGCCCAAGCAGATCCTCGTGATCGGCCTGGCCTCGGCGATCGCGTCGCGTCATGCGCCGCTGGTTGCGGCGATGGAAGCCTTTGCAGCCAAGGAACTGTCGCCCGAAGAGATCAACGGCGCCCGCGCCGCAGCGGCGATCATGGCGATGAACAACATCTACTACCGCGCCACCCACCTGATTCACAACGACGAATACGGCAAGCTCCGCACCGGCCTGCGCATGAACGTCATGGCCAACCCGGGCATCGACAAGGTCACGTTCGAACTGGCGTCGCTTGCCGTATCGGCGATCAACGGATGCGGGGCCTGTCTGGACTCCCACGAGCGTGTGATCCGCCAGCACGACGTGTCCGCCCAGGGCGTGCAGAGCGCGCTCAAGATCGGCGCGGTGGTGCACGCCGTCGCGGTCACCCTGGAGCAGGCGACGGCCGGCTGATCGAACTGGCAGGGTCTGTTTCAATGGCAGGGGACTCGTTACCAGCGGCAGGGCCTACGAAGTCCAGGATTGCCGGGACAACCAGAGGCGAGCGATCCGGATCGTAGAGGCCCATCAGCGGCGCGCTGTGGCCGGCGTCCTCAATCAGCACCACGCGTGCGGGCACTCCACTTGTACGTAGTTTGCGCGCCAGCTGCTCGCTGTTGCGCGGCGCCACCACGCCGTCATCGCTGCCGTGGATCAGCAGGAACGGCGGCTCGTTGCCGTCGACGAAGTTGATCGCCTGCGCCTGTGGCCACTGCGATGGTGGTCCGAACACCGGGCGATATCTTCCGCTGATGACGAAGTCGTACGGGCCCGACAGCCCGACGACGCCGGCCAGTGCCGAAGGCTCGAGACCCACGTCGCGCAGGTAGCGCGGATCGGCCGCCAGCAGCGCGGCGATCTGTGCCCCTGCGGAGTGTCCCGCGAGGAAGATCTGCTGCGGATCGCCGCCGTGGCTGCCGACATTGGCCTGCGTCCATTGCACTGCGCGCGCCGCGTCGTGCACGAAAGCGGGGAATCCGGCGGCCGGCCAGGTCCGGTAGTCGGCGACGATCACCAGCACGCCATGCCTGGCCAGGCGTCGTCCAACGAACTGGTACTGCGCCCGCTCGCCGCGCTGCCATCCGCCGCCGTAGAAGAACACCACGGTCGGTGCAGCCGCACTGGCGCCGACGGCCTGGTAGATATCCAGTGCAAGGTCGGGATCCTCGGAATAGCGCACCGTGGCTTCAGGCGCTTCAAGTCCATGGTTGGCAATCCGGAAGATGGCGCTCTCGCAGCCGCTGGTCAGCACGGCGCCGAGGGCGACCAGTGCGCTCGCGAAGCGGGTTCGGATGGAAACGTGTGGCGGCATCGGCAGCGCCTCCGTGGCGGTTGTCGGGGGTGGACGCGTAGGATCGCGGCTGCACGCATGACGCGTGGGTGACAACGGAGTTACGACGGCATGCCCCGGATAGATGCAACGCTGCGCCAGGCGCGTTCACGGATGGCCGCGGAGGATGCCGAGGCGCTGCTGGCGTATGCGCTGGATCGGCCACGGTCGTGGCTGTATGCGCATGGCGACGACGATCTCGACGAGCAGGCGGCGGCGCGGTTCGGCGCGCTGCTGGAGCGACGTGCATCCGGCGAGCCGGTGGCCTACCTCACCGGCCGTCGCGGCTTTTGGTCGCTGGAGTTGCAGGTCACGCCGGCAACGCTGATCCCGCGCCCGGAAACCGAACTGCTGGTGGAGATCGCGCTGGCGCGATTGCCGCGTGACCGCGCGGTGCGCGTGGCGGACCTGGGGACCGGAAGCGGCGCGATCGCGCTGGCGCTGGCGCATGAGCGCCGCAACGCCCGTGTGGTGGCGACCGACGCCAGCAAGGCAGCGCTGGAGGTGGCGCGCGACAACGCGTCCAGGCTGGATCTGCAAAACGTGGAGTTCCGCCACGGCGACTGGCTCGTCCCGCTGGCCGGCGATCGCTTCGATCTGATCGCCAGCAATCCGCCGTATATCGCCGACACCGACGAGCACCTGTGCCATGGCGACCTGCGCTTCGAGCCTGCCGGTGCGCTGGCGTCCGGCGCCGATGGCCTGGATGCGATCCGGCGCATCGCCAGCGGCGCTGGTGCATGCCTGGTGCCCGGCGGTTGGCTGCTGATCGAGCACGGCTGGCGACAGGGCGCGCAGGTGCGTGCGCTGTTGCAGCAGTCGGGCCTGGTGGAGATCTCCACGCAGCGTGACCTCGCGTTGCAC
This sequence comes from Pseudomonadota bacterium, assembly GCA_030857025.1. Taxonomy (GTDB): domain Bacteria; phylum Pseudomonadota; class Gammaproteobacteria; order Xanthomonadales; family Xanthomonadaceae; genus Lysobacter_K. Next base: position 56,015 of record JALYOF010000053.1, on the reverse strand, counting down.
GAGCGTGTCAGCCTTGGACGTGCGCCTCCCGGCGAGTAGCCGGTGTCGTGGGGCGCAGACCAGTTCGTGCACCTGCCCGCAATGCCGCAGCCGTTAGACTGGCGCAAAGACACGCGAGGAAACCATGCGCAACCTGTATCCCGAAATCCAGCCGTACGACGTCGGCAATCTGAAGGTCGACGAACGCCACACGCTGTATTACGAGCAGTGTGGAAACCCCGACGGCAAGCCGGTCGTGCTGCTGCACGGAGGGCCGGGCGGCGGTTGCAGCGACAAGATGCGCCAGTTCCACGATCCGGCGAAGTACCGCATCGTGCTGTTCGACCAGCGCGGCAGCGGCCGTTCGGTTCCGCATGCGGACCTGGTGGACAACACGACGTGGGACCTCGTGGCCGACATCGAGCGGTTGCGCGAGCACCTCGGCGTCGACATGTGGCAGGTGTTCGGAGGTTCCTGGGGTTCGACCCTCGCGCTTGCCTATGCGCAGACGCATCCTGGCCGCGTCACCGAACTGGTGTTGCGCGGGATATTCATGCTGCGGCGCTGGGAACTGGAATGGTTCTACCAGGAAGGTGCCTCGCGGCTGTTTCCGGAAGCCTGGGCGCAGTACGTCGGGGTCATTCCGCCCGACGAACGCGGCGACATGATTTCCGCCTTCCATCGGCGCCTGACCAGCGACGACGAGGCAACGCGCCTGTCCGCGGCGCGCGCGTGGAGCGTCTGGGAAGGCGCGACCAGTTTCCTGCATGTGGATCCGGATTTCGTCAGTGGGCATGAGGACGCGCAGTTCGCGCTGGCCTTTGCCCGCATCGAGAACCATTACTTCGTCAACAAGGGGTTCTTCGAGGTCGACGATCAGTTGCTGCGCGACGCGCACAGGATCGCCGCGATCCCTGGTGTCATCGTGCACGGCCGATACGATGTCGTGTGCCCCGTCGCGAACGCCTGGGACCTGCACAAGGCGTGGCCGAAGGCCGAACTCCACATCAGTCCCGCATCGGGCCACTCGGCGTTCGAGGCCGAGAACGTCGATGCCCTGGTCCGGGCGACCGACCGTTTCGCTTAGGAACTCTGGTCCACGAAGGCCGCAAAATACGCAAAGGAAAGCCGAAAGCGGAAGATGGAAAAGCCGCTCCGCACCGTTCTGCTTTTTTCTGCGTCCTTCGCGTCCTTCTCGGACAGGCTACCCGACAGCAGAGCCGTCCGGATTGCGGTCGATCATCCACAGCCCTGCCCACAGCTTCAGGTCGATCTCGAAGCCCTCGCTGTGCTTGCGCATCAGCCAGGCCGGAGCTTCCAGGCGCGGTATTCGGTGCACGGTGATGTCCTCGCTGTCGACGCCGCCGCCTTCGCCGACCCTGCTCAGGCCGCGCGCGCGTACGAAGCCGATGCGCTCGCTGCTCATCCCCGACGATGTGGGTCCGGTCAGCAGCAGGTCGATGTGCTCGGCTTTCCAGCCGGTTTCCTCGATGAGTTCACGATGCGCCGCCATCTCCATCGTGTCTTCGCCGCTCTGGTCGCCGACCAGGCCGGCCGGCATCTCGATGGTGCGTCGGCCCACGGCCACCCGTAGCTGCTCGACGAACAGGACCTCGTCGTCGGGGGTCACCGCGACGATGATCACTGCCATGCCTTCGCCGTGCGTGCGCTCGGCATATTCCCAGCGGCCGCGTCGCAGCACGCGCAACCAGCGTCCCTCGAACAGGGTCTCGACTGGCTGGTCCATGTCGTTGCTCATGCCGCTGGCTCCGTTGCAAGCACATTGGATGCGAGTGGCGCGAACTCCAGTCCGGCCGCCTGGTACAGCCGCCGCCGCGTCATCGGCCCGAAGCGCAGCGCCTCGCAGAGCTCGCCCAGTTCCACGTGGTCGCTGCTGCCGCGCACGAAGTGCAGCGCGGCATCGTCCAGCGGTACGTCGCAGGCGATCGTCGCCAGCTTGCGGCATAGAAGCGCCTGCTCGCCGTGAAGCCTCAGCTTGGCAGCGGCACTCGCCGCGCCACGCAGGCGCAGATACGGCACTTCTTCCACGCGCGCCAGCAGGGCGTCCAGGGTGATGAAATGCCCGAGCAGCGCCGCTGCCGTCTTGGCGCCGATGCCGGGCACGCCGGGAATGTTGTCGACCGCATCGCCGCACAGTCCCAGGTAGTCGGCCAACTGATGCGCCTCGACCCCGTGCCGCGCTGGAACGCCGGCAGCGCCCCAGCGCTGGCCGCGGGCGAAGTCCCATTGCTCGTCGCCTTCGCCCAGCAGTTGCGACAGGTCCTTGTCGGCCGAGACGATCACCGAGCGGAAGCCGTGCGCGCGCATGGCGATGCATGCGCTTCCGATCAGATCGTCGGCTTCGAATTCACGGTGGGACAGCACGCTCAGGCCCAGCGCGACGCAGAGCGCCTTGCATTGCCCGAACTGTCGGCGCAGTTCTTCGGGCGCGGGCTCCCGGTTGGCCTTGTACGCGGGATACAGCGCGTTGCGGAAACACGAGTCCAGCGCCTCATCGAAGGCGATGGCGATGTGCTGCGGACGCGAGCGTTCGAGCAGCTCGAGCAGGAAGCGCGCGAAGCCATGCACGGCATTGGTGGGCCAGCCTTCGGCGTCGCGGAATTCGTCCGGCATCGAGTGCCAGGCGCGGAAGACATAAAGGCTTGCGTCGACGAGGTACAGGGTGCGCGGCGGCAGGCCTGTGCGCACCGGCCCCGTTTCGCTCACGAAGGACTCCACTGGGTCAGCAGTGCGGCGGGGTCGGGTCGGTCCCGTTCTGGCGCCTCGCGCTGCGCGGTGCCGATGTGCACGAATCCGGCAACGCATTCGTCCGGTGACAGTCCCAGCCAGCCGGCGACTTCCGGATCGTAGGCTGCCCACCCGGTAAGCCAGACCGCGCCGAAGCCAAGCGCGTTCGATGCATGCAGCAACCCGAAGCACACGCAGCCCGCACTGAGCAGCCGCTCCTGTTCCGGAATCTTCGGGTCCGGCCCGAGCCTCGCCACCACCGTTACCACGAGCGGCGCATGCGAGAAGCGCGCGCGATCCTTGTCGATGGCGGCATCCCCCGCACCGGGCTCGATCGCCATGCGTCGCGCCACAAGGCGTGCTCCGAATGCATGACGCGCATCGCCGCTGAGCGTGATGAAGCGGAACGGCACGCGCTTTCCATGGTCGGGCACGCGCACTGCGGAGGTCAGCAGGCGAAGCAGGGTCGCCTCGTCCGGCCCGGGTGCCGCGAGTTGCATCGGGGGCAGGGAGCGTCTGCTGTCCAGGAGGTCGATGGCAGCGATGGAGCGGTCGAGGATGAACGGAGGCGAGTTATTTGAGGACATCAGTCACAGTTCGTAAAACATGCAAGGGAGGCGGACGCATATTGCCACTATGCTCCAACTAACGTCGCCAATTGCCGCAAAAGGTGACGTAAAGAGTCACATCACCCAGGGAGACGCATCGTGCTCAAGAATCCATTCGGCGTAGGGTACGCCACACAAAGCGATCCCCTGCGTGTGCTCGAAGAAATACAGCGGCGTTCCGTCGAACAGCTTGGCGGGGTTCCCGGTGCATTGTTCTCTCCGGTCGAGGCGATGCTCAACCCTGCACTGGATCGCGACGAGCCGGCGCAGTACGTCGACCAGTCCGCATTCCGGCTGCTGCGCCAGCGCCACTCCACCCACGTCATGAACTACCGCCAGCAGGTGGCGAGGGGTTTCGACATTTTCCGCGCTCGCCGTGCGCGTGCGCCGGATCGCTCCGAACCACTTGGGCTCGTGGACGAGGCGGCCCTGGAATTGCATCTGGCCGGGCAACGCCTCGCGGCGTCGATCCAGCAGCGCTACGCCCGCCCCCTGGCATTGATGGACGGCCGCCTGCGCGCGCTGGGGCTGGAACTCGGGCTGCCGCAGGCACCCAATCCGGTCGGGCCTGCGCGCCTTTCGGCGGCCTTCCTGGAAACCTTTGGCGAGGAGCCGATTCCCGGAGTGCTGCGCACTCTTTTGTTCCGCCAGTACGAAATCGAACTGGAGCGCGTGCTCGGGTCTTTGTACGGGAAGATCAACAGCATCCTGTCGGAAAACGGCTATGCCGTGGCCGACGCGAAAGAACAGATTCCTGCCGAGCCAGAGAGCGAGTCCGCGATCGAGGAGGAAAGCCGCGCGCGCGACGCCGCCGCCGCTGCAGAACGACAGCTGGATGCACCGGATGAACCACGGCAAGGGTCACTGTCCGAACTGCGCGGCATGCTGCATGCGTGGCGCGAGAATCTGCTCAAGGGCGAAGGCGCCGACCAGGGCACGGCCGCCACCTCCCCGCAGCCCGGGCAGCGCCCGACGGGCAGCCACATGTCGGGCTCGGCGCATTCCACGAACCACAAGCCCGCTCGCGCCCGGCGCGAACTGCGTGTGGAGGAACTCGTGAGCGTGGCCTCGCTGCTGCAGTCCGAACCTACCGATACGTTCGCCCGTGCATTGGCCGGCAGTGGTCGCCTCGCCAACGTGATCCGCGATCATCTCAATTTCGGCTCGCGCCGACTCGGATTGGATCCCGACCAGCTGAGCTTCAGCACCGACGAGGAGGACGCGATCGATTTGATCGCCCTTCTGTTCGACACGCTGTTCCAGAGCCATCGTCTGCCCGAGCGCTCGCGGCGCCTGTACGCGCGCCTGGTGCTGCCTTTCATCAAGGTTGCATTGACGGACGCGTCGCTGTTCGAGCATTCCGCGCACCCGGCGCGGCAATTGCTGGACGCCATCACCGAGGCCTGTGCCGGAAACGCGGCGGAAACGCCGCAGGAGCGCGAGCTGCTCGAGCGCGCCGCCGCGGCATCGCAGCGGATCGTGACCGAGTTCAACGAAGACCTGGAGATCTTCAAGGTTGCCCATGCCGAGCTCGATGCACTGCTCCAGCAGCAGAGGCGCCGGGTCGAACTGCAGGCCGAGCGCGCAGCGCAGGCCACGTCCGGCCGCGAACGCCTCAGCCTCGCACGCGAGCAGGCCGACGCGATCCTTGCCGAGCAACTGGCATCGACCCCGCTGAGCGAGGCCATTGCCGAGTTTCTCAGCACGCCATGGCGTTATCACCTGGTGCAGACGCTGCTGCGCGAAGGCGAAGTCGCGCAGCCGCACGTCGAAGCCCGTGCATTGGGCGATGCGCTGGTCGACGTCGACAAGCTGGCCGCGCAGGGCGCCGGTCACCTGCTGGCCGATCACCTGATCCAGTTGCAGCCGGCGATCGTCGCCTGCCTGGCCAGTTCGGGCCTGGACAGCACCGCAGCCGAGCATGGCCTTGCCATGCTCGTCCGGGGTCTGGCGCATCCACATACCCCGCGCAACCTGCATCCCGTGCCATCGCTTGAAACGCCCAGCGACGACGCCGCCGAGCGTCGGCTCTGGCTGGTCGGCGGCACCGACACGGTGCCGGTCCGCGATCCTGCGCTGGTCGAGCGCATGCGCAAGTTGCGCATCGGCGACGTGCTGCAGATGGTCGATGCCCAAGGCGAAAGGGTGCCGGCGAAGGTGGCTTGGGTCAGCCCCCTGACCACGCGCCTGCTGCTGGTCAATCGGCGTGGCGTGCGGCTGCTGTTCGCTGCTGCCGAGGAACTTGCCGAGCTGGCGGAAAATGGCCGTCTCGAACTTGGCGAGGAGTCGACCCCCTTCGACGAGGCCCTGCGCGACATCCGCCAGCGTCTCGCACAGGGGCAGCGCTGACCGGTCGATTGTGGCGGTGCGTCGCGCCGTCGCGATCCATTGGTTACGATGCCTGCTACTTCGACACGGAGCGTGGGCATGACGATCACTGTGGGTGTTGCACGCGAATCAGCGCCGGGTGAGCGCCGGGTGGCGGTGACGCCGGAAACCTGCAAGAAGCTCGTTGCGGCCGGTGCGCAGGTACTGATTGAAAAAGGGGCGGGGCTCGGCGCCAGCTTCAACGACGCATCCTACGTCGCTGCGGGCGCACAGACGGTCGATTCGGCGGCGGCCGCGTTGCAGCAAGCCGACCTGGTCCTCTGCGTCCAGCCTCCGGCAAACGAGCAACTGGCCGCACTCCGCGAGGGCACCGTGCTGGTGGGCTCGCTGGCGCCACACGCCGACGCCGCAAGGACGCAGGCGATCACGTCCCGCGGACTGGTTGCGTTCCCTCTGGAGCGCCTGCCGCGCACCACGCGCGCACAGGCGATGGACGTGTTGAGCTCGCAGGCCGGCATGGCGGGCTACAAGGCCGTGCTGATCGCCGCGCAGCTGGCGCCGCGTTTCTTTCCGATGCTGACCACGGCCGCAGGCACGATCCGGCCTTCGCGGGTGCTGATCGTCGGTGCCGGCGTGGCCGGGCTGCAGGCCGTTGCCACGGCCAAGCGGCTGGGCGCGCAGGTCGAGGGCTTCGACGTCCGGCCCGAAACCCGCGAACAGATCGAATCACTCGGCGGAAAGTTCCTCGACCTGGGGGTCAGCGCCGTGGGCGAGGGCGGCTACGCGCGAGCGCTCAGCGACGAGGAGCGTGCGGAACAGCAGCGCCGTCTTGGCGAGCACCTCAAGCAGGTCGATGTGATCGTGACCACGGCCGCCGTGCCCGGGCGCCCGGCGCCGAAGATCATCACCGAGTCGATGGTGGCCGGCATGAAGCCTGGCAGCGTGATCGTCGACCTGGCTGCCGAGACCGGTGGCAACTGCGAACTGACCCGGCCGGGCGAGACCCACGAGACCGGTGGCGTGACCATCGCCGGCCCACTGAATCTCGCCAGCAGCGGTGCGGTGCACGCCAGCGAGATGTACGCGCGCAACGTGCTGAATTTCGTCAGCCTGTTCCTGAAGGACGGCGCACTCGTGTTCGACTGGGACGACGAACTGCTGACGAAGACGCGGTGGCAGGAGACGGCGGCGGCCTAGCATCCGTTCGGCGCGCCTACGTGCGCACGGGAGAGGCCGTGCACGCCTGGAGCCTGGAACTCTTTGGCGCCGCTTTTTGCGGCGACAAAGACTCGCTTACGGCTGTGCCGGCTGCCCGGGATCGACCAGACGACTGCCGAAGTCGCCTTCCGCCGATGCGGCAAGGTAGGCGAATACCGCGTAGGCCGCGACGTTCTGCGCCATCGCAGCCGGATCGATCTTGTCGAAGGTGTCGTCAGGGGTGTGGTGGAGGTCGAAGTAGTCGGTGCCGTCCTGTGCCAGCCGTGCCCACGCCAGGCCCTTTTCGACGAATGGCCTGATGTCGGGACCCGGCCCGCCGATACCGGGTGCATGCTCGATGCCGAGCGGCGCCAGGGCTTCGGCGATCTGGCGGTCGGCGCCCATCGCGTATTCGGGCGCGGAACTGGAATAGGCGTAGATCCGCCCGGCGCCGAAATCGCTCTCGGCGGCGATCTGGTGGCGATCCAGTTGCCCGGCATGCCTGCGCGCGTACTCCTTGCCGCCGTACAGTCCCTGCTCCTCGTTCGCGTAGGCCACCACGCGGATGCTGCGGGCAGGGCGCCTGGGCATCCGCCCGATGAGTGCGCCGGCAGCCATCGTGATGCCCACGCCCGCGGCATCGTCCACGGCTCCGGTGCCGAGATCCCAGGAGTCCAGGTGTCCGCCGATCAGCACGACCTGCTCGCGGTTCGCGCTGCCGCCCGTTCCGGGCGCCTCCGAGCCGGTGATCTCGCCGATCACGTTGTAGGACGTCGTCTCGCCTTCCCAGCCGCTGTCGATCGCCACCTGCACGCGCTGCGGACCGATCTTCAACAGCCGCGTGAGCTGTTCGGCATCGGGCACGGACAGCGCCGCCGATGGCACCGGAACCAGGCCCTCATCGAATCGGGTGATGCCGGTGTGCGGGTTGCGGTGCGAGTCGGTTCCCGCAGAGCGCATCAGGAAACCGCTTGCCCCGGCACGGATCGCCGCCGAAGGTCCGCGGCTGCGCAAGCGTGAGGCTGGACCATAGCCACTGCCGTCGCGGTGGCGCTCCATGCGGTAATCCACGAAGGCGATCCTGCCGTCCAGCGACCCGGCAGGCACTGCCTCCAGCGCCGTCAGGTCGGCGAAGCGCACCACCTCGGCTTCGATCGTGCCGCCCGGGCTGCCGCCCAGAGCGGTCAGGTGCAGCGGCTGCGCATGGGGGCCGAGCACCGCTGCGCGTTCGCTGCGGCGCACCCACTTGGGGAAGGTGACCGGCTCCAGCCACACGCGATCGAATCCGAGTTCCCTGAACTTCGCTTCCGCCCATGCCACCGCGCGCGCATCCGCCTCGCTGCCGGCCATCCGCGGACCCACCTCGGTGGTCAGCGACTCGGTGATCCGGTACCCAAGGTCGCTCGCCAGTGCGGTCTCACGCAACTGCGCGGCGGTATTGAGCGCCTCGTCCGGAATTCGCGTTTCTCCCGGCGGTGCTTCGGCATGTGCGAGGGCCTCGGACACTGGTGATAACGAAGCCATGGCAATCGCGATGGCCGCAGCCCAATGCGCTGGACGCATGTTTTTCTCCGATGGGCCACGGCCCGCAAAGACGAAGCGACCAGAGTAGCAAGCCGCGCCGCAGCGGCGTACCTCGGCTCACGTGCAGTCAGGTGTCGTTCGCAGTCGTGGCTGACGCAGGTGGCTGCTTACGGCCGCGGCTTCAACCGATCGCGGATCTCGCGCAACAGCAACACTTCCTCGGCAACTGCGTCCGCGGTCGCCTCTTCGGGTTTGCGTATCCGGTTGTATGCCCTGACGATCAGGAAGATCACGAACGCGATCAGCAGGAAGTCGATGATGGTCTGCACGAACGCGCCATAGGTCAGCACCGGCGCGGCAGCCGCCTGGGCCGCAGCGAGGTTGGCGTAGTCCTGACCGTCCAGGGCATGGAAAAGCTGCGAGAAGTCCACGCCGCCGACAGCCATGCCCACGATCGGCATGATCATGCCGTCGACCAGCGCAGTGACGATCCTGCCGAACGATGCGGCGATCACCACCGCCACGGCCAGATCGAGCACGTTGCCACGCGCGATGAAAGCCTTGAATTCGCTGATCATTCCCAAGCTGCAGCTCCGTTCGCCAAACGCTGATCGCCGCTGTGCACCGTACCGCCGTGCGGTTCGGCCGGGCTCGCGTCTGCGGGGACGATGCGTCCGGAGACACTGGTCACGCCGTTCAACTGCGCAACGAACCGGTCGCCCGGCAGCAACGGCCCGACCCCGGCAGGTGTGCCCATGAACACCAGGTCGCCGGCGCGCAGGGCGTACAGTTTCGATAGTTCGCGGAGTATTTCCGGCACCGACCAGACCATGTCGCGCAACGCGCCGTGTTGTCGGGTCCTGCCGTTCACCTGCAGCGTCAGCGTGCGGCTGCCGAGGTCGCCGACTTCGGATGCCAGCACCAGTTCGCTCACGGGCGCGGAGTGGTCGAACGCCTTGCTGGTGTCCCACGGCATGCCGCGCGCCTTCGCCGCGTTCTGCAGGTCGCGGCGGGTGAGGTCCAGGCCCACGCCGTAGGCGAATACCAGCGACTGCGCATCAGCCGGGGAAACGACCCCCGCCGGTGCGTCGTGACCGATCGCCACGACCAGTTCCACTTCATGATGCAGCTCGCGGGTTCCGCGCGGGTAGGGCACGAGTCCGTTGCGAACCAGCGCGTCGGCAGGCTTGCAGAAGAACGTCGGCTGCCCGCGGTCGGTGCCCGGTGTTGGCGCAGCGCCCATCTCGCGGGCGTGTTCGACGAAGTTGCGGCCGACGCAGTAGACGCGGCGGACCGGGAACGTCCTGGCGACGGCCGCGCTCGCGTCGCGCACGGCCAGTCGCGTGGGCGGCTGCGCCGCGATGACATCGGTCATGGAACCTCTTTGATGATGCGGGGAGCGTGCCGATGCGGCGCAGGCTCCGACAGCAGCCAGGTCGACGTTCAGCGGGGCAGCAGGGGCTTGGAAACGACGCGATACTCGGCTTCGACCACGCGCTCGTCGCGCCGACGCTGAAGACTGCCGCGACCCTGCACCAGCTTGTACACCACGCCAGCGGCCAACATCGCCGCGCCGACTACAACGCCCAGCACCACCAGCACCACCAACAGCCCCAGCCCGATCACGCCAAGGAACGCCCGCAGCACGCCATTGCGCGGCTTGCGAGCGCCCATCGCCGCGCGGAGACGCGCGTTGAACGGGCCGGAGGTAAAGCGGAAAGCTGAAGTCATCATCAGGAATCTCGTGACACAATTCGGCGAGATGCCGGGCCGTGGAGTATCGGCCCCGGTCGGAGTCGAAATGTGACAAATACGTTAAGCGCGCAAGGCGGTTCACCATTGATCCGGCTGGATCGCCTCGCCGACGGCGCCTTCGCCGAGGTGGAGGCCGATGTCGACGGAGATGCCGAATCGCTGATCCTGTACCGGGTGGGTGATCAGGTGCGTGCCTGGCTGAACGTGTGTCCGCACGCGGGCCGGCGCCTTGACTGGGCACCCGGGGAATTCCTCAAGAGTCGCGATGGCCTGCTGGTATGCGCCGCGCACGGCGCCAGCTTTGAACTGCAGCAGGGCGAGTGCGTATCGGGCCCGTGCCGTGGTCAGGCGCTGCGGACGGTGCCGGTGATCGTTCGCGACGGTGGCGTCTGGTTGTCCTGACTGGTTGTGCTGAGTTGTTGTTCCGACCCCGCGCGGCGGCCCCGCGAACTCAGAACAACAGGTTCACCATCAGCACCGCGATCAGCGTGTAACCCATCGAGAGCGGGCCGCCGATCTTCCACAGTTCCAGCGAGGTGTAGCCGGCCGGGCCGGTGATCATCGAGATGACCGGGTTGGACGAGGTCATGAAGTTGTTGGAGGCCGACAACGCGACGATCAGCGCGAACGAGGTGGGGTCGCCGCCCACCGCCAGGGCGAGGTTGACCGCCAGTGGCACCATCACGATGGTTGCGCCCACGTGACCGATCACCAGTGAAAACACTGTCGTCAGCAGGCCCATCGCCAGTTGGATCAGCCAGGTGGGCGTGGCTTCGGGCAGTTCCGCGATGCTGTGACCGGCCACCCACGCGGCCGCGCCGCTGGAGTCCATCGCCCAGCCCAGCGGTATCAGTGACGCCATCAGGAACACGGTCTTCCAGCTGATCGCCGCGTAGGCCTCGTCGATGTTCAGCACGCCCGCAATCAGCATTGCCGCCACGCCGGTCATCAGCGGAATCGACACCGGCAGCCCGGAGGTCAGTGCCAGGGTGATGGTCATGGCGAAGATCGCCAGCGCGAGCAGCAGCTTGTGCGGCCGTTGCTCGCCCTTCGGATAGTCGGTCACCACGACCAGATCCTTGCCCTTGGCCGCTTCCGACAGGTCGGTCCAGATGCTGTGCAGCACCAGCATGTCGCCAGCGCGCAGCGGTGCATCGCGCACGTTGTCGCGCATCACCACCTTGTCGCGGTTGATCGCCAGCAGGCTCAGGCCCAGTGCGCGTCGAAGTTGCAGGTCGCGTCCGGTCTTGCCGATGAACTTGGAAGTCGCCGGCACCACGGCCTCGGAGATGCCGGCGCGGCTGGGATTGAACAGGTCGCCGAAATGGCGAAGCCGCGAACTCAGCCGCAGCATGTGGTTTTGTGCGAAGTCCGTGACCTGCTGCTTCGGCCCCATCGCACCCAGCACGCTGCCCACCCAGATACGGGCGTCCGCCGGTGGCGCCAGCCTGGCCTCGTTCTTGGTCTTGAGCGCAAGCAGCAGCGGCGCGCCATGCAGCGCTTCCGCTTCGCCCAGCGACATGCCGACCAATGGGCTGTCGGCGGTTACGGTCAATTCGTAAACGTCGCCATCGATGCCATAGGCCTTGGCGAAATAGCTCTGCGTGCGTGCCGGCGTCGCGCCCTTGCCGTCCTCGTCGCGCTGCAGCTTCCTGCCGACCCAGTGAAAGTACGCGAGCGAGGCGGCAAGCAGCACCAACCCGATGGGCAGCGGCGCGAAGATCCGCAGGGGCGTCAGCGTCGCCACGCCCGAGGGAAGATTGCTGTTGGCCGCCAGCAGCAGGTCGTTGAGCAGGATCAGCGGCGAATTGCCGACCATCGTCAGTGAACCGCCCATCACGATTGCCGCGGCGATCGGCAGCAGCAGTCGCGGCAGCGACAGTCCGGTACGCGAGGACAGCCGCGACGCCACCGGCAGGTACAGCGCCATGACCGAGGGATTCTGCATGATCGACGAGTTGATGCCCGCCACGGCACCGGTGAGCAGCATCAGGCGCTGCTCCATGCCATGCGCGCGCCGCAGCAGCCAGCCCGCAAGCCGGTTCAACGCACCGGTGCGGTCCAGTCCCGCGCCGAGGATCATCGTGGCGATGATCGCCATCACCGCGTTCGACGAGAAGCCATTGAACAGCAGGGTGGCCGGGACCAGCCCCGACAGACCGAGAAGCAGCAGCACCACCAGCGCGACCACGTCGGCGCGTATGCGCTCGAACAGGAACATCGCCATCGTGAAACCCACCAGCCCGAGTACCAGCTTCATGTCGGTGGTGAGTGTCAGTGCGGTGTCCATGCCCTGTCGTCTGGTTTCCGGTTGGTGTTGCGGCGATGACCGTCAGCAGCGGTCGTAGATCAGGTCCCAGACGCCGTGGCCGAGCTTCTGTCCACGCGTCTCGAAGTGCGTTTGCGGACGCCATTCCGGGCGCGGCACGCTGCCGCGCGGACCTGCGCGGTTGGTAATCCCGACTGTGGCATCGAGTACGTCCCACATCTGCCCGGCATAGTCCTGCCAATCGGTCGCGAGGTGCAAGCGTCCGTCAGGCGCAAGCTTGCGCACCAGCAGCTGCGCGAACTCCGGCTGCACGAGGCGGCGCTTGTTGTGGCGTTTCTTGTGCCACGGATCGGGGAAGTAGATTCGGATCTCGTCGAGGCTGCCATCGGCGATTTCCGACTGCAGCACTTCCACCGCATCGTGGTGGTAGACGCGCACGTGCTCACTGCCGTCCTCGGCCAACGCATTGAGCAGCCGCCCGACGCCGGGCGCGTGCACCTCGATGCCGATCAGGTCGCGCGCGGCATCCTGGCGCGCGGCAAAGCGCAGGGCTTCGCCGTTGCCGAATCCTATCTCCAGGACCCGGCGCGCGCTGCGCCCGAACACCGCATCGAACTCTCGCGGCGCGCCGTTGTAGTCCAGGCCGAAACGCGGCCACGATTCGTCGAACGCGCGCTGCTGCGCCGGCGTGAAACGGCCCTGGCGCAGCACGAAGCTGCGAACCTTGCGATTGCCTTCCTCGATGGTGAAAGGCTTGGGTGGAACCGTGGTGCCCTGCGTCGGCTTCTGGTCGGCGTCGCTCACGAGGCGACTGCCCGCGGAGGCTGTAGTAAAGCGGCCTTGCAGCCTTGCGCCGGAGCCGATCGGGTCATCCGATCAATCCGTCCACCGGTGACGACGCGCTGGCGAAACGCTTGCGCGGGATCCTCCCGGCTCGGAATGCGGCGCGTCCGGCTTCGACGGCAAGCTTCATCGCGTGCGCCATCAGCAACGGATCTTTCGCGCCGGCGATGGCCGTATTCATCAGCACGCCATCGCAGCCAAGCTCCATCGCGATCGCCGCGTCCGACGCGGTGCCGACGCCAGCGTCGACGATGATCGGCACCTTGGCGTTCTCGACGATCTCGACCAGGTTCCACTTGTTCTGGATGCCCAGCCCCGATCCGATCGGCGCTGCGAGCGGCATCACCGCGACGCAGCCGATTTCCTCCAGGCGCCTGGCCAGCAGCGGGTCGTCGGAGGTGTAGACCATGACAGCGAAGCCCTCGCGCACCAGGGTTTCGGCCGCGGCGAGAGTCTGCACGACGTCGGGAAACAAGGTGCGCGCGTCGCCGAGGACTTCGAGCTTCACCAGCTTGTGCCCGTCCAGCAGTTCGCGCGCGAGCCGGCAGGTGCGCACGGCATCCTCGGCGGTGTAGCAGCCGGCGGTGTTGGGAAGGATGGTGTATCGGTCTGGCGGCAACACGTCGAGCAGGTTGGGCTCGCCGGGGTTCTGGCCGATGTTCGATCGCCGGATCGCGACCGTGACGATCTGCGCGCCGGCCGCTTCGGTCGCGCGACGCGTCTGGTCGAGGTCGACGAACTTGCCGGTACCGGTGAGCAGGCGCGAGCCATAGGACTGGCCGGCGATGACGAGCGGATCGGGGGAGAGATGTTCGGTCATGCGGCCGATTATCGCATCACGCGCCAGCGGTACGCGGAAAACGCAGGCCGATTTCGCGCTCGCCCGGGGCGCGAAACCGGTGCCGGTGGTTCCGGTCCGCTCAGCCGCCACCAAGCGCATGCACGATCTCGACGCGGTCGCCGTTGCCCAGTTCATGGGTCTCGTGGCGGCTGCGCGGAATGATCTCTCCGTTGACCTCCACCGCGACCCTGCGGTCGGCAAGCGACTCGGCCTCGAGCAGGGCCTGCACGGTAAGCGGGGCCGGAATCGAGCGCGGCTCGCCATTGAGGGTGATGTCCATGGGTGGGATTGTCGCCCGCACGCGGCGCCCAGGCCAGCCCGTCAGGCCAGACGTAGTGACGTGTGCCAGCACGAGTTGCTGGCTGGCCTTCGACAGCACACTGCCACTTGTGCCTGAACCCGCGGCATGATTCGATTCGCGTCCGTCCGCTGGCGTATTGGCACGCGGAGCCGGCCACTTCCGTCCAGCGAGAATCCTGATGATCAAGCCCATTCCCACCGTCCTTGCGGCCGCCCTGGCTCTGGCGAGCCTGCCGTCCATGGCGCAGTCCTTCGATCAGCCCTACACACAGACGGTGTTCTTCGGCGACAGCCTGACCGACTCCGGCTTCTACAAACCGTTCCTGATCCAGTTCGGCGGACCCGCGGCCGGCTTCGTGGGGCGCTTCACCACCAATCCCGGCCCGGTCTGGGCCGAGAACCTCGCTGGCTACTACGGCACCGATGGCGCCCCGGCCTGGAACCTCACCACCACCGGAGTGGTAGGGGCCGACGGCACCAACTACGCCGCCGGGGGCGCGCGTATCAACCTGCCGTCGGGCAATCCGCCGCCGACCGCCTTCGCGCCTTCGCTGTCTATGCAGATCGGCGCCTACCTGGCCCGCAACGGCGGTCGCGCCGACGCGAACGCGCTCTACAGCATGTGGGGCGGTGCCAACGATCTGTTCGCCCACATCAGTGGCGCCACCACCCAGGCGCAGTTCCTCGGCGCGGCGATCGGGCAGGTGGGACTGGTCGGTCAGCTGCAGGCTGCCGGCGCGCGCTACGTCCTGGTTCCGACCCTCCCGGACATTGGCCTGACGCCGATGGGCCTCTCGCAGGGTGCCGCCGGTTCGGCCGGCCTGACCGCGCTGTCGAACGGCTACAACCAGACGCTGTTCGGCGGCCTGGCCCAGGGCGGCCTGCGGGTGATCCCGCTCAACACCTTCGGCCTGCTGCGCGAAGTGGCGGCCAACCCGTCGAGCTTCGGGTTCACCAACGTCACCGGCACCGCCTGCGGCGCGGTTGCCTCGCTGACCTGCACCTCGGGCAACTTCGTCGCGCCGAACGCCAATCAGACCTACCTGTATGCCGACGGCGTGCATCCGACCACCGCTGCCCACCGCATCGTCGCCGACTACGCGATCTCGGTACTCGAGGGTCCGCGGCAGATCGCGGTGATGCCGAACGCCGCGTCGATGATCGGCCGCTCGCGCGCCGACCGCGTCGCGGCACAACTCGCCGTGCGGCCTGAAGCCGAAGGCGCCCGCTGGTGGACCGACGTGCGCGCCGACTTCCAGCGCTACGACCATCGCGACAACTACGAAAGCACCGCTCCGGCGCTGATGTTGGGCGTGGACTGGACGAGCGGCAACGCCGTATTCGGCGGCTTCGGCGGCTTCGGCACGCAGGATCTGGACTGGGGCCGCGACGGCGGCAGCTACGATCAGGACGACCGCACGCTCGGCCTGTACGCCGGCTGGAGTTCGGGCAGCGCCTGGGTCAACGGTCAGGTCAGCTACACCGAGCTGGAGTTCGACGTGCAGCGCAGGGTCGCTTTGGGTCCGGCGGTGCGCATGCACAGCGGCCAGGCCGACGGCGACAACCTCAGCGTCGGCGTGAATGGCGGCTGGGATTTCGTGCAGGGCGCGTTCCGCCACGGCCCGGTGGTCGGCGCGCTGTCGCAGAAGATCGATATTGACGGTTTTGCCGAAAGCGATCCGCAGCTGTCGACGTCGCTGGCCTATCCGGCGCAGCAGTTCGATTCGCTGATCGGCAGCGTCGGCTGGCAGGCCAGCTACACGGCCCAGCGCTTCACCCCCTACGCGAAGCTGACCCTGGACCGCGAGTTCGAGGAGACGCCCGACGAGGCCTTCGCACAGTTGCAGTCGATGCCCACCACGCTGCCGTTCGCGGTGCCGGGCGTGAGGTTCGACGACCAGTACACGACCCTGCTGCTGGGCGCGCGTACCACGGCGTTCGGCCTGGACGCGAACATCGGCACCAACTTCACCATCGGCCAGCGCAGCGGCCAGCACGCGACCGTGTTCGCTACGGTCGGCGCCCGGTTCTAGGCCACGACAGCCAGATTCGACGGGCATGGCCGCACCCACCGGTGCGGCCACGTTGCCAAGGCAAGCGGGCGAAGCATAGACTTCGCCCATCGCGGGTGTAGCTCAATGGCAGAGCTGTTGCTTCCCAAGCAACTGACGAGGGTTCGATTCCCTTCACCCGCTCCAGCTGTCAGCTCGGTCGCTCCAAGTCAGCGATCCTAGAAGCTTTTCATGAATTGCACCGAGGCTTGAAACGACCTTGTGATGCATGCCGGAACCACTGCTACCGAGCCCGCCATCGGGCGTGTATGTTCGCTTCCATGTTGGCTACCTGCGATGACGAGTGTTTGCGCCTCCTCAGCTGGTAGTCCACTCGTCAGAAGCGTGGCTATTTCCTGAAGCGACCAGTCGTAGGCAATCACGCTCTGGCTCATGGCAGTCGGCCTGCCTGATCTCGACTCAGAGGCAGTGGCTGTGATGCGCTTTGTGCAAGCATCGCTTTAAGCCAAGTCAACGCCTCATCCATATCCAAGTTCGAACTTGCGTAGGTTTCCCGCAGCAGGCGCGGCGAGAGCAGTCCGTCCCACTTCTGGCGCGCCAGGTTGTTGGCCTTGGCAAGCAACTCATCCAGCGGCGGGACGGCCTCCGAGCCGATATCCGCTAGAAGGTCTTCAATCTCTTCAAGGCTTCGGCCCGCTCGCTGTATCTCCACCCCAAGTCGGCCCACGAAGGCTTGAATACCACGTGACATCAGGAGGCACGCGAGAGCCTCGTTGGCGCCATCGCCAAGCCAAGTCAGCACGATCGCCTGGCTTCCTTGATCGAGCAGCACGCGATCTTCAAGTGTCAGGGTATTGAAGGCTTCCCGGCCCTGGTCCAGGAACCGCTGCGCGGTGGAGTCCAGGAAAGGCACGACATCGTGTGCCGTGTAGATCTCATGCATTCTCTGACGCACCCGGGTATGGACGCGCCCGCCGCCGCCATTGAACAGCGGCGGAGCTCCGCCCTTCGCTGGTGCCACATGGATCGTCTTATGTGCTTCGTCGATCTCCTCGATGAGCCACGTGCGCCCCCCGAACAGGATGCGCTGACCGGGGGTCATCATCTGGGACACCGGTATTGTTCCAAGCGTCTTGCCATTGGAGACGATGCGAAGCTCCTCGTCACTGGCGAAGGCGGCATAGAACGAATAATGATTGACGATCCTGTCGCCGATACGACCAGGCAGCAGAAGGCCAGAGTGGTCCTGGATCAGGATCTCCTCTTGGCCTAGGGTTCGCAGAAGCTCGGCAAAGCTGTCCTTGGCTACCCCTTGAAAAGGGGCGACTTCAGTGCAAAGCAATTGATACGCCTGAGCTGCCTTGAGACCGCCATATTGGGCGATGGCCGAGAGCAGTTGCTGGATAAGCGTGGAGTAGTGGGCGCCATGCACCGCCGGCGGCTCGAACCAATGCTCCAGGAGCAGGGAAATGACGGCCGCTGTCTGAACCGTGTCCAGACGCAGGCGGGTCTCAATATCCGCCTTCTCGTCCAAGGCGTCCTCGATGACATAGCCGCGCAGGATCGCGGCCTCACCTTCGCGTCGGCCGGACCGACCCAGCCGTTGCCGCAGGCTTGCAACCGATGGTGGCGTGCCGATCTGGACCACGCTTTTGACCGCTCCGATGTCGATGCCAAGCTCCAGCGTGCTCGTGCAAACGGCCGTGGCAGTACGCTTGCACTGCTTCAGTGCAGCCTCGGTCTCGTAGCGGATCTCCTTCGACAGGTTGCCATGATGCGGCCAGAATTCTCTGGGCATCAGGGCTTGTTCGCAAAGTTCGTTCAACAGGTGGGTATAGCGTTCGACCTCGCGGCGGCTGTTGGGGAAGACCAGGTTGTTGGATCCACGCAGCGCCTTGAACATGTGATTGGCGATCGCCCGCGGTGCCTGTTCTGCGTCCGGATCGTTCTTTCGGCGGGTGCCGTCGTGTGCAAGCGGCTCTTCGAATCCTTTCACCAGAATCAGCAGTTGACCGCCTGACGATGGGATATCGACCATGGCGACTGGACGATCGGACCGGAGGAACTGGGCCGCCAGACTCATGTCGCCCAGCGTGGCCGACAGCCCGATTCGGGGCACCGTGTGACCGAGCGTGGTTTCTATTCGGTGCAGCAACGATTGCAACTGCTTTCCGCGCTCGGTGCCGATGAATGCGTGGAGTTCGTCGATGACGAAGAAGGTCGTGTGTTTGAACAGGCCAGCAATGCTGGTCCCGCGATTGCACAGAGTGGCCTCCAGGGACTCGGGGGTGATCAGGAGCACGCCATGCGGCTTCTGGACGAACTTCCGCTTGATGGTGGCGGTGATGTCCCCATGCCAGGGCCAGACCGGAACTTCCAGGTTTTCGCATAAGCGATCCAAGCGACCGAACTGATCATTGATCAGGGCCTTTAGCGGGCTGATATAGACGATCAGGCCCTCTTGCGGCCGCTGGAGCAGGTGAGTGAGCGCGGGAAGGAAGGCCGCCTCCGTCTTACCCGAAGCGGTGCTTGCCGCGATGATGACGTCCTGCTTGCCGGGCAGGATCAATGGAATGGACTGCTCCTGGACAGCGCGCAGTTCCGCCCACCCTTCGGCCCACAGGTATCGCTGGATACCGCGATCCAGCTGCAGGAAGGCTTGGGACGCCGCCATGGATTACTCAGATATTGAAGGCAGCCAGCTCATCGTCCGGCTCGACCGCCAGGTCGTGAGCACCGGCATGGTCTGCCTCGATTTCGACATGACCGAGCAGGGCTTTCCAGTCAGCGCCCGGGTTCTGTTCCAGGACGGCGAGCAGGTTGACGAACGACGTGATCGTGGTTCGCGGCGTGCGGAAAAAACTATCGCCGATGCGGTTGGCGCAATGCTCCATGAAGCTGGCGATGGCAGGATCCGGAAGCAGGTAGCGATCCTGGTCACCGCCTGCGTAGACGTGGCGGATCTTGCCAAGCAGCAGGTAGAAGTCTTCCAGGGTCAGACTGGAGAGCCGAAGTACTGGACCGCTGAAGTCGACGTAGTCGCCGGTAGCGAAGGTGTTTTGGACGAGCCGGCTTTGAAGCGCCGAGTAGCTGTAAACACCTCGCCGGGTATCCATCAGGAATTCGGGTGTGCCGCCCAGGACGAAGCCCAGGCCCACCGCCTTGCCTTGAAGCGAGTCGTTGAGCATGCGTAGCAGCTGTTCGTAATTGGAGTTACGGGCTTGCGAGTTGGCCAGTTTATAGAGGTTGACCAGCTCATCCAGACACACCAGCAGCCCGCCGAAGCCCGACAGTCGCACAAAATTGGCCATCAGCTTCAACTGATCGTAGACGGAGCCATCGTCGACGATGGCGCGGACCCCCAGTGCTGCGCGCGCATCCGTGCGCGTGCTGAATTCTCCCCTGAGCCAGCGGATCGCATCTGACTTGAGCTGCTCGTCGCCTTCATCGTGTCCGCGGCAATAGGCGGCGATGACATCGGCGAAGTCGTAGCCGTTGACCAATTCGGTGAGCTGGTCGAGCTTGGAACGGATCACCTGCTCGGTACTGACATCTCTGGCTTTGGCTTCCGATTTGGCCGTGGCGATGAACTTTTCGACGATGCCCGGTAGCGCTCCACCGTCAGGCTTGGTGCGCGTGGCCAGGTTCCGCATGAGTTCGGCATAAAGCGACCG
The DNA here is from genome assembly GCA_030857025.1 of Pseudomonadota bacterium. Classification (GTDB taxonomy): domain Bacteria; phylum Pseudomonadota; class Gammaproteobacteria; order Xanthomonadales; family Xanthomonadaceae; genus Lysobacter_K. Next base: position 35,937 of record JALYOF010000053.1, on the reverse strand, counting down.
TGCCTGGCCGCCAGAAGCGTGCAGTCGCCGGTCCGGGTTGAGGTCGGCGCTCGCCACCACGAGCTTGCGCTCCATCGCAATCGCGCGAATGAGGTTCAGAAAGAACGTCTTGCCCGCGCCATACTCGCCAATGACGAAGCGGAATGCAGATCCGCCATCGCGGATCCTGTCGATATCTCCCACGAGCGTTTCGACTTCACGGCCACGGCCCACCTGGATCAGATGTTGGCATGCACGGGGCACAACCCCGGCTCGCAGCGATTGGATCACCACGTCGCGGTCTCTGGGGCGAATGCTGGCGCTCATGACTCGATCTTCTCCACGACTTCGCTGTTGATCTCGATGGGATCATCGCCTTCGCACAAGGGCAGGTCAAAGGCATCGAAGGATGCGTCGTTTATCTGCTCCAGCGCACCATCGAGCATCAACTCCAGGTCGGTGGCGGCATCGGCAAGTTCTTCGCGGCTCCACTCCGGCCTGGATAGCATCAGGCGCAGCAACGCACCGTGCCCTTGGTCCAGACCCAGGAAGCCGGACTGCGCCTCCGGCTCGGCTTCTGCTTCCTGTGCCTCAGGTGGCGGTGAGTGCTCTTCGGTGAAGATTTCCGAGAGCAGTGCGGAGACGCGCGCGGTGTCCGCCTGAAGAGTCGCAATCCTCTCGGCATCGAGTTGAAAGCCTTTTCTTTCGGCTCCGCGTGTCGGAGCCGTGCCAGCCTCCAAGGCATGCACGTCGGTGAAGACCCGCTTTGGATTGACGCCAAGCGCCTTGTAGACCTTCTCAAGAAATTTCACTTCTTCGGGCGAAACCACGCCATCGGATTGCGCCACGGTCGCCATGAAGGTCGCGACTGCTTCCTTGGCGCGCAACTCCATCGGCTCAAGCTTCCTCTTCAGGCTCTGCAACGACACCGGCGATGCCACAAGCCACTGCAAGTGCGCATGTAGACGCTGGCGATGCGGCGGGGTTAGATGGCTCCAGCTTTCGATCTCCGATCGCAGGTGGTCGATCTCATGTTCATTGAACGTGCCATCGGCCTGGGCTACGGCTGATGCGAGCTGGAGGGTCAGGGCAGCGGTCCGGAATGCTGCGCTGTCGACCTCGCCAGGTTCCATGGCTGGAATCGCAAAAAGCACGATCGGGTCCGTAGCCGATGGCGTCCTCGCTCCTGCCAACACATTGGGCTCCATGCCGATCTGGACGCTTTCCAGGCTCCGTGCCAGCGCCCGCACCCTGTCTCGTGTCGGGTCCGACGATGCGCCGCCCAAGTCGGCAACGATTTCGTGCAACGACCTGGTCAGCATCCCGCCTTTCATGCTGTCCGTCAGGGCCTTCAGGCGCTGGCTGGCCTCTGGTGGCCAAAGCGTTGCTGGCAACATCAGCAGCCCGTCCAGAGAGTCCCGGACCGAGGCATCCTTGCCAACTGCGCGGCTGAACGGACCCAGCTCATCCGTGCACTGGCTGACGATCTCGTTTAGCGTGCGGATCGGTGCAATAAGAGCGGTGACGTCCGGAACATCGCCATAGGTCATCGTGATGCGGGAACCGTGGAAGCCGGACGAGGCAGCCTGGTAGACGAGCTTCAACTTGGTTCGGTTTTTGGGCAGCACCAGCCCATCGCCTAGTGCGTCGTGGTAGCGCAGCACGAAAAGGCGTTCGAACTCTTCCGGACAGCGCGTGGCTGCCGTTCTCAGGTAGGTTTCAGGGTTGAGACGAACCCAGGCAAGGGCCAACTGGGCGGGAACTGGCACCCGGTCTACCGCGGCTTGGCCCAGCGCCAATCGGATGTAGGGGGGCAGCTCGTAGGTCCTCGGAAGGTCAGGGATCGTCTGCTCATAGAGTCGATCGGTGGCAAAAGCGAGCTCGATGTAGTTCAGGAGCTCTCCGGCGTAGCGGCGGAACGAGCCTGACTGCTCTGAGTAGATCGCCAGCAAGCGGCGCAATTCGTCTCGGATGGCCGGCCATTCTGATTTGAGTTGGTCATCCGCTCTGGTGTCGTGAATGATGCGCCGCTCAAGCCCATAGAAGAACAAGAACACGTAGCCGATATCGCACTCAGGATGTGAGCGGCCGTCGGCCAGCCAGTTGAGGTAGGCGCGCCGACCCGTGGAGGAGATATCGCAGTAGCTGGGCCAGTAGTTGGTGTGACGTTCGCGGAAGTCCCCCGAGCGCGCGACGCTCAGCCGGGGATTGATCAGGCAAGGATCCGTGGATCCGTCGTTGGCGGCCGCCATCGTCGTGCCGACATAGAGCATGCCGCCTGACAGGGGTGTTCCCGCCACTTCGATCACTTCGTCCGGAGGTATCCATCGACCTTGCGTGAACCCAGCTGGCGCGGGAGGAATGGAGTAACCGCCAATCGAGGTGTGTTGGCGGCCGGGACCCGCCGCGTAGAAGTCTTCACTTCGCGCAGGGTGCTGTGGCGCAGTGGATTGCGGTGATGTTTTCGCGGTAGACATGCCAGTGCGTCGCGGCGGCGACATCAGTTCGGCCAATGTTGGCCCCTGATCAATTGGCTCAGCAGGGGGCAGTTGGCTCGCGTTCGACTGCCAGCGCACATACGCGTAGACCGCCGCGGCGATAGCTGCGATGACGCCTATTGTGATCCACAGATCGCGGGGGATCATTACAGCGGCTACCATGACGATCAAAAGCCAGAAAGCATCCCCGGTTCCCTTGCGATTCACGACCACTCCCCCTGTTCAGAGTCGCAAGGCATTGCACCCCTTGAGTTGCATACTAAAGCAACCTGCTCGACAACCCGAAAAATCCTGACGGGCCTGCATTCCATCGCCGTGAGGGCTACCGATACGTCTTCGAGCGAGCGGTCGCCACTGCAATGGCGAAACGGATCACATCGCCAGACTTGTATTTGATTCTGGTGGTTGCTTACGCCGTCGAGGCGTGGATTTCGGATGACGCGTCGGCACGTGGCAGCCCTTTTTCCAGCGCTCGCCAGGTCCGATGTCGTCGATCTTTCCAGCGTCGGCAGGCTGTCTCAGCAGTTTGCTTGTGGAGCGAACGGGAGCAGTTCGCAAGTTGTGCAGCACTTTGTTCGAGAACTTTGGACAGAAGGTGAACGAAACATCGTCAGATTGCTTCTCAACCGCGGGAGGCCACTGGTCATGTCAGCGACGGTACGCGAGGCAGCCAGCCCGAGCGTGCCTCATCGGCGGTGGCCTAGACGGGCGGATACTGGCTTCTGTTGATCCCGATGAAGTCCGAGCACTCGTCGGCCGGGAGGGCCCTGCTGTAATAGAAGCCCTGCGCTTCATGGCAGCCATGGGCCATCAGGAATTGGACTTGATGCAATGTTTCGACACCTTCGGCGATCACCTGGAGTTCCAGGCTGGCTGCCATTGCGATAATTGCCGAGACAAGTGCTGTGTCCTTCGGGTCGTCGCCAATATCGCGCACAAAAGACTGGTCGATCTTCAGCGCCTGCACGGGGAAGCGCTGGAGGTAGGCCAAGCTTGAATAGCCGGTGCCGAAGTCGTCGACCGACAGCTGGATACCCATCTCACTCAGCCCACTGAGCGTTGCAAGATTCTGGTCGCTGGACTGCATCAGAAAACTCTCTGTAATCTCCAGCTGCAGGGCGGTGGCGGGAATTCCGGTTTCCTCCAGGATCCGCTCGACCAAAGCGCAGAAGCCCGGCTGTTCAAGTTGGCGCGGTGACAGGTTGACCGCCATCTTCAGATCCCATCGCTCCGTGCCGCGCCAGATACTCGCCTGCCGACAGGCTTCGCGCAGTGCCCATTCGCCGATGGGGACGATCAGGCCCGACTCCTCCGCATTGGAGATGAATTCACCAAAGGAAATCGGCCGTTTCCCCGGTGGCTGCCATCGCAGCAGCGCTTCCGTCGAAAAAACCCTGCCGCTTTCCATTTCCACCTGTGGCTGGTAATGCAGTATGAACTCGTCCCGCGCCAGCGCCTGCCGTAAACGGGCATCGACAGCGACCCGTTGCTGCGTGGCGCGGTTCAGCGCAGCGGTAAAAAACTGGAAATTGCCGCGGCCCCGGGCCTTGGCAGAGTACATTGCGATATCAGCCGCGCGCATCAGCGAGTCGACATCCTCGCCGTCATCGGGGTACACGCTGATGCCAATGCTGCCGCTGAGATGAAGCACGTTCGTATCGACACTGAAAGGCTGCGCCAGCGAATCCAGCGTTTTTCGTGCCACCCGTTCGGCATCGCGACTTCCGCCGAGCAAAGGCAGTATCAGGACAAACTCGTCCCCGCCCAGACGGGCGACGCTATCGCCTTCGCGGACGCATTGTTGCAGTCGCGTTGCCGCCGATCTCAATACCTGGTCGCCAATGTGGTGGCCCAGGGAATCGTTGATGTTCTTGAAATAATCCAGGTCGATGAACAGGATCGCCACACGACGGCGGTTGCGGTGGGCAAAGGCGATTGCCTGGCCGAGGCGATCCTGCAACAGGGTGCGGTTCGGCAAACCGGTCAGCGCATCATGATCGGCCATGAAACGGATGCGCTCTTCGGCCTGCTTTCGCTCCGTCAGGTCGAGCACGAAGCTGACCCCCTCATATTGCGATCCTTCGAACAGCGCGCTGGCGAACAGCACGGGGACCAGGGTGCCGTCTTTGCGCAGGTATTCTTTTTCATAGGGGGTGCAGCGGCCGGTCTGCTTGAGCTCATCAAGGGCCCGCCTATCCGCCAGTTGGTGCTGCGGCGGCGTCAGCGCAGTCCAGCGGAATCTTCCCGCTGACAGATCCTCCCGTGAATAGCCGGTGACGGTCAGGAACGCGTCGTTCGCTTCAGTGATCCGACCATCGAAGTCACCGATGAAGATGCCGATGATGTTGGCGTCCATCAGACGCCGGATCCGCGACTCCCTTTCGCGCAGGGCTGCCTCAGCGCGCGTGCGCTCGCTGATGTCGCGTGCGATCGCCGACGCCCCCGTAACCCTGCCTTCGCTGTCGCGAATCGGAGAGATGGTGAGCGACACGTTGATCCGGCCGCCGTCATTGCGCAATCTGACGGTTTCGAGGTGCTCGACCCGATCGCCTCTCTGCACGCGCATCAGAATGTCCCGAGACTGGTCCGCCAACTCAGGAGGAATCAACTGTGAAATCGATCGGCCAAGCATCTCGCTTGCACGATAGCCGTACATGCGTTCGGCGCCGGCGTTCCAGCTGACGATCGTTCCGTCCAGCGTCTTGCTGATTATTGCGTCATCGGAAGAAGTGACTATGGCGGCCAACTGCAACGCAGCCTGCTCGGCCCGCCGTGTGCGTTCCAGATCGCTCGTGCGTTGTGCAAACAGTCGCTCGAACAACATGGCATGACCGCTGATCACCAACAAGAACGCTCCGAGCAAGCCCGTGAAGGCCATCCCGCCCGCAAGCAGCACCCACGCGAGAGGCGTATTCGGGGCAGAAAAAATCGGGTGCTCGCCCGCGGCGAACACGCCCAGGATCACCGCGAACGCAAGACCGATGGGCAGCGCCACGGTCGTGCGCCTCCGGCGCCATATATCGTGCGGCTGCCCAAAACATGTAAGCACCAGCGGTGTCACAACCAACACGCCGTTGGCGTCCCCAATCCACCAGGTCCACCAGCTGAAGGCATAGCCAGCGGTCGGCAGCATGCCCGCAAGATACAGAACCGCCACACCCATGCTCGCGCCGATGATGCAACTCACCGGTCCGCCCAGGACGAGGAACTTGACCACATCCGGCGCCCTGTCCAGCGGCGTGGGGAACCCCACGAAGCGGCGTATCAGGACCGCGCCGATCACGGCCTGAATGGTGACCCCGATGCCGATCCCGGCCGGCAGGAGCAACGATTCCATCAACGCCGCCGTGCTCGACGCCTGCGTTGGCCCCGTGGCATTGGCCAGAAAGGAGCCGAGCCATACACCCGGCGCGATGCGCTTGCCGAAAAAGAGAACAGCAGCCAATGCAATCCCAGCCGCAGGCCAGATCGGTGCGGCATAACGCAACGACAGGAGCAGGCTCAACCGGGCAGTGATGTAGTAGATGAGGGCGAGGGCGAGAATCGCACTTGCCGAACGGATCATCTGGGTCATCAACCGAACGATGCTCCTCAAGGGAGCGGAGGTAGGAGGTCCAATGAGCAAGGACGCACCTCGTGTCGGTCGCGAGACGAAGGCGATTCTCGTCAGGCGATTGGGAACCCTGCGTGAAGGAAGACGTCCGTTCCAGCACGCGCGACGCACGCTAGCGGGCGGCAAGCGCCATCTCTACGAACTCGGAGAACCTCGGAAAGGTCTCGCGACGCATTTAACGTTTTCAGATCGGATGCGAAGCGCGGCTTCAACCATCGGTTTGCGGCATGGGCCTGGAACGCAGTCGTGCGATGGGCGGGGCTTGCGCCTGTCACCCTCTCTGCGATACGTTCTCGACCGAACGCGGGTATGGCCTGAGATGTCGTTGATCTCGGCCCAATTGATCGCTGAACCATTGATTGGAAGGGCAATCTGGTGGGGCGCCTTCGCTCGCTCCAACACCCGACAGCGGCGCCCTCATCGCGAAGGCGCCGCTGTCTTTTCCGCCGTCTGCATTCCGGTTCCCGTGTGTTCCCTCTTCACCTCGCAACGGCGGTCGCTGCTGCGATCATTCTTGTTTCGATGTTGCCTGCCGCGGAGGCGCGATGACACCCAGGATCGTGCTCGGATGGCGGGAGTGGGTCGCCTTGCCCGGGCTGGGCATTAGCTCCATCCGGGCGAAGGTCGACAGCGGTGCGAGGAGTTCAGCGCTGCACGTGGACGCGCAATGGCGCTACGTGGAGCGCGGTGCGCCATGGGTCGGGTTCTGCGTGACGCCGGGTGAGGCGGGCAGCGACGCGGTGGAATGCCACGCTGCCGTTACCGACGAGCGCCAGGTGACCGACTCGGGCGGCCGCCGAAGTTGCCGCGTGTTCGTGCGTACGACCTTGCGCCTGGCGGGCATCGACCGCGAGATCGAGATGAACCTGTCGGACCGGCGCGACATGCAGTTCCCGATGCTGCTGGGCCGCAGCGCGATGGCAAGGGCATTCACGGTCGATCCGGCACGATCGTGGCTCCACGGCCGCCACGCGCCGCTGCCACATGTCATGTCGACCCCGACCTTTTTCCCCCAGGACCTGTCTCTGTGATCAGCCTCGAATGAAAATCGCGATCCTGTCGCGCAACACGCGCCTCTATTCCACCCGACGACTGGTGGAAGCCGCCCGTGATCAGGGCCACAGCGTGCGGGTGCTCGATCCCTTGCGCTGTTACATGCGCATCGCCTGTTCGGGCTTCCAGATGCACTACAAGGGCCGGTCGATCTCCGGCTACCAGGCGGTCATCCCGCGCATTGGCGCGTCGGTGACCCGCTACGGCACCGCTGTGCTGCGGCAGTTCGAATTGATGGGCAGTTACACGCCCAACCCGTCCGATGCGATCCTGCGCGCGCGCGACAAGCTGCGCAGCCACCAGTTGCTCGCCGCCGAGGGCATCGGGATGCCGGCGACGGTGTTCGGCGACAACCCGGACGACACCGCCGACCTGCTGTCGATGCTCGGTCCGCCGCCCCATGTGATCAAACTCAACGAGGGCACGCAGGGCGCGGGCGTGATGCTGACCGAGAAGCTGTCGGCCTCGCGCGGCGTGGTCGAGGCGCTTCGCGGCCTGTACGCTCAGTTCCTCGTGCAGGAGTTCATCGGCGAGGCGCAGGGCGCCGATCTGCGTTGCTTCGTGGTCGGGGGCAAGGTGGTGGCTGCCATGCAGCGGCAGGCGCCCGACGGTGATTTCCGCTCGAACCTGCACCGCGGAGGCACTGCAAAGGGTGCCCGGGCGAGCGCCGCCGAGCAGCAGGTTGCTGTGCATGCGGCGCGCGTACTCGGACTTGGAATCGCCGGCGTAGACCTGATCCGGTCCAATCGCGGGCCGCTGGTCCTGGAGGTCAACGCCTCGCCGGGGCTGGAGGGCATAGAGAGCGCCAGCGGCGTCGACGTGGCTTCCGCGATCGTCCGCTATGTGGTCGAGCGGCAGCATCGGGGTCAGGCGGTCAAGCCCAGGCGCACGGCCGCGAGGCCGCCTGCGGTCCCGCAGGCCGTTGCCCCGCATGATCGGGGCCCCCACTGACTGTGGCGGGAGCCACAAGAAGGCGGCGACGCAGGGGGCCGGCATTGTCGAATCCGTTTAACGACGACTTAATGGCGGCGCGCGTATCTTCCGTTGTCCGAGGCACTGCCAGTTCCTGTCAGTGGCGCCAGCTTCCATCGGCGTCGGAACGCCAGGCCTTCGGTATCGGGGCAATACTTTTGACCCAGGCGCGGACTCCGCGGCTGGGTCTTTTTGTGGGTGGCCCGCCAGCCGTCCGATGTGCCTCCTTCCTGCGCACGCCAGTGCTGACGGCCGGTCCACACCTTGCCGCGACACGGGCTCTGCCACGCTCCGGGGCGGTGCGCGGACGGCAGTTTGCCGGGCAGCGCGCAAATCCTCCTCCCAGCGGCTATAACTACATGTCGTGGCCGCCGATGCGCTGCTCTACGGAACTTCATCCCGGAACAGCGTTCGAAAATCCACAACCAGGAACACACGATGCGCATTCTCGTCATTGAAGACAATCAGGACATTGCTGCCAATCTGGGCGACTTCCTGGAAGATCGCGGCCATACCGTTGATTTCGCCGCCGACGGCATTACCGGCCTGCACCTGGCGGTGGTCCATGACTTCGATGCGATCGTGCTCGACCTCAACCTGCCCGGGCTGGATGGCCTCGAGGTCTGCCGCAAACTGCGCAACGAGGCGCGCAAGCAGACGCCGGTGCTGATGCTGACCGCGCGCGACAGCCTGGACAACAAGCTCGCCGGTTTCGATTCAGGTGCCGACGACTACCTGATCAAGCCGTTTGCGCTGCAGGAGGTCGAAGTGCGGCTCAACGCACTGTCGCGCCGCGGCCGCGGCGTGCAGACCCGCGTACTCAATGCCGCCGACCTGGAATACAACCTCGACACGCTGGAGGTCCGTCGCCAGGGCAAGCTGCTGCAACTCAACCCGACCGCGCTGAAGATACTGCAGTCGCTCATGGAGGCCTCTCCGGCGGTGGTCACGCGACAGGAGCTGGAAACCCGCGTCTGGGGCGAGGAACTGCCGGACTCCGATTCGCTGCGGGTGCACATCCATGGCCTGCGCGCGGTGATCGACAAGCCGTTCTCCACCAATCTCATCCAGACCCGCCATGGCATCGGCTACCGCATTGCCGAGCTCGATGGGCAAACCTGAGGCGGCACCCGCGGCGGCCATCCCCGCGGAGACCAGACCGCAGCGCCGGACGCGCTACCGCCGCAGGCTGCGCAGCCGCATCATCCTTGCGTTCGTGCTGCTGGGCTTCGGCCTGACCCTGCTGTTCGCCTTCGCGACCAACTGGACGCGAAACCGGGTGGAAGAGCAGCTCATCGTCGACCTGATGAGCCGCAACATCGACGAGTACGCGCGCCAGTATTACTCCGCTCCCGGAGTGAATCCCGAAATCCAGGTGCAGCAGATGTATGCGCGCCTGGTTACCCGCGACCGCTTCCAGGCGCTGCGTGCGGAGGAACCGGACTGGTACGAACTACCCGACGGCATCCACAACATCTCCGGTGTCGACGAGGACGGCGAGACGTACTCGTACAAGTTGGCGGTGCGCAAGACACCCGAAGAATGGTTCTTCCTCGCCTACGACATGTCGCAGGCCACGCGCGGTGAGGAGCAGTTCAATCGCGCGATCTACAGCGCAGTGGTGGTGTTCACCCTGCTGTCGCTGCTGGTCGGATGGTGGGCGGCATCGCGGGTGATGAGCCCGGTTTCCGAACTCGCGCGGCGGCTGAAGCAGTCCGGGCGCAACGCGCAGCCCGAAGCGCTCGCCCAGCATTTCACCGACGACGAGGTCGGGCAGCTGGCCGAAGCCCTCGACGACTACTCCGAGCGCCTTACCCACGTGGTACAGCGCGACCGCGAGTTCAACGCCGATGTCAGCCACGAGCTGCGCACCCCGCTCGCGGTGATCCGCGGGGCCGTCGAACTGCTGCTCTCGCGTCCAGGCATCGACGAGAAGACCCGCAGCCGTCTGCTGCGCATCCAGCGCGCCGAACAGCAATGCACGGACCTGATCAGTTCGCTGCTGCTGTTGTCGCGCAACGAGCGGGGGCACGGTGCGACCGACGTCGGCAAGCTCGGCGAGCAGCTGATACAGGTGCACCGCACGCAGCTGGCGGGAAAGCCGCTGGAACTGCGGCTTGAAGGCGGCGAGAACGAACTTGTGGTGGACGCTCCCGAGGCTGCGGTGGCGGTGGCGCTTGGAAACCTCATCGGCAACGCGGTGAAGTACACCAGCAGCGGCGAGGTGATCGTGCGGCTGTTGCCGCATGCTGTCGAGGTGATCGACTCCGGGCCGGGCCTGAGTCCGGAAGATGCGGCGAAGCTGTTCGAGCGCGGCTATCGCGGCACCCACGCGGGGCACTCGCAGGGCGGCGGCATTGGCCTGTCGATCGTGCGCAGGTTGTGCGACCTCTACGGCTGGGACGTGCGGGTGGTTCCGGGCGAAGTGCAGGGCGTGATCGCGACGCTGACGTTCGATCGGTCCTGAGCTTCCACGGGCGCTCCGCCCAGGTTCGCCGCGTGAAGGCGATCAGGCTTCCAGCGGCGCCAGCCAACCGTACCTGTCCGGCGTGGTGCCGTCGAACAAACCAAAGAACAACGCCTGCAGCTGGCGCGTCACCGGCCCCGGCTTGCCGCTGCCGACCTGACGCCCGTCGACCGACCGGATCGGCGTGATCTCCGCCGCGGTGCCGCACATGAAAAGCTCGTCGCACAGGTAAAGATATTCGCGCGGCAGATCGCGCTCGATCACCTCGATTCCGGCGTCGCGCGCCAGGCGGATGATCGAGTTGCGGGTCAGCCCGTTGAGCAGGGCCGCACTGACGGGAGTGGTATGCAGCGCGCCCTCGAACACCAGGAACAGGTTCTCGCCTGCACCCTCGCTCAGCAGGCCGGTCGACGCCAGCGCAATGCCCTCGGCGAATCCGAGTCGGCGCGCCTCGCGCGCGATCAGTTGGCCGGAAAGATAGTTGCCGCCGGCTTTCGCACCCGCCGGAATGGTGTTGGGAGCAAGCCGCTGCCAGCTTGAGACGCAGGCATCGATGCCCGTGTCCAGCACTCCCTCGCCAAGATAAGGTCCCATCCGCCACGCTGCGACCGAAAGGTCGGTGGGAGTGTCGGCAGACAGACCGAAGCCGCCAAGTCCGCGATAGGCGATCGGGCGCAGGTAGGACGCACCGAAACCATTTTTGAGAATGACCTCGCGGCAGGCGGCATTGACCTGCTCCAGCGTGTACGGCATCGGCATGTCGTAGATGCGCGCGGAGTCGAACAGGCGCTTGTTGTGGTCGGCCAGGCGGAAGATCGCAGCGCCGGTGGCGCGACCACCGACCGAGGTGTCATAGCAGCGGATGCCCTCGAACACCGAGGAGCCATAGTGCAGCGCATGCGACATGACGTGCGTGGTGGCTTCGGCCCAGCGCTTGATCGCGCCGTTGTGCCAGATCCATTCGGGATATTGCATCGGGTCGTCCACCTGAGACAGGCGGCTATTGTGCCTTGCCGGCAGGGCACCGCGCATCGTCCCGTCACGCTCGTGGCGGATCGACTCCGTTCAGCCCTTCAACCAGTAGCAGCCGAAGTGCCGATGCATTCCGAAGACGGTGCGAGACGGCGTTGCGCTGTTGGCGCGGGTCTGTTCGAGCCGAAGGGCCACCGGTGGCTCGTCGACTGTGGTCTGCGGATACAGCCACGCATCTTCGCCTTCAGGACCGGCGGCGGTGATCGGCACGATGTCGATCAGCGGGCGCCTTACCACCGTGCCGAGCCTGCTCATGACCGCGTACCCCGCACGGCCCGACATGCCGGTCCAGTGGTAGACCGCGGCGAGTCGGTTGACGTCGCCGCTGTCGATCGCTGTCGTCACTTCGTACATCAGGTCCTGCACATTGCGTGCGCATCCACCCCGATAGAAGCGCCCGCTGCCGCCACCTGCCACGGCGCTGCGGTCCGGTACGGCGCCCAGGTCGGTGCAGCGACGGTCGGTGTAAAGCGCGATGCCCTGTGCGGTCGTGCAACGGTTGACTTCCGCCTGCGCGTCTACCGGCGCCAGGCAAGCGCTCGCCACCAACGCCATCAGCGCCAGCAAGGCGCAGAAACCGTGCACGGCGGCGGAAGATGGGGAAATGCGATTGCGCATGCCGCGAGCCTACCGGTCCGGCCTGCCGAGGTGAAGTGCGGGCGGCGCGGATTGCCAACCGGTGCCCGCCGTCCGCGGCGTTGCGTGGACTAGAAGCGGATGAAGTAGCAGCCGCGATAGCGCTCCACGTCGAAGTCCTGCATGCCCAGTTCGCCGGGGCCGGACAGCGTCAGTTGCAGCACGCCGGCCGCGCCGCCACCAATGCCACTCGCATCGGCTAGCTGCAGGTTGCCGACACCGATGGTGGCATCGAAATATTCGGCCTGCACGAGCCGCTGCGTAGCCAGGCGCTCCAGCTGCCTCATGATCTGCTGCCCGCGGCGATGCCCGATTCCCGCCCAGTGATAGCTCTCCGCCAGGCGGTTGACGTCACCCAGCGCCCACGAGCCCTGAAGATCCATCGTCAATTGCGTCGCCGAGCGCGCGCAACCGCTTGCCGCCGAGCGCCGCGCGATGGTCGATGTGGCCGACGTCGTGCCCTTCATGTCGCCGGTGCCCGATGAATCGGAACCTTGTGCGCGGGCAATGCGCGAGAGCAGTTCCCCGGAGATCGGTGCGCGCTTCGCGTTCAGGAGGCGGCAGGGCTTGTCGGTGTAGATCGGTGTGCCGTCGTTCCCGATGCATCGCTGTATGCCCGTGCCAGCCTGCGCAGCAGGGATCAGTGCGAGCGTGAGTACGCTCAGGGTCGCGAGTGCCGCCAATGCCGCAGCGGCGACAATGCAAGTCGCGCCGCGCAACGGCGTCGCAGCGGGGAAGCATCGCGCCGAAAAACGCGCGGCAGGCGTACGCATTTTCGTGGTGATGGATTTCATCGGTCGGGCTCGAGTGCTTGTTGGGCACTCATGCTCGACGGTTCCACGTCAACGGTTTGTGTGACGCACGTCCGGAAATGAACCCCTTCGCAACCTTGGCGAAATGGGGGGTAAATCAGCCGATTCGGGAAATCACGTTCAGTGTCGGTTTGGCCATGTTCAGCGTGTAGAAGTGCAGGCCGGGCGCACCGCCGTCGACCAGCCGCCGGCACATGGATGCCACCAGGTCGGCGGCGAATTCACGTATGGCTTCGACGTCGTCGCCATAGGCCAGCATCCGCTTGCTCATCCAGCGTGGAATTTCGGCACCGCAGGATTCCGAAAATCGGCGCAGCTGGCTGAAGTTGGAGATCGGCATGATGCCGGGCACCACGGGTATCTCCACGCCAAGACGGCGGACATCGTCGACAAATCGGAAGTACGCGTCGGCGTTGTAGAAATACTGGGTAATCGCGCCGTCCGCGCCGGCATCCACCTTCGCCTTGAAATGCTTGAGGTCGGCCAGCGCGTCCTGGGACTGCGGGTGACACTCGGGATAGCAGCCGACTTCGATGTGGAAGAAACCGTCGTGCTCGCGGCGAATGAATTCCACCAGCTGAGTCGCGTAGCGGAAGTCGCCGGCGTAACCCATGCCGGAGGGGAGGTCGCCGCGCAGTGCGACGATCCGGTGGCAGCCCATCGCCTTGTAGCGTTCGAGCAGTTCGCTCAGTTCGGCGCGCGTGCCGCCGACGCAGGACAGGTGCGGGGCCGCATCCAGGCCGTGTGTTTCGTGCAGTCGTTGCACGGTTTCCGGCGTGTAGCTCAAAGTGGACCCACCTGCGCCGAACGTGCAGGACACGTAATGCGGAGCCTGCGACTTGAGCTTTGCCGCGGTCCGGTCCAGCTGCACGCGCTGCTCTTCGGTCTTGGGCGGGTAGAACTCGAAACTGATCGGGGTCATGCGCGGCAGCCGGGGCGGGGTTGAAGCCATTCTATCTCTTCATCGCGATGGATTGAAAGGGTCGCGGCCGCCTTGCCGTTGCCGTTGCTTTTGATCCCACCATTTCGACTGCCTCCCGCAATCCATGACCCGGAGGGCGCCGGGCATGGATGCCCGGCGGTTTCGGCCGAGCCATGGATGGCGAGTCCGAAACTCCCGCGCAGACACTGCGCTTCAGGGCTGGTGATCTTGCGGGGAGAGCGTTTTTCTTTGGTTCCGTTTCTTTTGGCGCTTACCAAAAGAAATGAACTCGGCCTTCAGGCCGAAAGCCTTTGATCTTGCTTGTATTGCTTCTGCGAATCAGAGCAACAGCTTCCGCCTGAAGGCGGGTCACCTTCTTTGATAGGGCGCCAAAGAAAGTAACCAAAGAAAGGCGCCTTCCCCGACAAGGCAACAGCTCGCACGCGCAGTGTCTGCGCAGGAGTTTCCGACTCGCCATCCATGGCTCGGCGGAAACCGCCGGGCATCCATGCCCGGCGCCCTCCGGGTCAAGGCCGCCACCAGGCGATTGCGGGTGGAGGGATCAAGAGCCGGATCAAGGCCATGCAGGCAATGGAGGTAAAGGAGGCAATGCGAGTGGGTAGGCAACGAAATGGCAACGGCAACCGCAACCGCAACCGCAACCGCAGCCGCAGCCGCAGCCGCAGGGCTGCTGGGTCCATCGTTCCGGAAGACGTCGCAATGAACAAAAAAACGGGCGCCGAAGCGCCCGTTTTCTAAACTTACCTCGGCGAGCGCCGATCAGTAGCGGTAGTGCTCCGGCTTGTACGGGCCTTCCTTGGCGACGCCAAGATAAGCCGCCTGCTCGTCGGTCAGCGTCGTCAGCTTGACGCCGATCTTCTCCAGGTGAAGCCTTGCGACTTCCTCATCGAGCTTCTTGGGCAGGATGTAGACCTTGGCTTCGTAGGTGTCCTTGTTCGCCCACAGGTCCAGCTGCGCGAGCGTCTGGTTGGCGAAGGAGTTGGACATCACGAAGCTCGGGTGGCCGGTGGCGCAGCCCAGGTTCACCAGGCGGCCTTCTGCCAGCAGGAAGATCGCACGGCCGTCGCTGAAGGTGTACTTGTCGACCTGCGGCTTGATGTTGAGCTTCTGCACGCCGCTCATGGTGTTCAGTGCATCGACCTGGATCTCGTTGTCGAAGTGGCCGATGTTGCAGACGATCGCCTGGTCCTTCATGTTGCTCAGGTGCTCGACGGTCAGCACGTCCTTGTTGCCGGTCGTGGTGACATAGATGTCGCCGCGGCCCAGCGTGGACTCGACCGTGTTGACCTCGAAACCTTCCATCGACGCCTGCAGCGCGTTGATCGGATCGATCTCGGTCACCACCACGCGCGACCCGTATGCGCGCAGCGAATGGGCGCAGCCCTTGCCCACGTCGCCATAGCCGCACACAACCGCGACCTTGCCGGCGAGCATCACGTCCATCGCGCGCTTGAGGCCATCGGCCAGCGACTCGCGGCAGCCGTACAGGTTGTCGAACTTGCTCTTGGTGACCGAGTCGTTGACGTTGATCGCCGGGACCAGCAGATTGCCGGCCTCCAGCATCTGGTACAGGCGATGCACGCCGGTGGTCGTCTCTTCGGAGACGCCCTTCCAGTCGCGCACGACGGTTTTCCAGAAGCCCGGGCGCTCCTTGGCGACGCGCTTGAGCAGGTTCTTGATGACCTGCTCCTCGTGCGAGGCGGCGGGCTGGTTCACCCAGTCGCTGCCGTTCTCGAGCTCATAGCCCTTGTGGATCAGCAGGGTGACGTCGCCACCATCGTCGACCACCAACTGCGGACCCAGCAGGCTGCCGTCGTCGCCGCGGAAGCTCAGTGCGTCGAGCGTGCAGTCCCAGTACTCCTCCAGCGACTCGCCCTTCCAGGCGAACACCGGGGTGCCGGTCGCGGCGATCGCGGCGGCGGCATGGTCCTGGGTCGAAAAGATGTTGCACGAGGCCCAGCGCACGTTGGCGCCGAGGTCGTTCAGGGTCTCGATCAACACCGCGGTCTGGATCGTCATGTGCAGCGATCCGGTCACGCGCACGCCGGCCAGCGCCTGGTCGGGCGCGTACTTCTTGCGGATCGACATCAGGCCCGGCATTTCCGGCTCGGCGATGTCGATTTCCCTGCGGCCGAACTCGGCCAGGGAGATGTCGGCGATGCGGTAGTCGCCTTCGGTCGAAAAGGTTTTTGCAACAGCATTCATGGTGTAGCTCCGATCTGGAGAGCCGGCAGCGGGTGCGGACTCTTGCGATTCACTCGCAGCAATCGGGCGCGGTTGGGGTTCCTCCCGCCGAGCCTGATCCCTTGCCCGCAATGGCGGGCCGGACTTGCAGCGCCCCTCGGCGGGGTGGTGGCACTCATCCGTTGCGGATGCGGCCGGGGGCCATTCTACCGGTTGCCGGTAGGGGCGAGTGAATTTGAGCTTCTCCGTGGAGCAGTCGCGGCCGGAACGGTGCGTCGTCGCCGCGGTCGTAGCGGCCAGCCGCCGGCATGGGCGATGGCGGCGTCGATGTCAGCCTGCAGTTCCAGCGTGCGTGCGAGTCGGCCATCACAGCCTGGTAATGGGTCAGGTCGTCGTAGTTGAGCTGGCGTCCCTTGCGGTCCTTCAAACATTTTTCCGAGACCCGCTAGCCGCCGATATGCGTGTCCCACATTGCCTGGGGAACATCGTCGAAGTACTGGGCATCGTTGATGTACACACGGCCGCTGCCTTGGCTGCTCTCCCGTTTATGGGAGAGGCAGCCGGAGCAGACGGCGCCATTCGCCCGCGACCACCAGACGCCACTAAGGCGCTGGATCGGCCAGCGGCGCAAACAACGCGGCGATGTCGTCTTCATCGAAGCGCAGGGAGTGGCGGCTGCCGCCTGACAGCACGGCTTCGGCCAGGGCGGCCTTGCGTTGCTGCATCGCCTGGATCTTCTCTTCCACGGTGCCGGCGCAGATCAGCTTGTAGACAAAGACCGGTTTGTCCTGACCGATGCGATGTGCGCGGTCGGTGGCCTGACGCTCCACGGCCGGGTTCCACCAGGGATCGAAGTGGATCACGGTGTCGGCGGCGGTCAGGTTCAGCCCGACGCCGCCGGCCTTGAGGCTCACCAGGAACAGCGGGCAGTCGCCGGCCTGGAAGCGCTGGACGGGCGTGTCGCGGTCGCGGGTGCTGCCGTCCAGGCGCAGCCACGGCAGTTTGCGGGCGCGGAGCTCGTCCTCGATCAGGTCGAGCATCTGGGTGAATTGTGAGAACAGGAGGATGCGGCGGCCCTCGGCGAGCAGTTCCTCCAGCATCGGCAGCAGGGCGTCGAGCTTGGCAGAACTGGTCAGCGTGCGCGCGGCGTCCAGGTTCACCAAGCGTGGGTCGCAGCAGACCTGGCGCAGCTTGAGCAAGGCGTCGAGGATGATGATGCTCGACTGCCCCAGGCCGCGTTTGGCGATCGCCTTTTGCACCTTGTCGTGCATCGCCAGGCGCAGGGTTTCGTACAGCGCGCGTTGCTTGCCGGTCAGCTCCAGTGTCTGCACGACCTCAGTCTTGGACGGCAGTTCCGGTGCGACCTGCTCCTTGCTGCGACGCAGGAGAAATGGCGCCACCTGGCGGTTCAGTCGGGCCTGGCGTTCGGGGTCGGCGTGCTTCTCGATCGGCGTGCGGAAGTGGCGGGTGAAGGCCTTGCTGTCGCCAAGCAGACCGGGCAGCACGCAGTCGAACTGCGCCCACAGGTCGCCCAGATGGTTTTCCAGTGGCGTGCCGGTGACCACCAGACGACGGGAGGCATTCAACTCACGGGCGACGATTGCGGCTTTGCTGCGCGGGTTCTTGAGCGCCTGGGCCTCATCAAAGACCGCCAGGCTGAAGTGCTCCCGGCGCAGGCATTCGCGGTCGCGCGGCAGCAACGCGTAAGTGGTGATGGCCACGTCGCAATTGTCCAGCGACTGGAAGTGGAAGTGGCGATCGCCGCCATGCAGCACGAGCACGCGCAGCGACGGGGCGAAGCGCTTTGCCTGCTCGCGCCAGTTGCCGATCACGCTGGTCGGCACCACGATCAGCGCAGGTCGCGGCAAGCGCCGGGCCTGCTTCTCGGCCAGCAGGTGAGCGAGCACCTGAACGGTCTTGCCCAGGCCCATGTCGTCGGCGAGCACACCGCCCAGGTTCGCGCGGCCGAGGAAGCCCAGCCAGTCCAGTCCGTCGCGCTGGTAGGGCCGCAGCTCTGCCTTGAGTGTCCGCGGCAGTGGGATGCGCTTCCCGCTGCCACCCTCGCGCAGCTGCGTGGCCAGCGCGGTGATTGCCTTGGCGGTGCGGGTGTGCAGTCGCAGTTGCTCGATCTCCGACAGTTCGTCGAGCACGCCGGCGCACACGCGCGGAATGCGCAGGCGCTCGCCGTCGCCCAGCCACTGCATCAGCGGTGCCAACAGTGCACGCACCTGGCTCAGCGGCAAGGCGATGTGGCGCACTTTGTCGAGCGGTGCGTACCACGCCGCGTCGGCGGGTTCGCCGGGGGCGGGCTGCAGCGCCAGCGTGCGGTCGCTCAGCGCACGTTGCAGGATCGGCAGCAGAGAGATGCGCTCGCCGTCGATATCGATGCCAAGCTCGGCTTCGAACCAGGCATTGCCGGTTTCGGACTCGGTGACATCGAGAAACCAGTCGTCCGGTGGTGCGCTCAGGCTGAGCGGGAAGTTCGGATCGAACTCCAGCCGGAACCCCTGCGCCTGCAACGCGGTGACGTGCTGCAGCACGATCAGTGCGTCGCCCGGGCCGCGCGCTGAGACCGGGATGTAGTCGGCCGGATGCGGCGGGTCGCGCAATTGCCAGCGCAGGTCGTGGCGCTGATCGATCGGACCTGCGACGTCATGGAGCGCAGCTTGCGCGGCCTGCTCGGCGAGGAACTGGCGCTCGATCCGTTGCAGGCTGTCTCCATCGATGCGCGTTACCAGCCCCGCTGACGCGGGACCGTCCAGACGCTGGCCGGCGTAGTCGAACTCCAGTCGCACACATGGCAGGTGTCGGACCTGTTCATCCTCGCCCGCGCCGTAGCCTGGATTCATCGGCAGTTGCAGCAGGCGCAGCACCGGCACCGGCGGCTCGCGCAGCGGCGGGCCGGCGGCGAACACGCGTGGTGCGGGCAGCGCGCTCAGGCGCGGGTGAACGCGCCAGGCTTCGGCCAGCCCGGCGGCCTGCTCGGGCGGCAGCGGTGGCAACCGCAGCAGCGCGGCGGCCAGGTCGGTGGTCTCGCCAGTGAGTCGATGCAAACAGCGCGAGCCGGGATCCCATTGCCACAGGCCGTTGACGGCGATCAGCGGAGTCGTCGAGGTCGCGCCCGATTGCAGCGTTTGTTCGCCGTTGGTCGCGGCTGTCCAGCACCAGTCCAACGTGCGGTCCTCACCGCGGCGCAGCTCGCCATTGGTGGGCTTTTGCCAGAAACACGGCGCGCCCGAGCGCAGCAGATCCTCCAGCAGCCATTCGCCATGCCGGCCCGTCAACGCGAACCAGTGGCCGGCGCGCGGTTGCGGCTCGCCCACCTGCAGCCGCGCGATGCGATCGTGCCAGGCGTCGTCGATCTCACCGGACTCCAGGTCGTTGGCGAAGCCGCGCAGGCGCACCTGCTCGATGTTGCCCAACCGCCCGGCGAGGGTCGGACGCACCCAGACCAGGCTGGCGATCATCTGTCCGGGCTGGCGATACGTGACCGCGTCCAGCAGCACCGCCAAACTGCGGGTCGGGGCGGAAACCGACGCGGTCGCGATTTTGGGCTCGGGGGGACCAAGCGAGCCGAGCCATTGCCGCCATGCTGGGGGCGCCGGGGCAGGAGGCGCGGTTTTGCGGCGCGGTGCGGCGGACTTTGCGGGTCCGCTCCGATTGGCCAAAACAGTCCAGTCGGCGACCGACATCGAGGAGGCGGCGATCAGCACCGCCGCCGCGTGCTTGCAGTCGACTTCCACCGGACAACTGCAATCGCAAATGTAGCCAAAGCGGTCGCCGATGCCGAAGATCTCGACCCTGGTGCGATACGGCCTGCGCGCCGTGCCCTGCACCTGGGCGGTGAGCGTCAGGGCGTTCTGTTCCAGACACTGCATGCTCAGCGTGGTCAGCGCGCTGCCGCGGGCGTAGCGCTGCGCGCGTTTGATGCTGGCCTGGCTGAATTGCTTCAGCCAGTTGTGCGAGTTCAGGGCAGCGGACAGATCGAAGGAAAGGGGTGAAATGCGCATGGCGCCCAAACTAGCCGATTGACCGCGCCTCGCACAGGCGCGGTATTGCGATGATCGGTTCCACGCGGCGGACGCTCTCCGGGCGGCCGCGATTCCCTCATCCTGATCCCCTGCCGCCCCATGCAGGCGTCGAAAGGAGGTCGGGCGGTGTGGTGCGCGACTTACCTCCTGATGCCCGCATCCCTGCGCAGGTCTTCGGCCTTGTCGGTCTTTTCCCACGAGAAGGCGGTCGCCTTGTGCGTCTTGCCCTGACCGTCGACGTAGCTGAAGTCCTTCGGCTTGCGGCCGAAGTGGCCGTAGGCGGCGGTCGACTGGTACATCGGGTGGATCAGGTCGAGCATGGTGACGATGCCGAACGGGCGCAGGTCGAAGTGCTTGCGGATCAGCAGTTCGATCTTGTCGTCGCTGATCTTGCCCGTGCCGAAGGTGGTGACGGAGATCGAGGTCGGCTTGGCGACGCCGATCGCGTAGCTCACCTGCACTTCGCACTTGTCGGCCAGGCCGGCGGCGACGATGTTCTTGGCGACGTAACGCGCTGCGTATGCGGCCGAGCGATCGACCTTCGACGGGTCCTTGCCCGAGAACGCACCGCCACCGTGGCGGGCCATGCCGCCGTAGGTGTCGACGATGATCTTGCGTCCGGTCAGGCCGCAATCACCGACCGGTCCGCCGATCACGAAGATGCCGGTCGGATTGATGTGGATCTTGTTCTTCGGCAGCGACTCCAGCATCGCCTTTGGCAGCACCGGGCGCAGGATGTGCTCGTAGACGCCTTCGACGAGATCCTTCTGCTTGATGCCCGGGTCGTGCTGGGTCGACAGCACCACGGCGTCCAGGCCGATCACGTTGTGCGAGTGGTCGTAGCGCAGGGTGACCTGGGACTTTGCGTCCGGTCGCAGCCAGCCGAGCTTGCCGTTCTTGCGGACCTTGGCCTGCTGTTCGACCAGACGGTGCGAGTAGTAGATCGGCGCCGGCATGAATTCCGGTGCCTCGTTGCAGGCGTAGCCGAACATCAGGCCCTGGTCACCCGCACCCTGCTCTTCGGGCTTCTTGGGTTTTTTGCTCTTGCCGTCGACGCCTGCGGCGATGTCGGGCGACTGCTTGCCGATGAGATTCATCACGCCGCAGGTGGCGCCGTCGAACCCGACCTCGGAACTGTCGTAGCCGATGTCGGTGATGACCTTGCGGGTCAGCGCTTCCAGGTCGATCCACGCGGAGGTGGTGATTTCGCCGGCGACGATCGCAACGCCGGTCTTGACCATGGTCTCGCAGGCGACGCGTGCGCCCTTGTCCTGGGTGAGGATCGCATCTAGCACCGCATCGGAGATCTGGTCGGCGAGCTTGTCGGGATGCCCTTCGGACACGGATTCGGAGGTGAACAGGTAGCTGGACATCGTCGGCAATATCCCTGTATTCGGATGGAAGGATGAAGCGGAATGATACAGCCTGGCCCGCCGCGGCGCATTGATGCGGTCCGGGGGGGCGGGGGCGTCCGCCGGAAGTGTCGCAAACAGGACTCGCCATGGCGAGCGGCAGGGTCGGGGACCGACTTCACGGGCTTGGATCGTCGCACTTGGCAAAGTGGATGTCCGGCCGCTGCATTGGACCATTCGATGACTCACCCGATGATCAGATCCTTGCCACGTCGCCGGGCGCTGAGCGCCCTGTGTGGCTGCGGAAGTGCGGCATTGGCTGCTCGACTGGGTGCCGGCGCAATTCTCGCGGGCACCGGCACGGCGGCCATCGCAGCACCGGCCGCGACTGGCCAGGCCTGGACCGCCGACGAGGCTCTGGAGCTGCTGAAGGAAGGCAACCGGCTGTTTCTCAGGAACGAACTGCCGCCGCGCATCGACAGCGCGGAGCGGAGGCTGGAAATCGCCAGGACCCAGACACCATTCGCGGTGCTGGTGAGCTGCTCGGACTCCCGCGTGCCGCCCGAAGCGCTGTTCGGGCGCGGGCTGGGCGACCTCTTCATCGTCCGCGTGGCGGGCAACACCGTGTCCGCTGCAGGGCAGGGCAGCATCGAGTACGCGGTCGCCGAACTGGGCGTGCCGCTGATCGTGGTCATGGGCCACGAGCGCTGCGGCGCCGTCGCCGCCGCGCTCTCGGTGGTGAAGGATCACACCGACTTCCCTGGCTCCATCGGCGAGATGGTGCAGCCGATCCTGCCTGCGGCTATCGCCACGCGCGAAGAACCCGGCGACTGGCTCGACAATGCGGTTCGCCGCAACGTGGTGAACGTTGTGGAACGGCTCGAGGTCTCCGGCGGGCTGATCCAGGAGCCGCTCGCATCAGGCAAGCTGAAGATTGTAGGCGCGCGCTACGACCTCGACGACGGCAGGGTGTCCTTCTTCCATCCCGCGGAAGCCGCGAAGGCTTCTACATGACCGTGGCGCGTGCCTGCACGAAGGAATAGAAGAACACCGCGTTTGGATCGTTCTGCACCTGGCGCATCTCGCGCCTGACGCCCTCGACGGTTTCCTCGTCGACCTTTCCGGCTGCGATCAGCTGGTCGGCAGCGGACAAGAGCAATTCCTGCCAGAAGGCGATCATCGTCTTGCGGCGTGCCGGTTCGCGGTTGTCGAAATGGAAGGTCTTCACCTGCGTGGTGACGTCCCGGTAGCCACCGGCGAGCAGCAGGTTGCCGAGCTTGGCGCCGACGAAGGGATCGCCACCGGTCTCGACCTGGAAATCGTTGAACGCCATCCAGTAGCGCCAGACGCTGGGCGAATAGGGATCGAGCAGGAACGAAGAATTCATCACTTCGGTGACATGGATGCTCGCGCCCGGCGTGAGCACGCGTCGCACTTCGCTCAGCACGCGCGACGGCGACGGCACGTGCTCGAGTACCCAGCACAGGAACGCGCCGTCGAAGCTGCGCGCGTCGAATGGCAGGTCGGCCGCGTCCGCGCGTTGCAGGTCGTAGCGCCCGTCGAGCCATGACATGCCGCTGAGCCTGTCGCGAGCAGTGGCGAGCTGGCCTTCGTTGAGGTCCACGCAGGTGACGTGCAGGTCCGGGAAGCGCCGCAGCAGGATTTCCGTCTGCGCACCAACGCCGCTGCCGACCTCCAGCAGCCTTCGTGCACCGCCGTAATCGACGTCGTGGAACACCGTTGATTCCGCCACACGGGCCTGGCGGGCCAACCGCGCCTGTTCGGTCGCCGAGAAGCCGTGCAGGTAGGGGAAGTCGGTCGGGGAGGAGGCGGGATCACTCATGGAGACGGTCCTTGCGTATCAGGCCGCCAGCGGCGGCGCGACGCCCGCGATCAGGGCATCGAAATATTCGGAGGTCAGGTGCAACTGCGCCTGTGCGGTTTCGGCCTGGTTGACCACGCCGCGGAACGCGCGG
The DNA here is from genome assembly GCA_030857025.1 of Pseudomonadota bacterium. Lineage (GTDB taxonomy): Bacteria > Pseudomonadota > Gammaproteobacteria > Xanthomonadales > Xanthomonadaceae > Lysobacter_K. The sequence continues at coordinate 12,389 of JALYOF010000053.1, read as the reverse complement.
TTGTCGGGCCGGTCCTTCGCGTACCAGCCCAGGTGCTTGCGGGCGATGCGGACGCCGGCGCGCTCGCCGTAGAACGAGTGCAGGTGTTCGAGATGCTCCAGCAGGGTCGCGCGCACTTCCTGCAGCGAAGGCTCCGGCAGCAGCTTGCCGGTGGCGAGGTAGTGGGCGATCTCGCGCAGTATCCAGGGCCGGCCCTGCGCGGCGCGGCCCACCATCACCGCATCGCAGCCGGTGTCGCGCAGAACCGCCGCGGCCTTGTGCGGCGAATCGATGTCGCCGTTGGCGATCACCGGGATCGACAGCGCGGCCTTGATCCGCGCGATGGTCTCGTACTCGGCGGTGCCGGTGTACTGCTGGTCACGCGTGCGACCGTGCACGGCCAGCGCCTGGATGCCGGCGGCCTCGGCAATGCGCGCGATCGTCAGCGCATTGCGCTGGTCGGCGGCCCAGCCGGTGCGGATCTTGAGCGTCACCGGCACGTCGACCGCAGCCACCACTGCTTCGAGTATCTCGCCGACGAGCGACTCGTCGCGCATCAGCGCCGAGCCCGCCCACGCGTTGCAGACCTTCTTCGCCGGGCAGCCCATGTTGATGTCGATCAACTGTGCGCCCTGGTCGACGTTGTGGCGCGCCGCGTCGGCCATGACCGATGGCACCGTGCCTGCGATCTGCACGCTCACCGGGTCAGGCTCGCCGGCGTGATCCATGCGGTGCCGCGATTTGGTCGTGTCCCAGAACCGCGGATCGGAGGTGGTCATTTCAGATACGCACAAGCCCGCACCCAGACGCTTGCACAGCACCCGGAACGGCTTGTCGGTGACCCCGGCCATCGGCGCGAGGATCACCCCGGGGGCGATGGAGTGTGAGCCGATGCGCATGCCGTGAGTTTACCTGCGGCCCTGCGACGCGGTAACGGTGAAACTCAGCCAGTGGCCTGCTTGGTGCCGGTCGCCTGCTCGGCCTGCATGATCAGTTCCGCCGCTTGTTGGGCGATTCCGGTCTGCTCGGACTTCCTGCGTTCTTCCAGTACCAAGGCGGCTTCGGCATCGGCTGCGGCACGGTGGCGCAGCCCTTTGCAGCGTTCGATGCCGGCTTCCGTCAGGCGTACGTAGTCTCCGTCCTGCTCCGCCAGGCCGCTGTCGATCAGGCGCGAGAGCAGTGGACCCGCATGTACGTCCGGTGTGTTTCCCTGGTCGATGCGGTGAAGCACGTCCAGCAATCCGAGTTCTTCAAGACTGATAGGTTCCACGGCTAGGCCTCGTCAGAGCGCAGCGATAGTGCCACGAGTGGCGATTAACGGTACGTATTCAGGATGAACGGCAGGTAGCGGCACGATCACCGAGGCAGTCTGGTTCAGGCTGCGCATCGCAAAGCCCGCCACGGCTGCAGTATTTCCACCCTCCCGTTCAGCCGAACGAGGTCAGCACGCCCGCTATTGTCGCGGTCATCAGCGTGGCGATGGTTCCGCCCAGTACCGCACGCAGCCCGAACCGCGCGACGTCCTGCCGGCGATCCGGAGCCAGCCCCCCGATCCCGCCGATCTGGATCGCGATCGAGGAGAAGTTGGCGAACCCGCACAGCGCGTAGGTCGCGATCAGGCGGCCCTGGTCGGTCAGCACCACGCCCGGAGCATTGCCGTTGACGATCTCCGCCAGTTGCAGGTACGCCACGAACTCGTTGAGCACGATCTTCTGACCGATCAGCCCGCCCACAACCGTGGCGTCCTGCCACGGCACGCCGATCAGCCAGGCGACGGGCGACAGCAGGTAACCCAGCAGGGTCGCCATGCTGGTCGGTCGTCCGAGTACTTCCGCCGCGCCCGTCACCTCGCCCAGCCACGTCAACGGCCAGTCGATCAGCGCGATCAGTGCGATGAAGGCCAGCAACATCGCGCCGATGTTGAGCGCCAGCCGCAGGCCATCCGCCGCGCCGGCTGCGGCTGCGTCGATCACGTTGCTGGTAGTCTTCTCGACTTCCATCTTGACCGTGCCACGGGTCAGCGGCGTGCCGATCTCGGGGATCAGCAGCTTGGCGACGACCATGGTTGCCGGCGCGGCCATGATCGAGGCCGCGAGCAGGTGCTTGGCGTAGAAGGCCTGCTGCGCGGGATCGCCGCCGCCGAGCATTCCCACGTATGCCGCCAGAACGCCGCCGGCGATGTGCGCCATGCCGCCGATCATCATCGTGATCAGCTCCGAATCGGTCATTTTCGAGATGTATGGACGCACCGTCAGCGGCGCCTCGGTCTGGCCGATGAAGATGCTGGCGGAGACGCTGGTGGTCTCGGCACCCGACACGCGCATGACCTTGGTGATCGCCCAGGCCATCCCGCGCACGATCCACTGCATCACGCCCAGGTGATACAGCACGCTCATCAGCGCGGCGAAGAAGATGATGGTGGGCAGCACCTGGAACGCAAAGATGAAACCGTAGGTCTCGACGTTCATCAGGCCGCCGAAGACGAAACCCGAACCGGCACTGACGAAGCTGAGTATCCGGACGAACCCGTTGCCCAGTGCGTCGAAGACATCCTTGCCGCCGGGGACCAGCAGCACGAGCGCGGCGAAGCCGATCTGCAGGGCGATGCCGGTCAGGACCAGTTGCCAGTCGACCACGCGCTTGTTGTTGGAGAACAGCCACGCGATGCCGATGAGCACGGTGAGCCCGAACAGGCCAAAGGCCACCCGAGTGAATGCGTCCAAGTGTTTCCCCTGCGACCACGAATGCGGCCGCGAACCCGCCGCAGCCTAGACGGCCGGTCCGCCGCCTGTAAAGGCCCGGGGGCGCGGAAAGGTTCTTCGGGCGGGCGGAGTCAGGCGGGGCGGGGCGTGTGGGGCCGTCATCCGGGTGAGGAATCCGGCTGGAGTGGCTCGCCGCCTAGCTGTCGCGCACGACAATCCGGTTGCGTCCCTCGCATTTCGCGATCTGCAGGCGCCGGTCCGCGCGATGCAGCAGGCTCGAGACATCATCGCCGTCGTGCGGGTGGCTGGCGAGGCCAGCGCTGATGGTCAGCACCATGGAGTCCATGCCTCGGCCGGGTTCGAACGGGCGGGCCGCGACCTGTCGGCGGATCGCATCCATGCGTTCCCACGCAGACCCCACCGGTTGCTGCAGGACCATGACGAACTCCTGGCCACCCAGCCGCACCAGCGACTCGCGCGGCTCCATCAAATCCTGCAGAGTCTCCACCACATGGCGGAGGGCGCGGTCCCCGGTGCGATGTCCAGCCTCATCGTTCACGCGCTTGAACGAGTCGATGTCGATCAGCGCCAGGGTGAGGCTGCTCCCTTCCTCTTTTGCCGCCTCGATCAGGCGCGGGATGCGGTGCAGCAGCCAGCTCCGGTTCGGCAGCCGGGTCAATCCATCCGTGCCGGACATTTCGACCAGCCGCTGCACACGGAAGATCAGCAGCGCTGCGGTAGCCGTCACGCAGGCCAGCACGAACAGCCGTATCGCCTGTGCCGCGGGGGTGACGGTGCCGTAGTCGATGGATATCAGCAGTTCGGGGGACACGCTGAATGCGAACGCGACGAGGAAGCCGTACTGCAACACGGCCAATCCGCCGGCCAGCAGGGTGGAGCGAGGGTCGCAGCGCATGCCGGTCAGCATGATCACCAGCCCGTATGCGGACCACAGGCCCAGACTGTTGAGAGCGGCCGGAAGCTGATGGGCCGCCGCGGTCAGCAGCAGTCCCGTCACGGCGGTCACGTCGAAGGCGGAAGTCGCGAAGGGAAGCCACTCATAGCGGCGGTGGCGGTATGCGAGTTGCAGCCAGACCAACGCGAACAGGTTGATCGCCACCGCCACGGCCAGGCTCATCAGGGTGTTCCCGACGCTGTACCCGTAGACCGAGTTGGCGAGGGTCGTCATCAACAGCAGTGCGGCAACGAGCACGCGCAGCTTGGCGACGAATAGCTCACCGTTGGCGCCTATGTCGAGCATGATTTCGTCAGGACCGGCGAGCATTTCCCTGACCGTTTCCCGGACTGCGTGATGAATTCCTGGCATCGGCATCTCCCGTGACGTGCTCCCAGAGTACCGGGAGGCGCGCGAAGACAGGCGAAGACAGGTGTCTCCCTGGCGTCCTGCTCAGCCAGCGCGGCCCGTCGCGACCCACACTCCCAGTGCGATGAACACCAGTGCCGCCGCGTAGCGGGCGGCGCGCAATGGCAACCGATCTGCAAAACGGCTGCCAAGCAGCACGACCGGCAGGTTTGCCAGCAGCATGCCAACCGTGGTCCCGGCGATCACCTCCCACAGAGGTGCGTAGCGCGCCGCCAGCAACACCGTTGCAACCTGGGTCTTGTCGCCGATCTCGGCGATGAAGAAGGCCACCGTGGTCGCCACGAATGCGCCACGCGATGGCAGTTGCCCGTCGGCGACGTCCAGGCGGTCGGGCTTGAGCGACCACAGGCCCACGATCACGAAGCTCGCGGCCCCGATCCAGCGCAGGGCATCCGGATGCAGTGCCTGCTGTATCAGGGCACCCAGCCAGGCCGCGAGTGAATGGTTGAGCAGTGTCGCCACCAGGATGCCGCCGATGATCGGCCACGGTTTCCGGTATCTGGCGGCAAGCAGCAGCGCCAGCAACTGGGTCTTGTCGCCGATCTCCGCCAGGGCAACGGTGCCGGTCGAGATCAGCGCAGCCGCCAGCGGCAGCGTTTCGGGAAAGAAGGGCAACGTGAACTCCGGGGCCGGGCAACGCTTGGGAGACGAAAGCAAACGCGACGCTGCCCGGCCCGGGTGCGTGGCGCCTGCCTTCGGTCTTGCCCGCGGTCGCGCGTCCATGGGACGAGATCGATCCGCTCATGCGCCATGGCCTGCCGGCCAAGTGTGTTGACGCACATCCCCGCGCTGCGGGTGGGCTACTCCCCGGAGGAAGAGCGCGGCCATTGTAGCGCGGGCGATTCACGGCGCGCGGCTACACTTCCCACTTTCGAACAGGAAAGGGATTTGGCCATGCAGTACCGGCGACTCGGCAGCTCAGGTCTGCAATTGTCCGCGCTGTCCTTCGGCGCATGGGTGACGTTCGGGTCGCAGATCGGGCGCGGCACCGCGCGGGATCTGGTCGCGGCCGCCTGGGACCACGGCATCAACTTCTTCGACAACGCCGAGAGCTATGCCCTGGGTGCGGCCGAGGAGGTGATGGGCGATGTCATCGCCGACCTGCGCCTGCCGCGCGACGGATACTGCGTGTCCAGCAAGGTGATGTTCGGGTCGGTCGATGATCCCAGGCCGACGCAGCGCGGTCTCTCGCGCAAGCATGTGACCGACGCCTGCCATGCCGCGCTCAGGCGGCTACGGGTCGATTATCTGGATCTGTATTACTGCCATCGTCCCGATCCGGACACGCCTGTCGCCGAGACCGTGTCGGCCATGGATGCCCTGGTTCGACAAGGCAAGGTGTTGTACTGGGGAACCTCCGAGTGGCCCGCCGCGCAGATCCGCGAAGCGCACCGGGTGGCGCGCAACCAGCACCTGCACGCACCCACGATGGAGCAGCCGCAGTACAACCTGTTCAATCGCGAACGCGTCGAACTGGAATATGCACCGCTGTATGCGGAGCTTGGTCTGGGCACGACGACATTCTCGCCGCTCGCATCGGGATTGCTCAGCGGAAAATACAGCGATGCGATGCCGGATGACGCCAGGCTCGGCCGCAAGGACATGGGCTGGCTCAATCGACTGGTGGTCGGTGATGAGGTCGAGCAGAAGCTTGACCGGGCGCGGCGGTTCGCCACGATGGCGCGTGAGCTCGGTGCGCCGCCGGCAGCGCTTGCGATCGCGTGGTGCCTGCGCAATCCGCTGGTTTCCAGCGTCATCCTCGGCGCGAGCCGGCCGGACCAGTTGATGCAGAATCTTCACGCACTGGACTGGGTCGAGCGGATCGACGACGCCGACTGGCGACGGATCGAGGCAGTCGCTTCGCGCTGATCGCTTGAAAGCAGGACAGGGCCGGGAGTGATCCCGGCCCTGTCGATTGTCACGCGTTTTCCGCAGGCGCCATCAGAATTTCACGCGCATGCCGACATAGGTCATCCGCGGCATGCCGGGGCGTGCGCCGGCCGGACGGCGCGAGGCGATCCAGGTCTCATCGGTGAGATTCTCCACGCGGGTATACAGCTCGGCCTGGCTGTTGAGCTTGTAGGCCGCGGCGAGGTCGACGATGAAGGCCGACTCGGTGCGCTGGTCGAACGCGACGCCGCCCTGGCCTGCGACGGTCCGCATGTTGTCGATGTAGTTGCCGCCCAGGTTCACGCGCCAGCGCTCCGCCTCGACGCCGATTCGCAGGTTCAGTGCCTGCTCCGGCAGGTACGGCAGTTCGTCGCCGCTTTCGACCACGCCCCATTCCTCGAAATCGCTCTCGAAGCTGTTGCGGAAGGTCGCATCGGTGTAGGTGTAGGCAACATTCAACGGCACCGCGAGCTGCCAGCCGTTGGCGCGGCCGAGGTCGTAACCCAGGCTGGCCTCGATGCCGCGCACGCGTGCCTCGCCGGCTTCGAACTGCTCGCCGTCCGTGCAGTTGCCGCCGCTGGACAGCGTGCAGGTGCCGACCAGGTTGGAGTAGTCGTTCCAGAATCCCGCGAGTTCGGCATTGAGTTCGCCGCGGTTCCAGCGCACGCCGGTTTCGAAGTTGACGCTCTCTTCCGAGTCGGCGCTGGAGCCGGGGGAAGGCGGATTGAAGCCGCGGTGCGCGCTGGCGAACAGATTGAGGTTCTCGCTCAGCAGCCAGGTCGCGCCGAAGCCGGGGATCAGCTGCGAGACGGAAGATTCGCGCGTGCGGGTCGGGCCCAGGCTGCGGCCGTCGGGCTGCTTCGCGAAATCGGTGCGGGTGAGATCGATGTGCTCGTAGCGAAGTCCCGGAACGAGGATCCAGTTGCCAGTGCGGATCTCGTCCTGGACGTAGACGGACCAGGCCTGCGCCTCGCCGATCCGGTTGTCGTTGCTGCCGGGTGGGCGGTCGTCGGTCAGGATCATCTGGCCATCCTGCATGCGGAAACGGTCGTCGTCCTGGAAACGGTCTTCCTCGTCCTCGTGGTAGCGCAGGCCGAACTCGAACTGATGCTGCGCGCCGCCCATGGCGGTGGCCCAGCCGAGCAGGCTCTGCACGCCCCTGGATTCATAGGTGCGGTTGTTGTTGCGCACGACCAGCGCGTTATCGGGGCTGGTAGCCCCTTTCAGCCATGCCAGCTCTTCGGCATTCGCTTCCGGATTGGCGAGCACGGAACTGATGCTGGCGCCGCCGACCGAGCCAAGCTTGAACCAGTTGCGTGCAAACTCGTGCCGGTATGCGACCGTAGTCAGGTCGAGGTTCTGAGCCAACTCGATGTGATGGCGAAGTTCGGCCACCTCGTGGTCGGTCTTGATGTTGTCCTGCTGCGATCCGGCATAGCGACGGTACGGGTTGGCGCGGAAATCGGCTTCGGTCAGGCCCAGGTACGTTTCATCGCCGTCCTGCTCGGTCTTGCCCAGCTTGATCTCCAGCGACTGGTAGCGCGCGGCATCGGCCGGTGAGTTGATGCGGAACTTGGCGAGGTAATCCTCCAGCACGTAGCCGGTGTCGCCGCCGCTGTCGAGGCGCTTGAAGCCGTCGGTCTGCTGCTGCGCGGTTTCCAGCAACCAGCCGGTCTGCTCGCCGCTGCCGCCCGCCCAGGCGTGCGCCTGCACCGTCTCGTCGGTACCGAACGCGAAGTTGAGGTAGCCGGACGTGTCCTGCGGAATCGGTGTGGAGATCAGGTTGATCGCGCCACCTGTCGTGCGCGGGCCGGAGCGGATCGCCGAGGAACCCTTGCGCACTTCGATGGCGTTGATGCGCGCGGTCGTCGGGAAGTAATACGCGGACGGCGCGGCATACGCGGCCGGAGCAACGAGCACGCCGTCCTCCATCACGGTGATGCGGCTGTTGCGCTCGGTTCCGGAACCGCGGATGCCGATGTTCGGGCGAAGGCCGTAGCCTTCCTCGTCGACCACGTACACACCGGGTACCTGGCGCAGCACGCGCTGGATGTCGCGGTAGTCGTGCTTCTGCAGCGTCTCCGCATCGAGGTAGGCCGCCGATCCGGGGCTCTCCTGCGCGGCGTCGGTGCTGCCGACCACCGTCATGCGGTCGAGCAGGGTTGCCTGGTCGGGGGCGGGAGCGGGTGCAGGTTCGGCTTGGGCGATGCAGCACGCGCTTGCGATGGCGAGGGCGAGCAGGGACGGCGCAGGTCGGATCATTTCGGGACTCGTTCGTGGAATGGGCGCGATTCGCGTGGGCCGCACTCTATTGCAAGTGAGAACTATTCGCAACAAGCGGCTACGAAGCGCCGGCTGCGAAAGACAGCTGGGCCCTGGCATCTGGGATAATCGACCGTTGTCCAACATGGCCTGTCGAATGACCCAGAAGACGATCCTCAACGAAGCCCATCGCGCGCTCGGCGCGAAAATGGTCGATTTCGGCGGCTGGGACATGCCGATCCACTACGGTTCGCAGATCGACGAACATCACCTGGTGCGAAGCGATGCGGGCATGTTCGACGTCAGCCACATGACGGTCGTCGACCTGCGCGGCGCGAACGTGCGCGCGTTCCTGCGGCACCTGGTCGCCAACTCGGTCGACAAGCTCAGCAAACCCGGCAAGGCGCTGTACACCTGCATGCTCAACGAGTCGGGCGGGGTCATCGACGACCTCATCGTCTATTTTCTCGCCGAGGAATTTTTCCGGCTGGTGGTAAATGCCGCGACGCGCGAGAAGGACCTGGCATGGATCTTCAGCCAGGCAAGCGCGTTCGATGTCCAGGTCGTCGAGCGCGAGGACTTCGCGATGATCGCCGTGCAGGGCCCTCACGCGCGCGAACGCGTCATCGGACTGTTGGAGGAAGTCGATCGCGCCCGTATCGGCAAGCTCGGCAAGTTCTCCGCCGGCGATGCACGGACGGTCGACGGCACGCCGCTGTTCGTGGCGCGTACCGGCTACACGGGCGAGGACGGATTCGAAGTGGTCGTGCCCCAGGACCGCGCCGTCGCGCTGTGGGATGCGCTGCTCGCCGCAGGCGTGCGGCCTGCCGGTCTCGGTGCGCGCGACACCCTGCGGCTGGAAGCCGGCATGAATCTGTACGGCCAGGACATGGACGACACCGTTTCTCCCTACGAGGCTGCGCTGGGCTGGACAGTGGCGCTGGACGACGGTCGCGCCTTCGTTGGGCGAGACGTCCTGGAGCGGCAGAAAGCAGAAGGCGCCCGGCGGCAGATGATCGGCCTGGTGATGGATGACAAAGGCGTGCTGCGCCACGGTCAGAGAGTGATCACCGCCCACGGGGAGGGCGAAGTTCTTTCGGGGACGTTCTCGCCGACGCTGGGCAAGGCGATCGCATTCGCGCGGGTGCCCGCAGGCGACATTGCGATGGGCCCGGAGGCCAATGTGCGGGTGGACATCCGCGGCCGCGAGGTGCCTGTGCGCGTGGTCAAGTTCCCGTTCGTACGCGAAGGTCAGCCGCAGCCGCGCGTGCTCGCCTGATCCAGTCGGCGGCGCACTCGGCCGGCCCGCGAGCCGCCGCGCCTGCCCTTGGTTACAATGGCGCCCTTTCCCGCTGTCCTGGCAAATACCGGAGCCCACCATGAGTGAGATACCTGGCGACCTGAAGTTCCTGAAGTCCCACGAGTGGGCACGCGTGGAGGACGATGGCTCGGTTACGGTCGGTATTTCAGACCACGCCCAGGGCCTGCTCGGGGACCTGGTCTACGTCGAGCTTCCGAACGTCGGCGACCGGATCGAAGCCGGCAATGCCTGCGCCGTCGTGGAATCGGTCAAGGCCGCTTCGGATGTCTATGCGCCGGTCACCGGTACGGTGATCTCGGTCAATGATGCGCTCTCGGACAAGCCCGAGACGATCAACGAGGACGCGTACGGCGAAGGCTGGATCTACGTGCTCAAGATGGAAGAGCCCGAGCAGCTCGAGGAGTTGCTCGCGCCGGACGACTACGCCGAACTGCTGGAAGACGAAGACCACTGAGTCGGTGGTTGGGGCAGGGATCGCGGGCCGGGCAACAGCCGGCCCTGCTTCGTCTGGAAGCCAGGCGCCTCGGGCGCCGTGAACCAGTGAACGAAACATTCCTCCCCGGTTTTTCGCTATCCACATCCCTGCAGTTCTGAGTGCCACTGTTTTTTTCCTTCTTTTCCGGCTGTAAAAACCCATGCCATTCATCCCGCACACCGACGACGACGTCCGCGACATGCTTGCCGCGATCGGCGCTCCCGACATCGAAGCGCTTTTCGACGAGATCCCCTCCGCGCTGAAAATCACGTCGCTGGCGCATGTGCCGGAGGGGATGAACGAACACGACATCACCCGCCTGATGAAGCAGCGCGCGGCGATGGACGAAACGGTCCTGAACTTCGCAGGGGCGGGCGCGTATGAGCACCACATCCCTGCAGCAATCTGGCAGATCGCCGCGCGCGGCGAATTCTATTCGGCCTACACGCCGTACCAGGCCGAGGCGAGCCAGGGAACGTTGCAGCTGATCTACGAATACCAGAGCATGATGACGCGCCTGACCGGCATGGACATCAGCAATGCATCGATGTACGACGGCGCGACCGCCGCGGCCGAGGCGGTGCTGATGGCCGAGCGCATCTCAAAGAAAGGTCCCCGTCGCGTGCTGGTGCCCGAGTCGTTGCATCCGGCCTACCGCAAGACGATGGAGGCGATCCTGACGCTGCAGGATATCGACATCGTGACGCTGCCTTGCCTCGGTGGCGCGCTGGATCCGCAGCTGGTGGCGGGCGCAGGCGATGCGTTCACCGCACTCGTTGTGCCGCAGCCGAACTTCTTCGGCGTGCTGGAGGACGTCGACGCCCTGACCGACGCCGCCCACGCACGAGGCGCGCTGGTGATCGCGGTGGTGAACCCGATGTCGCTGGCGATGTTGAAGGCCCCGGGATCGTGGGGCAGCGGCGAGGGAAGTTCGCGCGGAGCCGACATCACCTGTGGCGACGGTCAGCCGTTCGGGGTTCCGATGTCGTCGGGCGGTCCGTATTTCGGCTTCCTGGCATGCAAGAAGGAACTCGTGCGAAACCTGCCCGGGCGAATCGTCGGGCGCACCACGGATCTCGACGGCAACGCAGGCTTCACCCTGACCCTGCAGGCGCGCGAGCAGCACATCCGGCGTGCAAAGGCGACCTCGAACATCTGCACCAACCAGGGACTGCTCGTCACTGCCGCGACCATCTACATGTCGCTGATGGGGCCCGACGGCCTGGCCAAGGTGGCGCAGGCGTCCACTTCCAACCTGCGCGAGCTGCGCGAAAAACTGCTGGCGATCCCGGGTGTCGGCCTGATGTTCCCCGACCAGGTCCACTTCCATGAGGCCGCCTTCACCCTGCCGAAGTCTGCAGCGGAAGTCATCGAGGCTTTGGGCCGGCAGCGCATCGTTGCCGGAGTCGCGTTGTCGGACGAATTCCCGCAACACGAGAACACGCTGCTGGTGTGCACGACGGAGACCAAGTCGGCAGGCGACCTGCAGGTGTTTGCGGACGCGCTGGCGGCTTGCCTGACGTAACCGCATCGGCCAGCACCGCACTCGACCAGACCCGCGCCTTCATGGCGCGGGTTTTTTGTTTCCATGATGCACGCTTCCCCATGCGTCTGCACGCGATGGCCGGAAAAAGTTCGCGCAGTTTTGCCTTGTGCGGTGCGAAAAGCGCCTGTGGACTGCAATCGACAGCATCGATCCAGGTGGCTGGAAATTAGCCACACCCTTCGGCTTGCAGGCGCTCACGGACGGCTGCAGCAAGTGACACGCTCGCTTGTGCCTTTGCGCAACGTGCGTTGCACAGCTGTTTTACCGATGCTTTTTCAATGCAGGTGATCAGCAGGCGTAAATTCATGGATTGCATTTGTGTACTCGATCGAGCTTCGACGTAGCGGTGTGCCGCGCATTGCCTGCAGATAAAGGTGCTGCGGCTGTTGACACTGCGAAAAAGCATGATTAGGTTTCGCCCAGCAGACATCTACTGCGGAAGCGAGTGAGCAAAAACAACGCGACAACGAGCAACACAAGACCCGACTCCACCCAGACGGTCGAAATGGTGGACGCGGGTGCTCTGTCTTCTGCTGAAAATTTCACCAGCTACACGTCCCTTGTTTCCACGCGACCCGGTCCGTTTCCGAACCGGGTTTTTGTTTGTCAGGCTCCACCGCTGATGCATCTCCGAAGTCATCTCCGGATGCCGCGCCCGAGGCGCACAGCGGTTGGCCACAGGATCCGTTCCGGTGCATTGAAGTGCCCGGCGGTTGGCTGCGGTTTCGAACCGCGGCGTTGCTTCGTACTGGGCTGTAAACCCCGATAGACCACCACGAGGAGCCATCAAATGGCCACGAAGAAAGCTGCGAAAAAGAAGCCCGCTGCCA
>JALYOF010000045.1 GCA_030857025.1 Pseudomonadota bacterium | reverse complement strand
AGACACCGCGGGTCGCGGCATCGTCTCCCTATTTGGTCTTGCTCCCGGTGGGGTTTGCCGTGCCGGTCTGTTGCCAGACTCGCGGTGCGCTCTTACCGCACCGTTTCACCCTTGCCACGCACGTCTTGCGACGCCGTTCGGCGGTCTGCTCTCTGTTGCACTTTCCGTCGGCTCGCGCCGCCCAGGCGTTACCTGGCACCGTACCCTGTGGAGCCCGGACTTTCCTCGGCACCCGCCTGCACCGAAGTGCACGTGGATGACGCGACTGCCTGGCCGACTCCGCCGCGCGCATTGTCGCACGCGCCGGCATGGCCCGGCTCAGCCGCCACCGTACAGCGACTTGCGCGGCGCGCCGCTCAGTTCGGCGGCGAGCTTTGCCGCCGTCGACGGGGGCAGGTGCTCGCCAAGCAACCCGTACAGCCTGCGTCCTTCGATCAGCCTCGCCTCGGCGTCGTCGGCAGCGCCCTCGACCATCAGCACGAACTCCCCCCGGCGTTGATTGGGATCGGCCTGGACTTTGGCCAGCAGCTCGCCAAGGCTGCCGTCGAGCACGGTTTCGAACAGTTTGGTCAGCTCGCGCGCCAGAACCGCCGGCCGGGACTCGCCAAACGCAGCCGCGAGGTCCTGCAGGGACTCCTCGATGCGATGGGAGGATTCGTAGAAGATCAGCGTCCTGGGTTCGGCGGCGAGCCGGGCGAGGCGCTCACGGCGCGCGGACGCCCTGGCGGGAAGGAAGCCTTCGAACACGAACCGGTCCGAGGCCAGCCCCGCGACGCTCAGCGCGGCGATCGCGGCGCAGGGCCCGGGTACGGGAGAGACCCTGATGCCGGCGACGCGCGACGCGCGCACCAGCCGGTAGCCGGGGTCGCTCACCAGCGGCGTACCGGCGTCGGAGACCAGCGCGAGCGAGTCGCCACCGAGCAGCCGCGCCACCAGTTGTCCGGCCTGCGCGTCCTCGTTGTGCTGGTGCAATGCCATGAGAGGCCGTTCGATCCCGAAATGGGACAGCAACTGGCGCGTGTGCCGGGTGTCTTCCGCGCAGATCGCCGCGACGCTCCGCAGGACCTCCAGTGCACGCGTGGACAGATCGCCCAGGTTGCCGATAGGGGTGGCGATCACGTGGAGCGTGCCGGGACGGGAAGATTCGCTGCTGTGCATCGTGCTTCCACATGGGGGACGGTTAGAATCGTACCCGGTCCTTCTGGAACGCCGCGCGCGGCGCACGCATGCCGATGAGCTTTGAACGCCACATTTCCGCCCGGCCTTTCCTGCCGTGGTCCTGCGCGCTCGCCATGGCGGTCGCGGTGCTCGGCGGCTGCACCACGGTCGAGATCCGGCCGGCAGCGCCCGTGGCGGAGGTGCGCGAAAATCCCGTATTGACCGAGGCAGGGGAACTGCTGCGAAGCCTGGAAGGGCTGCCTGCCGCTGCACGACAGGCCCCGAACGACCGCATCGATGCGCTGCTGTCGCAGCTCGACAACGAAACGCTGGCGCGCGAAGCGGCGGCACTCCCGGTCGGCCATCCGCTGTACAACCACGTGGGCCGCGCGTTGTTGCGTCGAGGGCTGCCGCTGCCACGGCCGTTCGACCGCGCCGCGTGGCAGTTCGATGCCAGCACCCGCCCGCCTGCCGACCCGGATGGCTACCGTCCGCCGATGCGCGTGGCGATGCTGTTGCCGCTGTCCGGCAATACGGCCGCCGCGGCCGCTCCGGTGCGCGATGGATTCCTCACCGGCTATTACGGCGAGTACCGCCGCAGGCCCGAAATCGTGTTCTACGACACTCACGGCACGCCGGGCGGGGCGGTCACTGCCTACGAAGAGGCAGTGTTGGCCGGTCACGACTTCGTGGTCGGACCTCTCACCCGGGAGGGCGTCAGCATGCTGTTCTCCCGCGGCCCCCTACCGGTTGCCGTGCTGGCGCTCAACCGTGGCACCGTCCCTCCGCCGCCTGGCAACGCGAGCTTTTCGCTGTCGCCTGAGGATGAGGGCATAGCGGCGGCGGAACTGCTGTTGGATCGCGGCGCCCGGCGCGTGCTGGTGATCGGCGGCGAAGACGATATCCAGAGGCGCACCATGGCCTCCCTTCGTGAGCGGCTCGGTGAGCGCGGCGCGGTGGTGACCGACGTGGTCGGAGCCGGTGTTACCGATCTCAGCCCGTTCGCGCAGAAAGACGTGGATGCGGTGTTCCTGGCGGTTCGTGGCGGCACCGCACGCGAGTTGATGCCTGCGCTGGCGCTTGCAGGTCTGGCTGGCAAGCCGCGGGTGGCGACCTCGCAATTGCTCTCGGGCACCGGAAAAGCCGAGGAGGATCGCGTCCTCGACGGGACCGTGTTCCCCAGCGAGACCTGGACCACACGCGGCAGCGTGCGCGGGCTCGCCCCTGCAGCATCGATCGCGCAGAAGCTCCCCACCGCGCGTGGCCCCGCCGCCCGGCTGTTCGCGTTCGGCTACGACGCCTGGCTGCTCACCGCGTACCTGGAACGACTGGCGCTGTCGGCCGACGGCACCATCGAGGGTGCCACCGGCACCCTTCGGATCGACGGCTTCGGCAACATCCTGCGGACGCCGTCCTGGTCGACGTTCAGCAGTGGCGTCCCGATCCCTATGCTGGGTGCCGGAAGGCGCTGACCTGCCATCGGCTGCGCGGGTGCCCACGGCAACCGATACGCGTGCACGCGGTGCGGCAGTGGAGGCTGCCGCCCTTGCCCATCTCGTCGGCTCCGGATTACGCCAGATCGCCGCCAACGCGAATTACCGATTCGGCGAACTCGACCTGGTGATGCGGGACGCGGGGACGCTGGTGTTTGTGGAAGTACGTTACCGCCGCGATGCACGCTACGGCGGCGGGGCCGCATCGATCGACCGCAGCAAGCGCCGCAAACTCGTCCATGCCGCGCAGGCCTTCCTGCAGTCGCACCGGCAGTACGCCGACGCACCCTGCCGCTTCGACGTAATCGACGCGCACGGCGACCCTGCCGCGCCTGAACTGGTGTGGATCCGCGATGCATTCCGCGCGGATGACGTCTGAGAAGGTCCGCGAAGTACGCAAAAGGCGCGAAGCAAAGGCAAAGGCAAAGCGCAGAAGGAAAAAGAGCGCGTGCGGGAAAATACGGAGGTGGCGTGCCCCTGATCGGTCACCGGTACTCCACCGGCAGCGCAATTCCACCTGTTTCGCCATTTTCCCAGCGGCGGAGTCGTGGGCGGGCAGGTCCTTGGCGCCTTTTTGCGCCATTCGCCGACCATCTCCGCGGCCCGAAGCTTCGTCCATGCCCTTTCGCGGCCTCTGCGGGCCGATAATTGCGCCATGAGCGAGCTTCCTTCCGAACTGAGCCGCGGACTTGCCGGATTGCTCGGCGATGCGTGGCTGACCGATCCCGGCGAACGGCTTGCCTATGCGTACGACAACTCGCGGCGGGAGGCGCTGCCTGATGCGGTGGCCCTGCCGCGATCGGCCGACCAGGTGCAGGCGCTCGTGCGTGCGTGCCGCGAGCATCGCATCCCCGTGGTCGCGCGCGGGCGCGGGACCAACACCACCGGTGCTTCGGTGCCGGTGCACGGCGGCGTGGTGGTGTCGTTCGAACGCATGAGCCGGATCGTCCAGGTGCGGCCCGGTGACCGCTGCGCCGTGGTCGAACCCGGGGTCCTCAACGGCGACCTGCAGGCGGCGCTGCGGCCCCACGGACTGTTCTGGCCACCTGACCCCACCAGCGCCGCCTTCAGCACCGTGGGCGGCAACCTGGCCTGCAATGCGGGCGGGCCGCGCGCGGTCAAGTACGGTGCCAGCCGCGACAACGTGCTCGCGCTGACGGCCGTGACCGGCACCGGGGAGTTGATCGTCTGTGGCACCGCGACCACCAAGGGCGCGACCGGCTACGACCTGCACCGCCTGCTGGTCGGCAGCGAGGGCACGCTGGCGCTGGTCGTGGAAGCCAGCCTCAGACTGGTGCCGGCACCGAAGGCACGGCGGGCGCTGCGCGCGATCTACCGCGACGTGTCCAGCGCGGCCCTGGCGGTGGCGCGGCTGATGGCGCAGCCGGTGACGCCCTCGATGCTCGAATTCATGGACGCCCACGCGGTCCGGCTGGCACGGGACGTCGGCGGAGCCGATCTTCCACGCGAGGCCGGCGCTCTGCTGATGATCGAGGCCGACGGCGACGACGAAACCCTGCCGCACGATATCGAAGCGCTGATGCGCGCTGCGGAAGGCGAGGGCCTGGTGGCGCTCGACGACGCCGCCGACGAACCCGCGCGCGAGAAGCTGTGGGCGGCCCGCAAGGCGCTGTCCCCGGCGCTGCGCACGCTCGCGCCGGGCAAGATCAACGAAGACGTGGTGGTACCGGTGTCGCGGATTCCGCAACTGGTCGATGGCGTGCAGGCACTGGCGCGTGAGTTCAATCTTCCGATCGTGTGTTTCGGCCATGCAGGCAACGGCAACCTGCACGTCAACCTGCTGTTCGATCCCGCCGACGCGGCGCAGGCAGAACGCGCATCGGCGGCGCTGGCGCGGGTGTTCTCGCTGACCATCGGCCTGGGCGGAACATTGTCGGGCGAACACGGCATCGGCCTGGCCAAGCGCGACTTCATGCCGCAGGCGGTGACCGCACCCACCCTGTCGTTGATGCGCCAGCTCAAGCAGGTCTTCGATCCCGACGGCATCCTCAACCCGGGCAAGCTGCTGCCGCCGTGAGTGCGCCGCTGGATCACCTGCTCACCGAAATCCGCGCCTGCCGGTTGTGCGCGCAACACCTGCCGCACGGCCCCCGACCGGTGCTGCAGGCCTCCGCCAGCGCACGGCTGTTGATCGTGGGCCAGGCACCCGGCACGCGCGTGCACGCGTCCGGGGTGCCGTGGGACGACCGCAGCGGCGAGCGGCTGCGCGGCTGGATGCAGATCGTTACCGACGCGTTCTACGACCCCGCGCGCGTCGCGATCGTGCCGGTGGGTTTCTGCTACCCCGGCAGGGCCGCGTCGGGCGACGCTCCGCCGCGCCCGGAATGCCGCGCCACCTGGCATCCCCGGCTCATGCCGCTGTTGCCGCAGGTCGGGACGGCGCTGCTGGTCGGCCAGCATGCGCAGGCATGGTTCCTCGGTGCCGGCCGCAGGGAAACACTGACGGCCACGGTCCGCGCCTGGCGCGCGTATTTTCCGCGCGCGCTGCCACTGCCGCACCCGAGCCCGCGCAACGTGGCCTGGTTCAAGGCCAATCCGTGGTTCGAAGCCGAGGTGCTGCCGTCGCTGCGCGAGCGCGTGCGCGAACTGGTGAACTAGCCGGCGAAGTGCTGATAGCCGGTGCTTGGCGGGAGCCAGGGCTTGCCGTCTGAAGCAAGCGCGACCACGCCGCTGCCCTCGTGGAGATGGCCGATTCGCGTCAGCGCCGTGCCAATGCGGTCGGCGAGTCGGGCAAGCTCGCCGCGGCGGGCTTGCGATGCGGTGAAGCACAGCTCGTAATCGTCGCCGCCCGTGGCCTGCAACACCGCGCGCTCGTCGGCAGCGTGTGCCGACTGCAGCGCCGGCGAGGTCGGCAGGTCGGCAAGTTGCACCACCGCGGCCACGCCGCTGGCCTTGCAGATGTGCCCCAGGTCGGCAATCAGGCCGTCGGATACATCGATGCAGGCGCTGGCGAGGCCTGCCAGCGCAAGGCCAAGGTCGACGCGGGGCGAAGGACGATCCAGCCGCAACCGCAGCGCGGGTGACGAAGCCCGGTTTTCACCTGCCGGGGCCGACAGCAGGTAGCGGAGCGCCGCAGCGGCATCGCCGAGCGTGCCACTGACCCACACGTCATCGCCCGCTTGCGCCGCATCCCGACGCAGTGCCCGGCCCGGTTCGACGAACCCGTGCGCCGTCACGCAGATCGACATTGGCCCGCTGGTGGTGTCGCCGCCGACCAGCACCACGCCGTGCAATGCCGCAAGCCCCAGGAAACCGTCCAAAAATCCATCCACCCACGCCGCATCGCTGTGCGGCAATGACAGTGAAAGGGTGCACCAGGCCGGCTGCGCGCCCATGGCCGCAAGATCGGACAGGTTCACCGCGAGCGCTTTCCAGCCGATGTCGGCCGCAGCGGTGCCCACGGGGAAATGCACCCCGGCATTCAGCGTGTCGGTCGCGATCACCAGTTGCCGGCCGGCCGGCACCTGCACGATGGCCGCATCGTCGCCAATCCCAAGCACTACATCGGAGTCTGCCGGCACCCGCCGTCGGATGCGCTCGATCAGGTCGAATTCCACGATCCAGCTCCCAGGCAGTCGGGCGAAAACAGGAAGCTCACCTGTCGCGCGGCGCCTGCACCTCGGTGGCGCGCCACTCTGCGGCGGCGCGGTCGAGCACGCCGTTGACATAGGTGTGACCGTGTTCGGCCCCGAAGCGCTTGACCGTTTCAATGGCCTCGTTGATCACGACCCGGTACGGCACGTCGGGGCGTAGCCGCAGTTCGTAGGAAGCGATGCGCAGGACCGCGCGCTCGATGGGATCGACCTGGGCCACGTCGCGATCGAGGAACGGCTTCAGCGCCTCGTCGAGATCGTTCTGGTGCTTGACGACCCCGCTCACGAGATCCTCGAAGTACTCCAGATCGGCCACTTCCTTGGCCTGCTCGTGGGCGAACTGCGCGATCACGTCGTCCACCCGCCCGCCGGACATCTGCCACGCGTACACCGCCTGCATCGCGCGACGGCGGGCGCGCGAACGCCCGACGGGATCGACGCCGTCCGGACGACGCCGGCTCATGGCCGCGCCTTCATATGCAGGTGCCCGGGCATCTGCCGCAGCAGGTCACTCATCTCGATCACCACCAGTGCCGCCTCCTCGCCCTTGTTGCCATGACTGCCGCCGGCTCTGGCCTGGGCATCCTCGTGTCGTTCCACCGCCAGCACGCCGTTGGCAACGGGAACCCCGAAGTCCAGAGCCACCCGCATCAGGCCTTCGGAACAGCCGTCGGCGATGTGTTCGTAGTGCCGGGTTTCGCCGCGGATCACGCAACCAAGCGCCACCACGCCCGCGTGATCGCCGGCGGCAGCGATGCGGGCCGCCATCAGCGGCAGCTCCCATGCGCCGGGCACGCGGATCACGTCGATGGCATCGTCGGCGACGCCATGCTCCAGGAAGGTGCTGCGTGCGCCGGCCACCAGGGCATCGGTGATGCGCGGGTTCCAGCGGCTGGCGATGATCGCGAATCGCGCGCCCTCGCGGCAGCGCAGGTCGCCTTCGTAGTGGGCCATGGGGCAGCCGGTCGTGACGGGCCGCTAGTGTAGCGGGGGCCGGGTCGGGTCGTCCGCGAAGGACGCGAAAGGCGCAAAGTAAAAGCTGAAGGAGGAAAGCAGAGGCGACCGAAGCGCAGGCTCATCCGGCAAGCCGAAGCTTGTCCGACTGGCAGCGAGGAAAAAGCCGGCGATCCCTGCCCTTCCAGCAGTTTTTCATTGCTCTGCTTTTCTTTGCGCCTTTGGCGTCTTTCGCGGACAGAACAAGAGCCCACTACAGCGCCACGTACTCCACGACCTCCAGACCGAACCCGGCCAGGCCGACCTGCTTGCGCGGGGTTCCGAGCACGCGGAGCTTGCCCAGGCCGAGGTCGGCGAGGATCTGGCTGCCGGCGCCATTGCGGCGCCACTCGGCGAGGGCATGGCCGGGTTCGGGCAGCGCGTCGGCGTCGGGCTCGGGCTGGGCGCGGATCCGGGCCAGCAGGGCGGCGGCGTCGGCGTTGTCGCCCAGCAGGACCAGTGCGCCGCTGCCCTGGCGTGCGATCGCCGCCAGCACATCGCCGATCGGCGGCCCGAAATCGGCCCGCCTCCAATGCAGCGCATCGGCCAGCGGGTTCTGCACGTGCACGCGCACCAGGGTCGGCGCTGCGGCGTCCGGAGTGCCGCGCACCAGGGCGAAATGCAGTGCGTGATTGATCCGGTCGCGATAGCTGACCAGTTCGAACTCGCCGTGCTCGGTCTGGATCGGCCGTGCATCCACGCGCTCGACCGTGTGCTCGGTTTCCAGCCGATAGCGGATCAGCTCTTCGATCGAGCCGATCTTGAGCGAGTGGGCGGCCGCGAAGGCTTCCAGTTGCGGCCGGCGCGCCATGCCGCCATCGGGATTGAGGATTTCGACCAGCACCCCGGCCGGCTCCAGTCCGGCCATCAGCGACAGGTCGGCCGCCGCCTCGGTGTGGCCGGCGCGGTTCAGCACACCGCCGGGCTGCGCCATCAGCGGAAAGATGTGACCCGGCTGCGAGAGGTCGCTCGGTGCAGCGTCCGGGCGCACCGCAGTCCGCACGGTGTGGGCCCGGTCGTAGGCGGATATGCCGGTGGTGACGCCTTCCGCAGCCTCGATGCTGACGGTGAAGTTCGTGTGGTGCTGGGAGGTGTTGTCGCGGACCATCGGCGGCAGCCCCAACTGGCGGCAGCGCTCGCGCGTCAGCGACAGGCAGACCAGGCCGCGCGCGTGCGTCACCATGAAATTGATGTCGGAGGGCTTGACCAGCTCGGCGGCCATGATCAGGTCGCCCTCGTTTTCGCGGTCCTCGTCGTCGACGATCACGACCATGCGGCCGGCGCGGATTTCGTCGAGCAGTTCGGGGATGGGGCAGAAAGGCATGTGGTCGCCGGTTGAGTGTACGGGGAAGCGGGGCATTTTACGCTCCTGCCTGACCCTAACCATTCCAGACGCGGCATTCGCGCCGTCGTGCCTCCGCACGGCGGTCGCTGCCCGGCCAGAAAGTCCCAAAGGCAGCCTGGATCGGCTGCAATCGCCGACTTTTCCGATCAACCCGGCTCGCGCGCCTGCAGCAGTCGTTCCACATATCGCGCGACGAGATCCACCTCCAGGTTGACCTCGTCATCGGCACCGGTCTGGGCGAAGGCGGTGTGGGCGATGGTGTGCGGCACCAGCGCCACCTCGAAGCCTTTCTCGTCGACCGCGTTCACCGTGAGGCTGACGCCATCCACGCAGATCGATCCCTTGGCCGCCACGTAGCGCATCAGCGCCGCAGGTGCGCCGAAGCGCCAGCGCTGCGCACGCGCGTCGTCGCGCACTTCCAGTACCTTCCCGAGTCCGTCGACATGGCCGCTGACCATGTGCCCGCCGAGCCGGTCGGTCGGCCGCATCGCGCGCTCCAGGTTGACCGCGCGACCAGTCCGGAGGCGACCCAGAGAGGTGAGCGCGAGCGTTTCGTTGGAAGCGTCGGCATCAAAACCGTGTTCATCGAATGCAATGACCGTGAGGCAGACGCCATTGACGGCAATGCTCTCGCCCAGTTGGATGTCCTCGAACGGCAGGCTTCCGGTGGCGATGCGCAGCCTCGCATCGCCTCCGATCATCTCGCGCGATGCGAGTTGGCCGACGCCTTCGATCAATCCGGTGAACATGGTGAAACCCTCGTTTTTGCGCCGATATCCGGGTGGGCTCGATTGGACACCGTTGACGTCATCGCGCGGCAGGCGCCTGCGGTTGCAGCAGGAGGCGGATGTCGTCGCCCACCACGCGTGAATCCACGATCTGCAGCTTCAGCCGCTCGGTCATTGCAGTGATGTCCAGCCCCTCGAACAGCGGCCGCGCGCGCGGGCCCAGCAGCACGGGGGCGATGTACAGCAGCAGTTCGTCGGCGAGCCCCTCGTGGAAGAACGCGCCGGCCAGCGTCGCGCCAGCCTCGAGCTGGATCTCGTTGATGCCGCGGGCGGCGAGCAGGTCCAGCACCGCGCGCAGGTCGAAGCGCCCGGCGGTGACCGCGACCGCTGCATGCTCGACATCGAGTTCGCGCGGGAGCTTCACGTCGGGCGCGTGGAGGTAAAGCGTCGGCGCATCGCCCTCGCGCACCCGCCCGCGCTTCACCGTCGCCAGTCCCGGATCGAGCACCACCCGCAACGGCGGCACGAACGGCTCATCGGCGCCCTCGCCTCCCAGCCGTACCGTGAGCGACGGGTCGTCGGCCAGCACGGTTCCCGCGCCGGTGACGATTGCTCCGGCGCGGGCGCGCCAGCGATGACCATCGTTGCGCGACGCCGCGCAACTGATCCATTTCGATTCGCCGCTGGCAAGCGCGCTGCGTCCATCGAGACTGGAGGCCAGCTTGACCCGCACCCACGGCCGGCCGCGCTCGATGCGCGACAGCCAGCCGCGGTTGAGCGCGCGGGCCTGCGACCCCATCAGACCACTGGCGACCTCGATGCCGGCTGCGCGCAGCTTTTCGAATCCGGCACCGTTCACCTCAGGAAACGGATCCTCCATGGCCGCCACCACGCGCGACACCCCGGCAGCGACCAGCAAGTCCGCGCAGGGACCGGTGCGACCGGTGTGTGCGCATGGCTCCAGCGTCACGTAGGCCGTTGCGCCCTTCGCCCGATCGCCGGCCGAGCGCACGGCCAGCACCTCGGCGTGGGCCTCGCCGGCGCGCTGGTGGAAGCCTTCGCCCACGATCTCCTCGCCCTGCGCCAGAACGCAACCGACCATGGGATTGGGCCGCGTGGTGTAGGCGCCGCGTTCGGCCAGCCGAAGCGCGCGCGCCATCATCGCGTGGTCGATCGCATTGAAGCCTGCGTCCGAAGGTCTCATGGTTTCTTCCTGCCCTTGTCACCGGATCGCCTGTCCCTGCCCGGCTCGGCAAGCAGCGGCAGCTGGCCTTCGCCCGCGCTGTCGTTTTCCAGCCGATCGAGTTCGTCGCGGAAATCCGCGGCGTCCTGGAACGCGCGGTAGACCGAGGCGAAGCGCACGTAGGCGACCTGGTCGAGCTTGCGCAGTTCGGCCATCACGAACTCGCCGATCCTGCGCGACGGCAACTCGCGCTCGGCGGTCATGCGCAGTTGGTGGACCACCGCGCGCACGGCCGCCTCGATCTGCGCGTCGGCCACCGGACGCTTCTGCAGTGCGCGATCGAAGCCGATGCGCAGCTTGCGCGCATCGAAGGCCTCGCGCCGGCCGTCGCCCTTGATCACGACGGGAAGCTTCAGCTCGATGGTTTCCAGCGTACTGAACCGCTCCCCGCAGGCCTCGCAGACGCGGCGGCGCCGGATCGTCGCGCCGTCGTCGGATACGCGCGAATCGATCACGCGGGTGTCCACGTGCTGGCAGAAGGGACAATGCATCAGGCGATCGAACCCCTCGCCACGCTCGGAAAAACAGCACCGTCCGCACCGAACGCAAAGAACGCAAAGAACGCAACAAGATCAGAGTTCAACCATCGGCTCTCTTTTGCGTTTTTTGCGTCCTTCGCGGACTGCATTTCCTTGGCTGGCGTATCAGCCATACACCGGAAACCGCTCGCACTGCTGCGTCACCTTCTCGCGCACGGCAGCAATCGCATCGCCGTCGCCCGGCGCATCGAGCACGTCGCAGATCCAGTTGGCAAGATCGATGCAGTCCGCCTCCAGGTAGCCGCGCGTGGTGACCGCAGGCGTGCCAAGGCGCAGGCCCGAGGTCACGAACGGTGAGCGCGGGTCCCCGGGGACGGCGTTCTTGTTGACCGTGATGTGGGCCTTGCCCAGCGCGGCTTCGGCATCCTTGCCGCTCACGTCCTTGCCGATCATGTCGACCAGGAACAGGTGATTGTTCGTGCCGCCGGAAACGATCTTGTAACCGCGCGCGATCATCGTGTCCGCCATGGCCTGCGCGTTCTTCACCACCTGCGCCTGGTAGGCCTTGAACTCCGGCTCGAGCGCTTCCTTGAACGCGACCGCCTTGGCCGCGATCACGTGCATCAGCGGGCCGCCCTGGATGCCGGGGAAGACGATGCTCTGCAGCTTCTTGACCAGGTCTTCCGGGGGATCCTGGGCGACGATGATGCCGCCGCGGGGTCCGCGCAGGGTCTTGTGCGTGGTCGAGGTCACCACGTGCGCATGCGGCAGCGGACTCGGGTAGACGCCAGCGGCGACCAGGCCGGCAACGTGGGCCATGTCGACGAAGAAGATCGCGCCGACCGCGTCGGCGATCGCGCGCATCCGCGCCCAGTCGACGATCTGCGAGTACGCGCTGAATCCACCGATCAGCATTTTCGGCTGGTGTTCGCGTGCGAGCCGCTCGACCTCGTCGTAGTCGATCAGGCCCTGCTCGTCGACGCCGTACTGGACCGCGTTGAACAGCTTGCCCGATATGTTGACCTTCGCGCCGTGGGTGAGGTGCCCGCCGTGAGCCAGGCTCATGCCCAGGATCGTGTCGCCGGGCTGCAGCAGCGAGAGGTAGACCGCCTGGTTGGCCTGCGATCCCGAATGCGGCTGGACGTTGGCGTACATGCTGTCGAACGGCGCGACCGCGAACAGCTGCTTCACGCGGTCGATCGCCAGGCGCTCGGCGACATCGACGTATTCGCAGCCGCCGTAGTAGCGCTTCCCCGGATATCCCTCGGCATACTTGTTGGTGAGCTGGCTGCCCTGGGCCTCCATCACCCGCGGGCTGCAGTAGTTCTCCGAGGCGATCAACTCGACGTGATCCTCCTGGCGCCGGTTCTCGTCGGCGATGGCCTGGGCGAGTTCGGGATCAAAACCTTCGATACGGGCATCGCGAGGAAACATCGTCGCTCCGGGGAGTTGGCAAGACCGGCAGTTTAGCCGGGTCGGGGTTGAGGCGGTCCGCGAAGGGCGCGAAAGGCGCGAAGAAGAGCTGAAGAAGGGGTGTACTGGCTCTGCTGATCCTCTGCGTCTCCCGACCGCGCTGAATCCTGCGCTGTTCCACTCTGCCTTCGCGCGTTTCGCGCCCTTCGCGGACAGTCCCGCACCTTTTCCGGACAAAGCACGGCCGGCGGGTCGCCGCTATAATCACCGGCTACCCGATTCCTCGCGGCCTCTGCCTCCGGCAGAGCGCCGCCGTCCGCCTGCGGAGCCCCCATGCAATACATCTACACCATGAACGGCGTCAGCAAGATCGTGCCGCCCAAGCGCCAGATCATCAAGGACATCTCGCTGTCCTTCTTCCCGGGCGCCAAGATCGGCCTGCTCGGCCCCAACGGCGCCGGCAAGTCGACCGTGCTGAAGATCATGGCCGGCGTCGACAAGGACTTCAGCGGTGAAGCGCGGGCCGCCACCGGGATCAAGGTTGGCTACCTCGCCCAGGAGCCGCAGCTGAACCCGGAACACACCGTGCGCCAGGCCGTCGAGGAAGGCGTGGGCGACGTGATCAGCGCGCAGGCCGCGCTGGACAAGATCTACGAGGCCTACGGCGATGAAAACGCCGACTTCGACAAGCTCGCTGCCGAGCAGCAGCGCCTGGAGGCGATCCTCGCCAGCGGCGATGCGCATACGCTGGAACACCAGTTGGAAGTCGCGGCCGACGCGCTGCGGCTGCCGCCGTGGGAGGCGGTCATCGGCCATCTGTCGGGCGGCGAGAAGCGCCGCGTCGCGCTATGCCAACTGCTGCTGCAGAAGCCGGACATGCTGCTGCTCGACGAGCCGACCAACCATCTGGACGCCGAATCGGTCGAATGGCTGGAACAGTTCCTCACCCGCTACACCGGCACCGTGGTCGCGGTGACCCATGACCGCTACTTCCTGGAGAACGCGGCCGAGTGGATCCTCGAACTGGATCGCGGCAAGGGCATCCCGTGGAAGGGCAACTACACCGCGTGGCTGGAACAGAAATCCGAGCGCCTCAAGCAGGAAGAGTCCGGCGAGAAGGCGCGGCAGAAGGCGCTCGCCAAGGAACTGGAGTGGGTCCGCAGCAATGCCAAGGGCGGCCGCACCAAGGGCAAGGCGCGCATGGCCCGTTTCGAGGAGCTCAACTCGGTCGAGTACCAGCGCCGCAACGAGACCAACGAGATCTTCATTCCGCCCGGCGAGCGCCTCGGCGCATCGGTGATCGAGTTCAAGAACGTCTGCAAGTCCTTCGGTGACCGGCTGCTGATCGACGACCTGAGCTTCATCATCCCGGCGGGCGCGATCGTCGGCATCATCGGCCCCAACGGCGCCGGCAAGTCCACGTTGTTCAAGATGATCATCGGCCAGGAACAGGCTGACACCGGCACGATCACGCCAGGACCGAGCACCAAGATCGCGTATGTCGACCAGAGCCGCGACAAGCTGGAAGGCAACCACAACGTGTTCCAGGAGATATCCGGCGGCGCCGACATCCTCAACATCAACGGCATCGAGATCCAGTCGCGCGCCTACCTGGGCCGCTTCAACTTCAAGGGCCAGGACCAGCAGAAGATGGTCGGCACCCTGTCGGGCGGCGAGCGCGGGCGTCTGCACCTGGCCAAGACCCTGCTGCAGGGCGGCAACGTGCTGCTGCTCGACGAACCCTCCAACGACCTGGACGTCGAGACCCTGCGCGCGCTGGAAGACGCATTGCTGGAGTTCCCCGGCAGTGCGGTGGTCATCAGCCATGACCGCTGGTTCCTGGATCGCATCGCCACGCACATCCTTGCGTTCGAGGGCGAATCGCACGTGGAGTTCTTCCAGGGCAACTATCGCGAGTACGAGGAAGACAAGAAGCGTCGCCTCGGCGAGGAAGGCGCGCGTCCGCACCGTCTGCGTTTCAAGGCGCTTAAGTAACGGGCTTGCCGCGCCACATCGCGGGCGCGGCTTCGCCACCTCCCCGGCCAGCGACGGT
Organism: Pseudomonadota bacterium; assembly: GCA_030857025.1. GTDB lineage: Bacteria > Pseudomonadota > Gammaproteobacteria > Xanthomonadales > Xanthomonadaceae > Lysobacter_K. Next base: position 26,187 of record JALYOF010000045.1, on the reverse strand, counting down.
GACGGACTGCCCGTCGCTCGCCACCAGATCCGGAGAAGCGCCATGGGTTTCATGCAGACAATCAGGCAGCGATGGACCGACGCCAACTCGCTGGTCTGCGTCGGCCTCGATCCCGAGCCTGCGAAGTTCCCGGCAGGTTTTGCCGACGATTCGGACGCGGTGTTCCACTTCTGCCGCGACATCGTCGATGCCACCGCCGCGTTCGCCTGCAGCTTCAAGCCGCAGATCGCGCACTTCGCAGCGCTCGGTGCGGAGAACTCGCTCGAACGGTTGATCGCGCACATCCATGCGCGCCATCCCGGCATTCCGGTGATCCTCGACAGCAAGCGTGGCGACATCGGCAGCACCGCCCGTCATTACGCCAGCGAGGCGTTCGATCGCTACGGCGCCGATGCGGTCACGGTGAATCCCTATCTCGGCCGCGACGCGGTGCAGCCATTCCTGGACCGCGCCGACCGCGGCGTGATCGTGCTGTGCCGCACGTCCAATCCCGGCGCCGGCGATCTGCAGGACCTTCCGGTTGCAACCGCGGATGGACAAACCAGGCCGCTGTACGAGCACGTGGCCCAGACAGTGGCGCGCGACTGGAATGCGAATGGCAACTGCGCGCTCGTGGTCGGCGCCACCTGGCCTGAGCAACTGCGCGCGGTGCGGGACATCGTCGGCGACGACATGCCGCTGCTGGTACCGGGCGTCGGCGCGCAGGGCGGCGACGTTGCAGCGGTCGTCGGCAACGCGCGCAGTGCGGACGGCGGCGGGCTGATCGTGAGCAGTTCCCGGGCGATCCTCTATGGGTCCGGCAGAGGAAATCACGTCGAGAGCGCAGCGATGGCCGCGCGATTGCTGCGCGACGACATCAACCGGTCGAGGTGAATGTTCAGGCTTGCCCTGTTGGCGTGAACGCGCGGGGACGCCGTTCCGGCTAGGCTGCGGGCATCCTCCCGAGGGCACCGCCGATGCGCAGCTTGTTCCGATCGATTCTCGTCCCGCTCGTCCTCGCCTGCACCTGTACTGCCGTGCAGGCACAGACAGCCGATGCACCGCAGTGGTGGGGCAACCTCAACGTGGGCTCGACCCACTTTGGCGGCGAAGACGATTTCCTCGTCGAGGGCGACAGCTTCAACGAGTTCAATCCAGGCGTCGGTGCGGAAGTCCAGTGGCAGCCACGCCATGCGGTCGCGGTGGGCTATTTCCTCAATTCGGTCGACGAGGATTCGCTTTACGCGCTCTATCACTACACGCCACTGCAGTTGGGCCGCTTCGTCAGGGTGGGCGGCATGATCGGCGTGGTGACCGGATATCCGAACTACAACGACGGCGGCATTGCACCGGGAGCCGGGCTGATCGCGAAGGTCGAAGGCCAGCGTTGGGGCTTCAACCTGATCTATCTGCCCGAGGTCAGCGACGTCACTCCCAATACGCTGGGGCTGCAACTGAAGCGACGTTTCGGACCCTGATCTCAACCAGCGCGCTCAGCGCGCGAGCAACTGCCTGACCGCCGCGACCGGAAATCGCATCCAGATGGCCGCGAACACCGAAGCCTGCAACGGCAGGCTTCGCCGGGGCGCCTCGAATTTCAGGAAGTAGCGCCAGAGCCCGCGATGCTTGTGCCACTCCACGAACATGGGCCGGTCGCGACTGGACACGCCGCGCAGATGCACGACCTGCACTCGATTGGCCACGGCGACCAGCGCACCCGCTTCCTCCGCGCGGCGGCAGAGGTCGAGATCCTCCGCGTGCAGCCGATAGTTCTGGTCGAAGCCGCGCAGTGCTTCGAACAGCCGCGCGGGCATCAGCATCAGCGCACCTGAAATCGCCTGCACCGGTTGCAGTTCGAGCGCGTCGTCGGGCGCGATGGCCATTGATCCGGATCCTGCGCCACGTCCGCCTGCAAAGCCGGCAAGCATCGCCCCGAAGTCCGGATGGCGGCGGCGGGCCGCCGGATCGCGAACCGCAGCCTCATCGACCAGGTCCGCACCGAGCAGCACGTCGCAGCTCTGCTGGCTGGCCAGCGCGCGCAGCCGCGCCAGCGTGTCGGGCTCGACCAGGCAATCGGGGTTCACGAACGCAAGCCACGGCAGCGTCGCGGCCTCGCCCTGGCCAAGTGCGCCCTGGTTGCAGGCCACGGCGAAACCGGGGTTGTCCGGGTTGGCAACGTAGCGGACCCGGGCATCGGCGAGGGCGTGTCGCTGGATGATGTCGATGCTGCCATCGCTGGACGCATTGTCGACCACGCGGATGGCAGCGATACCAGCCGCGGCGCGCAGCCGCTGCAGGCAGTCGTCCAGCGTCGATTCGCTTTGATGGCTGACCACCACCACGCGGATGTCGGCCAAGGGATCCTGCGCGGATGCGCTCACGTGATGACTTTGTCGGCCGCGCCAGCGCCGACGGCCTCGTCGCCATCTTCAGCACCGTCGTGCAGGCCGGCCGCGACGCATTCGGGTACGCACCGTGGCGCCACGCAGTCGGGAAACAGGTCCGGCTGCGGCGGCAGCGGTTCGATCGTGTCGAGCAACACCGACAGCCGCTCACGCGCGCCGCGCAGGGGATCGTCCATCAGGAAGGCGGCAAGCCGTGCGTGCCAGCCCGGCCAGCGCGCACGGATGGCATCCATGTCGCCGTCGAAAGGCGCGCCCTCGGCGCTGCGCACGACAAAGGCTTCCTCGCACAGCACGTTGCGCCATCCCAGTCCGGACAGACGCAGCGAAAGGTCGATCAGGGCGGCGTACCAGGAGCCGTAGCTCGCCGCGTCCAGTCCGCCCGCCCGCAAGCGCGCGCTCCCGCGCAGCAGCACCGCATGCCCGATCGCCGCCGGAAGTTCGGGGCGGCTGGCGGGCATTCGCTCCGCAGCGCGGGCGAGTCGGTCCGGGTCGGCCGGTGATGGGTTGATCTCGCCGATCCGGGGCCAGGCAGCCGCCTCGCCGACATTGCACCAGGGCGTAACGCTGGCAACGGCGCCGTCGACCTGCAGGCACGCCGCCATTCGACCGAGCCAACCGGGCAGCGGGATCGCGTCGGGCGCGAGCACCACCACGTCGCTGTCACCGCAGGCGGCAAGCACCTCGTCCAGATGCGCCGCTTCACCGATGCTGCGCTGTCGGCGGGTGTAGTCCGCCTTCAGCGCGGTGCGTGCGAGCCAGCGCTCGATGATCGCGTAGGCACGCGGCCCGGCCTGCGCGTCGTCGGCGAGCCAGACCCGGATACCGGCGGGGGTGCCGGTCTCCAGGGCAGCCAGGCATGCATCGAGCGCGCCATCGTCCGTGCCCACCGGCACGATCACGATCGGCGCGCCGATCGCTTCCGCCAGCGGTTCCCGCAACGTCAATGCGTCTCCCGCGCCGTCAGTTTTTCACTGGAGCGCGCAGCGGCTCCATTGCGCGGAAACGGCGTCCGTACTCGTCGGTGAGTTCGCGCGCTTCCTGCGGATTGCGGATGACGGTCGGGGTCAGCAGGATGATCACCTCGTTGCGATCGGTGCGCGAGGTCTGGGTGCCGAACAGGCCGCCGATCACCGGAATCCGGCTCAGGCCGGGAAAACCCGATGCACCGCGCGTCACGCCGTCGCTGATCAGTCCAGCGAGCATGACCGTGTCGCCGCTCTGGATCGCCGCCTCGGTCTTGAGCCGGCGGGTGTTGATGCGCACGTTGCCGTTGCGGTCGGGAATGCTGCCGGGACTGCTGACTTCCTGCACCAGATCGAGGAACACGGTCCCGTCGCGGGTGATCCGCGGGCGCACGCGCAGGATGGTGCCGGTCTCCAGGTACTGCACCTGGCTGATGGTGTTGTCGCCTCCGCCGAGCCCCGGATTCACCGTCACCGAGGAAATCGGAATGTTGCTGCCGACGTTGAACGTCGCTTCGGCGTTGTTGCGCACGACCACCGACGGGGTCTGCAGCAGCTTGAGGTCGGTCACCTGGTCCAGGGCGCTGATCACCGCCGCCGCATTGCGGCCCAGGAAGGTCCACGCCAGGCCGGCGGGATCTCCGGCCGCGGACTGGACGCTTCCGGCCAGCGTGCTCCAGGTCGTGCGGCCCGCCGCATTGGGCAGGCCTGCATCGGTGACCGCGCGCTCGAAGAACCAGTTGACGCCGTATTCCAGCGCACCGCTGAGCTGCACCTCGACCACCTGCGCCTCGATATGCACCTGCATCGGCATCACGTCGAGCCGCACGATCACGTCCTGGATCGACTGCCACGCCCTCGGCGTGGCCCGCACCAGCAGCGTGTTGGTCTCCTCCACCGCGGAAACCCCGACCTCGTCGCCGTCGACCTTGAGCGTGACCTGTGCATCGCCTTCCTGCTGCTGGCTGAGCGACATCTCACCGCCACCACCGCCGCCACCGCCTTGATCGCCGCGGCCCTGGCTTCCGCCCAGCTGGACCGGCTCCAGGCCCGGCATCAGCGACGGAGGTCCGCGTTCGTCGCCGCCGCCGCCACCGCTTCCGCCAAAGACGTTCGACAGCGTTTCGGCGAGTTCGCGCGCGCGGATGTACTTGAGTTCGTGAGAGAACAGCTGAGGTACATCGCCGGCGCCGTCGATGCGCTCCAGCCACGCCTGGATGTCGTCGAGGTAGGCCGCCTGCGGCGTGATCACCATCACCGCGTTCGCGCCTTCGACCGGCATGAAGCGGAACATCCCCGCGACCGGAGATTGGGACTCCTCGCCGAACACCTTTTCAAGGTCGGCCACCACTCGCGTCGCCTTGCCGGACTTCAGCGGAAACACGCCCACCGACATGCCGGACAGCCAGTCGACATCGAAGATCTCGATCGTCCGCAGATAATTCTGCAGTTCCGAGCCACTGCCGGCGATGGTGATGGTGTTGCGTGAGGAGTCGATCGCGACGATGCCGTTGGGCCTCGCGTAAGGCTCCAGGATCTTGCGCATCTCGCTTGCGGAGACGAATTGCAACGGAACCGTACGCGCCTCGAAACCACGGGCGTTGGTTGCCGGGCCGGTCCTGGGCACGACATTGCCTCCCGCCAGTGCCTGGTCGGAGGGAACGATGTTGTAGCGGCCGCCGCTGTATACGAGCCGCGCGTTGTTCCAGGCCAGCACCATTTCCAGCAGGCTCAACGCACCAGCCGAACTGACGGGCTTCGGTGTGGCGAGGGTCACCGTCCCCTGAACGCCCGGTGCGATCACGTAGTTCTGCCCGAGCATGTCGCCCAGGATCGCCTTGACCACGGCGTGCAGCGATTCGCCTTCGAAGTTGAAGGTCGCCGCTCCGCTGCTGGCACCGAGCTCCGGCGGCGGCGCGGCCGCGGCGCGTGAGTTGAGCATCTGACCGGTACCGAGGCGGATCTGCGGCCTGGGTCCGGTGTCGTCCGCCTCCAGCACTTCCGCAGTCACCCCACCGGCGACGGTGGTGGTGGGAGCACCTTCCCGGGCCACGCTGCCGGCCTGGGCCGCGGGATTGAAGTTCCCCTCGCGGCTTATGACCGGTGCCGGCACGGTGGTGCAGGCTGTGATCAGGGCCAGCACCACCCCCATGCCGACACTGCGAACGAGGGCGCCCCCGCTCGCAGTGCGAGGCCGCGCGTTGCGGGTGGAGGCCGCGGGACCGGTGGGTGGACGGGGCTGGGAAGGCATGTTCAGGCAGGTCATTCAGTGTCCCTACGGGCGTTGCGACGGCGGCTGGGTAGGTGATTCGGCGCGCAGCTTCCTGCGGCGCTCCTGGATACGTTGTCGAATCGCTTCCATCTGCGCCTGATCGTTCGCCGGCTGCGGACCCGTCTGGCTCTCGCCCGCCGGCCTCGGCGGTTCTCTGGACGGCTGCGACGGATCGCTCGGCACGGGGACCGGACGGGGCGCGCCCTGCACGGTCTGCGGCGTCTCTACGCCGTTGGCGGTCTCGATTCCGCGCTGCGAAGGCTGGCCGGGACGGTCGGGATCATCGGAGCGCAGCCGCGGTTGCGCTACGACGGTCGGCGGAGCCCCGCCGATGCCGTCGTAGGCGCGCATCTGCACGGTCTGGCGACCGCCGGGGCCTTCGAAGACCGCACTACGCTCATTCAACTCGACTAGCCTCCAGTTACGCAGCGATTCCGGCGCCTCGCCGATCCTGACCCGGACCGTATCGCTGCCATCGGGCGGCTGCAGGGTCGCCATCCGGAATTGGGGAGTGAGCAGGACGCCTGTCAGCACGTAATCGAATGCGCGGGCCGCGGCCGCGGCCTCGGCATCGCCCTCACCCTGCAACGCAAATGGCTGCGGACGGCGGTCTACGGAAAACAGCGGCCGGTTGGCGACCTCGCTGTACTCGTCGAGAGTTCCGAGCCTGGCAGGGGCGGTTGTGCGCACCTGCGGCAGCGGCTGGAGGAGTTCGGGATCGGTCGGCAGCGGCTCGACCCGCCCCCCCATCCCGGCGATCGCCAGCAGCCATGCCAGCAACGCCCACAATGCGACGCCGGCCAGCAGCCATGTACGGGTCCCGGCGTCGTCAATTCGCACGCGGCACCTCGACAGTGGGGCTGAGATAGCCGTAAAGATCGAACGAGACGTCCAGCCCCCCGGATGCGGAGTGGATGCGCTGGGCGAGGATATTGAGGTTGTCGACGAACAGCCGCGGTTCGCCGCTCTCCAGCGCGTGCAGTACCGTCGCCAGCTCCGGGGTTCCGCAACGCAGCCGCACCTGCACGACGACGCGGGTATAGCGCTCGCGGGTGTCGGCCTGCAACGGGGAGCGGTTGGTGATGGCGCAGCCGCGGTTTCCGGGGCTTGCCTGGGCAACCGTGGTCTCCAGCCGCTGAATCAGGCTGGCGGTGGCGAGTTCGGCGTTGGGCTCGATGATGAACCCAGGGCTGCCGCCCTGCTGTTCACGCACCTGCTGCAGGCGCCGCGCGATCTGCGGGGCCTGTTGCAGTTGCATGCGCTGGCGCAGCTCTCGTTGCTGCAGCGCCTCGACCTCCGCCTGGGCAGCCTGCATCGGCACCGTCCACCAGGGGTGGATCAGGATCATGTAGGCCAGCCCGACGACGGCCAGCAGCAGGCCGAGTGCGAGCCAGCGGTCGCGGTCAGCGGTCGACAGGGACACTGGGCGACGTCTCCGTGGGTTCGGGCGCAAGGGGCCTGCTGGGCGGTGCGGCTGTCGCGGAGCGGTCGAGTCCGGCGGTCAGGGTGAAACGATCGCGGCCGCTGGCAGGGTCAGGCTGCAACGCACCGGCCAGCGCGGGCCTCTGCCACAGCTCCGCACTCTGCATGCGCCCGACCAGGGCAGCTGCTTCGTTGCTCAGGCCGATCAACAGCAACTGCTTGCCATCGATGGTGAGTTTCTCCAGGTAGGTGCCGTCCGGGAGGCGCCGGCTGAGTTCGTCGATGATCGCGATGGTCGGAGGCCGCGATGCCCGCGCCTCATCGAGGAATGCCTGCCCCTCGATGAGATTGATCAGTTGTTGGCGCTGCGCCGCGGCAAAACGGGCTTCGTCGGCCTGGGCGCTGATGCGCTGTTCGAACGCGGCAGCGGCGGCGCGCCGATTGGCCAGCATCTGCCACAACATTGCGGCGACCAGCAGCACCGCGAGCATCGCCAACGCGACGTTCCAGCCGCGCCATGGATCGCGGTGCACGCTGCGCTGCAGCGGTGCCAGCAGGTTCACGCCCAGCGGGGCGCCATCGGCCCCGGCGACATCGATTCCCGCGAGCGTCGCCGCCAGCGGTCCCATCGTAGTTACCTGTGGATCGATCACGCTCCTGGGGACGGCGATCATTTCGACATCCAACTGGCCGTCGCTGTCGCGGCGGCGCAGCACGCGCGCATCGAAGGCGACGGCATCTGCTGAAAACGGGGTCTGGCGGTCGATCTCGAAGCCGACCACGTCGCGCAGCCGCTCCGCCGCTGCAGGGGGCAGCACGAGGCGGCGACGCAGCGCGCTGGACGCGGGCAGGATCAGCCAGCGTGGCAGCGCTGCGACGCGCGAAGTCAGCAACAGGGCGAGGGGGTCGACTGCGGCGGTCTCGCCGGAGCCTGGTGTCTCGAGTACCGGAACGCGCCCCAGATCACGCACGGTGTCACCGCGTTGCAGCCGCAACTGCAGTTCACCACCGTCGGCCTGCAGCAGCAGGCGCCCCCGATCGAAGCCCAGCGCCTGTCGCATCCGGGGCGAAAGCCACGACGCCAGGGAGTGCCCCCACCACGCCAGCAGCCCGCCCGGTCGCGGCCCAAGCCGCGCCCCGAAATTTCCTAGGCGGATGCCCAGGCGATTGATGCCCGACGCGCTCACTGTGCCGAAACTCCCTCTTCCCAATGCAATGTGGTGTATGCAACACCCGGAATCGCATTGCCACCGGAATTGACCACCACCCGCAACGCCGACTCACGACCATCGAAAAGCCGCGCGCGGCTGTGGATACTATACGTGCCGCTCCGGTTCGCCATCCCCCCGGCGTCCGGCGACAGCCCGGTGACAGGGTCGGTGCGACGACGACGCTCCACCAGTCCCGCGCCGTCCATGCCCATGGCGTCGAGCACCGGTGCCGGCGCGAACGCGGGATCGGGTTGCTGCAGGCGGCTATGAACGGTGACCAGCGGCTGGATCCGCGCGTAGAGCTCGGGGGTGATGCCCAGCACCTGCTGCAGTTCGGCAACACTTTCGAAGGGCGCGTCCTTGGCGCCATAGCTGCGTCCGGCCGATGCGTAGTCGCGGTCTTCGGCACCGCCCGACGGCTGGGTCAGCAGGTCGGGGTCGCGCCAGTCGACGATCGCCCCGGCCAGCTGCGCAGCTTGGCCCTGTTCGACTTCCTGCGTCCGCAACAGCGCGGTCAGCAGCGGCATCTGCGCATTGTTGAGGTCCACCTTGCCGTTCTCGTCGGTGATCCGCACCTCGATGTCGGCGTTGGCGTAGCGCCACGTGTACGGCCTGCCGTCCGGCAGCCATTGCAGTTGCTGATCGGGATGTTCCAGGCGGGTGATGGCGTACTCGACGCCAGCCCGCGCGGCATTGCTCGCCGCCAGTCCGCGCACCAGCACGCGGCCCTGGAGGCCCTCGACCTGCGCGCTGAGCGCGAAAGCGCCCACCAAGGCGGTCAACAACGCGATCAGCCAAAGCACCAGCAGCAGTGCCGCGCCGCGCGCGCGCGTTGCCGCAGCCCCCGGTGGCCGGGCAATCAGGACCGGGTTCAAAACTCGCTCCTGCCGCCGACGGTTCCGCCGGCCATGCGGGGCGCCACCACCAGTGGCGGCCAGACCCGCCCGTGGGCGTCGGTCATGGTCACCTCGACCATCAGCGGCAACTGCTCGACCGTGGTCCAGCGGTCGCGCCATTCGCCCAGCTTGCCGTCTGCGTCGAGCCCCCGGTATCTGAATGCCGCCGAACGCAGTTCGGTGGCAAGCAGCTCGGGCTCGCGGGGCTCGGGTTCGGCGATGCTCTGGCCCGCAACCACGATGTCCAGCGACACCACCAGCCGGACCCCGTCGCCGTCGTCGACCACCCTGAAGTCGTGCAGATAAGGGCCGCCCCGTCCGAGGTAGTCGGGCAGGTCGGCCACGAAGCGCATGCGGTCGGACTCGCCAGCGAAGCGGCTCGGCAGCATCGTGTCCTGGTCGAGCTCGAACGACACCGGCCGCGCGGCAGTAAGGCGGCCGCGAAGGAATCCCTGGACGGCGCGCATGGTCTCGCTGCGCTGGGCCATTGCCTCCCCGCGAGTGGCGGACACCGACGCGGCCGACAGGGTTGCGAACGCGAGTGCCAGGCCCGCCGCCAGCAAAACCGTGGCAAGCAGCACCTCGACCAGCGTGAAACCTGCCGCGGCACGTGCTGGATCTGGCGCAGAGCGCACCTGTCGGAGCCGTCCGATTGAACGTGTCGTGCTGGAGCGGCTGCGGTCGGTCATGGCAATGCCGTCCCCGGCTGCACCGGCGCAAGGCGCAGCGTGCGCAACTCCATGCGCTCACGCGGGCCACCATCGCCCCACTGCACCAGCAGGGCGACCTCGTAGAGTCGGTGGAGCGCAGGCGTTCGCGGCACGACCGGCGCATCGGGCGGCAGCGGCTCATCCCATGGCGCAACGGTGAGCTCCCAGCGGTACCGGCCTCCGTCGAACTCGCCGTCGCGGCGGCCCGGCAGCAGGATCTGCCCGATCCCGACCGTGTCCATCAATGATTGCGCGTGCAACGCGGCGCGACCGGCATCGCCTGACCAGCGGACCTGCCGCACCGCGCCGGTCAGTGTCCCAAGCAGTAGCGTCAATGCCAGCGCGAGCAGCGCGAACGCGACGATCACTTCGATCAGCGTATAGCCACCTTGGCGGCGGGCGCGGGAAGCCGCGAGCCGCAATCCGGGATTGCCGAAACCCGGCACTTTCACTGGTCCACCCCCGCACGCCGCAGCTTGACCTCGCCCGTGAGCCAGGCGACATCGATCTCCCACGCTGCGCGTTCCAGCGTGAGGCTGATGCGACCGCCGGTCGCGGCACCGTCGGGAAAGAACATGATCGCGCCCTCGCCGCGGCTTGGTTGCGCCTCGCGTGCACCTGTGAAGACTACGCCGAGCGACTCGGGAATCTCACCGGAACGTCCATTCGGCGCACTCCAGCGGCGTTCCTGCGGGTCGATCACGAAGCGCTGCGCACGACCGGTGGCGATGGCCTGTGTACGCGTGAAACGCACCTGCGCTGCAATCTCCTTCGCGGTGGATCGCAGCTGCATGCCCTTGAGTCCTCCGGTGAAAGCAGCCGCTGCCAGGAGGCTGGCGGCCGCGATCAACGCGATGACCAGCAACATCTCCAGCAACGACGCACCCACCACGAAGCGACGCCCGCCTGCACCAGTGCAGTGGCTGCGTGCCAGCCGTGTTGGCGGGCGCGGCGATGACGCAAGCAAGCCGACGGCACCGCCAAACAGGTTCATTCGTAGCGGATATCCGCATCGATGCTGGTGCCGCCGACCTCACCATCCTTACCCAGGATCACAAGGTCGAACGCACCGGTTTCGCCGGGAGCACGATAGACCACCGGGTGGCCCCAGGGATCGCTCAGTTCGGCTTCCTTGGCATAGGGACCGAGCCATCCGGGCGCCGCGCCCGGGTCGCTCACCAGTTCGCCGAGTTCGGTCGGCAGGCGGCCGGTGTCCATCTGGTAGGACTCGACCTTCTGGGCGAGCGTCATCACCTGCGACTTGGCGAGATTGGCCTTGGCCCGATCGGCACCGCCGAGCACGCGCGTGCCGACGAAGGTCAATACCGCGCCGATCAGCACGATCACGATGATGATCTCGATGAGACTCATGCCGGCCTGAAGGCGGGGCGAGGGAGAACGGTTGATCGAACGACGATTTCGCATGGGAGTTCCGTGAATGAGTGAAAAAAGAGGCGACTAGCCGATTACGTCCATCAGGCCGTACATCGGCAGGAGAATCGCCATGATGACGATGCCGACAATGACTGCCAGCACAACGGTCACCAGCGGCACCAGGGCAGCGAGCATCCGGTCAAGGGCCGTCGCGGTTTCCTGGTCGAACGTGTCGGCGGTCTTGAGCAGCATCACGTCCAGCGCGCCGGACTCCTCGCCGACCTGGATCATCTGCAGTGCCAGCCGCGGAAACCGTTTTCCGCGACCCAGCGCCGTGGAGAGCGACACGCCGTTCTTGACCTCGTCGGCGGCGGCTTCGACGTCGGCACCGAGCACGCGGTTGCCCAGGACATTGCGGCCGATCCCCAGCGCGGTCAGCAACGGCACGCCATTCTTGACCAGCGTACCCAGCGTGCGCGCCAGTCGCGCGGTTTCCACCTTGGCGATCAGATTGCCGGCAAACTTTCGTTGCAGCAGCCATCCGTCGAATGCCAGGCGAAAAGCCGGATCGCGACGCTTGCGGTCGAACCACCACAGGCCCAGTGCGGGCGCGACCACCAGCACGAACCACCAGTCGCGCACGAACAATCCCAGCCACAACACGAGCTGGGTGAAGAATGGCAGCGGCGCCTCCAGGCTTTCGTACATCAGCGCGAACTGCGGCACCACGTAGCCCAGCAGGAACAACAGGCTCAGCCCGACCATCACCAACAGGATCGCCGGGTAGATCAGCGCGTTGACCACCCTGCCCTGCAGCGCACGCGAGCGCTCCAGGTAGTCGGCCAGGCGCGCGAGCGTCTCATGCAGGCTGCCGCCGGCTTCACCGGCGCGCACCATGTTGACGTACAGGCGCGAAAACGCCCCGTGCTGGCGCTCCAGCGCCGTCGACAGTGCGGTGCCCCCGCGAACAGCATCCCGCACGTCGGTCACCGTGCGCTTGGCCGATTCGTCCTCGGGCAGTTCCAGCAGGATGCTGAGCGCGCGATCCAGCGGCTGTCCAGCGCCCAGCAGCGTCGCCAGCTGCTGGGTGAACTGCACGAGCCGCTGACCGCCGAACGGCTTCGACTTGAACAGCCCGGCCCATACCGACGCGCCACCACCCTCGCTCGCCAGCAGCGCCTCGACCGGAAGATGGCCCTGTTCCTGCAGGCGCAGCACCACCTCGGCGTTGCTGGCGGCATCCATCTGCCCGTCGAGCATCTCGCCGCGCGCGTTCAGCGCCTTGTAGTGGTAGAGGGGCATTACGGCCGAAACTCGGGGATGCCGGGACCAGGGACCAGGGACCGGGGACCCGGAAGGAGCCAATGGCTCGAAAGCGGGTGCCGCGAGGAGGCCGCAGCTCCACTGCGCCGGCTTCTGGTTTTGCATCTGCCTTCAGCTGTGCTCGTGCCCTTGACGTTCCCGGGTCCCCGGTCCCCGGTCCCCGGTCCCGGCCTACAAAAAACACGATTCCCCACCAGCTCACGCATCTTCAGTAACCCGCAATACTTCCTCGATGGTCGTCAACCCGGCCAGCGCCTTGGCGATACCGTCTTCGTACATGGTGCGCATGCCGGCGTCGCGCGCAAGCTGCTCCAGTTCGCCCATGCCCGCATGGCGCATGACGGCCCGGCGCAGGGTGTCGTCCATCACCAGGAATTCCATGATCGTGGTGCGGCCGTGGTATCCGGTCGATGCCAACGCCGAACCCTGCGGGTGGTAAAGGAAAATCTCCCCCTCGGGCTGGTACTTGCGCAGCGCGAACCTTTCGACTTCTTCCGGCGACGCCGGCACGCGCAGGGCATGCGTCGGCTCCAGCCGGCGCACGAGTCGCTGGGCGAGGATGCCGTTGATCGTGGAGGTCAGCAGGTAGTCCTCCACGCCCATGTCCAGCAGGCGCGCGATGCCGCCGGCGGCATTGTTGGTGTGCAGCGTGGACAGCACGAGGTGACCGGTCAGCGCTGACTGGATGGCAATGCGCGCCGTCTCCAGGTCGCGCATTTCGCCGATCATGATGATGTCGGGGTCCTGTCGCACGATCGAACGGAGCGCCTGGGCGAAATCCAGCCCGATCTGCGGCTTGGCCTGGATCTGGTTGATGCCTTCGATCTGGTACTCGACCGGGTCTTCGACGGTGATGATCTTGACGCTGGCGGTGTTGAGCTTGCTCAGCGCCGTGTACAACGTGGTGGTCTTGCCTGATCCGGTGGGTCCGGTGACGAGCATGATCCCGTGCGGCTGGTCGAGCACTTTCTGGAACTGCGGCAGGAACTCGCTGCTGAAGCCGAGCCGCTCGAAATCCAGCACCACGGTCTCGCGGTCCAGCAGTCGCATCACCACCGATTCGCCGTGCGCGGTCGGTACCGTGCTCACGCGCAGATCGAGCTCCTTGCCCTGCACGCGCAGCATGATGCGTCCATCCTGCGGCAGGCGGCGCTCGGCGATGTTGAGCTTCGCCATGATCTTGACGCGGCTGATCACCGCCGCCGTCAGGTTCGCGGGCGGACTCTCGCCTTCGGCGAGCACGCCGTCCACGCGGTAGCGCACCTTCAGCCGGTTCTCGAATGGTTCGATGTGGATGTCCGACGCGCGCAGTTCGACCGCGCGCTGGATCACCAGGTTCACCAGCCGGATCACCGGCGCCTCGGACGCGAGGTCGCGCAGATGCTCCACATCGTCCAGGTCGCTGCCCTCGCCCTCGGCGGTCTCCACGATCGCGCCCATCGCACTGCGGCCCTGGCCGAACCAGCGCTCGATCAGATCGCCGATCTCCGAGCGCAGCGCCACCAGCGGCCGTACCTCGCGCTGCACGGCGAGCCGTACGGCTTCGAGCTGGTACTGGTCCTGCGGATCGGCCATCAGCAGATCGATATGGCTGTCGCCCTCGCTGAGGGGACACACCGCGAACTGCTTCATGAAGCGGACACTCAGCGCTACGCCCTCCGGGGGCAGTTCCGGGGCGTCCTTCACCGCGACCAGCGGCAGATCGAGCGCTTCCGCGACGGTTTCGGCGTGGTCGCGCTCCGAGACCAGCCCAAGGCGGGAAAGCAGGCCCAAAAGGCTGCCGCCGGTTTCTTCCTGCAGGCGACGCGCACGCACGAGGTCGGACTCCTTGAGCCGCCCCTTGGCCACAAGCGCCTGCACGATGCGGTCGTCCGTTCCGTCCTGACCGGGCAGTCCGGAAACGCCAGATTGATCTAGAACGGCGTTCATGCCATCTCCCTGATTAGCGCGCGACTTTAGCAGGGCGAGCGAAGGATTCCGCTAAACCCAGACCTTCTGGAGGCGGTCTCGCCTTCTGGTCAGGATACGTTCGGATGCCGCAAATGCCGGGACGGCCTGGAGGTGCCTGTCGACGAGCCCCGGCATGCGGCTTTCGCGCGTGGATCGCGCGACCCACCGGTGCCCTCCATCAAGCGCCCGGTGATCCGACCGTGGCTGTCACGTGGCAGCGTGCTTGCGAGCCATTTCGCGAACTGTCGCAGCGACGATCAGCACTTCGGGAATGTCGCCGGATTGAAGATCCGCACAGTCGCAACGAAATCGGACGCGAATCCGGCCATTAACCCCTGGTGTCCTGCACGTAAATCCAACGCCGTTATGTGATTTACAACCGGAGGATTGCCCACATGCAAAACATTCACCGCTCGCGCCTTGCCATGCTGATCGCCGTGACCCTGCTGCCGCTGCCCGCGCTGGCCGCGGAAAGCTATGACAACTGCACGGGTTTCATCGACTCGGTACCGGCGACCATTTCCACCCAGGGCACCTGGTGCCTGCGCCAGGACCTCGCCACCGGCATGTCATCGGGCACCGCCATCACCATCGCCGCGAACAACGTCACCATCGATTGCAATGACTTCAAGATTGGCGGATTGGGCGCAGGGCCGGGAACTCAGGCGAATGGACTGACGGCGATGCAGATCCTCAATACGACGGTACGAAACTGCAACGTCCGCGGCTTCGTCAATGGCGTGCTGCTCACGGGGGCCGGCCATGTGGTGGAAGACAACCGCTTCGACGGCAATACCGTGGTCGGAATCAACGTCACCGGGGATGGCTCGGTGGTCGCACGCAACCTGGTCCGGGACACCGGCGGCTCCACCACCAATCCCGGACTGGCGATCGGGATCGCGACGGATTCGTCCGTGGACGTGCGGGACAACACGGTCACCGGCGTGATGCCGGAAGCCAATACCAGCGGCAACGGGAACGCCGTGGGCATATTCACCAACAACAACCCGAATGCCAGCATCGGCAGTAATCGCGTGCGCAGCCTCGTTGCCATGGGCACCGGAACCACCACCGGAATCCTCAATTCAAACTCCGGCCGAATCGCAATTACCGGGAACCAGGTAATCGGCACTGGCGTCGACTCTGTTGGCCTCAGTTGCTCGAGTGCCAACGGCCGCGCGGCGGCGAATGTCGTCAACGGATTCGCCACACCGATTTCCGGCTGCGCAGACGACGGCAATGTAACCGCTCCGTGATTCAAGGCGGCCTGGAGCCGCGCTGATCCGCCAGTCATCTGCCAGTCAATGCCTCAAGAACCGAAGGGTATGCCCATGCCTATTTCCGCCCGATTTCCGGCCCTCCTGCTCCTGGCCGCGTGCGCGCTGCCCATGTCGGCCCACGCAGCCGGAGATTATGACAACTGCGCCGGATTCATCGACTCGCTTCCGGCGTCCATAAGCAGCCAGGGGACCTGGTGCCTGCGCAAGGACCTGGCGACCAGCATCGCCACCGGCGACGCCATTACGATCAAAGCCAATAACGTCACCCTCGACTGCAACGGCTTCAAGATCGGTGGACTGTCCGCCGGTCCGGGCACGACGACCGACGGCGTCCGTGCTGTGGACCGCATGAACATCACCGTCCGGAACTGCAATATCCGTGGCTTCCATCATGGCGTGGCCATATTCGGACCGGCCAGCAGCGGGCACGTCGTCGAGGACAACCGTTTCGAAGGCTGCCCCCACGAGGGCATTTCGCTGCAGGGCGGTGGATCGATCGTCCAACGCAATCTCGTCCTGCGCACCGGAGGATCGACTTCGCAGCCGGGTTTTGCGCGCGCCATCTCCATCAATGGCTCCATCGATGTGCTGGACAACACCATCAGCGGGGTCGTGCCAAGCATGGATGCCGCCGGGGACGCATTGGCGATCGGCGTCTATTCGGTGGCCAATCTAAGCGGCAGCATCCTGGGAAATCGCATCCGTGGACTCAAGTCGGCCGGCGCTGGCGCTGCCTACGGTGTTTACGGGTCGGGGTCAGAGCGGATCAGCCTGCTGGACAACGAACTGGTTGGCACAGCGGGCGCCAGCACAGGGCTGCATTGCACCGACGACCGCGGCCGGGCGAAGGACAACGTGATCAGCGGGTTTACCTCGGCGATCAGCGGCTGCGCGGACGACGGAAACGTACTGGCTCCCTGATTGGCAGCCGCAGCGATGTGAGCCACCGGATACCAGCCTCCCAAGCCAACCACAAGGTCCTCTCGATGAAGAACGGCTTTTTTTGTCTCGTGCTTCTTGTCGGCACAATGGCTGCCTGCCAGCGCGCCCCGCAGCAAGACGGCGCCGCCTCGCCAGAGGCGGCATCCTCCGCAGGCGCGCCAGCTTCGAACGCCCCTGCAGCTTCACCCCCGGACCTCGCGGCTGGCCCGGAACGCCCGCAGTTCTCGCAACCGGCCCGGGACACCACGCCGGTCGACGCGAAGGTCGTGAAGGTGCGCTTGAGCAACCAGGGCGACACCGAGAAACACACCCTCGGCATGCCGAGGGAGACCTTCGGATCAAAGGACACGATCTACGCCGAGATCGAAAGCACCGGCAGCGACAGTGGCTACACGCTCTACACCACCTGGGTGGGTGCCGACGGCTCGGTGCTTTCCGATTACGGGATGCGCGTGGACGAAGCCGGCATGAAGCGCACCGTCGTCAGCCTCAGCAAGCCGGATGGCTGGCCGAGCGGAACGTACCGGATCAAGATCGCCATCAACGGCGAAGATCAGGAAGCCGCGACGTTCGAGGTGCTTTGACTTGGGTTCGATGGCACCGGCGTTGCCGCGACCCATCGCGATCGGAGGCGTCGGCGGAAGCGGTACCCGACTGATTGCCAGCGTGGTGCGTTCGCTCGGAGTGCATACGGGAGACGACCTGAATTCCTCCAGCGATACGCTGTGGTTCACGCTGCTTTTCAAGCGCATCGAAATCCTGCACGCCGCCCATACAGAGTTCGATCTTCTGACGCAGGCGCTCTCGGCGGCCCTGCAAGGCGGTTCGCCCGCCAGCGGCGAAATTCGGTCGCTCATCGCCGCTTGCGCCCGGCATGCTCGTCCCGAGTTCTCCACGCAGTGGCTGGAGGCACGCGCCGAATCATTGACCAAGGCTGCCGGCGCTCCCGCGCATGGAATGCGCTGGGGCTGGAAGGAACCCAATACACACGTGGTGATCGAGCGCCTGTGGCAGCACCTGCCGGACCTGGGGTACATCCATGTGTTCCGTCACGGCATGGACATGGCGCACAGCCGCAACCAGGCACAGCTACGCCTCTGGGGCGCGTCTGCGCTGGGCGAGGACGGACCATGCACACCTCGACGGTCGCTGGCCTACTGGTGTCACGTGCATCGGCGCATGCAAGACCTTCATTCGCGCAACCGGCAGCGAATGTACCTGCTGGACTACGATGCGTTCTGCGCACGTCCCGAGCAGCAGGCAGTTCCCCTGCTGGAATTCCTGGGCCTTCCCGAGCGGGAAATCCCCCGACTGGCTGGCATGATCGTTGCCCCGCGGCCGAGATCCGAACGGGCACCGTTGGAGAGCTTTGCACCGCGCAACATCGAATACCTGCGCGTCCTGGGCTACGACGTTGAAAGAAGCAGCGCGCACGCATAAGTCCGGATGCCTGGCGCCTGAGGCTCACTGGCCGCAGGTACGGCGCGGCCAGGCGGGAGCCGCAGGTGCATCGATCCGCTTCATCATTGGCGGCGCCCAGAAATCGGGGACCAGTGCGCTGGCCGCGTATCTCGCCATGCACCCGTCGATCGACCTGCCGAAAAGAAAGGAAGCCCACGTTTTCGACTCGCCGGATTTCCCCGATGCGGACGACGCCAGCGCCGTCGACCGAATCTTTTCCACGCATTTCGCACGCGAGTGCAGCCACACGATGAGAGGTGATGCGACGCCGATCACGCTCATGTACCCAGGCGCCATGGAACGGGTTGCGAGCTACAACCCCGACATGCGTTGGATATTGATTTTCCGCGATCCGGTGTGGCGTGCCGTATCCCACTACTACATGCAGCGGACGCGGGGCGTCGAAAGATTCCCGCTGCTCCTGGCCGTGATGCTCGAGCCTTTTCGCCTGCGCAGATGGTTGCGCGGCCGGCACGCCGACCAACGCGCGAGGAGGCAGTCCTACGTGCTGCGTGGCCGTTACGCGACCCAGCTGGACCGGCTGGTCAAGAGGTTTCCGAGCAGGAACATCCTGTTGCTGCGCTCGCAGGATCTTCGCACCGATCCGGCAGAGGTCCTGAAGCGGGTATGCGAGTTCCTCGGCATCGGCGGCATGCCTGCCGACATCGAATTCAAGCCCGCCTTCGAGGGTCACTACCGGAGGCCGTCGAAATGGTCCCCCGGCGTCCTGCTCCTGCGTTGGCTGCTACGTAACGAGTCGGCCGAACTCGCCCGGCGACACGGGCTGCAACTGTGATGGAGCCCGAGTGGCAGGCCCGAAACACCTGATCAATGGTTGACCGGTCCCACCGCGTTGTTGATCAGCCGTCGACACTGTAGTTGCCGCCAGCACGCCTCCATGCCCCGGTGCGGTTCTCGATCGATTCGCGCTGCCAGCGCAGCGAGCCCCGACTCACGGGCCGCAGCCTATCGGAGAATGAGCTGCACCACCGACCAGTGTCAGCCCACCCAGACCCGTGCGTTGCGGAACATGCGCAGCCACGGCGAGTCTTCGCCCCATTCCGGCGGAGCCCAGCTCAGGTTCGCACTGCGAAGCGTGCGTTCCGGGTGCGGCATCATGATGGTGACGCGACCGTCGTCGCTGGTGAGGCCGGTGACGCCGTCGGCCGAGCCGCCGGGATTGGCCGGGTAGTTCGATGCCACTGCACCGCTGCCATCGATGTAGCGCAGCGCGACGCGCGCGATGATCTGGTCGCCGGCACTGTCGAACACCGCCTGCCCTTCGCCGTGCGACACCGCGACGGGCAGCCGTGATCCGCCCATGCCGCGCAGGAACAGCGAAGGCGATTCGACCACCTCAACCAGCCCCAGCCTCGCTTCGAACTGCTCGCTGCGGTTGCGAAGGAAGCTCGGCCAGTGTGCCGCTCCGGGGATGATCGGCTTGAGCTGGCTGAGCATCTGGCAGCCGTTGCACACGCCCAGCGCGAAGCTGTCCCGGCGTTCGAAGAATGCAGCGAATGCATCGCGCATGGCATTGCGCTCGAGGATGCTGGTAGCCCACCCGCGGCCCGCTCCGAGCACGTCGCCATAGCTGAAGCCGCCACACGCCGCGAGTCCCTTGAAGCCGGCCAGGTCGACGCGCCCGCCGATCAGGTCGCTCATGTGCACGTCGAGCGCCTCGAAGCCGGCGCGGTGGAATGCCGCGGCCATCTCGATGTGCCCGTTGACGCCCTGCTCGCGCAGGATGGCGATCCGGGGCCGGGTGCCGGTGGCGATGAACGGCGCGGCGATGTCTTCCGCGGCGTCGAACGCCACCCTGGGAACCAGGCCCGGTGCGTTGAAGGATGCGGCGGCGACGCGTTCCTCGTCCGCGCATTCGGGGTTGTCGCGCAGCCGCTGCATGGCGTGGCTGGTCGCCCACCACGCCTCGAACAGTTCATCCCAGCGCCACTCCGCCAGCACGCTGCCGTTGTCGCGGATGCGGATCATCGGACCCGCGCCGTCGGGGGCGTGCCCACCAGAGACGCTGGAAACCGGGCGCGCGATGCGCTGCGCGCAATCGATGAGACCGTGGCGGGCGACGAGGTCCGCGAACTCCGCCCGGTTCTCGCAGCTGACCTGCACCACCGCGCCCAGTTCCTCGTTGAACAGCGTGCGGAACGGGTCCTCGCCCCAGCCATCCATCGTGATGTCGAGGCCGACGCGGGAACAGAACGCCATTTCACACAACGTCGCGAACGCACCACCGTCGGAACGGTCGTGATACGCCTGCAGCAGCCCGGCGTTTCGCGCATGGCAGATCAGATCGAAGAAATCGCGCAGTCGCTGCGGATCGTCCAGGTCCGGCACACCGACGTTGCGACGCCCGTCCTCCGACGGCTGTGCGGCGAAGGCTGGCAGATCGTCAGGCAGGGCTGCGGACGCGGCGTCGGGATGGCACTGGGCCAGCACCGACCCGGCCAGCCGCTGCTTGCCGGCGCCCAGTCCGATCAGCCAGAGCTCCGAGTCGCCATCGCGCGCCAGCAATGGCGTCAGGTGATGGCGGACATCGGTCACCGGCGCGAACGCGGTCACCACCAGCGATACCGGCGACACCGAGCGCGCGCTCTGGCCCGCCTCAGGCAACTGCCACTGCGCCTGCATCGACAGCGAATCCTTGCCGACCGGGATGCTCAGATCCATGGCAGGACACAGTTCCAGCCCCACCGCGCGAACCGCATCGAACAGCAATGCGTCCTCGCCCGGGTGGCCGGCTGCGGCCATCCAGTTGGCCGAAAGCTTGATCCTGTCGAGCGACTCCACGGGCGCGGCGCACAGGTTGGTGATCGCCTCGCCGACCGCCATGCGAGCGGCGGCCGGGGCGTCGAGCAATGCCAAAGGCGTGCGCTCGCCAATCGCCATCGCTTCGCCCGCGAATCCCTCGAAACCGGCAAAGGTAATCGCACAATCGGCGAGCGGCAGCTGCCACGGCCCGACCATCTGGTCGCGAACGGTGAGGCCACCGACGCTGCGGTCGCCGATGGTGACCAGGAAGTTCTTGCAGGCCACGGTCGGGTGGCCGAGCACGCGCAACGCGGCGTCGCGCAGGTCCAGCCCGTCCCAGTGCAGCGCTGGCCAGGGTGCATCGGCCGGTCGCCGGGTGTCGCGATGCATTTTCGGTGCCTTGCCGAACAGCAGGTCCATCGGCAGGTCGATCGGCCAGTCGGCGTGGACTCCTGCGATTTCCTGCACGTCGCCATGCACGTGCGCCACGGTCGCGCCGTAGCCGACCACCAGCCGCTCCTCGGCGGTCGCGTGTCCAACCACCGCAAACGGGCAGCGCTCGCGCTCGCAGATCAGCGCGAACTCGTCGACGCGCTCCGGCGGGAGGCCGAGCACGTAGCGTTCCTGCGACTCGTTGCACCACAACTGCATCGGCGACAGCGATGGATCGTCGGTGGGCACCCGGGCCAGGTCGATGACGCCGCCGAGGCGCGAATCGTGCAGCAGCTCGGGAATCGCATTGGACAGGCCGCCGGCGCCGACGTCATGGGCACTGGCGATCGGGTTGTCGGCGCCAAGGGACACGCAGCGGTCGATCACCTCCTGGCAGCGCCGTTCCATCTCCGGGTTGTCGCGCTGCACGCTGGCGAAATCCAGCGCCTCGGCGCTGTCGCCGGAGGCCACCGAACTGGCCGCGCCACCGCCGAGCCCGATCAACATCGACGGCCCGCCCAGCACGATCACCGCGTATCCGGGCTTCAGGCCGAGCTTCTCGACCTGCACCCGGTCGATCGCGCCCAGCCCGCCGGCGAGCATGATCGGCTTGTCGTAGGCGCGGGTCAGCGGACCGTTCTCGTCCTCGCCCTGCGCCAGCTCGAAGCTTCGAAAATAGCCGGTCAGGTTGGGACGGCCGAACTCGTTGTTGAACGCCGCTGCGCCGATCGGCCCGTCGAGCATGATGTCCAGCGCACTGGCCATGCGCGGGTTGAGCGGGCGCTCGCGCTCCCACGGCTGCGGCAGCGTGGGGATGCGCAGGTGCGAAACGCTGAAGCCGCAGAGGCCCGCCTTCGGCTTGCCGCCACGCCCGGTCGCGCCTTCGTCGCGGATCTCGCCGCCGTTGCCGGTCGACGCTCCCTCGTACGGAGAAATCGCCGTGGGATGGTTGTGGGTCTCGACCTTGATGCAGAACGCCGATTCCGCCACGGGCTCGGCGCGATAGACATGCGTGTGCGGGTCTGGACGAAAGCGTTGCGCCGGATAGCCCGCCACCACCGCGGCGTTGTCGCTGTAGGCCGAAAGAGTGTGCTGCGGCGTCTGCGCGTGGGTGTGCCTGATCATCTTGAACAAGGTCTGCGGCTGCGAGCCGTTGACCTGTTGTTCGCGGCCGTCGATGGTCCAGCCGGCGTTGAAGATCTTGTGTCGGCAGTGTTCCGAGTTCGCCTGGGCGAACATCATCAGCTCAACGTCCGAGGGCTGCCGCTGCAACGCGGTGTAGCGTTCGCGCAGGTACGCCAGTTCGTCTTCGGCCAGCGCCAGGCCGAGGCGCGCGTTCGCCAGTTCGATATCGACCAGCGGGATGCGTTCGAGCCCGCCGCGTGCCGGCACCGCAAACAGCGCTTCGGCGTCCTCGCGGGCCTCCAGCAGCGACTGGGTCATCGGGTCGTGCAGTGCTTTGGCCAGCGCGGATTCGACGCCGAGAAGCCGCCGGCTCGCGGATGGAGCGAGCCGCCGAGGCGGCCCTGACCCCTCTGCTGCGGAAGCGTCTGCCTGGCGCGGCCAGCCGGAAAGATCGAAGCGCGTGCCGCGCTCCACGCGCTGCACCGGTTGTCCCGCACCGCGCAACAGCTCTGTCGCCTTGCTCGCCCATGGCGAAAGCGTGCCCAGACGCGGGATGACGAAGCGCGATACCGCCGCATCGGCGCGCGGCGCCTGCGTGGTGCCGGCCTGCAATATGCGTCGCAGCGCCGCAGGATCCGGATCGCCGTTTGCGTCGGGCACGGCCCAGTACACCCACCAGGCGCCGAGCAGGCGGAGGTCGGGATGAATGGCCTGGAGCCGGGCTTGCAGGCGTTCGCGGCGGAACGCAGACAGGGCGGAAGCGCCCTCGAGGACGATCATGTCCGGTGAACCGTAGTCGGGCCGGGCATTGTAACGAAGCCGCCACGGCTGCGCCCGGACTGGTACTGGAAGCCAGGGCCACCGGATCGGTCGCCGGTGCAGCGCCGCACATCGGCGGCGGCGCTGCCAAGGCCGTTGTCGGCCGGGTCGATCAGGCGCCTTCGGCGCTGTCCGCAGCGGCGGTCGGTGCTTCCGACGCGGGCGTCGCCCGCTCGGCAGCCAGAGCGTCGAGCGACTCACGCAGCGCGGCGGGCGGCACGTATCCCCCGACCTGCACGCCGTCCTCGTTGAGGATCATCGGAGTGCCGGCGAGGCCGACGCGCTGGCCGATGTCGTACTGCATGTCGACGGTGGTCTTGCAGGTCTTGCTCGGTACCGGCTGGTCTGCCTTGGCTGCCGACATCGCCTGCCTGCGATCGTCCGCGCACCACACCGACACCATGGTCTTGTAGTCCTCGCTGCCGATGCCCATGCGCGGGAATGCCAGGTATTCCACCGCGATGCCCTGCTTGTTGTACTCGGCGATTTCGCTGTGCATCTTGCGGCAGTAGCCGCAGGCCACGTCGGTAAAGACGGTGACGGTGTGCGTCGGATTTTCGGGCGCGAACACGATGCGCTCACTCTTCGGGATCTTCGCGAGCAGCTGCGTGCGCATGCCGCCCAGTGCCTGCTCGCTGAGGTTGGCCTTGGCGACCGTGTCGTAGAGAGCGCCACCGCTGCCCGAAAGGAAAAGGTAGCGGCCGTCGTCGCTGACATAGACCACCTGTCCGCCGACGATCGCCTCGCGGAAGCCCGGGATCGGAGCCGCGCCGACCTTGTCGACGGTCACCTGCGGGTTGATGGAGGCGATCGCCGCGATCGCGCGCGCATCCGGACCGGCTGCCGCGTCCGGCACGGCGGCGCTCTCGGTGACGGCGGGCGTGCTGGGTGCCGCGGTGGCCGCCTGCTGGGGAGCCTCCGCACAGGCGGAGAGGCTGATGGCACCAAGCGCAGCAAGGGCGAAACGCTTCATCAAGAGGATTCCTTTCGGGCGGGCGGCGAACCGCCTCAATGGGGAGAGGCGGATTGTGCCACGGCCGCCGATGGCTCCGTTCCACGTTCGTTCAGCCCCGGATCAGGGCAATGTTCAGCCGCGCGGGTGATGTCTGGCGTGCAACTGCTTGAGCTGCTCGCGGGCCACCAGCGTGTAGATCTGGGTGGTCGACAGCGAGCTGTGGCCGAGCAGCATCTGCAGCGCGCGAAGGTCGGCGCCGTGATTCAGCAGGTGGGTGGCGAAACTGTGTCGCAGCCCGTGGGGGCTGACGCGGCCGGGGTCGATGCCGGCTTGCACTGCGTACTTCTTCACCAGTGTCCAGAACTGTTGCCGGCTTGGCGGCTCCCCGCGCGGGCCGAGGAACAACGGCGCCAGCGCCCGCTTGCCAGCCAGTTGGGGCCTCGCCTGTGCAAGGTAGCGTTCCAGCCAGTGCTGGGCTTCCTCGCCCAGCGGAACCAACCGCTCCCTGCCGCCCTTTCCGCTCACCCGCAGGACGCCCTGGCGCAGGTTGACCGCGGTCGCCGGCAGGTTGACCAGTTCGCTGACCCGCAGGCCGCACGCGTACATCAGCTCCAGCATTGCGCGGTCGCGCAGTCCGATCGGCAGGCTGGTGTCCGGCGCGTCGAGCAGCGCTTCGATCTGCTTTTCAGGCAGCGCTTTGGGTAATGAGCGTGGCAGCTTCGGCGGCTCCAGCAGCGCGGTCGGGTCGTCGCTGCGGCCGCCTCGACGCACCGAGAGTGCGAAGAACGCGCGCAATGCCGACATCAATCTGGCGTTGCTCCGCGGTGAGTAGTCCTGCCGCGCGCGCCAGGCCAGATAATCGAACAGCGCAGCCCGGTCCGCACCCGAGAGGCCCCCACCCGCACCGGCACGCCAGCGCGCGAAACCCTCCAGATCGCGGCGATAGCTGTCCAGCGTCAGGCGCGCCAGACCGTGCTCCGCCCATGTGGTTTCCAGGAAGCTTCCGATCGCCGCGGCGTCCTGCTGTGGCAGGTCCGGTTGCGCGATCGCGCGGCGGCGGCGTTCCGCCGGCGTCCGCGCCTTGCTGGTGTCCGCAGGGGTCATGCGCGCAGCTTAGCGGCTATGCTTTTGCGATGACCGGACGCAACCCGAAAAACTCCGCGGTGCAGCGAACCCGAAGCGTTGATCCTGCCGGCGTTGAAGCAACGCAGTCGCGCAGGGCGTTGCTGGGCTGGCGAGTGGCTTCGCTGATGTACGACCTGTTCCCGGCGCTCGGCCTGTGGTTTGCGGTCGGAGCGCTGGCGGTACTGCTCAACGGTGGAGAGCCCGTGCGCGCCGACACGCCGGCCGGCTGGCTCGAGATGATCACGTTATGGCTGGTAACCGGCGCCTACGCGGCGATCAGTTGGCGACGTGGGGGACAGACGCTGGGAATGCGCCCCTGGCGCCTGCGGGTCCAGGCGTCCGACGGGACGCAGCCGAGCTGGCGTTCGGTGGCGATCCGCTACTGCGTGGGCACCGTCTCGCTGTTGTTGGCAGGCCTGGGTTTCTGGTGGGCGCTCGCCGATCGCGACCGCCTCACCTGGCACGATCGCGCCAGCGGTACGCGCACCGTACGGGAAGAAAAGTCCGCCTGAGCGACCGGCTCTGCCCTTGATCGGCTCTGCCGTTGATTGGCTCTGCCGTTGATTGGCTCTGCATTGGCTCTTGATCCCTCCTCCCCAACCGCCTCTCCGCGGTCTTGACCCGGAGGGCGCCGGCCATGGATGGCCGGCGGTTTCCGCCGAGCCATGGATGGCGAGTCGGAAACTCCCGCGCAGAGACTGCGCGTTCGAGCTGTTGCCCTGTCGGGGAGACGCCTTTCTTTGGTTACTTTCTTTGGCGTCATCAAAGAAAGTGACCCGCC
>JALYOF010000040.1 GCA_030857025.1 Pseudomonadota bacterium | reverse complement strand
GGCGGCAGGCGGGCTGCCGGTCGCGCTGGCGCTTCGCTGTCCGGCGGCGGTCCTGCGCGACCGCGTCAGCGGCGACTGCGTTGCCATTGCCGAACCGGAATACGCCTGGCTTCTGGACGACATCGGGGCCGATCTCGACCAATTGGCTGCGCTGCCACCGCTTCCCTCGTGGCAGCCGCCGGATCACATCGAGGAAGACGAACCCGGCACCTACATGACAGGTGTCGAGCGTGTGCTGTCCTACCTCTGCGCCGGCGATGTGTTCCAGGCGAATCTCTCTCGCGGCTGGCGCGCACGTTTCCACCAGCCGGTTGAACCGGCTGCCCTGTTCCAGCGCCTGCGCAGCAACAATCCCGCACCGTTCGCGGGCGTCTTCACCGGGCAGGGATGGGCGGTCGTCAGCGCTTCCCCCGAGCGGCTCGTGTCGGTCCGTGGCGACGTGGTGGAAACGCGTCCGATCGCCGGCACGCGTCCCCGCAGCCCCGGCGACGACGATCTGGAACGCGTGCTCGAACTGGTCGGCCATCCCAAGGAGCGCGCCGAGCACGTGATGCTGATCGATCTGGAGCGCAACGACCTCGGGCGGATCTGCGCGCCCGGCAGCGTGGAGGTCGACGAACTGATGTCGGTGGAGAGCTACGCCCACGTGCACCACATCGTCAGCAACGTGCGCGGTCGCCTGCGCGACGGAGTCACGCCCGGTGAGGTGATCGCCGCGCTGTTTCCCGGGGGCACGATCACCGGGTGCCCCAAGGTGCGCTGCATGCAGATCATCGCGGAGCTGGAAGGGCAGGGTCGTGGTGCCTACACGGGTGCGATGGGCTGGCTCAATCGCGATGGCGACATGGACCTCAATATCCTGATCCGAAGCGCGGAACTCGAACACGGCGTCGACGCGGGCGCACAGCTGCGTTTTCGCACCGGCGCGGGCATCGTCTTCGATTCCGATCCGCAGCGTGAGCTCGAAGAAACGCGCGCCAAGGCACGCGGAATGCTGCGGGCACTCGGTGTCGAAGGATGAACACGCGCTGCTACATCGGCAGCGAGCGGGTCGACCGGATCGATGACATGGATCGCGGACTGTCCTACGGCGACGGCCTGTTCGAGACGATGCTCGCCCACGAAGGCACGCTGCCCTGGTGGGATGCGCACTGGAGCCGACTGGCTGAAGGCGCGAGGCGCCTGCGCATGCCGCTGCCAACGCAATCGCAGGTCATGGCCGAGGCGCTGGCGCTGCTGGACGGTGGAGGCGGCGTGTTGAAGATGATCGTCACCCGCGGCGCTGGTGGGCGCGGCTATGCGCCGCCCGTTGCCGCCACGCCGAGCTGGATCCTGTCGCGCCATCCGCTGCCGCCGCCGGCCCCCGCCGCTGGACTGACCTTGCGCTGGTGCGAGGTCCGCCTGGCGCTGCAGCCGGCGCTGGCGGGCATCAAGCACTGCAACCGGCTGGAGCAGGTACTGGCCAGAGCGGAGTGGCTGGACGTGGCCGCGCCGGAAGACGGGGCCGATGAAGGGCTGATGCGCAGCACCGACGGTGACGTCGTGTGCGCCACCGCGGCCAATGTGTTCGTGCTCCACGGCAGCCAATGGCGAACGCCGAAGGTGGATCGCTGCGGTGTCGACGGCATCTGCCGGCAGTGGCTGCTGGGAGTGCTGGACGTGGAGCAATCCCGCCTCGATGACGACGACCTGTACACCGCCGACGCGGTTGTCCTGTGCAACGCGGTGCGCGGTATCCTTCCGGTGCGCCGGCTGGGATCGCATTGCTGGCCTGCGCACGAGCAGGTCGCGCGGCTGCAGCGGCAGTTGGCTGCCGCACACGCCGGGTTCTCGTTCCCGGCTCTCCCATTTTCCTGACACCAGGAGTTTCCGTGGCCCGCACCCGCAAGCGTCGATCCGGTTGTCTCGTGGTGATCCTGTTGCTCCTGTTGGCGGCAGGAGCGGGCTGGCTGCTCTGGGAGCGGTACACCGGGTTCGCCGATGCCCCGCTTTCCGGCATCCAGGCGGGCACGAAGCTGACGGTGGAGAGGGGCGACTCGCTGCCGGTGGTCGTGGAGAAGCTGCGTGCGCTTGGAATCCACGACGGTGACGCGATCGAATGGCGCGTGCTGGCGCGGCACCTGGATGCGGACGGTCGCCTCCACGTCGGAGAGTACGAACTGGCGCCCGGCACCACGCCTCGCGAACTGCTGATCGCGATGCGCGATGGCAAGGTGATCCAGCGCCGCTTCACGATCGTGGAGGGATGGAACATCCGTGAGCTGCGCGAGGCGCTGTCGCGCGCGCCGCTCGAACGCGAAGCAGACGCGCTCGACGATGCCGCCCTCATGAAGGCGCTCGGCGCGCCCGGGCAGCACCCGGAAGGGCGGTTCCTCCCGGAGACCTACGCCTACACCGGCGGCGACAGCGATCTGGACGTGCTGCGTCGCGCGCATGCCGCCATGGACAAGGCGCTGGCGGCCGCATGGGAACAGCGCGATCCCGACACGCCTCTCAAGAGTCCCGATGAGATGCTGATCCTCGCCTCCATCGTTGAAAAGGAGTCCGGCATCGCCTCCGAACGTCCGCAGATCGCCGGCCTGTTCGAGCGGCGGCTGAAGATGGGCATGCGCCTGCAGACCGACCCGACGGTCATCTACGGCATCGGGGCCGATTACGACGGCAACATCCGCCGGAGCGACCTTGAGACCGACACGCCGTACAACACCTACACCCGCGACGGGCTGCCGCCGACGCCGATCGCGATGCCGGGCGAGGACGCACTGGCTGCCGTGGCCAATCCCGCGGATGGCGACAGCCTGTATTTCGTGGCGATCGGCGACGGCAGCGGACGCCATGTGTTCTCCCGAACGTTGCAGGAGCACAACGCCGCCGTGCGCGAGTACGTGAAGCGCTATCGACAGAATGTCCGTTCACTGGACGCCCAATGACCCTGCAGGTTTTTCCACGATTCATTTCCCTGGAAGGCGGTGAAGGCGCGGGTAAATCGACGGTGCTGGCGGCGCTGCGAGAGGCCATCGAGGGCGAAGGCCACGAGGTCGTATGCACGCGTGAGCCGGGCGGAACACCGCTGGCCGAGCGGATCCGCGCGCTGCTGTTGCAGACGCCGGCGCCGGGCGATTCCCACGAGGTGCCTGCGGCGGAAACCGAATTGCTGCTGATGTTCGCCGCGCGGGCGCAACTCGTCCGCGAGTGCATCCTGCCGGCGCTGCACCGCGGCGCCTGGGTGATCAGCGACCGGTTCACCGATGCGAGCTACGCCTACCAGGGCGGAGGCCGCGGACTGGACCGGGCATTGATCAGCGAACTGGAGCGCAACGTGGTCGGCATCGTGCCGGCGCTGACCCTGTTGCTGGATGTTCCCGTGGGACTCGGCTTGCAGCGGGTGCGCGGCCGTGGCGCCAGCGATCGCATCGAAGCCGAACGCGAGGACTTTTTCGAACGGGTTCGTGCGGCGTACCTGCAACGCGCCGAGTCCGATCCCGCAAGGTTCCGGCTGATCGATGCCACGGCGCCGGCGTCGGATGTTGCCGCGCAGTCGGTCGCGCATTGGCGGACATTGGCCGAGCGCGCGATGGGTTCCGCCGATGATTGATCCAGACGTTTCTGCAACGGCTCCGGTCGCGTTCGCGCCCTGGCAGCAGCGGGTCTACGACCAGGCCGCAGCGGCGATAGACGCCGGCAAGCTCGGTCACGGGCTGCTGTTCTGCGGCCCTGCGCGACTGGGCAAGCGACTGGTCGCCGAGCGCCTCGCCAAGCGCCTGCTGTGTACCGACCGGCGCGAGGGCGAGCCATGCGGCGTCTGCCGCGGATGCCATCTGTTTGCCGCCGCAACCCACCCGGATTTCCAGGTGGTGTCGTTCGTACTGAACAAGGAAGGCACGCGCCTGCGGACCGAGATCATCATCGAGCAGATACGCCGCCTTTCGGAGCAGATGGTGCTTACGCCGCAGTACGGCGGTGCGCAGGTGGCGATCGTCGATCCGGCCGACGCCATCAACCATAGCGCCAGCAACGCACTGCTCAAGACGCTCGAAGAGCCGGTGCCGGGCCGCTATCTATGGTTGTTGAGCGCGCAACCCGCGCGGCTTTCGGCGACCATCCGCAGCCGCTGCCAGCGGCTGGAGTTCAGGTTGCCTCCGCGTGGGGAAGCGCTCGCCTGGTTGATAGGCCAGGGCTGTGCGGAGGATGCGGCGAGCGAAGCACTCGACGCCGCCCGTGGTCACCCCGGGCTCGCCCTGGAATGGCTGCGAAACAGCGGCCTTGCGCTGCGGCGCGAGGTTGCGACCGATCTGGCAGGCATCGCCAGCGGCAGCCTGCCGGCGGTTGCGACCGCGCAACGCTGGGTCGCCGATGGCGATGCCGATATCCGCCTGCGCCATGCTGCCGATCTGGCCTTGTCCGAGGCGGCAAAATGCTTGACCGACACCTTGCGCACGCGCAGGCTGGCCGCTTGGTTCGACCGGGCCAACCGGGTCCGGGATCTGCTTCGGACCACGCTGCGGGCCGACCTCGCGGTGGCGGAATTGCTGGTGGCCTGGCGTACCGACGCCGGCAAGCGAACAGGTAGCGAAGGACAAAGACGATGAGTGGTTTGGCAGGTGGAGCAGGCGCAGCGGGAACAGGCGGAGCGGGGCGGCCGGGCATCCTGACGCTGCCCGTGAAGGACAAGGCTGCGTTGTACAACGCCTACATGCCGTTCATCAGGGGCGGCGGCATCTTCGTTCCCACGCCGCGGCGCTACTTTCTGGGAGACGAGGTGTTCCTGCTTCTGACGCTGCCCGAGTCTGCCGAGCGCCTTCCGGTTGCCGGCAAGGTCGTGTGGGTGACGCCGGCCGGCGCGCAGGGCAATCGCCCCGCCGGCATCGGCGTACAGTTCGGCGAAACGCCCGATGGAGAAGCGATTAAAGGCAAGATCGAGGCACTGCTGGCCGGCATGCTGAGCGCGGATCGCCCCACGCACACGATGTGAGTGTTTTCTCGTGCCCGCAAAGGCGCGAAAGAAGCCGAAAGCGCGACGAAAAGCGAAGCAATCCGAAAGGCTGCGCCCGGTGGCTGTGGCGCCACCACTGAATTTCGGCAATTGATGATCCGGTTATTCGCCCCCCCCGGTTGCTTGTTCGTGCGGTTCGCGTTGGATCGGGTTTTTCTTCGGCGACGAAAGCCCCACCGCTGCTCGGCGTACGCCGGCACCAGGACACGTAAGCGCGCTCGGTCCGCAATATGTAATGACGCACCGGCATGGGGCGCGAAGCTGATCGGGAGCCGGACAGGCACAGCAGTTCGTGCGGGTACCGCCTCGGAAAAGGGTGGTAATCCATTTCCACTCAAAATTGGGGTGTATCGGCCGAGTATGCCCGGTCCCCCCCGGCCTGCCCAAGCAGCAAGTCCCTGTCGTCCCGCCAGTTTTTTCCTGTTGACTGCCTCTGGCCCGGCCGTCAGGATACTGGTTACACCCCGAAAGTGGGGTCTACTAAGTGTTAGGCACCGGAATAAGCATGAGCGATGACCGATTCAAATCCGCTGGCCGCATACACGAGAGGGCCCGTGACTTCCGTGGCCGCTTCCTCAATCATCTCGCCGTCATTGAGCGTGATATTGCGCTACTTCTTACAGACTACTTCTGCACTGAAGATCCACTTAAGCAGGAGTTGTTCTTTGGCCGCATTGCCTGCCGCATGTCGCTGGAGCAAAAGCGCACACTCCTCACCGAGATAGTCAAACAAGACTACCCACGGTACTGGGACCAGAATGGCCAATTCTTAAAAGACCTCAAACATCTTCAAGAGCTCCGCAATAAGCTGGCCCACTCCATAGTCGATGTGTCCAACGCCGCCCTAGACCGGCCAATTGAGCAAGGGGTCGGCTTCGTCCAGTGGAACGAAGGCTCGCCAATTACCGAGACGGAGCTTGATCAGTGGTGCGCTCGGGCTAACATGGTTTCTGGCACCTTGGCAGAGATCAAAAGGCTCCTGCCGTTGAAAGAAATCGCCGGCGCCTAACCATTCATTCAAGCCGAACCCGCTTCGTCGCTTCGTTGAAATGTGTCGTTGCTGGTATCCCGTCCACTCCCGGCTTGCGCGTTGCGGGTCGGCTTAATTCAAGTGTTAGGACTCACTATGAATCAACGCGGAAAAACCATTCGAAGCGAGGGGCACCTCAGCATTGTCGAGGAGCTCGCAATCTACGCAGACGGAACATCTAGCGTTGTTGGCTATTTCGTGCTCGACTCAAATGACAACGCATCACCTCTTCTTTCGGAGGCACAAGCCCAGTCCACGTTTGAGGATCTGTTGCAGCAGACCAAAAAGCACAAGCCCCCATCACCCGGGTCGTGAGTCCTAACATCATTCAAGCCGAACCCGCTTCGTCGCTTCATTGGAGTGCGTAGTTGCTGGTGTTCCTTCCCCTCCCGGTTCGCGCGTTGCGGGTTGGCTTAATTCAAGTGTTATGCCGCTACCAACCAGGTGCCGCGCGTGAAGGAAGAAGATACAGCAGACTTGGCGCACTTCTTCTCCGAGCTTCAGCGAGAGACAGATCGCGGACTACCGTTGGTGGCCGCAGCGCTGATCGACGAGAAGCTCTTGGATGCGCTTCAATCTTTTCTATGCCTTGGCAAAGCTAGCGAGCGGCTGCTTAGCGGGTCAAATGCGCCACTTGGTACGTTCTCGGCGCGCATCGAGGCGTGTTTTGCTCTCGGACTCATTGATGAGTTTGAGTATCAAGAGATATCGCTGGTTCGGAAAATCAGGAATGTCTTTGCCCATTCCAAACACGGCCTCTCCTTCAGCAATGACAAGGTGCTCGGGCTCTGCACCAATTTCAAATCGAACCTACCACAAGGGTCCGATTATCCAGTCAATGAGGCGCGCTTTAGATTCATCAACGCAACGGTTTGCCTCGTTCTTCGCCTCTACTACCGAGATGCTTGGGTCGCGCAAGAACGCAGACAGCCAAAGGTTTGGGTAGCACCGGACCAGTCTCGTTGGCGCTCCACCGCCGAGGAGAAGCCTCCGGCAGGCGTGCCTATAGTGGCTATGGCTAAGCAGGGCCCGAAAGGTGTCGCGTAAGCGGCATAACAATTCATTCAAGCCGAACCCGCTTCGTCGCTTCGTTGAAATGTGTCGTTGTTCAACTCCATCAACTCACCGACTTGCGCGTTGCGGGTCGGCTTAATTCAAGTGTTAGCCGTCAGGTGAGGCCTTTTTGCACGTCACGCAAGAGCTGAGCAGATGATCGAATCAACCTACTGGCGCCAGGAGCTGCGCGCTGAGTTGGCGTGGCTCAAGAGGCATCTCAAATACCGTAGGTGGTCGGAGAAGCAGCTTGTTTTGTATGAGCGGCGCCTGATGCTGGTGGCGTTCCAGGTGCGCTCTCTACTTGAGCGGCCGAAAGTGAGTGATCGCGCTCGTAGCGCAAGAATGCCTGTAGCCCGATACAAGAAGATCGGGAGTAAGCCCTTCACGTTTGTTGGTGCAGGTTTCCCGAAAGACCGATTTGACATGGAAAGTCCGGAGCCGGCAGATCTTGGCGTCCTCGATGTCTGCAACCAGCTCATCCACCATTACTGGATGCAAACCTGGTCGGAAGGTACCGCTTTCAAGGGCGTGCTTGTCTTCTCCGACTTCATGCGCCACAAGTGGGCTTATGAGTTCCTGATCGAAGACCTGATAGGCCTCTTCAGCACCTTTGCCAGCGACTCCTCGGCAGTCGCTGAACTGAGGTTTCACTGGAACGAGAAGAAGCAGGACTATGTGGCTCAATATGCGCGTTAAGAAGCTGACGGCTAACAATTCGTCCAAGCGGCCGCCGCTTCGCGGCGCCGCTTAACTCCGGTGTTAGGCCTTGTATGACGCGTTCGTTCGGACTGGTAGAAGAGAAGTTGCGGGAGGCGGAATACTTTCTTGACCTTCTAGCGAAGGCTTCTCTCCACTCGCAGGATGCGAAATTCTGTTTCAGCGCGTTTGTTTCGGCATCACGTAGTGTCACTTTCGCGCTTCAGGCTTGCCTCAGTGATGCGCACGGATTCAAGAAGTGGTACGCCATTGCTCGGGCAACTCTCAAATCTGACCCGCTCGCTCCACACTTTGTTGAGTTCAGGAACAAAGCACAAAAAACGGGAGAGAGCCCGATTGGTCAAGTGGACCGCACCCATCTTCGCCAGTATCTAGCCGCACAATTGAATGGAGCAGCGCCAACGCACGTGCTAGTTCATCCCTGCACTGAAGAGTTGATCGATGCGGTAGACGCATGTGACTCGTATCTCACAACGGTGACGCGCGTTGTTTACGATTGTTACTTGAAGTTTCGCACCGTCGTTGACCCGCAATGGTATTTCACTGAGGATGCATTCAAAAATTCCGGGAAGACACTAGTTGACGCTATTCAGGAGATGGGATACCCGCCGTCTTGGGCCGATGCGATACCAGCGAACACGGACGCTTGGCTCATGTTGAGCAGGCATCATCCGGCCTGTGCCATCAATGATTTATTTCAAACAAGGCTTGGACAAACCGTAGTCGGGCCCAACGGCTCCAAGGCCTAACTACTCCATAAGGAGCTTCCCGGAAAAAGGTGTCAGGGACAATTTCCTGTGAATTGTCCCTGACACCTTTTCCTTAGCTGTTCTTGTTTGCGCCTTTCGCGTCCTTGGCGGACAAACCCTTCTCAACCCAGCGCCGGATTGTCCCAGCCGGGGCGGGCGGTGAAGCGGTCTCCATGGGTTGCCTGCAGTTTCTCCAGCCTGCGCAGCAGCACCTCCACGCCGGTCTGGCGGATGTACTGGATCGGGCCACCGCGGAAGGGGGCGAAACCGGTGCCGAAGATCACGCCCGCGTCGAGCATGTCGGCATCGGCGACCACGCCGTCGTGCAGGCACGCGACCGCTTCGTTGAGCAGTGGCAGGATCAGCCGGTCCTCGAGGTCTTCCGGGGTCTGGTAGTCCTTCGGCAATTCCGGCTTGACCGCCTTGCCTTCCTCCCAGCGGTACAGGCCCTGGCCGTCCTTGCGGCCGCGCTTGCCCGGCTCGGCGCGGTCCGCGAGTGCCGCCGGCACCTTGAGCCCGAGATACGGGGCCAGTTCCGCGCCGACGCCCGCAGCCACGTCCAGGCCGACGGTGTCGACCAGTTCGATCGGTCCCATCGGCATTCCGAACTTCACCGCCGCCTTGTCGATCGCGGGGCCGGGGATGCCTTCCGAATAGGCCGTCACTGCCTCCAGCAGGTACGGAAACAGCACGCGGTTGACCAGGAAGCCGGGAGTCCCAGCGACGGGTACCGGCAGCTTGTCGATCGCCTTGCAGAACGCCGCCAGCCGTTGCTCGGTCTCCGGCGCCATCGCATCGTGGCGAATGATCTCCACCAGCGGCATCAGCGCCACCGGGTTGAAGTAATGCAGGCCCGCGAACTGCGCCGGGTTGCGCAGGCCGTCGCGCAGGTCTGTCAGCGGAATCGAGGACGTGTTGGTGCTCAGCAGAGCGCCGGGCTTCATGCGCGGTTCGACATCGCCGTACAGATCGCGCTTGGCCTCGGCCTGTTCGATGATCGCCTCGATCACCAGATCGGCGCTGGTCGCGCCTTCGCCGGCGACATCGCCCTTGAGTCGCGCGATCACGTCCGCGCGCTTGGCGTCATCCTTCACCTTCTTGCCCAGGAATGTCGACGCGCGCTCCATCGCCGCGTCGACGAAGCGCTGCTCCCGATCCGCCAGCGTGACCTGGAAGCCCTTGTACGCCGCCCACGTGGCGATGTCCCCGCCCATGACGCCTGCGCCCACGACGTGGACGTGCTCGATGCCGTGGTCCTTGCCGCCGACACTCTTGAGCCGTTCCTGCAGGAAGAACACGCGGACCAGATTGCGGGCGGTCGGCGTGGATGCGAGCTTCGCCACCGCCTTGCGTTCGGCTGACAGCCGCCCCTGGATGCCGCCGCCGGCGCGCTTCCAGGTGTCGATCAGCGCATAGGGCGCGGGGTAGTGCTCACGCCGGGCCTTGCGGGCGACCTGCTTGGTCAACATGGGCGCGAGCACCTGCCGCGCCGGCCAGATATTGGTGGCCCAGCCAAGCATGCGCTGCTTCAGCGGACGGGGGCGTCCCTTGAGCGCAAGCGCCGCGGCGGCGTCGAGCAGTTGCGCGGGGTCCACGGCCTTGTCGACCAGACCGTTCGAGCGCGCAGCCGAAGCCGACAGCGAACGGCCCGTCAACATCATGTCGAACGCCGCCGGTGCGCCGATCAGCCGCGGCAGCCGCGCGCTGCCGCCCCAGCCGGGAAAGATGCCAAGCTTGACCTCGGGCAGGCCGATGCGGGTGGAGGGATCGGTGCTGGCAACGCGGTAGTCGCAGGCCAGCGCGATCTCGGTGCCGCCGCCCATGCAGAAGCCGTGGATCGCGGCGACCGTCGTGCAGGGCAATTCGGCCAGGCGCTGGAGCACCTGCTGCCCGCGCAGCAGCGCGTCGCCGACGGTGCCCTTCTCGTCGAAGCCCTGGAACTCCTTGATGTCGGCGCCTGCGATGAAGCCGCTGGTCTTTGCAGAGCGGATCACCAGCCCCTTGGGCGGATCGATCGCCAGCCGCTCCAGCAGGCTGTCCAGTTCGATGAGTACGTCCTGGGACAGGGTGTTCACCGGCTGGCCGGCGCGGTCGAACGCCAGCACGAGTACGCCGTCGCCACGCAATTCGGGCTGCCAGTGCTGGGCACGCAGTCCGTCGAAACTCGCCAGGCCGTCGCCGTGTGCGTTCATGCGGGCACCATCCGTTCAGGTACGGGAGAGTCGCCTATCATCCCGATGTTGTTCGACCGCAGTCAAATGACCGAACGCGCGCAAGTCATGCGCGAGGACGCAGTTGCGGCGACCTTCGCACGCCCCCATGGTCTGGGCATTGAACTTTCCCCCGTTCGGGGTGTCCCAATGTTCGGCCATTGCCGAACTCACAGGAGTGCCGGCGCGCGGTATGGCCGAAATCGATTCAGATCGAAGGTTGGAACCGGACCCTTCGCCGGAAACCGAAGCCGACACCGGAAAAATGGAGTCGGCCCGGCAATCGGCACTGGACCAGGAACTGGTCCGCCGGGTGCAGCGCGGTGATGGCCCGGCGTTCGATGCATTGGTGCGCAGGTACCAGCATCGGATCGTTGCGTTGATCGGGCGTTACATCTCCGACTGGAGCGAATGTCAGGACGTCGCGCAGGAAACCTTCATTCGCGCCTACCGCGCGATCGGCAACTTTCGAGGCGATGCCCAGTTCTATACATGGTTGCACCGGATAGCAGTGAATACGGCCAAGAATCATCTCGTAGCGCAGAACCGGCGACCGCCCATCGACGACATCGAAGTGGGCGACGCGGAGCAGTTCGACACCGGCATCCGCCTGCGCGACAACGACACGCCCGAGCGTGAGCTGATGCGTCAGCAGGTCGAGCAGACGGTCATGCGGGTCGTCGAAGGCTTGCCGCAGGACTTGCAGGATGCCATCAGCCTGCGCGAGGTCGAAGGCCTGAGCTACGAGGAGATCGCCCTGCGGATGGGGTGTCCGATCGGGACCGTGAGGTCGCGGATATTTCGCGCCCGCGACGCGATCGACGCGCAGTTGCGCCCGTTGCTGAGCGACGCCGCCAGCGATGTCCTCGACCAGGGTGCTTGAACGCATGATCGATGAAAAAACCGGAGCCAGGTAACTCGATGATCTCCCCCAAGGACCACCAGGATCGCGAAAGCCTCAGTGCTTTGTTCGACGGCGAACTGCAGGGCGATGCCGCCCGGTTCGCCCACAAGCGACTCGCCCAGGACCTGCGTTGGCGGGAGAGTTGCGGCCACTGGCAGCTTGCCGGCGACGTGCTGCGCGGCCGGGCCACTGCTCCTGCGCCAAACGACTTCCCCGAGCGCGTCCAGCGCGAATTTGCACGCGAGGTCCGCGAGGTGGCCAACGTTGCTGCGTCCCCTGCGCCCCGGCGTGGCTGGATGGGGGGCGCCGCACTGGCCGCCTCGGTGGCGGTCGCGGCTTGGTTCGTGGGCAATCCGTTCGAGGATGCCGCTCCCACCGCCGCTCCGCAGACGCCAGCGGTCGCGGCCGCTGCGCCACCTGCGGCGCCCCCCGCGGTGTTCGCCCCTGCCGAGCCTCCATTTGCGCCGGCTGCGGTAGCTTCCGCTGAGAATCCGGCCGACCCCACGCCGTCGGAAGGTGACCGAAGGGTGCGCCAGACGGACTCTGCCGCGCGCGCCCGGGTCGCCCTCGATCCCAGGGCAACGGAGGAGACGGCGGCTTTGGCGGGAGCCAGCGCAGACCGCACTGAAGTGATCGACGCCACGGCGCTTGCCGATCCTTTCCGGCTTCCGCCCGCAGGCGCCTCGACGCCGCGGCCGTGGCCCCGTGCGGTGCTTCCCGCCTCGGCTGGTCGCGCACTCACCGCGGGCTACGGTCGCGCGCCACAGAATATGGACGTCAGCGTCGGCGCCTCCGATCAGCCGGGGTTCTACCCCTTCGAGCCGAGGCTGGGGACCGAGGGCGGGCCGGCGACGTTCCCCGACCCGGGCGATCCGTAGGCAGCGCGTCTCGCCAGCGCTGCGCAGGTCCGTTGAAGGACTGGCGCCGCGGTCGCACCACGAGTTTTTGCTTCAATCACCTTCCCATGAGAGGCCGATTCCATGAACCGACCATTCCGCGCCATCGCCCTGATGGGCGCACTTGCACTCGCTCTCCCGGCCGCCTGCACTGCGCAGCAGCCTCAGTCGGCATCCGATCCGGCCAAGGCGGTGACACCCCAGTCGCCGCGCCCGCTGGTGACGGGCTTGCCGGACTTCACCGAACTGGTGACCCGGGTCGGACCAGCCGTGGTCAACATCAGTGCGCAGGTATCGCCGCGCGCCAGCGCCCAGGCGCAGGGCCAACTGCCCGATGGCGCGGAAGAGCTGTTCCGTCGCTTCTTCGGGCCTGGCGCGCCGATGCCCGGAGCGCCGGCGCCCGGAGCGCCGCAGGGACCGCGCGGCGGCGTCTCCCAGGGCACGGGGTTCCTGATCTCGTCCGACGGTTACCTGCTGACCAACCGCCACGTCATCGACGGCGCGGACCAGGTCAATGTCAAGCTGTCCGACGGCCGTGAGCTGCCGGCAGAGGTGGTCGGCAGCGACGAGCACTACGATGTGGCCCTGCTCAAGATCGACGCCACCGGGCTGCCGTGGTTGCGGCACGGATCCTCCGAGCGGCTGAAAGCGGGGCAGTGGGTGGTTGCGATCGGCTCGCCGTTCGGTCTCGATCACTCTGTGACCGCGGGCATCGTCAGTGCGGTCGGGCGGTCCAATCCCTATGCAGGGCAGCAGTACGTGCCCTTCATCCAGACCGACGTGGCGATCAACCGCGGCAATTCCGGCGGGCCGCTGCTGGACACCTCCGGTGAAGTGGTCGGAATCAATTCGCAGATCTTCAGCAATTCCGGCGGCTACATGGGCGTGAGCTTCGCGATTCCGATCGATCTGGCGATGAACGCCGTCCAGCAGCTCAAGGAAACCGGCCGGGTCAGTCGCGGACAGCTGGGCGTGCAAGTCTCCGGAATCGACAGCGAGTTTGCCAAGGCCCTGCGACTGCCCGACACGCGAGGTGCCCTGGTGGCGGTCGTTGCTCCCGGCAGCGCCGCCGACAAGGCGGGCGTGCAGCGGATGGACGTGATTCGCGCCTTCAATGGCAATCCTGTCAACGACTCCAGCGACCTCCCGCCGCTGGTGGGTACGACCGCCCCGGGCACGCAGGCCACCGTCACCGTGTTCCGCGGCGGCAAGGAGCTGAAGCTGCCGGTGGTCGTGGACGAACTTGCCGGCGAGCCCGCGCGTGCGGCGGCAGCGCCCACGCGTGGCGGACAACAGGGCGCCCCGGCCCAGCAGGCTGCACCGAACGTGCTCGGCGTGGTGCCGCGGGAACTCTCGGCCGCGGAGCGCCAGCGCCTGGGCCTGGATCGGGGCGAGGGCGTGCTCGTTGCGCAGGTGGCAGGTGGCGGCGCTCGCGAGGCCGGTTTGCGCCAGGGCGACGTGATCCTGGCGATCGGGCGCAACACCGTTGGCAATCCGGCGGAGCTCAGTCGTGAGCTGTCGTCCGTCAGGCCCGGTGACACTGTCATGGTGCTGGTGCGTCGCGGCGGCAACACCCAGTACGTGGCCGTGACGGCGCAGCAAGGCGGCTGATCGTCACCGGCTCGATCCTGGCGCTGCGGCAGACCGCCGCGGCGCCATTGCACCGGTGTCCATCGGTCGAATCCGCGGCCGATGGGCGCGCCGGGCTGTGCGATAATCGCCCGTTAACCTTCTGGTCCTGGCGCAGCGCGCCGTTCGCATGCAACTGATCCGCAATTTCTCCATCATCGCCCACGTCGACCACGGCAAGTCGACCCTGGCCGACCGCATCATCCAACTCTGCGGAGGCCTGCAGGCCCGCGAGATGGAGGCGCAGGTACTCGACTCCAATCCGATCGAGCGCGAGCGCGGCATCACCATCAAGGCACAGTCCGTTTCACTGCCCTACACGGCAAAAGACGGCAAGACCTATCAGCTCAATTTCATCGACACCCCTGGGCACGTGGACTTCAGCTACGAAGTCAGCCGCTCGCTGGCCGCGTGCGAGGGCGCGCTGCTGGTCGTCGATGCTGCGCAGGGCGTGGAGGCGCAGTCCGTCGCCAAC
This sequence comes from Pseudomonadota bacterium, assembly GCA_030857025.1. Taxonomy (GTDB): domain Bacteria; phylum Pseudomonadota; class Gammaproteobacteria; order Xanthomonadales; family Xanthomonadaceae; genus Lysobacter_K. The sequence goes on along the minus strand of JALYOF010000040.1, from coordinate 1,513 downwards.
TGCTACACCGCGCTGGAGCAGGGGCTGGAAGTGGTGCCGGTGCTCAACAAGATCGACCTGCCCACGGCCGATATCGATCGCGCCAAGGCCGAGATCGAGGCGGTGATCGGCATCGATGCTGCCGATTCGGTGGCCATCAGCGCCAAGACCGGACTCAACGTGGTCGATGTGCTCGAGGCGATCGTCGCGCGCATCCCGCCGCCGCAGCCGCGCGACACCGACAAGCTGCAGGCCTTGATCATCGACTCCTGGTTCGACAACTACCTGGGCGTGGTGTCGCTGGTGCGCGTGATGCAGGGCGAGATCACTCCGGGGACGAAGATCCTGGTGATGTCGACCGGCCGCACCCATTTGGTCGACAAGGTCGGCGTGTTCACTCCGAAGCGCAAGGACCTGCCGAAGTTGGGCGCAGGCGAGGTCGGCTGGATCAACGCGTCGATCAAGGACGTGCATGGCGCGCCGGTTGGCGACACCCTGACGCTTGCCAGTGACCCGGCCACCAAGCCGTTGCCGGGCTTCCAGGAGATGCAGCCGCGCGTGTTCGCCGGCCTGTTCCCGGTCGATGCCGAAGATTATCCGGACCTGCGCGAGGCGCTGGACAAGCTGCGTTTGAACGACGCCGCGCTGCGCTTCGAGCCCGAGTCCTCCGAGGCGATGGGCTTCGGTTTCCGCTGCGGATTCCTTGGCATGCTGCACATGGAGATCGTGCAGGAGCGGCTGGAGCGCGAGTACAACCTCAACCTGATCAGCACCGCGCCCACCGTGGTCTACGAGGTGCTGAAGACCGACGGCACCGTGATGCCGCTGGATAATCCTTCCAAGCTGCCGCAGACCAACCTCATAGAAGAAGTGCGCGAGCCGATCATCCGCGCCAACATCCTCACGCCGCCCGATTACGTCGGCAACGTGATCACCCTGTGCGAGGAGAAGCGCGGCAGCCAGATCGGCATCACCTACATGGGCAACCAGGTGCAGATCAGCTACGAGTTGCCGATGGCCGAGGTGGTGCTGGACTTCTTCGACCGCCTCAAGTCGGTGTCGCGCGGCTACGCCTCGCTGGACTACCAGTTCCTGCGCTTCCAGGCCGGCCCGTTCGTACGCATCGACACTTTGATCAACGGCGACAAGGTCGATGCGCTCAGCATCATCACCCACCGCGCCCATGCGGACCGCCGCGGGCGGGAGATTGCCGAGAAGATGCGCGAACTGATCCCGCGGCAGATGTTCGATGTCGCGATCCAGGCCGCGGTCGGTTCGCAGATCATCGCCCGCAGCACGGTCAAGGCAATGCGCAAGAACGTGTTGGCCAAGTGCTACGGTGGCGACATCAGCCGCAAGAAGAAACTGCTGGAAAAACAGAAAGCCGGCAAGAAGCGCATGAAGCAGGTCGGCATCACTTACATGGCCAGCCAGGTGCAGGTCAGCTACGAGCTGCCGATGGCCGAGGTGGTGCTGGACTTCTTCGACAAGCTCAAGTCGGTCAGCCGCGGCTATGCATCGCTCGACTACCATT
>JALYOF010000028.1 GCA_030857025.1 Pseudomonadota bacterium | reverse complement strand
TGCGGACCCGGTGCCTGCCGCACAGGCGACAACGGACTGGAAAGCCGGGTGCCGAAGCAGCGGTCGCGCGGGATGCGCGCGGCCGCCACTTTCAAGCCCCCGTTTCCAGTCCGTCATCGCCTGCGCTGCAGGCGCCGGTTCCGCGTTGCGGACACCGTTACCCACCACTGTGGGCAATGACGTATTTCACCGAACCACTCAGGAGTCCCCATGGAAATCACTGCTTCCCTGGTCAAGGAACTGCGCGAGCGCACCGGCGCCGGCATGATGGAATGCAAGAAGGCGCTGGTCGAGAACAACGGCGACGTCGAAGCCGCGGCCGACTGGCTGCGCAAGTCCGGCCTGGCCAAGGCCGACAAGAAAGCCAGCCGTGTCGCCGCCGAAGGCCGCATCGTTGCAGCGCAGGGCGAAGGCAAGGTCGTGCTGGTCGAGATCAACTCCGAAACCGATTTCGTCGCCAAGGACGAGAACTTCATCGGCTTTACCGAAGCCGTTGGTGAGGCTGCGCTCGGGGCCGCGGACGTCGAGGCACTGCGCGCGACCAAGCTGCCGTCCGGCGAGACCGTCGAGGAAACCCGCGCGATGGTCATCGCCAAGGTCGGCGAGAACGTGCAGGTCCGCCGCATGGCGCGCATCGACAGCGGCAACACCCTGGGCGCGTATGTCCACGGCGGCCGCATCGGCGTGCTGGTCGAGCTCAAGGGCGGCAATGCCGAGCTGGCGCGCGGCCTGGCGATGCACATCGCCGCGATGAATCCTCCGTACATCTCCCCCTCGCACGTTCCGGCCGATTTCGTCGAGCGCGAGAAGGAGATCGCCCTCGCGCAGGTCAAGGACACCGGCAAGCCGGCCGAGATCCTCGAAAAGATGATTTCCGGCAAGGTCGCCAAGACCGTGAACGAGTTGTGCCTGACCGGTCAGTCGTACGTGCTGGACACCAACCAGTCGGTCGAATCCGTGCTCAAGTCGGCCAACGCCGAAGTGATCGGCTTCGTTCGCCTTGCGGTCGGCGAAGGTATCGAGAAGAGCAGCGACGACTTCCACGCCGAAGTCATGAAGCAGGCCGGCCTGGCCTGAGCTTCGTTTCACCGCTGAAAACAAAAAACCCGCGAGCGATCGCGGGTTTTTTGTTGGGCGGCGATTGGTGCTCGCCACCAGCGTGACTGATCGGCGAATGCCATCAGGCGCCGTTTGCCGCAGTGTCGCGCATCAATCTTGGGATCACCGCGAACACCAGCAGCGCCAGCATCGCCGTGAGAAGCGCGGCCATCTCCAGCCCCATGCCGGCGGCCATGCCGATCGCCGAGGTCATCCAGATGCCCGCGGCCGTGGTCAGTCCCTGCACCCGCTCACCCTTGTCGAGCCTGATGATCGCGCCGGCACCAAGGAATCCGATTCCCGACACGATGCCCTGCATCACCCGGGTCACCTCGGCAGGGTCCACGCCGGCCTGCAGCGGCGCCAGCACGAACAAGGCAGAACCCATCGACACCAGGATGTGCGTCTTCAAGCCCGCCGCCCTGCCCCGCTTCTCGCGCTCCAGGCCGAGCAGGCCTCCGAGCACCGCCGCGGTCAGCAGGCGCACCACAAGCACCGTCAACTCGCCCGCATCGGGAACAGCGAATTCGGCTGCGAGTGCTGCGCCGATCTGGGCGGGGATGCTCATGCTGGGATTTCCGGTGTGTTGAAGCTCGATCCGAAGGTCAAGCTGAGTAGTCTGGAGTACCCGCATATGCCGACAGGCGCTGCGATCTTAACCAGTGTCGGCATAGAGCGCCGGCAACTCGCCAACGGCAGGCTGATCTCGACGCGCCAGCATGGCATCACTCCCAGTTCGCAGCCGCTCCCTGCCGAAGGTACGCACCTCCGGTCGGGCAACCGGCTTTCTGGTTTTCGAATTCATGGGGACGCGACCAACCACGGGGCTATGCTTCGACATGGCGGCGACGCTCGCTTCGCCTGTCTCCACAGCTCTTCTCCCGTGTCCGCGAGGTACCAGGGAACCTCATGCACGGCAGCGGCCTCGATATAGCCATCGTCTTCCTGCTGGCAGCGGTGCTCGCGATACCGGTGTTCCGCCGCGTCGGCCTCGGCGCCGTGCGTGCTCGGCTACCTGTTTGCCGGGGTTCTGCTCGGACCCTAGGCGCTGGGCGCGGTACAGGACGCAGCCCCGGTTCTGGCCGCGACCGGAGCGCGCGTTCGATGTGCCTCCCGATGATCATCCGCAGGTCCTGATCGCCGGGTTCGGCCGATTCGGCCAGGTGGTCGCACGCCTGCTCGCAGCGCGGCGCGTGCCCTTCATCGCGATCGATCCGAGCGCGGACCAGGTGGATTTCGTGCGCCGTTTCGGCAACCCCGTGTACTACGGAAATCCCAGCCATTCCGAGCTGCTGCGCTCCGCGCACGCGGACTCCGCCCGGGTGTTCGTCGTTGCACTGGAGGATCCCGAAGCCTCGGTCGCCACGGTGAGGACGATTCGCACGCTGTATCCCGCCGCAGCCGTGTACGCCAGCGCACGCGACCGCCGCCATGCATGGGAACTCATGGAACTGGGCGTCACCGCGATTCGCGAGACTTTCAATTCCAGCCTGCATACGGGTGAACGCGTGCTGGTGGAACTGGGCGTCGACCCGGCCATCGCACGCGAGCAGGCAGGCCAGTTCGCCGAACACGACGAGCGCCTGTTGCGCGCGCAGTACGCCGTCAGTGATGACGAACATGCGCTCATCAACCAGTCGAAGGCAGCCCGCCGCGAACTGGAGGAGCTGTTCGCCGCGGACCAGGGGCAGTAACTAGTGACGTGGCGCCGCACCCTCCTGCGAGCGACCGGTTGAACGATCAGCACCACTGGCCTGATCCGCAATACCCAATTCGACAACCGGCTCGAAACCACCAAAGATCATCCGCTTGCCATCGAAAGGCATTGGATTGGTTTCCGGATTCATGCGCGGATCTTTCATCATCTTTTCCATGCCCGCATCCCGAGTGGCCTTGTCCGGCCATTCGATCCACGAGAACACCACCGCCTCGTCATCGGTGGCCTGCACGGCGCGCCGGAAATCGGTTTGTTTCCCTGCGGGAATGTCGTCGCCCCAGCACTCGAGCACGCGCGTTGCGCCGCACTCCATGAATACCGAGTCGCCTTCCCTCGCGTGGTCAATGAACTTCTGCCTGTTCGCCATCGGAACAGCAATCACGAAACCATCGATGTAGGCCATTTCGCACCTCCTGTGGGCGCCCGGGTCGGGACGTGTCGAGTTGCTGAAGATGCGCGTTGTGAGGTTAAGCAGGGATCAGAACGATGGGGATCGGGTCACGACATCGCAACCAGCCTCTCCCAGGTGCGTGTTTGCCTCCGGGCCAGCCGAATCGTGACCACGCGTCCCTTACAAGCCCTTCGGCTAGAATGCCTCCGTTTTGCCCGCCCGCTTTTCTGTCCGCCTATTCTTGAGGTTTTCCATGCCACAGCTCGCCTATCGCCGAATCCTGTTGAAGTTGTCCGGCGAGGCATTGATGGGAGCGGAGGACTACGGCATCGATCCGCTGATCATCAACCGGCTGGCGAAAGAAGTCATCGAAGCGCAGCAGGCAGGCGCCGAGGTCGCGCTGGTGGTCGGCGGCGGCAACATTTTTCGCGGCGCGGGGCTCGCCGCAGGCGGCATGGATCGGGTTACCGGCGACCAGATGGGCATGCTGGCTACAGTGATCAATGCGCTGGCGATGCAGGACGCACTGGAGAAGCTCGGCGCCAAGGCGCGGGTGATGAGTGCGATCAAAATCAACGACGTCTGCGAAGACTACATCCGCCGTCGCGCGGTCCGTCATCTGGAAAAAGGCCGGCTGGTGATCTTCGCCGCCGGCACGGGCAACCCGTTCTTCACTACCGATTCGGGCGCCGCGCTTCGGGCAATCGAAATCGGTGCCGACCTGCTGCTCAAGGCCACCAAGGTCGACGGCGTGTACGACAAGGACCCGATGAAGCATTCCGACGCGCTGCGCTTCGACACGCTCAGCTACGACGAGGTGCTCGCACGCAACCTGCAGGTGATGGATACCGCGGCCTTCGCGCTGTGCCGGGACAGCAAGCTGCCGCTGCGCATCTTCGACATGACCCAGCCTGGTGAACTGCTGAAGATCCTGCACGGGGAGAACATCGGAACGCTCGTCACTTCCGATGATGCCGCGCACTGACTGCTCGCTTCTGGCTGCGTGATCGGCGAAAAACCTGCCGGATCGAAGCTGCCTCGGTCCTTCGGGTAATCATCTCCCGCTGAAATCCCGTCGGGCACCCGCGGCGTAATTGTGTCCGCCCCGCCGCCACTGGCAGGATTGGATGATGTCGCTCGGCCACCAGCACGATCACCACGACCACGGCGCCCATGCGTCCCCGGCAACGCGCGGGTTCGCGCTCGTCCTGCTGATCAACCTCGCTTACACCGTGCTGGAGGCGGGCTACGGCTTTGCGATCAATTCGCTGGCGCTGTTGTCCGATGCGCTGCACAACCTCGGGGATGTGCTCGGGCTGGCGCTGGCCTGGGGCGCGGCCACGATGGCCAAACGCCCGCCCACCCTGCGGCATACCTACGGCTGGCGGCGCGCGACCCTGCTGTCGCCGCTCGCCAACGCGCTGTTGCTGGTCGGCTTCGCCGGTGCGCTGGGCTGGGAGGCGGTGCAGCGCATCGGTGCGCCACCGCAGGTTGCCGCGCTTCCCGTGGTCGTGGTCGCGGCACTGGGCATCGGAGTGAACCTTCTGGGTGCTTTCCTGGTGCGCGAGCGCCACGGTGTGCACGACCTGAACCGGCGCGGCGCCTTCCTGCACCTGCTGGCCGATGCGGCAGTCTCGCTGGCGGCGGTGCTCGCGGGCCTGGGGATGTGGTGGCTGGGCTGGGCCTGGCTGGACCCCGCCGTCTCGCTGCTGATTGGCGCGGTGGTCGCGATCAGCGCATTCGGGCTGCTGCGCGAGAGCTTCAACGCGGTCATGGATGCGGTGCCCCGATCCGTCGACCAGCGCGCCGTGCGCGGGTTCCTTGATCGGCAGGAGGGCGTCACGTCGGTGCATCACCTGCATATCTGGTCGCTGGGAACCGGCGAAGTCGCGATGACGGCGCACCTGGTTCGATCCGCAGATGCAGACAACGATGCCTTTCTACGGCAGCTGGACCGGGAACTGGACCTGCGGTTCGGGATCAATCACGCGACGCTGCAGATCGAACATGGGGATGTTTGCGGTGCCAGCGGGGAGGATTGCGGGCCTCGGCAGTGAAAGGTGACGGGTCGGAGTTCGCTGCATCTGCGACATCGTCCTTTGCGCGCCGCAAGCGTGCCGACTCCGCAGGTGCGAAGGGAACTGTCTCCTGATTTTCGCAGATGCCTGCTCCACGGAAGCGGCCTGGCGCCGGAGTCGTTGCCGTGCGGCACTGACCGTCAGCGAGCGCCGGTGCCCTATAATCGCGCGTTCACAGTCACAGCACCGGAGCCGGCGATGCTCAACGAGATCAAGAAAGACGCCCAGACGCGCATGGCCAAGAGCGTCGAGGCCTTTCGCCACGACCTCACCAAGGTCCGCACCGGGCGCGCTTCGACCGCACTGGTCGATCACCTGAAGGTGAACTACTACGGCTCCGAGATGCCGTTGACCCAGGTCGCCAGCGTCGCGGTCACCGACTCGCGCTCGCTCACGATCACCCCGTGGGAGAAGCAGATGGTGTCGGCGGTGGAGAAGGCGATCCTCGCCTCCGACCTTGGCCTGACCCCGAATACCGCAGGCACGGTGATCCGCATCAACCTGCCAGCGCTCACCGAGGAGCGCCGCCGCGAGTTGTCCAAGCACGTCCACGCCGGTGGCGAGGACGCCAAGATCGCGATCCGCAACATCCGCCGCGATGCCAACTCGCAGGTCAAGGAACTGCTGAAGGAAAAGCAGGTCACCGAGGACGAGGCCAGCCGCAGCGAGGCCGACATCCAGAAGCTCACCGACGAGGCCATCAAGGGCGTGGACGAGGTCGTCAAGGCCAAGGAACAAGAACTGATGGCGGTCTGACGCGATCCAGCGTCGCTGCCATGCCTTCCGCAGACCCGATCACCCCCGCCGCCGTTCCGCGCCATCTCGCCGTCATCATGGACGGCAACGGGCGCTGGGCGCAGCAGCGCAATCGGCCGCGGATGATCGGCCATCGCGCCGGCGCACGTGCGGTGAACATCTGCATCGACTTCTGCCTCGACCGTGGCATCCAGGCGCTGACCCTGTTCGCGTTTTCCAGCGAGAACTGGGGCCGGCCGGAGGAAGAGGTCGGCGCACTGATGAAGTTGTTCATGAACGCACTCGAGCGCGAGGTCGACGAACTCCATCGCCGCGGCGTGCGCGTGCGCTTCATAGGCGAGCGCGAACGCTTCCACGAGGCCATCCAGAAACGCATGGCCGCCGCCGAAGCGCAGACCGCAACCAACGCGCGGCTGCACCTGAACGTGGCTGCGAGCTACGGTGGCCGCTGGGACATCGCCCAGGCCGCGCGCTCGCTGGCGGCCGATGTCGCCGCCGGGCGCATGCCGGTGGAGGCCATCGACGAAACAGCGCTGGCCTCGCGCCTGTGCCTGGCCGAACTGCCGGCCCCGGATCTGTTCATCCGCACCGGCGGTGACACCCGCATCAGCAATTTCCTGCTGTGGCAGTTGGCGTACACCGAATTGTGGTTCACCGATACGTTGTGGCCTGCACTGGATGAGGCGACACTGCAGCGCGCCGTGGACGACTACGCGGGGCGCGAACGCCGCTTTGGCCTCACCGGTGCGCAACTGGGCGAACCCGCCCGTGGCGCGCCGACCAACGGAACCCAAGAATGACCCGAACGCGCGTGCTCGCCGCCCTGATGATGGCCCCGGTGGCGATCGCCGCCATCCTGCTGCTGCCCACGGAATGGATGGTGGCGCTGGCGGCCGTGGTGTTCCTGGCCGGCCTGTGGGAGTGGTTCGACCTGGCCGGCATCGAGGATTCGATCGCCCGCACCGTGCTGCTGGTCGCCAACCTGGGTCTGATGGTCGCGGTGGTCTGGGGATCGCGCGCCAGCACCGGTTTCAGCATGGCGCTGTTGCAGGTGGCGACGATCGTCGGCGTCATCTGGTGGTTGCTGGCGCTTGCCTGGCTCGGCCGCTATCGCTTCGCGGGCGACCCGACCACCCTCGCGCGCGTGTTCAAGCTTGCGGCCGGCTCGCTGGCGGTGATTCCCGCCTGGGCCGCGCTTGCCTGGATCCATGCCAGCGAACCCAATGGGCATCGCTGGCTGCTGGCGGCGCTGGCGATCGTCTGGGCGGCGGACACGGGCGCCTATTTCGTCGGCCGCAGGTTCGGCAGGCACAAGCTGTCCCCGCAGGTCAGCCCCAACAAGACCATCGAAGGCATGGTGGGCGGCGTGGTGGCCGGCGTGATCGTCGGCGTGGTGTTCGCGCTGCTGGCCGGCGCGACGCCGGCGCAGTTGCCGATCGTGGCGCTGGTGGCGCTGGTGGCGGTGCTGTTCTCGGTGGTCGGCGACCTGTTCGAGAGCCTGCTCAAGCGCCACGCCGGAGTGAAGGATTCCGGGCACCTGATTCCCGGCCATGGCGGGATTCTCGACCGAATCGACGGCGTCCTGGCCGCGCTGCCGGTGTTCGCACTGGGCAAGGGCGTGCTCGGGTTCTGATGCAGGCAAGTGTCGACCATGCGCGCCACTGACTCCTCCCGGCCACTTGTGCAGCGCCAGGTCGCCGTGTTCGGCGCCACCGGCTCGATCGGTACCTCGGCGCTGGACGTGATAGCGCGACACCCGCAACGCCTGCGCGCGAGCGTCATGGCGGCGGGCAGCAATGTCGAGGGGCTCATCGGCTTGTGCCGGACACACCGGCCGGACCATGCGGTGATCGCCGATCCCACGTGCTTTACGGCGCTTCGCGACGGCCTGCGCGAGGCCGGCCTGGACACGCAGCCCCACGCTGGCGACGACGCGCTGTGCGAACTGGCTCGCGGCGACGCGTGCGACACCGTGCTGGCCGCCATCGTCGGCGCCGCCGGACTGCCTTCGACGATGGCTGCCGCTCGCGCAGGCAAGCGCCTGCTGCTGGCGAACAAGGAATCACTGGTACTCGCTGGCGAACTGCTGATGAGGGCCGCGCGCGAAGGCGGCGCGACCATCGTGCCGATCGACAGCGAGCACAACGCCATCTACCAATGTTTGGTTTCGGCACGCGTCGGCGGCGGGCAGTGCCCGCCCGACGAGGACACCCTCGCCGGGCTCGCTCGCATCACCCTGACCGCCTCCGGCGGTCCGTTCCGTGGCCGCAACCGCGCGCAACTGGTACAGGTCACCCCGGAGCAGGCGATCGCGCACCCGAAATGGTCGATGGGCCCGAAGATCTCGGTCGACTCGGCCACCCTCATGAACAAGGGGCTGGAGGTCATCGAGGCCCACCACCTGTTCGGCGTCGGCCGTGACCGCATCAGCGTGCTGGTGCATCCGCAGAGCCTGGTGCACTCGCTGGTGGAGTTCGTGGACGGGTCGACCATGGCCCAGCTCGGGCTGCCGGACATGCGCACGGCGCTGGCGGTGGGTTTCGGCTGGCCGGAGCGGATCGCCTCGGGCGTTGCCGGACTCGACCTGCTGACGCAAGGGGGCCGGCTGGATTTCGAGAACCCCGATCTGACCGCCTTCCCGTGCCTGCGGCTCGCCTTCGAGGCGCTGGCGGCCGGCGGCAGTGCGCCGGCGATGCTCAACGCGGCCAACGAGATCGCCGTCGAGGCGTTTCTGGATCGGCGGATCGCGTTCCTGGCGATACCTGCTCTGGTGGAGGCCACGATGGCCGCGCTGCCGGCCTCCCCGGCCGAGTCTCTCGACATGCTTCATGAATGCGACGCACGCGCGCGTTCGTTCGCCCGGCGCGCGGCGGCGGCGATGGTCTTATCCTGATGACTTCCGCTGCCCTCCTGCCCAGGCCCAATTCCGTGATCCACTCCAGCCCCACCCTCCGCCCGGTGGGAGAACCCGCGTGATCGAGGTGCTCGGCTCCATCTGGTGGCTGATCGTCAGCCTCGGCGTGCTGGTCACTTTCCACGAGTTCGGCCATTACTGGGTCGCGCGGCGCTGCGGCGTGCGCGTGCTGCGCTTCTCGATCGGGTTCGGCCGGCCGTTGTGGTCGCGTCGCGGTCGCGACGGCACGCAGTACGTGGTCGCAGCGATTCCGCTGGGCGGCTACGTGAAGATGCTTGACGAGCGCGAGTCCCCGGTGCCGGAAGCCGAACTCGGCGAAGCCTTTAACCGTAAATCGGTGTGGCAGCGCATGGCGATCGTGGTCGCCGGACCTGTGGCGAACCTGCTGCTGTGCGTTGCGCTGTTCTGGGGGATGTTCGTGATCGGCCGACCGGATTACGCGCCGGTGGTGGGCTTGACCGACGGCATCGCCGCGCAGTCCGGCCTGCAGGGCGGCGACGTGGTGCTCGCGGTCGACGAGCGCGCCACGCCGACCTGGAGCGAGGTGCAGATGGCGCTGCTGCCTGCGGCGCTGGACTATCGCGACGTCGAGGTGGATGTCGAGACCGCCCGCGGAGACCGCGTCACCCGCCGCCTGCGCTTGTCGGGCATGCCCGAGGAATTCGACCAGCGCCAGGCCATGAACGCTATCGGCCTGACGCCCCGCCATCTGCTGATGCCGCCCGTGGTGGGCCGCGTGGTCGTCGATTCGCCTGCCTGGGGCGTGCTGGCCGAGGGCGACCGCATCACCGCGGTCGACGGCCATCCGGTGTCGTCCTGGGGCGATATCGCCCCGCTGGTGAAGCGTCTGGGCGAGCGCGGCGGCGTTGCCATGATCGAGGTCGAGCGCCAGGGTGAGCGCCTGGCGTTGCAGATTGAACCCGAGCCGGTCTCCGGGGACGGGGAGCCGGACAGCTGGATGCTTGGAATCGGCTCCGCCCGGCAGCAGGCACCGGAGATGGACGCGATCCTGCGGCTGGGGCCGGTAGCAGCGGTCCCGGCGGCATTCCGCGAGACCGGCCACCAGGCCCGCGAACTGTTCGCGATGATCGGTCGCGCCTTCACCGGCCGTGTCGACATTCAGAATACCGTGGCAGGTCCCATCACCATCGCCCGCGCCACGAATGCATACGCCTCGCACGGCGCGGCGTGGTTCCTGTCGATACTGGCGATGCTGTCGCTGAGTCTTGGTATTCTCAACCTTCTGCCCGTGCCGGTCTTGGACGGGGGGCACCTGCTGTATTACCTTATCGAGTTGGTCAAGGGCAGCCCGGTCAGCGAGCGCGTCATGGCCGCCGGCCAGTATGTCGGGCTGGCTCTGATCGCCGCCCTCATGGGGCTGGCTTTCTACAACGACATCGCAAACCTGATGGTGGGCTGATGCCTGCGCCAACAAGCCCGACCTGCTGCTGAAAAACCTTTTCCCGGCACTCCGCTCGATCCGATACCCGCTCTGCGGGTATGCAACGACCTCCAACCGGAAGTAATGATGACGCGACCCTTTTCCCGCCGCCTGCTCGCCCTCGCCCTCGCTTCGGCGCTCACCGCGGCCCCGGTCATCCCGGCGGTGGCCCAGTCGGTGGCGCCATTCACGGTCAGCGACATCCGTATCGACGGACTCCAGCGCATTTCCGCCGGCACCGTGTTCACCTACCTTCCTGTCCAACGTGGCGACACACTGGATCAGGCCAGGGCAGCCGAAGCGATCCGCGCGCTGTACAAGACCGGGTTCTTCGAGGACGTGAGTCTGGCGCGCCAGGACGGCATCCTGGTGGTCACCGTGACCGAGCGTCCGGCGATCAACAAGCTCACGCTTGTCGGCAACAAGGACATCAAGACCGAGGACCTGCTCAAGGGCCTGGCCGACATCGGCCTGAGCGAGGGCGACACCTTCGATCGGCTGGCGCTGGACAAGGTGACCCAGGAACTGACCCGGCAGTACAACAACCGTGGCAAGTACAACGTCGAGATCACCCCGTCGCTGGCCCAGCTGCCGCGCAACCGGGTGGATGTGACGATCACCGTGAAGGAAGGCAAGGCGGCCAAGATCCGCCACATCAACCTGATCGGCAACGAGAAGTTCGAGCAGAAAGACCTGCTCGACACCTGGGAATCGGACGAGACCAACTGGCTCAGCTGGTACCGGCGCGACGACCAGTACTCGCGCGAAAAGCTCTCCGGCGACCTGGAAAAGCTCAACGCGTGGTACCTGGATCGCGGCTACGTCGACTTCGCGGTCGACTCCACCCAGGTCTCCATCAGCCCCGACCGACGCGACATGTTCATCACCGCCGGCATCACCGAGGGCGAGCAGTACACGGTGTCCAGCGTGCAGGTCACCGGAGATACCGTGCTGCCGAAGGAGCAGATCGAGAAGCTGGTGCTGGTGAAGCCGGACCAGATCTTCTCGCGACGGCTGCTGGAGATCAGTGCCGACTCGATCACTGCGACTCTTGGCAATGTCGGCTACGCCTTCGCCCAGGTGAATCCGATTCCCGATGTCGACCAGGACAACAACACCGTCGGCATCAACATGCAGGTGGTACCCGGCCCGCGCGTCAACGTGCGTCGGGTGGAGTTCAAGGGCAATACCCGTTCGGCTGACGAAGTGCTGCGTCGCGAGATGCGCCAGTTCGAGGGCAGCTGGTACTCGCAGGCCGCCATCGACCGCTCCAAGATCCGCCTCCAGGGCCTTGGTTTCTTCGACAAGGTGGACGTCAAGACCCAGCCGGTGCCCGGCACCAGCGACCAGGTCGACGTGGTGTACACGGTCAACGAGATCCCGGCGGGCAGCTTCGTTTTCGGCGTCGGCTTCTCGGCACTGACCGGGCTCAGCACGCAGATCCAGCTGTCGCAGAACAACTTTCTCGGCACCGGCAACCGCATCGCGGTGCAGGCGCAGCGCAATTCGTACCTGCAGCGCTACGACTTCTCGTTCCTCAATCCCTACTTTACCGACAGCGGCGTTTCGCTGGGCTACAACGTCCGCTGGAGCGAGTTCAACACGCAGGACTTCAACACGGCGCAATACTCCAGCACCAGCGGCCTGGCACAGATGGTCGTGGGCGTGCCGATCACCGAGACCGATTCCGTGTCGGCGCAGCTGGGTATCGACAGCAACCAGATCTTCGCGTTCCCGGGCACGACCCCGCAGCCTATCGTCGATTACATCAGTGCGGTCGGCCAGCGCACATTCCACGCCTGGCGTGGTGAGATCGGCTGGGCCCGCAACTCGCTCAACAGCGCGCTGACGCCGACCCGCGGCACGAGCCAGCGTGTCTGGCTCGAGGCCACGCTGCCTGGCTCGACGGTCGAGTATTTCAAGCTCAACTACGCCTATTCCAAGTTCTGGCCACTGTCGCGGCACCTGGTGCTCAACACGCGCGCCGACCTCGGGTACGGCGACAGCTACGGCGACGAGTCGGTGCGCAACATCTGCGGCACCATTACCGACACCGACAACAATCCAGCCACCCCGCCGGTTTATGTCCCGGGCACTGGCCCCTGCGCGCCCGGCGCGCCGGATTACGTCAAGACCGTGACCGCCGACGGCCTGCCGTTCTTCGAGAACTTCTACGCGGGCGGCGTGCGCTCGGTGCGCGGTTTCACTGACAACACGCTGGGGCCGCGCGCGGGCGCGTTCGTTGGCAGTTCCTTCAGCCAGCCGCTGGGCGGGGCACTCAAGACCGTCGGCTCGCTGGAAATGTTCTTCCCAACGCTCCTGGACACGTCGGCGGCACGCGTGTCGGCGTTCGTCGATGTCGGCAACGTCTTCGCCGATGTCGATGCCTTCGACGCTGGCGAGCTGCGGGCTTCGGCCGGCGTGGCGCTGATGTGGCGTTCGCCGATGGGTCCGATCTCGATCAGCTATGCAACGCCGATCAAGAAGGAAGACATCGACGACGTCGAACGCCTGCAGTTCACTTTCGGCGGCAGTTTCTGAAGACGGCGACGCCGCCGGAATCGATGGATACGCCCGTTTTCGAGGCAGCCGAACTGGCCGAGCGTTTCGCGCTCGGTCTGCAGGGCGACGGACACGCGCGAGTGGACGGGGTCGGGACGCTTGCGAACGCATCACCCGGCCAGCTGGCGTTCCTCGCCAATCCGAGATATCGCCCGCAGCTGGCCAGCACGAATGCAGGCATCGTGGTGATGCGCGCCGAGGACGCGGACGGATTCGCGGGTACGGCCTTGCTCGCCAGCGACCCATACACCGCGTTCGCAAGGCTGGCCGCCCTGTTCGAGCCGCGCTCGCCCCACGTGCCGGGCATCCACCCATCGGCCGTTGTGGACGCCAGCGCGACGATCGACCACAGCGCCCACGTCGGACCCTTCGTCAGCATCGGCGCGCGCGCCCGCATCGAAGCCGGTGCGACCGTCGGTCCTGGCTGCGTGGTAGGCGACGACTGCATCGTGGGCCCGGACTGCGAACTGATCGCGCGCGTGACCCTCGTGGTGCGGGTCAGGCTGGGAGCGCGCGTGCGCATTCACCCCGGCGCGGTACTCGGCGCCGACGGTTTCGGGCTGGCGATGGATGCCGGGCGCTGGCTGAAAGTGCCGCAGCTGGGCGGAGTCGAAATCGGCGACGACTGCGAGATCGGTGCCAACACCACGATTGATCGCGGCGCGATCGAAGACACGGTGCTGGAAGCCGATGTCCGTCTCGACAACCAGATACAGATCGGCCACAACGTCTTCATCGGCGCGCATACAGCGATGGCCGGATGCGCGGCGGTGGCGGGGAGCGCGAAGATCGGCCGCTACTGCCTGATCGGCGGTGCAGCCGGCATCCTCGGTCACCTCGAGATCTGCGACAGGGTGGTGATCACCGCCATGAGCCTGGTCAGCAGCACGATCCGCGAGCCGGGCGAGTATTCTTCCGGCACCGGCTTGATGGACAATCGCAGCTGGCGAAAGAACGCCGCGAGGTTCAAGCAGCTCGATGCGCTTGCCCGGCGCGTCACCGGCCAGACCGACCACTGATGCATTGACCGGCCGCTGTACTCGTGCGGCTCAGCGATGGAACCGCGCAAAAGGAACCCACATCACAATGAGTACTGCCCTGCAATTTCCTATCGACGTACCGCGCATCAATGCCCTGCTTCCGCATCGCTATCCGTTCCTGCTGGTCGACCGCGTGACCGAACTGGAGCCGAACAAGCGCGTCCTCGCTTACAAGAACGTGAGCGCCAACGAGCCCTTTTTCCAGGGTCATTTCCCCGGCCAGCCGGTGATGCCGGGAGTTCTCGTGATCGAGGCGCTGGCGCAGGCGGGCGGGCTGCTGACGCGGCTTTCGCAGATCGCTCTGGCCGCTGAGGCCGAAGGTGGCGACGCCAGCGCCGACGGTGACAAGCTGTATTACCTGGTCAAGGTCGACTGCGCGAAGTTCACCCGCATGGTCGCGCCGGGCGACCGGCTCGACCTGGAGGTCACCCTGAAGCGCACGATCCGCAACATGGCGCTGTATTCGGGTATTGCCCGCGTCGACGGCAAGCAGGTCGCCTGCGCCGACATCCTGTGCGCCGAGGTCGACGCCTGAGCCATGGGCGAAGCGTTGATCCACCCCACAGCAGTGATCGAGCCAGGCGCGAAGCTTGGCGACGGCGTGCGGGTCGGAGCTTTCAGCTACATCGGCGACGACGTCGAGATCGGCGCCGGCAGCCAGGTGGGTTCGCACTGCAGCCTGCACGGGCCGACACGGATCGGTAGCGAGAACCGCTTCGCGGGCCATTGCGCGATCGGCGGCGACCCGCAGGACAAGAAGTACGGCGGCGAACGCGTGGAACTGGTGATCGGCGACCGCAACACCATCCGCGAGTTCGTCACGATCAATCGCGGCACCGGCGCTGGTGGTGCGACCCGCATCGGCGACGACAACTGGCTGCTTGCCTATACCCACGTCGCACACGACTGCACGGTGGGAAATCACTGCGTGTTTTCGAACAACGCAACGTTGGCAGGACACGTCGAAGTCGGTGACCACGTGATCCTCAGCGGGTTCGCCGGGGTGCACCAGTTCTGCCGCATCGGCGCGCATGCGTTCATCGGCATGGGCGCGTTCGTCAACGGGGATGTCCCGCCGTTCCTGATGGTGGCCCAGGACGGCTATGGCCGGCCGCGCGGCATCAACAGCGAAGGACTCAAGCGCCGCGGCTTCGACGCCGGCCGCGTCACGGCGATTCGGCGCGCCTATCGTGCGCTCTATGTTTCCGGCGCCAGCCTGTCGAGCGCACGCGAAACACTGCTGGAAATGTCGCAGTCCAGCGCGGACGTCCGGGCGCTGCTCGACTTCATCGACAGCGGCGAACGGCCCTTGTTGCGATGACGCCTGGAACGGGGCCCGGAGGATCGGGACCAACGCCCCTGCGCATCGCCATGGTTGCCGGGGAGGCCTCGGGTGATCTGCTGGGCGCCGGGCTGATCGAGCAGTTGCGCAAGCGCTTCCCCGATGCGCAGTTTGCCGGTATCGGCGGTGACGCCATGCGTGCCGCTGGTTTCGAGGCCTGGTACGACGCTTCCGAACTGGCGGTCATGGGCTTGTCGGAGGTCCTTCGTCACTTGCCGCGCCTGCTTCGCCTGCGTCGCCAGTTGCGCTCGCAAGTCATGGTCTGGAAGCCGGATGCGTTCGTGGGCATCGACGCACCCGACTTCAATCTCGGGCTGGAAAAATGGCTCAAGCGACGCGGCATGCGCACCGCGCACTACGTGAGCCCGTCGGTATGGGCATGGCGCGAATCGCGAGCCGCCAGGATCGGCCGGAGCGCGGACCGCGTGCTGTGCCTGTTCCCGATGGAACCGGCGATCTACGCCCGCCACGGGGTCGATGCGCGCTTCGTCGGTCATCCACTGGCCGACGAGATGGCGCTGGAACCAGACCGGAAAGCGGCGCGCACACGGCTGGGAGTGGATGCCGACCGCCGGTTGCTGGCGTTGCTGCCAGGCTCGCGTGTCGGCGAGATCGAGCGCATCGCATCGGATTTCATCGGCGCCGCCGCCCGCGTGCTCGCGGCAGAACCGGCGATGCAGGTGGTCGCACCGATGGCCGGTGCACGGGCACGCGCTGCCTTCGAGCGCGTGCTGGCAGCGCATCCCGACGCACCCGCCCTGCACCCGGCGCTGCGCGTGATCGATGGCGATGCGCGAACGGTGATGGTCGCCAGCGATGTGATCCTGCTGGCCTCGGGCACTGCGACACTGGAGGCGATGCTTGCAAAGCGCCCGATGGTCGTCGGCTACCGCGTCGCACCCACGACCTACCGTTTGGTCAAGGGCCTGGGCTTGCTGAAAGTGGATCGCTACGCGCTTCCGAACGTGCTGGCCGGCGAGGGGTTGGTACCGGAACTGATGCAGGACGACTGCACACCGGAAAAACTGGCCGAGGCGACATTGCGCTGGCTTCGGAGCCCGGACGCAGTGGCCGCGCTGCAGCCGCGCTTCCGCGAACTGCACCTGCAGTTGCGCCAGGATGCCTCCGCGCAAGCCGCAGAAGCGATTGCGGACATCGTATCGTTGCCGCATGGGTAAGCCGGAGCAGCAGCTTGCACTCGACCTGGCCGTCGCGCCCGGTGCACGCCGCATCGCCGGCGTGGACGAGGCCGGGCGCGGTCCGCTGGCCGGACCGGTGGTGGTCGCCGCAGTGGTGTTCGCTCCGGGCCGTACGCCAATCAACGGGCTGGCTGATTCCAAGCAACTCACTGCCGATCGGCGCGAGGCTCTGTACGAGCGCATCCTCGAACGTGCGATCGCCTGGCACGTGGTGGCCGTGGAGGTCGAGGAAATCGATCGCATCAACATCCTGCAGGCGACCCTGGTCGGCATGCGCCGCGCGGTGGAAGGCGTGATGCACGCCGCCACCGAACTGGCACGGATCGACGGCAACATCCTGCCGCGCGGGCTGCCCTGCCCGGCCGAAGCCTGGATCGGCGGCGATGCGCGCGACCGTTCGATCATGGCGGCCTCCATCCTGGCCAAGGTGACCCGCGACCGGATGATGACGGCGCTGCACGCGCAGTGGCCGCAGTACCGATTCGACGAACACAAGGGCTACTCCACGCCCAACCACCTGGCCGCCCTGTCGACGCACGGGCCCTGCCCGATCCATCGCCGGAGCTTCGCCCCGGTGCGCGCCGCACTACGGCGCGGCTGCCCCGACGCTGCAGTACCTGCCCACGGCGAACCCGCTACCGTTCGATGATGATCGCCGGATCGACCACAATGCCATTGGCAACAATGTCGTACTTGTAACGGCCTTCTTCATCCCCTGCGACCAGCACTAGTTTCTGGTTCTCGTCGACGTTGGACGAACGCACTTCGGTTCGTTCACTGACCCCGGCGGGGCCGCCGTCCGGAAATCGCAGTTCGAACGGCGTCTTGCTGTCCGCGGTGCTTCGCCACGTGATCGTGGTTTTCGGCTCCACCGTGCATACGTCGGGCACCGCCGATGGCCTGCCGTCTTTCGCATAACGGATCTCGATGTGGACGCGGTCGCCCGCGTTCGGGAGGTCGCAACGCAACCCGTCGCGGTTCAGCCCGAGTCGCTCCAGGGGGTTGCCGGTCTCGCAAGCGGCCAATCCGGCGCTGCATGCCACCGCCGCAACAATCAAGGTCATGCGCATCACTTTCTCCTGTTCACGCCCCGCCGGGGCTACGGTCAATCGGGCTACTGAGCCACCGGCCTTTCGCCACCGGCCAGGCCGGCTTTGCGCAGAACCGGCGCGGCATCGATGCGATGCGAAGAAACACCTAGCGCCTCTGCCTGCGCCATCCGTTCGCGTGCGCCATTCGGGTCGCCCAGCAGGGCGAGCGTCTGCGCACCCAGCAGCGCTACCTCGCCGCGTTCGCCCGGCAGGGTTTCTGCCTGCGCCAGTGCTTCGCGTGCCGCATCGCTCTCGCCCAGGTTGGCCCGGTACCAGGCCAGCAGACCCAGGGCTTGCGCATCGTTGGTCTTGATATCCACATAGGAGGACGCCATTGCGGCCGCGCGTTGGTAGAACGCGCGCGCGCCTTCGGCATTCCCGGGGGCGGCCGCGAGCGCGTCACCGATATTTCCCCATATCCGGTAATCGTCCGGATCAAGGGCCGCCGCGCGCTGGTACAGCGCTGCTGCCTCCGCATACTTACCTTCGCCGTAGCGCAGCGTTCCCAGATTGCTCAGTGCGCCGTAGCTGGGGGTGATTGCCAGCGAGCGGCTGAAGGCATCCGCCGCCCGCTCCGCATCGCCATGAGCGAGGTACACGCCCCCCAGGCTGCTCCAGGCGCCCGCGTCCTCCGGCTGCAGCGTGGCGGCGGCGCGAAACGATTCGATCGCCTGCGGCAGGTCGTCGTTGAGGTAGTGGTGATATCCCAACTCCCGGTAGATGACGCTGTCGCCGGGGCGCAATTGCCTGGCGCGCTGGAAATAGTCGAGTGCCAGCTGGTTGTTGCCGCCGTCACTCTGCAGCCGGGCGAGCCCGATGTAGGCGGCGGGCCGCAATGCCAGGTCATCCAGTGCCCGGGTGTAATGCCCGATCGCGAGCTCGTCTTCGCCGCGTACCCGATGCAGCTCTCCGAGTGCCAGGCTTACCTCGCGCAGCTCCGCATCCATCCGGGCCGCGCGGCCGCACGTAGCCTGCGCTCGCGCGAAGGCGGGTGCATCGCGTGCCCTTTCGAAATTCCCGATCTCGGCCCGGCAGATTCCCGCCTGCGCCCGGGCAAACTCCGGGTCGGCGGCAAGCGCTTGGCCAAAAAAATCAATTGCGCGATCGTGCCGCTCCGCCGTCCCGGCGCCCTGCAACTGCTGCAGGCCCTTCAGGTAGGCGTCGTAGGCGATGACGTCGTCCGTGGGCGAAAGCCGCTGATCCAGGTGCGACCGGCCCCCGGGCAGCACACCCAGCAGGGCCTGCACCACCTGGTAGGCCATCTCCCGCTGCACCGCAAACACGTCGGTCACATCCCGGTCGTAAGTCTCTGACCACAACGTGAAACCGGTGCGGGTGTCGGACAGTCTGGCGTTCACGCGTACCCGATGACCCTCGCGTCGCACGGTAGCGGCGAGGACGGTGGCGACCCCGAGCGCCTCCCCCAGCGTTTTCACGTCGCTCCCTGCCAAGGCGCCGTCCCCCGCAGGTTGCGCGGCGACCTTGAGGCCGCTGACGCCGGCGAGAGCATCGTGCATCTCGATTGCGAGGCCCTGCGCAAAGTAGCCGTCGTCGCGGTCGCTGCTCAGGCTGGTGAAGGGCAGGACGGCGATGGATGCCTCCGCCGGCGCAGGGGCCGTGGCACCTGGGTCGCGATCGGGCCAGACGAACACCGCCACCATGAGGAGCAGTCCCAAAAACGGCACCAGCCAAACAGGAACCTTCTGCCTCCGCCGATCCCGAACCGGCGCTGCCGCGGCCGTTGGCGGAGCGGGTGGCAGGGGAGCAGGTCCCGCAGCCGCGGGCGGCACCGATGGCACGGAAGCGGCTGCCACTGCGTCCCTCGTGCCAGGACCCGCCTCGGCCGCAGTCGATGCCGGGGACGTAAGATCGGGCTCAACCCTTTGGCCGTCCCCCGGCAATCCTTCGTCTTCAGAGTGCACGCTCCCTGCAGACATCGCAGTCCACCCAGGCGCATCGGCCGCCACAGGGGTGTCCTCCAGGCAACCGATAAATCGGTAGCCCAGGGCATGCACCGTCTGGATGTACCGTGGTTCGTGCGCGTGATCTTCAAGGGCGTGGCGCAATTGTGCGATCACCCGGGTCAGGACCCCGGGCGTCACGTGGCGGTGGCCCCAGACCGCATCCATCAGCACGTCACGACCGACCAGCTCGCCGGAGTGCCGGAGCAACAGAAGCAGGACGGCGAACGCCTTGGGCTCGACCGACAGCGGCTGGTCGTCGCGACAGAGGGTGTGCGCACACTCATCGACGACCACGCCGTCAAAACGGTACCGCTGGCCTGCCGATCCCCCCTCGCCGTGACTGCCGCTGGGATCCATCGCAATTACCTCAGACATCCATCATCGACCTGCGCGAAGGCGGATGCAACGCTCGCGCCCCCATCGTGACTGCCGAACCGGAGTGGCGGATTCTGGAATTGCACCGCAACGATCAGTGCACCGACTTCCAGGAGAACGCCATGAACACCATGCTTGCCACCACTGCCTCGCTACCTAGGATCCTGAAGCAGCCGATCTCCGCCGGCCGCCGCTGCCGAATAGACAACTACCGCCTGAACCCCGACCAGGTGAATGACTTCAATCGCCTGCTCGCAAGGCTGGGTCGCAAGGAGCTTCCGCTCGACAGCGACCAACTGGCCACGGCCGCGCGCCAGCTCCGCACCAGCGAGCCGGCTACAGCACCCTGCATCGTGGAGCGAATGCGCCGATTCGACGCGCTGCGCTCGATGGTCGCCGATAGCGCATGGACCCCTGCCAACGGTACGACCGCGCTGGCCATGGTGGTCATCGGCTACGTGAACGGGCACGAGCACGTGATCCCGGAGCAGTTGCCGGGCGCCGTGCATCTGGATGACGCGATCGTGGTCGACACTGCCTGGCCACGGCTGTCGTCCGAGGTGGACGAATATTTGGACTTCCACCGCCTGCACCTCGTGGAAGCTTCCCTGCACGGCTGCGACCCCGAGGCCTTCACGTTCACCCGCGACGCTTGGCAGCAGGCGCGGCTTGCCGAAGCCGCGCTTGCGAAGCACCAGCGCGGCGTGCGCGAGCGCAGCTACATACCGACCACCAGCGCGCTGTTCCAGGTGAGGTAGGAGCATGCCGCGACGTCGCATACTCGACCGCGTAACGCAGCTGCCATCTGCCGCTGCATTGCGCCCGTGGCTTGCAGCTTGTTTTCCCGCAGCAGATCACCCGCAACGGGAACAATGTCGTCAGCGCGTCCGGATTCTGCTCGGACGGTTGCAGACCCGAAGTGCCGGCCGTTGCACCCCCCTCAACGACAGTCGACTTGCGGGCTCGAACAATTCCAGGCCGAGGTGAAAACCAGCAGCACTGATGCCATCCGACGGGCGGCATGCCAACTGATGGCACGCGACAACACCCGAGCGACGCGGCAGGATCGGACTTCCGAGGACTGCGTAGTACCCGGCCACACGCTGCCCTTCCCCGCACGGCCGGTGGTGGTGCGAACAGACCAGAGTAATTCGCTTCGTGGCGACTTCACCAGCAGATATTCCGAAGAGCCACGAGAGCAGGTGATTTCCGGGCGTAGTCGATGCGCAGCGATGGAAACGCGAGCGCAGACTGCCGCCCACGTGTGCCGCCCGATTCGACCGGCGCGGCCACCAACCGCGGTACGCGGCCGCTGACGCGGGTCCTGGTACCCGGGCAAGCACCAGCGGTGGACTCCGCACAGGAGAAAAACAATGAATATCGACAAGTCCGTGACTCCCCTTCCGCAGATCCTGCATGAGTCGGCACCCGCATGTGCTCGTCGTCGATCGCGCGTCGGCGAGCACCGGATCGACCCGGACTCGCTGCAGCACTTCAACGATCTGCTCAGGCGCCTGGACATCCACAGCCCCCCGCTGGAGTGCGATCAGGTGGTCAGCGCCGCCCGTGAGCTGGCAGCCATCGCCAGCGAGCGGCGCTGGCCGCCATGCATCTTCCAGCGCATGCGCCGTGCCGCAGCGCTCGACCGGATGCTGGTCGATCGGGAATGGGACGTGCGCGACCAGCCCGGACAGGCCGCCGCCGAGGTGGTCACGTACATGCATGGCAATGCACAGGTGATTCCCAATAAAGTGCCTGTGGTGGGACGCCTGGACGACGTGATCCTGGTGGATGCATCCTGGCCGGCGGTCGCGCAGGAGGTTTGCGACTACCTCGATTTCTGCCGGATTCGGCGGATCGAGGCCGCGCTGCGCGGGGCGTCGGACTGCCATTTCGGATTCACACGCGAGGCCTGGCAGGAAGCTGCCCGGGCGGAAGCGCGATGGATCGAACAATGCCACCGGATCAATGGCAGCCGTTACGCCGGCACCAGCGCCGCGCCCCGGTTCCGCATTCATTGAGAAACCGGGCGCGCAGGCGCCCCCGCCATGGCGGGGGGAACGACGCACCCCCGCCGTCGGCTTTGAATGCGCGACTGTCAAGACTTGCCGGCGCCGGGCTTGCTGCTAACCTGCCAGCTGCCACGCCGGTTTCCCATGTCCGCACGCTTCGTCCACCTGCACCTGCACAGCGAGTACTCGCTCGCCGACTCGACGGTCCGCATCGCCGAGCTGGTGCAGCGCTGCGTGGCGCTCGGCCAGCCGGCGGTCGCGCTGACCGACGTCAACAACCTGTTCGCGGCGGTCAAGTTCTACAAGGCCGCCGAGGCCGCCGGCATCAAACCCATCCTGGGCGCCGACATCGGGCTGGCCGACGGCAGCGAGACGGCCGCGCGCATGACCCTGCTCTGCCGCAACCACGAGGGCTACCTCACGCTGTCCAGGTTGCTCAGCCGGATGTGGATGGAAGGGCACCGCAACGACGGGGTGATATTGCGCCCGGAGTGGTTGCGCGAGGACAACACCGGTCTGTTCGCTCTGGTCGGGCGCCACAGCCAGGCGGGGCGGCTCGCGGCGACCCAGCGGCACGAACTGGCGCACGCGTGGCTGGCGGACTGGCAGGCGTCCTTCGGAGACCGGCTGCACCTGGAGCTCACCCGCACCGGCCGCGATGGCGAGGAGGCCTTCAACTCGTTCGCACTGCATGCATCGACCGAACGCGGCATCGCGGTGGTCGCGAGCAACGACGTGCGGTTCGTGGATGCCGGTGGGTTCGAGGCCCACGAAGCGCGTGTGTGCATCTCCTCCGGACGCGTGCTTGACGATCCCAAGCGGCCGCACGAGTACAGCGCCGAGCAGTACCTGAAATCCTCCGAGGAGATGGTGGCGCTGTTTGCCGACGTGCCCGACGCGATCGAAAATGCGATCGCACTGGCGACACGCTGCAACGTCGAGCTCGAGTTCGGGAATTACGCGCTGCCCGCGTTCCCGGTTCCAGACGAACACACCATCGAGAGCTGGCTGCGCGAACAGGCCCACCAGGGACTCGATGCACGGCTGCAGAAGGCGCCGCTCGCACCCGGCCGCACGCGCGCGGACTACGTGGACCGGCTCGACACCGAGCTCAAGGTGATCCTCGAAATGGGATTCCCCGGCTACTTCCTGATCGTGGCCGACTTCATCAACTGGGCCAAGAGCCACGGCATCCCCGTCGGCCCCGGGCGCGGTTCCGGTGCGGGCTCGCTGGTCGCATGGGTGCTCGGCATTACCGACCTGGACCCGCTGCCGTACGACCTGCTGTTCGAGCGATTCCTCAATCCCGAACGCGTGTCGATGCCCGATTTCGACATCGACTTCTGCATGGACCGCCGCGACGAGGTGATCGAGTATGTGGCTGCCAAGTACGGCCGCGACCGCGTCAGCCAGATCATCACCTACGGCACCATGGCGGCCAAGGCCGTGGTTCGCGACACCGGCCGGGTGCTCGGTCATCCGTACGGCTTCGTGGACTCCATCGCCAAGCTGATCCCGCTCACTTTGGGCGTGTCGCTGGAGGATGCGCTGGGCGAGTCCGAGGCCGCGCGCAGGAACCCCGCGCTCGCCTCCAGCGAACTGATCGAGCGCTACCGCAGCGAGGACGACGTCCGCGACCTGCTCGATCTCGCACGCAGCCTGGAAGACCTGACCCGCAACGCCGGCAAGCACGCCGGCGGCGTGGTGATCGCGCCCAGTCCGCTGAGCGACTTCTGCCCTCTATTCGCCGAACACGACAGCGGCGGGCGCGGCCGCAGTCCCGTCACCCAGTTCGACAAGGACGATGTGGAAGCGGTCGGGCTGGTCAAGTTCGACTTCCTCGGCCTGCGCACGCTGACGATCATCGACTGGGCAGTGAAGGCGATCAACGTCCGCCGCAAAACGGCCGGCGAGGCGCCGCTCGACATCACCGCGCTGCCGCTGGACGACAGCGCGACCTACGAACTGTTCGCGCGCGGCGAAGGCGTCGCGGTGTTCCAGTTCGAGTCGCGCGGCATGCGCGAACTGCTCAAGCGTGCCAGGCCAGATACCTTCGAGGACATCATCGCGCTGGCCGCCTTGTTCCGTCCCGGCCCGCTGGGTTCGGGCATGGACAAGGACTGGGTCGACCGCAAGCACGGCAATGCCGAAGTCAGCTATCCGCACGAGGCGCTGGAATCGGTGTTGAAGCCGACCTATGGCGTGATCGTGTACCAGGAACAGGTGATGCAGATCGCCCAGGTGCTGGCCGGCTACTCGCTGGGCGGCGCCGACCTGCTGCGCCGCGCGATGGGCAAGAAGAAAGCCGAGGAGATGGCCAAGGAACGCGCCAAGTTCGAAAGCGGCGCCGCCGAGCGCGGGGTCAATCCGCGGGTCGCCTCGCAGATCTTCGACCTCATGGAGAAATTCGCCGAGTACGGCTTCAACAAGTCGCACTCGGCCGCCTACGCGCTGGTCGCCTACCAGACCGCCTGGCTCAAGGTGCACTACCCGGCCGAGTTCATGGCCGCGGTGCTGTCCTCTGACATGGACAACACCGACAAGGTGGTCGGCTTCCTCGACGAATGCCGGGTGATGAAGTTGAACGTGCTGCCGCCGGACGTGGCCGCC
>JALYOF010000016.1 GCA_030857025.1 Pseudomonadota bacterium | reverse complement strand
TGCGCTCATGGGTCTGCGGTCCTCCTTGGTGTCGTAACCTGAAGACTGCGCCATGAGCGCACTTTTTTACACCTCCGGGCAGCGCAACTGCTTGATCCGGCGCGGGAAAAGGTGGGGAAACCTCAGGGGCGGAGGTAGTTAAGTGCACGTAACCTCCTCCGTCCCCATTTCCCGATGTCTGAGTATTTTTCATGGGAATCCGAGATCGCTTCTTTCAGCAGTCATCGAGGTGCAAAGCATCATGAAATGGCGACAGCATCAAACACCAGCCAGTGCAAGTTTCTGTAGCACGGGGACGGGGAAAGCTAGATGTCTTGGCACGATCGCTTTGGGTCTACTGACGGCCTGGATGGCGGGATGCGCGCATGTAGTTGTTAAGCCTGACGGCACGCGGCACATCGCAGGGTTCATGGCGCTAACGCTGGAGCCCGCACATCAGGATATCGGCGCTGATGCCATTCGAGCGCGCACTCTCGGCCTTTCGGTGGTGCGTGGCCATCCGGCGTGCGCCCAGCTCGCCCTTGGATACTCGGACACGACCATCGCATCGATGCGGAACGATAGCGCCATCTCGCGGACCGACTTGGACCGCGTGATGCACAACCGGGATCAACCCAAGGAGAATTGACTATGAGCCGACCTCAAATTGCGCGCGCCCCTGCGAGTTCATCTGTTCGCCTCGGCCTTTTCATCTGCGTCGCGACCCAGCTATTCGTCACCGGCTGCGCCACGAAAGACGCAGTGTTTGTCACCAAGACCTCGTTCAGTGTGCTCGATGTCGACGCCACACCTGCGGGCATCAGCGTCGCGCATGACCGAATTGAAGGCTACTTCGGCCCCCGTTTCGACAATGGAAAGGTTTATCCAGTCACCGGCTATGTGTACACCAATAGCTCTGGACCGACACGCGGAGTGAAGCAAGTCTTTGCTGGCGGCGAGGCCGCTACCGTAGTACTCGGCGGCGATCCGAATGAAGATGAGACGGCGGTCACCTGCAACGACCCTCGCAAGCGAAAAAACCCCCCGCTGCTCTTCGCCACTGGAACTACCGTCGGGGTCAAGCTTGGGTTTGCAGAGAACACGGTCGTTCCCACGTCCTTCGTCTTCGGCTACCGACGCAAGGAAGCGGCCTGGGTTCCAGTGACGGCGACCTGCCAGCCGTCAGTGCTCGCCACGTTGGATAGTGGAGCCACGGCTCGGGTCAGTGCAGGTGGTTCGAAGCTAAACACCGGCGCAAGCCAGTACTTTGCGACCGGTGCGGCAGCTGTGCTCTTGGCAGGTGATGACGGCATCCGCGAAACATTCAAGCGGGAAGCCCGCAATGCCCTCGGAGAAGTCGCCGAATTCAACAACCGGGAAGCAGTGCACAACCATCTGACGCTGGACATATTCAGTTGTGCGTCAAGGGTTCCAGACGCGAGTTTCGATGCGGTTGTGACCAACGCTCACGAGTTGGGGGTGCTGCCTTCCGGGAGTGCTGAGCATATCCGCAAAGGCATTGATGCCAAGGATCAGTTGGGCCGCTACACCAGGCTACTGCGCTTGCACAATGGCGAAGACGACCTGCGCACCGAAGCACTGACCACACACAAGACGAGGGTCTGCGAACTCGCCACCACCTCCTGATCTTCGCGATCCTTCCCCTCAAGCTCTACCAAGGCTGATAAGGAGTCGTCTATGGAATCGCTTACCGTCCCCTGCGCCCGCTGCGACGAGTTCCGCGCGCGTTTTGAGGCTGAAGGCTTCACTGTCCTGGGATGCGACGCACATCCCACGCGAACTGGCATGTGCGTCCTGAACTACGAACGACCAACAGCGATGCAAAAAAAGGGGACGGAGTAGGACGGAGGTGGACGGAGGCTGAGGTTTCCCCACCTTTTCCCGCCAAATCGCGTGACCGCTCAAATAGCCGGAGACGACCATAGCGAATCTAAATTTACGTCATCACTGTCGGGTCGAAGCGCTTTGCTTAGGGCTTCTACCTGCAAGACAACTGGCAAATCGAACGCCGTCCCAGTGGCCACACAGCAGCCTTGAGCCAAGTTTGGGATGAGCGCTCGCGAGCAGAAAAGGTGTCAGGGACAATAGACCGCTGCTGCTGAGGTGGGAAGTCTCTTTTTCACTTATTCAAGCCGATCCCGTTCCTCCGCTTCGTTTTAATCTGTTGCTAGTGTTTCTCAGCCCACTCCCGCCTCGCGCGTCGCGGCGCGGCTTGACTCAGCGTCAGGGCCGAACAGGAATCAACCACCATGTCCGACGAACAACTGCTGCAAGGCTCATGTCACTGTGGTGCAGTTCGACTCACGCTGCCCTCAACGCCAGAGGAGGCGACCAGGTGCAACTGTTCGCTCTGCCGACGCCTTGGCGGACGTTGGGCGTACTACGAGTTCGGAACAGTACGGATTGAAGGGCATCCGGATCATACGACCGAGTACATCTGGGGCGACAAGACGATACGCAATGTGCGTTGCAGGACCTGCGGGTGCACCACGCATTGGGAACCACTTGTCCCCGCGCCCGGCAGGAAGCACGGAGTCAATCTGAACAACTTCGATCCACGCCTTCAAGAGCTTGTTCCCGTGCGCCACTTCGATGGAGCGGACACCTGGAAATTCATCGACTGAAAACAAACGCACTGCGGTCCCGTTGCCGCGCGTGCTCGTTGGATCGCCACCAGCAATCTGCCGAATTTCCGTCCCCCGAGGATTTTCTTTTGAGACCTTGCGGGGCGGACCGCGTTTTGCCCGCACCGGGTTGAACCGTTCGTTCACAGGTCCGGCCGCTGTGGCATCCTCGGGCCCTTCGCTGACGCGCTGCGGGTCGGCTTGACCAGGTGTTGGACCTCAGGAGCCAGCTATGCCGCGGCACGAGAAGATCAACTACGTCGAGTACCCGTCGCGAGACCTGGAGGGGACGAAGCGGTTCTTCGGCCAGGCATTTGGCTGGACGTTCGAGGATTACGGCCCCGACTACGTCGCATTTTCCAATCAGGGACTGGATGGCGGCTTTTTCAGGTCCGAGCTGGCAGCTCGCACGGAAGCCGGAAGCGCACTGATCGTCCTTTACAGTGACGACCTTGGAGGTACGCTCCGCAAGGTCGAGGCTGCAGGCGGTGAAGTGGTCAGGCCAATCTTCGTCTTCCCTGGGGGGCGCAGGTTCCACTTCACAGAGCCCGGTGGCAATGAGCTCGCTGTGTGGTCGGAGCCTGAGGACTGACAACGCCACAAGGAGCAATCCGCGGGTCGGCTCAGTCCCTCACCAGGTCGAGGATGCAGATGACAGACATTCAACTTGAAGCCTGGTTCGCAGCTGCCCCCGAGAGCCAGCGCGCGACTCTCGGCGAATTGCGTCGCCTGATCAAGTCGCTCGATCCGGGGGTGGTCGAGGAATTCAAGTGGTCGCGGCCGTGCTATTCCGGCAGAGAGGGGCTTTTCTGCTATCTGCAGAGCGCCAGGAAGCACGTGTCGCTCGGCTTCCAGCACGGAGCATTTCTGAATGACCCCGGCAGCCTGCTGCAAGGGGCGGGAAAAGAGATGCGAAGCGTCAAGCTTGATCCGCGTACCACGCCCGATCACAAGGCGCTCCTGCGGCTGCTGACGCAGGCTTATGGAAATGCATCGTAGTGGCTTCGCTGAGACGTGTTGCCCATGCGACTCCTCAGCTGCCGGCTTGATCGGGTCACCTTGACTCAGATGTGGGGGGCCAAACGTACGTGGCATTTGGCGAATTCTCCGGGCTCGCGCGCGGACTGATCGTCCGTTCCGATGTCCGCCTGCCGTGGCATCCTCACCCCTTCGCCGACGCACTGTGGGTTGGCCTGATTGAAGTGTTGGACCTTCGGAGCAACGGCATGCTGGAGTTTGCTGAAGATCTTGCGCGACCTGTCGCGCGCGCCGTGCTGACGACACTGCGGGTCATATGGTGGGTGACGTGGGAGTTGTGCATCGAGACGGTGAGCTGGTACATCGGTTGGCCAGTCTGTCGCGCGATTTCCTTTGGCCATTTCCCGGAAGTCCGCCTTCAGGAGCAGGACGAGGTGGGTAGCTTCGCGGGTTTGGTGGTGCACGCCACCGGGCTTGTGAGCCTGCTCGGTTTGATCTATCTGCTGGCCAGATACGTCGGAGGCTAGGCTGCTGCCGAACCCGAGCCGGCCTGCGTATCGATTCAAGCCGAACCAGCCTGCTGTCCTCGGACACCCCGACTGGAAGCCATGCCGACTTTCGCAACCAGCGCCGCCTACACTCGGCGAGCGGCTGCCTGGCACGAGTGCACATTCCACGGCGCCCACTCTTCCGAACGAAGTCCCCGGCGGTGCAGGAACAAACGATGTCGCGCTCCAGGAGAAAAACGCCGATCGCGGGCATCACCGCCGCACCATCGGAGAAAGCAGACAAGCAGGCATCGCACCGCCTGTTGCGTCGGCAGGTTCGTCCGCTCATCGAGGCCACTGAAGGGCTGGTTTTGCCGCTGGAGCGTGAACTCACCAATCCGTGGTCGATGCGCAAGGATGGCAAGATGTACTTCGACCCGGAAAAGCATCCGTCGTTGATGCGCAAGTAGAGTCGGTGACCTGCAAACCGGGGCTGATCATTCTTCCCAGCCGACGCCGCGCCTCGCGCCGTTGCGAGATCGGCGCCCGCGCGTGCCAGAATTCCCACAACTCACCAAAGGATCGAAGACATGGGACTTCTGGACGGACTGCTCGGCAATGCTTTCAAGGTCGACCCCGCAGAGATCCAACAGCAGTTCGAAAAGGTGCTCGCGCCGGGTGAGGTGGTGGAGCATGCCTACAAGGTGTTGCGCGATTACTTCGTCTTTACCGACAAGCGGCTGGTGCTCGTCGACAAGCAGGGCTTGACCGGCAGCAAGGTCGAGTACCACTCGATCCCCTACAAGAGCATCATTCACTTCAGCGTCGAGACCGCCGGGTCGTTCGACATGGACGCCGAGTTGAAGATATGGCTCTCGGGAACGCCCGCACCGATCCAGAAAACCTTCAACAAGCACCTGAGCATCTACGAGGTGCAGAGCGTCCTGGCCGCGTACGTGTTGCGCTGAGGCGCTGTCTCCACACCGTTTACACGCCAGCGAATGAGCGGACCCAAGGTCCCTGCAGCGGCCAAGAATCAGGATTCCCGCCGATGTTCGACCGACTGCCCTATCACCTTGAGCGCATCCAGTTGCGTCGGCTGCGGCCGACCGACCTTCCTGATTTTCTCGCCTACCGTCGTGACCCCGAGGTCGCCCGGTATCAAGGATGGGCGCCGATGGCCGATTCGGAGGCCGCCGCGTTTTTGGACGAGCATGGAAAGCATGCATCGCTGACACCCGGCGAATGGCATCAGCTGGCAATCGCGCAGCGCGAATCCGACCGGCTGATCGGCGATGCAGGCGTGTGGCTA
This sequence comes from Pseudomonadota bacterium, assembly GCA_030857025.1. Lineage (GTDB taxonomy): Bacteria > Pseudomonadota > Gammaproteobacteria > Xanthomonadales > Xanthomonadaceae > Lysobacter_K. Next base: position 8,557 of record JALYOF010000016.1, on the reverse strand, counting down.
TCCCAGGACAGCACGCAGGCGGAAGTCGGCATCAGTATCGGTTCGGCGAGCCAGGGCAAAGGCTACGGTTCGGATTGTCTCCTGGGCCTTTTCGATCTGATCTTCTCCGCCACGCCGGTGCTGGAAATCGTCTGTCATGTCGATGCCCGCAACGCGGCGTGCCTGTCGATGCTCGCGCGATCGGGAATGAACCAGACCGGGACGCGACAGGAGGAATACAAAGGCGAGGTCTGCACGGAGCACTCGTTCTGTATCCGCAGGACCGAGGGCTGACGATTCCGCGTCCGCCATCAGCCTCTGCAGTAGGATCCATTCCCTGCTGGCACCCCGTGTGCCAAATCGACCCATCGTTTGAGCTAACGGAGCGGCATGGTGAAGGTCTTTCTGATGATTGCGGTGATGCTTGGACTCGCCTGGTTCGGCTACAACAAGCACAAGGCTCCCGAGGCGCTCGCGGTTATTGCGCCGATGGAGATCAACACCGCGCGCGCATCCGCGGCTGCGCGACCCGCCCGCGCTTCGGCGCCGGTCGCAAGCTACCAGTGCGACGGCCGGACACATTGCTCGCAGATGAGGTCCTGCGCCGAGGCGACGTTCTTCATTCGCCACTGTCCCGGCACGGAGATGGACGGGGACGCCGACGGCGTGCCGTGCGAAAGGCAGTGGTGCCGCCGATGATGGTCGCGGCTGCGTGACGCCGTTGGGGATTCTGCGGCTGCCTGCTTGAGACCTTCGGCAGCCGTCGCCAAAAACCGACAATCGCTCGCCCGGTCTCGCCCGCCTGTGACCGAATCCGGCAAGATGGGCGCCATGCCTGTCGCGCCCGATTTCCGCCTGTACCACTCCAATGCACTCGATGTCCTCGCCGGCTTGCTGGCGCAGGAACTGCGGGCGGCGGCGGCGCCGGAGCAGGCCCTGCTTGCGCCCGACGTGGTGCTGATCCCGCAGGTCGCGATGCGGCGCTGGTTGCAGGCGACGCTCGCGCAGGCGCACGGCATTGCCGCGAATCTGGAATTCCTCACGCCGGGGGAGTTCGTTCAGCGCGCCCTGGACGCGAATGTGCCGGGAAAAAGCGAGGACATCGACGCCGAGGCGCTGCGCTGGCGGCTGTACGCGGCGCTGTCGGAGCCCGAACTGATGCGTGAGGCGGCATTGCGGCCGCTGCGCACCTATCTGGAAGGCGACGAGGCGCAGGGCGACGACGCGCTGAAGCCATGGTCACTGGCAGGCGAGCTGGCCTCGGTGTTCGAGAAGTACCAGGCGTGGCGCCGCGACTGGCTGCTGGGCTGGGAGGCCGGCCGCGGAAAGCTCGATCCGCAGGCGGCGCTGTGGCGCCGGGTCGCGGGTGGTCGCGCGCACCGTGCGCGGCGGATCGAGGACTACCTGCAGCGTCTCACTGGAGACGATCCCGATGCGCCGCTGCCGGTCGGGCTGCCTTCGCGACTGTTCGCGTTCGCGACGCTCAATGTCTCGCCCGACGTGTTGCGCGTGATCGCCAGCCAGGCGCGCGTCGGCACGCTGCATTTCTACATGCCGACGCCGACGCGCAAGTACTGGGGCGACCTGGCCACGCTCGCCGAACGCCTGCGCGACGACGATGCGGCGGCGTTCGCCGAAGGGAGCGACGAGAACCCGCTGCTGCAGCACTGGGGCGCGGCCGGACGCGACTTCATGGCGGTGCTTGGCGGCTACGAAGTCGTGCATCCCTCCGGGGAGATCGCTGCCTACGCTGATCCTGAGGACGAGGCCGGCGACGCCCCCGAACGCGACAGCCTGCTGCAGCGCCTGCAGCGCGACCTGCTGCACAGGCGCGCGCCTTCGGCATGGCGCGAGGAGGTCGATCTCGACGATCCCAGCCTGCAGATCCATGCCTGCCACACGCGGCTGCGCGAGGTGCAGGTCCTGCACGATCGCCTGCGCGGCCTGCTCGAAGACCCGCGCTTCGATCCGCCGCTGGAGCCGCGCGACATCGCCGTGCTCGCACCGGACATCGACCCGTACGCGCCCTACATTCAGGCCGTGTTCGGTGGTCTCGCCGGGCGCCCGGAATTCATTCCCTACGCGCTGGCCGATGCCAGCCCTCTGGTTGCCGAGCCGCTGGCCGAAGTGTTCCTGCGCCTGCTGGCGTTGCCGGTCTCGCGCTTCGGCCTCGGCGAAGTGCTCGATCTGCTGGCGACGCCGACGATTGCGCAGCACGCCGGACTGGAACCATCGGCGCTCGATCGCCTTCGGCACTGGTTGCAGGAGGCCGGCGCCCGATGGGGACTGGATGCGGCGCATCGGACCCGCCACGCGGCGCCGGCCGACGACGCCTACACCTGGGCATTTGCGCTGGACCGGTTGCTGCTGGGGCACGCCAGCGGCAGCGATCAAGACATTGCCGGCGTCGCACCGTGGACCGCGCTTGAAGGTACGTCGCTGCACGCGCTCGACGCGTTGATCCGGGTGTTGCGCGTGCTCGCGCGCCACGAACGCGCGTTCGCCACCGCGCTGACGCCAATGCAATGGCACGAGCGCATTCTGGCGCTGCTCCATGCCTTGCTGCCGGCCACGCCGCACAGCGCCGCCGACCAGCGCACGCTCGAACGGCTGCGCACTGCGCTGGACAATTTCGCCCGGAGCGCGGCGCGTGCGGAATTCGATGCGCCGGTGCCCCCGGAGGTGGTCCGTGCGCATTTCCAAAGCGTGCTCGCCGATGCCGACACGCGCGCGCCACTGCTCACGGGCGGCGTGAGCTTCGGTCGCATGGTGCCAATGCGCCTGCTGCCGTTCCGCGCAATCTGCGTGCTGGGCATGAACGACGGCGACTACCCGCGTCGCGATCCTGCCGGCGGCCTCAACCAGCTCACGGCCGAACTCGGCACCAGCGCCCGTCGCCCTGGCGACCGGTCGCTGCGCGAGGACGACCGCTTCCTGTTCCTGCAGTTGTTCGCCGCCTCAGCCGACGTGTTCTACGTGAGTTGTCTCGGCGCCGATCCGCGCGATGGCAGCCAGCGCGAGCCGTCGCTGCTGGTGACCGAGCTGATCGACGCCGCATCGCGCTATCACGCCGATCCCGATGCGGCGCGTGAGGGCCTCGTGCTGCGCCATCCACTGCAGCCGTTTGCGCCCGCCGCGTTCGGTGCAGCCGCAGGATTTTCGACCAACGATCCCCGGCGTTACAGCTACCGCGGCGAGTGGCACGATGCCGCCGCAGCCGGGTCCGCGGCACGCAAGAGCCTCGGCAGGTGGATCACCGATCCGCTGGAGGCCGCTCCGGTCGAAGAGAGCCTCACGCTCGCACAACTGCGCGGCTTCCTGCGCGATCCGGCCGATGCATTCCTGCGCCAGCGCCTGGCGATGCGACTGCCCGAGGCCGCCGATGCGATCGACGACGGCGATCCGCTCGCGCCGCCGCCGCGCGGGCTGCAGCGCTGGCAGATGCAGCAGGCCGTATTCGAGGCCTGCGTCATGGGGCAGCACGACAGCCTGCACGCGCGGCTGCGCGCGCGGGCGTTGCTGCCGTCGGGACCGCTGGGCGAGCGCGTGCTGGCCGGGCTGCTGTCGGAGGTGCAGCCGTACGCGGAAAACTTCGTGCAGTGGCGAGGCGACGAGCAGGTGCGGCCGGAGCCTTTCGAACTGGAGATCGACGGCGTGCACCTGCACGGCAGCATCGACCAGTCGTATCGACACGGCCTGCCACGATTCCGATACGAAAAGCTGCACGGCCCGGCGCAGATCACGCACGGGCTGGACTGGCTGGTGCTCTGCGCGCTCGGTCGGAAGGTTCCGCTGATCCAGTTCTGCGACACCGGTTCCGGCCCCGGCACGCTGCAGCGTGAGCCGATCGACGCCGAGCCCGCGCTCGCCGCGTTGAGCGCACTGCTGCGCCTGCGCGCCTGGGGCCTGCGCGATCCGCTGCCGTTCGCGCCGCGCGCGGGGTGGCTCTGGTACGAGGGGCAGCGGCGGCTCGATGCAGGTGAAGTCCCGCGCGCGAACAGCAAGTCCCCGTGGGAGCGAGCACAGGATCAATGGCGACCCGACAGCGGATTCGGCGAAGGCACCACCGCGAGCACCGGTGTGGCACTGCGCGGGCGCGATCCGTTCGGCAGTTCGCAGGCCGACCTGGAACTCGGCGAGGAATTCCGCCGCATCGCATCGATCGTGTTCGACGCCGTCGTGCATGGACGCGACACGGAGGCGGCATGACGATCATCGACAGGATTGCCGTCGGGTCCATCACCGCGGTTGCGAAGCAGGAGACGGCGACCGACCCGTATCTCGAAGTCGACCTGCACGGACTGCAGCTGATCGAGGCCAGCGCGGGCACCGGCAAGACCTACACGCTGGCGACGCTGGTGACGCGACTGGTGGTCGAAAGCGGACTGCGGCTGGGGCGGATCCTGGCGGTGACGTTTACCGAGGCGGCAACGCAGGAATTGCGCGCGCGGCTGCGCAGGCGCCTTGCGCTGGCGGTCACCATCGCCACCGAACTGGCCGGCTCACCGGAAAATGAAAGCAGTGCCGATCCCGAGTCGGTGCTGACGCGCATGATCATCCGCCGGCAGCTGCAGCACGAAGATGCGGCGACGCTGCGCGGAAGGCTGCAGCGCGCCGAGAGCGAGATCGACCTCGCATCGGTGTTCACCATCCACGGCTTCTGCGCGCGCGTTCTGACCGAGCACGCACTGCTGAGCGGGCAGGCGTTCGACGCACCGACGCTGGCCGGCAGCGATCGCGAGCTGATGGAGGAAATCGCCGCCGATCTTTGGCGATTGCACGGTGCCGATCGGGTCGAGGCCGAGCTGTTGCATGTGCTCTGGTCCAGTCCCGACGTGCTCGCGCGCGATCTGGGCGTGCTGGTGCGTGCGCCGATTCTCATGCCGCCACGCCCGGCGCCGGCACCCGATCCGGCACCCGAGCTGCAGCGTGCGCTGGAAGCGCTCTGCGCGGTGTTCGCCGAGCACGGCGAACAGGCGCGTGCCGACCTGGACGCGGCGATCGCCGCCAAGCACATCGACGGGCGCAAGGCGCGGCAGGCCAGCTACGTGAAAGCCTGGGACTCGCTGGCCAAAGGTATCGCCCATTCCTGCCTGGCGCGCAGCGACGATCACCTGGACAAGCTCACGCCGACGCGCCTGCGCGAATGCGCGAAGGTCGGCTGCGAGGACAAGCTGCCACCGTCGCCGCTGTTCGACGCGCTCGGTCAGTGGTTCGACGCCGACCAGCACCGCCGGCAGTGGCTCGACGCGCAGGCGATCGACCTGCTGCATCGCATCCGTGATGAGGCTCGCGTGCGCCTGGGTGATTTCAAGCGGCAGCGGCGCCTGCGCAGCTACGACGATCTCATCGAAGGCGTTGCCGATGCGCTCGATGGTCCGCACGGAGCCGAACTGGCGCGAAGCTTGCGGGCGCAATACGCGGTCGCACTGGTCGACGAGTTCCAGGACACCGATGCGCGGCAGTGGTCGATCTTCCGGCGCGTGTTCGGTGGTCTCGCCACCGGGACGGAACACGCGGGCATCGATGAGCCGACTTCCGATGAAACCGAAGACGCCATGCAGGCTTCGCTGTTCCTGATCGGCGATCCCAAGCAGGCGATCTACGGTTTCCGCGGCGGCGATGTGCATACGTATCTGGCCGCTCGCGGCGACGCCACCATCGCGCCACCGCTGGCGCACAACTTCCGCTCCCGGCCAAGCGTGCTTCGCGCGATCGAGGCGCTGTACGTGCAGGCCGGCGCAGAAGCCTTCATCGATCCCGCCATCGCCTTCCGGCCGGTGGCACCGGGACCTCACAGTGACGACGCGGACTACCAGCGAAACGGGCGCGCGGCGACTGCGCTGACAGTTCGTGCGTTGAACTCTGCCAGCGAAGACAGGGCGCTGCCGGCAGGCGACGCGCGCGCGCTGGCCACCTCCGCCTGCGTGGCCGAGATCCACGCCGTCCTGACGGATGCGCGCGCCGGAAGAGCAACGATCAAGGGCCTCGCGGTGCAGCCGGGTGACATCGCCGTGCTGGTACGCAGCCATGCCGAGGCGGCGCGGATGCAGTGTGCGCTCGCGGCGGTCGGCGTGGCGGCGGTCGCGGCGGGCAGGCAGAGCCTGTTTGCGACCGGCGAGGCGATCGAGCTGCTGTGCGTGTTCACCGCGCTGCTGCAGCCCGCCGATGATGGCCGGCTTCGTGCCGCGCTGGCGACGGTGCTGCTCGGCGTCGACGGCGCCGGGATCGAGCGCCTGGACCGCGACGAGGACTGGCACCGCAGCTGGCAGCTGCAGGCGATGGCATGGCGGGAGCGCTGGCTGCGCCACGGCCCGCTGGCGCTGGTGACCGACCTCTGCGCGCAGCACGCCCAGCGTCTGCTCGGGCTGGTGGACGGCGAACGTCGGCTGACCAACCTCCTGCAACTCGGCGAACTGCTGCAGGAAGCCGACGCGCGCGCGCTTGGCCTGCATGGACTGGTCGACTGGCTGAGCGGTCGTATTGCCGAGGCGGATCCCGACGACGAGCAGCAGTTGCTGCGGCTGGAGTCCGACGCGCATCGCGTGCAGATACTCACGCTGCACAAGAGCAAGGGTCTGGAATTTCCGCTGGTCTACCTGCCGTTCGCCGGCATCGGCAAACGCCTGGACAAGCCCGCACGCCATTGCCATGTGCCCGATGCGAACGGCCGCGTGCTGCACTGGAAGGCGGGACGCGAAGACGAATCCGAGCGGTGGCAGTTGGCCTGCGCCAGCCACGAGCGCGAGCAGCGCGCCGAGGATGCGCGTCTGCTGTACGTCGGACTGACACGGGCGCGCCACGCGCTGTGGCTGGCATGCGGTCCCTTCCATCAGGCCGGCGCGACAGCACTGGCGCCGATGCTGGCTGACCTGGACGCGTTGCAGGCACATCAGGACATCAGCGTCGACTCGACCGATGTTCCGGCAGCGCTGGAAATGTTGCCGTCGCTCGATGCGGGCACCGTACCGCCCGCCCGGCGCTCCCGGCGGACACTGTCGCGCGACTGGTGGGTCTACAGCTTCACGCAACTGACCCATGCCTCAGGCGGCGCCGAGACATTGGAGGATGCCGGGCGCGCCAGCGCTCCAGAGCGACCCTCGGCCGATGAAGCCGGCGCGCCTGCGCGCGTGGAGACCGATGACGCTGGGGAAGACGCACCCATCGATTACCGCTTCTCCGGCAGCCGCTTCGGCAACGTGCTGCACGCCGCGCTCGAGCACGTGGATTTCGACGCATGGTGCGACTGGCGCGCGGGCGATGCACCGCCGCCGGGGCAGGAACAGGCGCTGCGTGCGGCGCTCTCCGAAGAAGGCTATGCCGCCGACCAGCTCGACGACGGCACCGCGGAGCTGGCGGCGCTGGTCGGCCAGACGCTCACGGTCCAGCTGCCCGAAGGCGCGCGGCTGTGCGAGCTGCCGCCGGTGGCCAGGCGCGCGGAAATGGAGTTCCACTTCGCTTTGCAGCCCACCTCGATCGACGCGTTGCTCGCGACCCTGCACGCGCACGGCGTTCTGAACGGCCGACGCAGCTTCGGCGCGCGACGCCAGCTGGAAGGATTGATGACCGGCAAGATCGACCTGGTCTACCTGCACGAGGGGCGCTACTACGTGCTCGACTACAAATCCAACCGGCTGCCGGACTATCGCCCCGCAACGATCGAGCGGGCGATGGACGACAGCGAATACTCCCTGCAGGCGCTGATCTACACCGTCGCGCTGCATCGGTGGCTGCGCTTCCGCCTGGGCGACGACTACGACTACGCACGCGATTTCGGTGGCGTCCGCTACCTGTTCTGCCGCGGGCTCGACGCCGATGCGCAGGACTCGCCCGGACTGCATGCGCAGCAGCCGGAGTTCGCACTCGTGGATGCGCTCGATGCGTTGTTTGCGGGTCGGGGACAAGCCGCATGAGCCAGCTCGATGCGCTGTACCGCCAGGGAGCGCTGCGCGCGCTGGATCATGCGCTGGGTCAAAGCCTGCGCCGACTGGATGCGGCTGCAGGTTCGACGGCATCGCCCGACCCCGTGCTGACCGCCGCGGCGCTGGCGTCGCTTGCCGTCGCGCACGGTCATGCGGCGTTCGATCCCGCGCGTCCGCACCTGTCATGCGACGACGCAGGTGACTGGCCGGATCCCGGCAACTGGCTGCAGGCGCTGCGCGACTCGCACTGGGTCGCGACGCCGCAGCCGCACGAAATCGCCGCCACCGGCGCGCCGCTGGTGCTCGAACGCGGGCTGCTGTACCTGCGTCGCTATCGCGAGTACGAGCGCAGGCTTGCGAAGCAGTTGATGAAGCTGGCCGGGCGGCCGGTGGAAGTCGCGCCGGAGGAGATCGCCGACCTCGCGCCGCTGTTCGCGAATCTGTTCCCGAACGCGCAGCAGGGCGACGACCTGCAGGCGCGCGCGGCCGCGCTGGCATTGCTGCAATCGCTGCTGCTGGTCAGCGGCGGTCCCGGTACCGGCAAGACCACCACGATCACCCGGGTGCTGCTGTTGCTGCTTGCGCAGGCCCGCCATGCGGGAAGGCCGCTGCCGAAGATCGCGCTCGCGGCACCCACCGGGCGCGCGGCCGAGCGC
>JALYOF010000077.1 GCA_030857025.1 Pseudomonadota bacterium | reverse complement strand
CCCCCCCCCCGCGCAGCAGGCGTGCGAGTCGGCATCCGCTCCTGTTCGCCGGCCAGCATTTCCAGGATTCCGGACGTCCCGGTGCCGCCGCGCGCCGCAGTGACTGATCGCCAATGACTTCTTCGCTGCTGGAACAACTGATCGAAGCATTTCGCGTGCTGCCCGGCGTAGGACAGAAGTCCGCGCAGCGCATGGCCTATCACGTGCTCGAGCGCGAGCGCGCTGGCGGTCGGCGCCTGTCGGAGGCGCTGGCGATCGCTGTGGAGAAGATTGGCCACTGCGAGCGCTGTCGCGACTTCAGCGAATCCGCTGTCTGCGCCACCTGCGCCAGCGCTTCGCGGGAAGCGCATCAGTTGTGTGCGGTCGAATCACCGGCCGACCGGCTCGCCATCGAGCAGGCAACCGGCTATCGCGGTCTCTACTACGTGCTTCAGGGCAGGCTGAGTCCGCTCGATGGCATCGGACCCCGGGAGCTCGGGCTCGACCGCCTGGGTGCCAGGCTGGCCGAGGGCGAGGTGCAGGAGCTCATCATCGCGACGAACCCGACCGTGGAGGGCGAAGCCACCGCGCACTTCCTGGCCCAGCTCGCGCGCCAGCACGGCGTCAAGCCGAGCCGGCTCGCCCACGGCGTCCCGCTGGGCGGGGAACTGGAATACGTCGATCGTGGCACCCTGTCGCACGCCTTCGGCAGCCGCGGCGAGATGCCGGGGTAGGTGGGGTGGAAGCAGTGAAGCCGAGCGGGCAGGGCACCAGTGACATTCCCGAGCGGTGGAGCGGAAGGAAGCGGCCCGCCCCGGCTGCGCGTCTGGGGTCCAGTTCCGCTTCGGCAACATCGGTTGGCACTATTTCCCACGGTCGCGACGCAACACGGCTTTCCATCCTGCTGTCCCACTCCGCACACCCGAAAGAGGCCACTCCGATGAGCGACACGATTTTCGACAAGATCATCCGTCGGGAGATTCCCGCCGACATCGTCTATGAAGACGAGCACCTGATCGGGTTCCACGACATCTCACCACAGGCGCCGGTACACGTGCTCTTCGTGCCGAAGGTGCCGATTGCCACGCTGAACGACCTCAAGCCCGCGCAGGCGGAAGTGGTGGGCCGCCTTGTGGTAGCCGCAGCGGCGTACGCCAGGCAGGAAGGATTCGCCGAAGACGGTTACCGGGTGGTCATCAACTGCAACGAACACGGCGGACAGACAGTGTTCCAGTTGCACATGCACCTGCTCGCCGGCGCCCCATTGGGACGTTTCGGCACGCCGCGAGGCTGAAACCGCGCGCGGGCGGCGCCGCGAGGCCTGCTCTCAGGCGTGGCAGGCGCCAGCGATCACCAGTAGCCCCACCACGGCCACGGCTCCGGGCGCAGCATGACATCGACTCGCTCACGTACCGGCCACAGGTACACGACGTCCGCTTCGACCACCGGGAACCGGTAGTTGTACTCGCCAATGCGGCGGCTCTCGTAATCTGCGATCCGGCCGGTGAAAGTAACTTCCCTGTTCACCTGGAACAGGGCGGGGTCGTAGAAGCCCACGCGGCAGGCAATGAAGCGCCCGCCGACATCGTCGGTGGCCCAGTAGGGACGCGCATGGATGTCGAGCCGCGTGGAAATCATCTCGAAGCAGGTGCGGTTGGGGTGTGGCTCCACTTTCACGATGCGGCCGCCCCAGCGCACGGGGACGCCTGTGCGGTCGGTTTCGACTGCATCTCGTGGGGTGATGGGCGCAAAGGGACCCTGCAGGGGTTTTGGTTGCGACGCGCATGCCGCGAGCAGCGCGGCGCTGAGACAGAGTGTGGCGAAGCGGATGATCATCGGCGTTCTCCGTTGGATGGCAGGCGGTGCGCTCGCAGTTCACGCACGAGTTGGCTGGCCTGGTCTGCGCGCTCCCGCCCCGGCACAACAGGAGCGTAACGCCAGTCGCTGAAACGGCGGGTGAGCGAAAGCAGCGCGGCGTTCCGCGAATCCCACCCCGCCGCGCCCACCCGGAGCGCCCACGGAACGGCCGCTTCGTGGGGCTTCCGACCCAGACCGACCCTGCGGTACCGCCGGTCGAGCGCGTGCCAGGCGCGCAGAACCGGATCGTTGAGACGCTGGCCCCGGCTGCTGAGCCAGATCATCCACAGCAGGGCCAGCGCGGCACATAGAGAGAACAGCAGCGCCAACTGGCGTCCACCGAGTTTGCCGATACCGAACGGTCGAAGCAGCCGGGCCTGCTGTTGCGCATCAAATCCAACGACCAGGTCGTTCCAGCCGCGGCGCAGGAAGTCCGTGGCGTCATACCAGCCCGTCATCGAGCCAAAGGCGCCGGTGAGCACCTCGCCGAGGAAGCCGCGGGCAGGAGCGCGGTCGGCGAGCGTGTCGTAGATCCGTTCCGGCGCAATGGCGGCGGTCGGATCGACCCGCACCCAGCCACGCGCCGGTAGCCACACCTCGGCCCACGCGTGCGCATCGGAGCGAAGCACCAGCCAGTAGCCGCCAAGCCTGTTCAGCCGGCCTCCGGCGTAGCCGGTGACTACGCGGGCCGGAATGCCGGCACCCCGCATGAGGACCACGAACGCCGAACTGTAGTGTTCGCAGAATCCGCGTTTCTGCTCGAAAAGGAACTCGTCGACCGCGTGGCGCCCAGGTAGCGGTGTGTCGAGCGTGTAGATGAACTCCGCCTGGATCCAGTCCATCGCCCTCCGCACGATGGCGGCATCGTCGCTGCCCGCTTCCGCGCGCCACTGCCGCGACAGCGCCAGTGAGCGCGGATTGAATCCTTCAGGCAGTGCCAGTGCGGCGCGGCGAAGGGGCTGCGGCAATTGAGGCTCGTGCACGACCGGCGGCGAAGACTGCATTCGCCAACTGCTGATACTGCCCAGCCGCCTGGGCACGCGAAGCCCGTGATCCTGGCTCAGCACGGCGCCCTCTGGTGCGCTTCGGGGCAGGTCCAATGCCACCAGCTGGCGGCGTTCGGTCGGTTCGATCTGGAGCTCGTAGTCCCAGATGGTCGGCGAGCTCTGCACTGCCGCGGCCGGAAGACCGCGTAGCCAATGCGACTGCGACCATGTGCGGCCGTCGAAATTCCACAGCACCGGACCCCGCCAGTACATCTGGGAGGTCGAAGGAGTGTTGCCGAAGAAACGGGCGCGCACCGCCGGCGTATCGTCGTTGAGCAGGTCGAGCCACTCGCCAGGGGTCATGCTGCCGGACAAGCCCGGCCTGGCCTGGCTTCGCTCCGGTACGCCCCAAAGAGGCGCCGCCAACCTCGGAAACATCCAGAACACCGCCAACGCGAGCGGCAGGCCGATGACGATGAGTCGGGTGATGGCCGCAAACCGCGGCCCCGCGCCGGTGATGGCGGTGTCCCCCGACTCAAGGTCGGCAAGCCGCTGCAGCGCCGCCAGGGCCATCACTGCGGCGATCACTCCCAGCAATGTCGTTGCTGGGCCCTGATCGAGCAGGAATGCGGCGAACGGGGCGAACAGGGCGAATCCGACAAGGCTGCGCGCGTCTCGCAGGGCCAGGGTCTCTGCCGGCTTGATCGCCAGCATCGCTGCCAGTAACGCGCAGCCGGTTTCCCTGCCGTAGTAGCTGCCGGCCTGAACCAGTACTGCACCGATCAGTCCCAGCGCGAGCAGAAGGCGCAGTACCGCCGGCAACTGCCGCCGCCATGAGAGCCAAGCCACCAGCACGGCCGAGGCGCCGATCGTCGCCGCCAGTGACGGCGGCAATTGCAAAAGGAGCGGCAACAGGCACGCCGCGCCCGCGGCCAGCACCCAACGGCGGCTGCCGGAGTCGAGCGGCGGCGAGGCCGGTAGTCGCCTAGCCATCGGGAAGCAGGGCCAGGGCGCGAAGGCATGCATGGCGATGCGCTGCGCCGTTGGCGGGGCCGATGGGCGGCTGTCCTGGTACCGACAGCCGATAGCGCCGCCCGTCGCACTCGGCTTCGTCGACCCAGCGGGCCAGCCTCGCGATGCGGGCCTCATGGGCCATGCGTTCGAGGAGATGCCAATCGAGCAGTACCTCCGATCCTAGCGGCTGCTCGTACTCGCGCACCAGCAGCGAGTCGCGCCGCGCCGAGGCTTTCCATGCGATCGCGCGCCGCGAGTCACCGGTGCGATAGCTGCGCAGGTGGTGGACGTCGTCGCCGCTGGGGTGCAGTCGCGATTGCGCCCGATCGCCTGACCCCAATGGCAGAGGTGGACCGCCCGCCTCGGGCGCCGGGTAGACCAGCAGCGGCTCCTGTGGCCAGACGTACGCCCATGCACAAGCCAGGCCCAGCGGCCGCGTGGTGGAGATGCGCAGGCGCGGCAGCTGCAGCAGGCCGCGCCGCTGCGTCGGCCACGACAATTCCGCTTCGCCGAATCCGCGGTCCAGGTTGAGCAGCGCCGAATGTTGCGGCGCGGGCTCGACATTGACGCGCAGGCCGCGTCGGCGACGCGCATCGGCAGTGCTCGCATGTACCCGCAACTGCAGGGGCGCTCCGGCAGGAACCGGCTCGGCGTGGATCGCCGGGACGTCCAGTCCCGTCAGCTGCATCTGCGCCGTGAACAGGCTGGCGATTCCGGCACCCACGAACACCATCGCCAGGAGCAGGGCAGGGTTGTTGTTGTAGTTCAGCGCGCCCAGCAGCATGGCCATCAATGCGAAGGCATAGAACAGGCCGAATCGGGTGGGCAGCAGGTAGACGCGGTGCCGGTGAAGGCGAGCCGGGAGCACTTCCGGCGCGCGGGGGCGCATCAGCCGCAAGGCCCACTGATCGCGCAGCAACGGTTGCGTCGAAGCCACGGAAGCTCAGTCCACCGCCACGGCGAGCAGGATCGATTTCGCCAGCGCGGCATCCTTTCCCGCGTCCGTGTCGGCGACCAGGCGGTGCGCGGTCACCGCGCTGAAAAGCGCCTGCACGTCTTCGGGGAGCACGTGATTTCGACCGAGCAGCAATGCGTAGGCCCTGGCGGCGCGAAGCAGGGCCAGTCCGGCTCGCGGCGACAGGCCCACGCGCACCCCCGGGTGCATCCGGCTGCGCGCCAGCAGCGCCTGCACGTATGCGATAAGCGCTTCGCTGGCGTGCACGGCCGACACTGCATGCCGCGCCTGGACCACGTCGCCCGCACCCAGCAGCGGGCGTGCCTGGGCGATCAGCGCGCGTCGGTCGCTCCCGGCCAGCAGGTCGCGCTCGGCCGCTTCTCCCGGGTATCCCAGTGCGAGCCGCAACAGGAATCGATCCAGTTGCGAGTCGGGCAGCGGATAGGTGCCGGCGAGGTCGGCGGGGTTCTGGGTGGCGATCACGAAGTAGGGGTCGGGCAGTGCGTGGGTGGCGCCATCGACGGTGACCTGGTGCTCGGCCATGGCTTCCAGGAGCGCACTCTGCGTGCGCGGTGGAGCCCGGTTGATTTCGTCGGCGAGCAACACCTCGGTGAACACCGGTCCGGGGTGGAATTCGAAACGCCTTGCCTCCGGGTCGAACACCGAAACGCCCAGAATGTCGGCCGGCAGCAGGTCCGAGGTGAACTGAACGCGCTGGAACTTCAAGCCCAGCGTCGCGGCGAGGGCATGGGCGAGCGTGGTTTTGCCGAGTCCCGGCAGGTCCTCGATCAGCAGGTGCCCGCCCGCCAGCAATGCGACAAACGCAAGGCGGACCTCGTCAGGCTTGCCCAGCACCAGTCCGTTCACCTGCGACTGTGCTCTTTCCAGCCCCTGTCGCAGTGTGTCCGGTAGCATGCTCGCGGTCGCAGGTGATGCCGCCATGTGTGGGTCTCCTCAATTCATTCGAGTCTAGCGAGGTCGAGCGTCGATGCGTGATCACTGGGAAGACGCAGCATCGCCAAGGGAGGCGCAGCGCACATTCCTGCTGCTCTTTGCGGTAGTCGTCTCGATCAAGCTGATGATTGCAGCGCGCCTGCCCTTGTTCGTCGACGAGGCGTTCTACTGGCTCGAAGGCCAGCGCCTGGCGGCGGCCTACTCGGACCTGCCCGGGATGACCGCCTGGCTGGCGCGGCTGGGAGTGACGCTGGGCGGCGACAACCCGGTGGCGCTGCGACTTCCATTTCTGCTGATCGCCGCCGCCGTGCCATGGCTGGTGGTACGCATCACCCGTCGCGAATTTGGCGACACCTATGGTTGGCAGGCCGGCAGCATCGCCTTGCTGTTGCCGCTGTCCGGCACACTGGGATTGCTGGCGCTGCCCGATGCCGCGATGGCACTGGCGACGCTGCTCTGCGTGGACGCGGGGGCGCGGCTGCTGCGCCAGGTCGATGCCGCCTCGGCGCTGGAACTGGCGGTCGGACTGTCGATCGGTGCCGTGAGCCATTACCGCTTCATCGCCGTGGTTGGTGTCGGGCTGGTCGCCCTGCTGTTGTTGCCCGACGGCCGTCGCGCTCTACGCGATGTACGTGTGTGGACGGCGATCGCGATCGGTGCGGCGGCCTGGGCGCCGCTGCTGGTCTGGAACTTCGACAACGCCGATGCAGGCCTGCGGTTCCAGTTGGTGGACCGGCACCCCTGGGCCTTCCACTCCGAGGGAATCCTGTTCGTCGCCATCCAGGCACTGCTCGTGACGCCGCTTCTTTTCGCCGCGATGCTGATGGCCGGTTGGCGCGGAAGCCGCAGCGCATTGCCGTCCGCACGCTTCTTCGCCCTGCTGGGGGTGCTGGTGATTGCGGGGTTTTTCGTCCTTGGTTTCTTCGCCGACACCGAGCGCGTCAGCTTCCACTGGCCCCTTCCCGGCTATCTGGCGCTGCTGCCGCTGCTGCCTGCGGTGCTGGCCGGATGGCCGCGCTGGCTCAGGCGTGCGACCTGGGTACTCGCCGGCGTGGGGCTGCTGGCCCTGCTGGGCTATTACGTGGCCGTGTCGGTACCGGAGTTGCGGGCGAGGAGCGCCGCGACGAAATGGTACCCGTCCAACTTCGCCGGCTGGGACGAACTGGCCGAGGCGGTGGAGCGGCGTCGAGCAGGCATGCCTGCCGGCACCCGCGTCGTCGCAGGCAATTTCAAGCTGGGGGCGGAACTGGGATTCGCCCTTCAGGACGACGGGATCGCGGTGTTGGACCACGAACTCAACCACAAGCACGGCCGCAGTCCGCAGTTGCGCCTGTGGGGATTGCTCGTCGACGGCAGCAGTGATTGGGGCGACTGGCCGGTGCTGCTCGTGATGGGCACCACCGACGTCGGCTACAAGGATCTGCTGCGCCGCTACCACGCGGTCTGCGAGATGGTTGGGCCGCTGCCGCCACCGCACATCATCAATGTCGATCATGGCCGACAGCGTTTTGCACTGTTCGAGATCCATGGCCGGCATGAAGGCAATTGCAGGACACCTGCCATGGCATGGGTGGACACGCCCAGCTCCGGCGCGCGCACGCCACGCCAGTTCGATGTCACCGGCTGGGCGTTCAAGGATGGTGTGGGCCTGGACCGGGTGGAGGTGCTGGTCGACGGGATGCCGGTCGCCACGGCAGACTATGGTCGCGCCGCGCCCGGCGTCGCCGACTTCTGGAAGATTTCCACGGACCCGAATCATCCACGCGTGGGCTTCGATGCCCGGGTCGATCTATCCCGGCTGCCTTCGGGTCGACATTGGCTCGGCTTGCGCCTTCACGGTGGCGACGGCAGCGTCGAGGACTGGTCCGAGCAGCCGATCGATCTGCAGTAGGGTCGTGGCTAGGGAACTTCGAATCCGGCGTGACGCAGCAGCCGTGCCGTGGCGATCAGGGGCAGGCCGATCAGCGCCGTTGGATCCTCCGATCGCACCGCCTCGAAAAGGCCGATGCCCAGTCCCTCGACCTTGAAGCTGCCAGCGCAGTCCCAGGGTTGCTCCGCGGCGAGATAGCGGCTGATTTCGCCGACCGACAGCTGGCGAAACTCCACCGTCGTGGTGTCGACCGCCTGCCAGCGGCAGCCGTTGCCGCCCAGGAGACACACGCCGGTACGGAACTCCACGGTTCGCCCCGACATGGACTGCAGTTGGGCCATGGCACGCACGGGGTCGCCGGGCTTGCCCAGGGCGATGCCGTCCAGTTCAGCCACCTGGTCTGAACCCAGTATCCAGGCGCCGGGGTGCAACCTGGCGACGGCCGTGGCCTTTTCCAACGCCAACCGCTCGACGAGCGCAACCGGGGTTTCGCCCGGCAACGCGGCTTCGTCGGTGCCGGGTCGCTGACATGAGAAAGGCAGCCGCAGGCGCGACAGCAGCTCGCGCCGGTAGATCGACGTCGAGGCCAGGATCAGAGGAGCGTTCCGCATCAACCCGGGGGCGACCGTGCGCGCTCGATGCGCGACAACTGCAGATCGATGCGGCTGCGCGCGTCGTCGATCGAACTGCGGACCGCATTCAACTCGGCCAGTGTCGCGCCCTGTCCATGCTCACGCAGCCACAGGCGCTGGCGCAGCATTTCGCGCAGGGCGTCGCGGACGGGGTCTTCGATGTCGTCACCCACGACAGCCTCGATTTCAAGCCGCGCCGTTCGCAGCCGTGCTTCCATGGCGTCGGCCGCATCGAGCAACTGTTTCATGGCACGGCGGCGCCGGCTGCGCGCCAGGCTCGACACGAGGACGGCGGCGGCCAACAGGGCCAAAGCAATGGATACCAGCAGAGGTATGGACACGGAGTACCTGACTGCGAATCAGGCCCCAGTCTGCCGTGAGGGCGGCGGGGCGGCAAATCGTGCCGTGGACAGCGCGATGCGTCGAGTGGTTTGACAGTGAATGCCGGTATCCCTAACATTCTCCGGCTCATGTCCGCTGACTCGCCCAAAGTGCCGGTTCCCGAACTACTGGATGCCTGGCGCATGGTGGTCGCGGGGCGCGGCGTGGCGGGGCGGGTGCCGTTGTCTTCGCTGGAGCGTCTGCGGGACAGCTTGCACGATGCCCAGGGCGAGGTGGTGTTCGCACTGGATTTCGACACCGATTCGCTGAAGACGCCGTACGTGGAAGTGCGTGTCGATGCCGAACTGCCGCTGCTGTGCCAGCGCAGCCTGCAGCGATTCCTGCTCCCGGTGAACATCGTGCAGCGGCTCGGATTGATTCGCGACGAAGCGGACGAGGCGGCGCTGCCGGAAGGATACGAGCCACTGCTGATGCCCGGAGACGGCATGTTGAATGCGGTGGAACTGGTGGAGGACGAACTGATCCTTGCCGTGCCGGTGGTGGCCGTTGCACCCGGCACGGAAGCGATGGAGCGCGACTGGCCGCCTGAAGAAGACGAATTGCAGAGTGCCAACCCGTTCTCGGCGTTGGCGGGATTGAAGAACAAGCCTGGCAAACCGTCCTGATTGCCAGGGGTTTCCAGCGCATTTTCCAGTTATCACAAGTTTTCATTGGAGCAAGATCATGGCTGTCCAGAAGTCCCGCGTTTCCCCGTCCAAGCGTGGCATGCGCCGTGCCCACGACTCGCTCGACAGCAAGCAGCTGTCGACCGATCCGACCACCGGCGAGACCCACATCCGCCACCACGTGACCGCTGACGGCTACTACCGCGGCAAGCGAGTCATTGCCAGCAAGTCCGCCGTCGCCGACGAAGAATAAACAAGCTTCGTCGACACAATCGTCGCGCAGGCAGGGCCGGCGCGCGTTCCTGGGTCCACAGGCTGCTGCTCGGGGCCCGGGTCCATGCCGCTGCAGCCACGGCTGATGGCGGCGGGTCGTCACCGTCGCCATGTTGTCTGGCGGTTCTGCGGGAGTGGTAATGAGCGACCGTATTTTTTCCCGCATTGCGGGCACCGGTAGTTACCTGCCGGAAAAGGTGCTGACGAACGCCGATCTGGCTCAGTTCGTCGACACCAGCGACGAGTGGATCGCCGCGCGAACCGGCATTCGCGAGCGCCACATCGCTGCCGCGGGCGAGACGACCGGCGATCTTGCCTACCACGCGTCTGTACGCGCGTTGGAAGCTGCCGGCGTGCTGGCGCAGGATCTCGATCTCATCGTGCTCGGCACGACCACGCCCGATATCATATTTCCTTCGACCGCATGCCTGTTGCAGCACCGGCTCGGTGCCAACGGCTGCCCCGCTTTCGACGTCAATGCCGCGTGCTCGGGATTCATCTATGCACTCACGGTGGCCGACAAGTTCATCCGCTCCGGCGCGGCGAAAACGGCGCTGGTGATCGGTGCGGAAACGCTCACCCGCATGATCGACTGGTCCGACCGCGGCACCTGCGTGCTGTTCGGCGACGGTGCCGGCGCGGTGGTGCTGCAGGCGGACCACGAGACCGGCATCCTCAGCACCCATCTGCACGCAGACGGCGGCAAGAAGGAACTGCTGTGGAACCCGGTCGGGGTGTCGGTAGGCTTCAAGCCCGACGAGCCCAATGCGGGCGTCAAGGTACTGATGACCGGTAACGACGTGTTCAAGCATGCCGTCAAGGCGCTGGATGCGGTGGTCGAAGAAACGCTGGAGGCAAACGGACTCGACAGCCAGGACATCGATTGGCTGATCCCGCACCAGGCCAATCTGCGCATCATCGAGGCCACCGCCAAGCGCCTGGACATGCCGATGGACCGGGTCATCGTGACGGTCGACAAGCACGGCAATACGTCCTCGGGATCGGTGCCGCTGGCGCTGGATGAGGCGGTGCGGTCAGGCAAGGTGAAGCGTGGACAGTTGCTGCTGCTGGAGGCGTTTGGCGGCGGCTTCACCTGGGGATCGGCGCTGATCCGCTATTGAGGCAGGCAGGGACTAGGCCTGCGTCACATGATTCGTTGCAGGCAGGCGTGAGTCTGGAGCCCGACGCCGGTGCAGGGACCTGCAGGCTTCCGACGTCGTCTGCCGGACGCTCGCCAGTCGTTTTTTCGACGGTTTTGCGAGCGCGCCTGCGGCATTCCAGCCAAGACGTTCGCGTATCCGAATTCGGCTCACGACGCAACAATACGCGGCGGTACAGACGAACGGGCGCAATCGCTCGTATCATGCGGCCTCCGTTTTGCCGGGCTTTCGCGTGACGCAACCGCATTCGACATCGCCGCAGCTTGCATTCGTATTCCCCGGGCAGGGCTCCCAGTCGCCAGGGATGCTGGCGGAAATGGCGGATGCGCACCCGCAGGTCAGGGCGACGTTCGAGGAAGCCAGCGAAGGCGCTGGAATCGATCTCTGGGCGGCGAGTCACTCAGGAGCGGAAGACGAACTCAACCGCACTGAAATCACCCAGCCTGCACTGTTGGCCGCCGGCGTGGCGGTGTGGCGCGTGTGGCAGGCCGTCGGCGGGGCTGTGCCTTCGCAACTGGCCGGCCACAGCCTCGGCGAGTACAGCGCGCTGGTCGCCGCTGGTGTCCTGTCGGTGCACGACGGCGCGCGCCTGGTGCGCTTGCGCGGGCAGTTGATGCAGGGCGCTGCGCCGGCCGGAACCGGCGCAATGGCGGCAGTGATCGGGGCCGACGATGCGCTGGTGCTGCAGGTGTGCGCTGCGGTGTCCGGAGAGCAGGTCGTTGTGCCCGCCAATTTCAATTCGCCCGGTCAGGTGGTGATTGGCGGTCACACGCAGGCGGTCGACGCCGCCATGGCGGCGCTGGCCAAGCACGGTGTGCGCAAGATCGTGAAGCTTGCCGTCAGCGTTCCGTCACACACGCCGCTGATGCGCGAAGCCGCCAATCGCCTGGCCGAAGCCATGGCCGGGGTGGAGTGGAAGGCGCCGCTGCTGCCCGTGGTGCAGAATGTCGACGCCGAGGTCCACGAAGGCCCGGTGGCGATACGCGATGCGCTGGTGCGCCAGCTTTACCTGCCGGTGCAGTGGACGCGCAGCGTTCAGGCGCTTGTGGCTGGTGGCACCACGCGCATCGGTGAGTGTGGTCCCGGCAAAGTGCTGGCCGGGCTGATCCGGCGCATCGACAAGTCCGTGGACGCGAGGGCGCTCGGGTTGCCGTCCGACCTCGACGCCGCCCTGGCCGCCTGGCGGGTCTGAGGTTCGACGCACCGGTTTTCGAAACATGCATGCACAGAACATGGATACACAAGGAGCACTGATGTCATTGCCAATGCAAGGTGAAATCGCCCTCGTCACCGGCGCCAGCCGCGGCATCGGCGCGGCGACGGCCGAGGCGCTTGGAAGAGCGGGCGCCCACGTCATCCTGGTCGCCCGCACCGCCAAGGCGCTGGAAGATGTGGAGGCACGAATCCACGATGCCGGCGGATCGGCGACGATCGCGCCGCTCGACCTGACCGACGGCGAGTCTGTCGCCAAGCTGGCCACGGCGATCGGAGAGCGCTGGCAAGCGCTGGACATCTTGGTGCTGAACGCCGCGATGCTCGGCAGCCTGACGCCGGTCGAGCATCTCGACCGCAAGGAATATGAGCGGGTGCTGGCGATCAACGTCATCGCCCCGCAGGCGCTGATCGCGGCGTTCGACGGCATGCTGCGCCGGGCGGAGCGTGCCGACGTCGTCGGCGTCACCTCATCGGTCGGCAGCCAGCCGCGCGCTTTCTGGGGCGGCTACGGCAGCAGCAAGGCGGCGCTGGAGAATCTGCTGCTGACCTATGCCGACGAGACCGAGCATCAAGGCAAGAT
>JALYOF010000069.1 GCA_030857025.1 Pseudomonadota bacterium | reverse complement strand
CGAGCCCGTCGCTGTAGACATCGGTTTCCGGACGCAGGTGGTGCTGCGCCCACTCGGCCAGCGCGACGCGAGTGAAGCCCGACAGCGGGGTGATCACGACCTGCCGCGGATGGCCTTCGTCAGAGGTCTCCACGGCGACCACGAAAGGGACCTTGTTCTCCGAGCCGCGCCCGGCTTTGCCGCCGTTGCGTTCGCCGCCCAGGTAGGCATCGTCGATCTGCACGATGCCACCCAACTGGCGCCCTGCCTCGCACTCGGTCATCGCCTGCATCAGCTTGTGCTTGATCCGCCAGGCAGTGCGGTAGCACACGCCAAGATGGCGCATCAGCTCCAGGGCGGCCCGTTCCGTTTGGCGGTACGTACCGCATCGAAGTCAACGGCGCGGATGTCGTCTCGCAGCGGGCTTTCACTCGCACCTGTATCTCCCTGCCTACCGCTCCACGGGCAGCCGCCCTCGCGATCAGACACTTGCTTGACCCTGTTCCTACGGAGGCCCATGTGTTCTGGAGCCTTTGGGCCAAAAAGCCTTTATTCGTCGCAACCGCACCACGAGGAACGCTCTGGGCGATCGATAACAGCACGATCAGTCTCGTTGAGCGCAAGCCAGCAGAAGACTGAACTTCATCTCAGGCGGAACCTGCCTCTTGCTTCGTTGTTGCGTGGGCTGTCTCTTGCGCATCCCGTTGGGCGCGATGCGAGTCGGCTCAGTTGAAGTTTTGCGTGCCGCATTCTCGCAGACAGGCCAGCGTTGTGCGCCGTAGT
The DNA here is from genome assembly GCA_030857025.1 of Pseudomonadota bacterium. Taxonomy (GTDB): domain Bacteria; phylum Pseudomonadota; class Gammaproteobacteria; order Xanthomonadales; family Xanthomonadaceae; genus Lysobacter_K. The sequence continues at coordinate 26,488 of JALYOF010000069.1, read as the reverse complement.
GCCGGGGCAGGCGAGGGCGAATAGCCGTCGCCTGCATCTCCTGTCGCGGTTTCGCCGAAGGCTCTGGTCCAGTTGGATTCGAACTGCTCCAGGCTATGCCCTGGGTGCGCGCTTCTTCGTCGCCGGCTTCGCGCACGGTCCTGGAGAACTTCAGCACGATCTGATTGCCTGCGCATGGAGGCTGCGCGCGTGAGCGTGGGCCAGGATCGTCGCGGCGCTGGTTGACGGGAAACCCGACAGAAAGGAGCGAAAACGGATCGAAATGCCAGCATTGATGGGTCTTCCGGTCAAGAATCCGGAACTCCAGCGTTGAATGCTGCAGCAGCACAATTGAGCGAGCTCACATTTCGAGGGTGATTACCGCACGAATAACCGGGGAAGGATTGACCGGAGCGCTGCATCGCCTCCAGTATCCAGATTCGCGTTGACGAGGCTACTGGGATGTGGCGTTCCGTTGTGACATGGATTGCATTGATCGCAGTCAGTGCGTTGATTGTCTTGCTGGCCTGGCAAAATCGCGGGCTGCGTTCTGACCGCGACTGGCTGACCGATCGCGTCAAATATGCCTATCCCGGAATGTATGTACCGGTTGTCGACACGGTTGGGCTCGATGGGGCCAAACACCAGCTTGGCATGCCTGCAGGTGACCGGCAGGTTCTCTTCTTCTTCAACCACGTGTGCCCCTACTGCCGGGCCTCCGCGCCGACGGTTGTGGAGACGGCGCATGCGCTGCGCGAGGAGTTCGGTGACCGGGTCGACTTCATTGGTGTATGCGACTGCGAGGAAGCACAGGCGAAGGCGTTCGTGGCAAGCCACAAGTTCGATTTTCCCGTGGTGACCTTGAGTGAGACGCGCAGTCTCGCAATGTACCGCGCCCGCAGTGTTCCGACCCTGCTTGCCATCGATGGCAACGGTCGCGTTCGACATACCGTGCAGGGCGTCTTCAATACCAGAGAGCAGGCTTCCGAGCTAATTGTCGAGCTGCGCAGGAAGGATCCGTCCTCAAAGCGGCAGACAGCCAGTTGAAGGGAGTTCCACGTGGGCACGAGACGACGAGGATCTGCGCACCCATTGTTACCTGCGGCGCTCGCCGGTGCGACGGGCTTCGGAACGGCGCAGGCGTTGACCGGCACCGATTCGCGGGGCGGGGGATGCGCGGTTGCTGCCGACGTTGGCCACATGGGCGGCGAGTCGCGGTCTCGCTGCGAGCACCTGCTACGAGACGATGTCCAATGATGGGCCGCTGTTCGATCGTCTCGCGCCGAATTGGTTCTTGACTCAATGCGCCAGCCATGGATGGCTGGCGCTATCGGTGCCCGGTGATATCAGGATGAAATCAACCGGATTATTCAGGAGTTCGACATGAAGGCACGAACAGTATCGTTCCGCTCGATGATCGCGACGGCGGTGTTTGTCGCGGCGATGAGTTTCGGCGCAGCACAGGCCATCGCGACCGAGGGCAGCAACCCGGGTACGCAATATCAAAGTTGCAACGACATCGCATGCATAGCCGAATGCGAAGGGTTTGGTGGCAACCTGGGCCCCGGCGGTCCGGGCGAGCCATTGACGTGTTACTGCTGCGGCTGATCAAGCTGGCATAACGAAAAAAAGATGCCGTGTGCTTGCACGGCGTCTTTCGTTTGTTGGTGCTCTGGCAATGTACCCGCTGACCTGACTGGTGCCGAAACCCAGCTGCCGCGGCGGGTTGGCCGAGCGAACTGCGGAACCTGCGCCATCAGTGCCGGGCAAGCGAGGGCGAGTTGCCTTCACCGCTGGTGCCCGCTCCGGTTTCGCGAAGGCTCTGATCGAGTTGCGATTCGAACTGCTCCAGGGTCATGCCCTGGGCGCGCGCTTCTTCGTCGGCCGCTTCGCGCAGGGCCTTGGAGATCTTCAGCACGATCTGGTTGCCTGCGCGCTCCTGCATGGAGGCTGCGCGCTTGAGCATCGTCAGGATCGTCGCAGCGCTGGGCGAGCCTCCAACGATCTGTCCGTCCAGCCCCAGTACCCATTCTTCGTCCTTGCGGGCGATGCCGCCGAGCAGCTTGCCGTGCTCATCGCGAAGCTCCGCATGAGGCTCTATGGCGGGTCGTGCTGCGGGGTCGCGCCGATCACGCGGATCACGCGCGGCTTTCTTCTTCTGTGCATCGCGCTTTGCTTTGGACCGTATCGACATGGCCAGTCTCCGTGGATGCGTTTTCAACATTAACTACCGGCCGGCAGAAAAGCGGTGACGGTCGGCCCCTACGCCGCACTGCGCCGCCACGTTCACCGCGACTCAATGCCGAAGGTTCCATGGTGCTGCAGAGGCGCTGAACGGGCGCCCGATATTCTGCCTGATGAAGGAGGACCAGCAATGACCCACCACACCGCCGAACACCGCACACAGGCGATGAACGAGTGCATCGACAACTGCACGCGCTGCCATGCTATCTGCCTGGAGACGATCAATTACTGTCTCGACAAGGGCGGAAAGCATGCCGAAGCGGAGCACATCACTTTGCTGATGGGGTGCGCCGACATGTGCCGGACTTGCGCCGACGCGATGCTGCTCGGCTCGAAGGCGCACACGGTAACCTGCGGCGCCTGTGCGGAGATATGCCGGAGGTGCGCGGAGTCCTGCGAGCGGATGGATGATCCAGAGATGGAACGCTGCGCATGCATGTGCAGGCAATGCGCGGAAAGCTGCGAGGCGATGGCGAGCGCCTGAGCAGCCCGCATCCGGTATCGCTCAGCGTGGCGATTCTCCGAATGCACGGGTCGCATACAGCCCGACGGTCCAGTTGCGTCCCGGGTGCGGTTCGAAGAAGCGTCCGTTGCCCTGATTGACGATCACCGAGCCGATGACGTCGCGATCGAACAGGTTGTTGAGCCTCGCGAACGCGCGCCACTGCAGCCCTGCGATCTCCATGCGCCGTTCCGCGCTGAGATCGAAGAGCGCGTAGCCGGGCGCGGCCGCGTCGTTGCTGTCGCTGGCAAATACACGGTCGACCACGCGGCTTTCGAGGGCGAGATCGAATCCTTCGATGGGCTTCCATCGGATTTCGCCCCAAGCCATGTGCCGCGACAGGCCCGGGATCTGGCGGCCTGCCTCGATCAGAAGGTCACTCTGCAAACATGGCGGCGACGCGCATACCGCGAAGTCGCGCAGGTAACGCGCATCCAGGAATGTGTAGGAGAGCGCGTAATCCCAGCCTTGGGAGAGCATGCCCTGCAACGCCAGTTCCGCGCCGCGGCGTCTGGAGAGTCCCGCATTCCCAAAGACGCTGCGTCCGCCACGATTCGACACGACGACCAGTTCATCCTCGGTGCGGCTGTGGAACAGCGCGGCCGAATAGCGCTGGCTTTCGGTTCGGCCGCGCAGGCCGATTTCATGATTCGTGCTGCGGGCCGGTTTCAACCGGTCGTTGAATTTGCTGAGTCCGTCGTCGCGATACGCCAGTTCAGCCGACGTCGGTGTTTCAAAACCTTCGCCCAAATTGGCGTAGAGGCTCAGGGTCGGGGACGCGCGATACAGCACGCCGATCACCGGAGATGTGCGGCTGAAGCTCAATCGTCCGCTGTCGTCGGGATTGCCGGGAGCGATGTAGCGGTCATCGGAGGTGAATCGCACTTCGCTGCGACGCACACCGGCGTTGATGCGCCATTGCTCGTGCGGCTTCCAGTCGAGCTGCAGGTATTGGTCGAAGCTGCTCACACGGTTCTGCTCGTAGCGACGCAGCGCGCCCACGATGCCGACGCGGTCGCCGATGAAGTTTTCGAAACCCAATCGCGCCTCGTCGGACACTTCGTGCTGCGCGCCGGCCGTGAGCGTTACCGGGCTGGCGGGACCACCCAAGCTCCATTGCCAACGTGCGTCGATGCCGTGGTAGTCACGATCAAGATCGATGACACCGCCGCCGCTGGTCGGGCTTGCCTGGACGAACACCGGCACCGTCAGCACCTGCATGGTCTTCCGGTTGCCGCGGTAGCCGGTCAGAAGCACACGCTGCGAACTGGTCAGGTCGTGCTCGACGCGTGCGCCAACCTGGTCCTGCCGGACGGTCTTGCGTGAGTCGAACAGGACCGAAGCCGGGCTCGCCGCACGGCGATCGCCATCGAGTTCGGCGGCGGTCAGCCCCTGCGGGTCCTCGGCCTTGAGGTCCAGCGCGTTGAGCAGCAGGAAATAGCGGGTGTCTCCCGCAGTTCCCTTGAGCGAAAACTGGGCGGTGTCGAGTTGTGCGGCGCTGTGCTCGCGATAGCCGTCGGTGTCCATCGTGGCCGCGTCGAGGCGGAACCCGGGACCGCCCGCACTCAGCGGCCCGCGCAGCGACAGGATGCTCTTGTGCAGTCCGTAGCTGCCGGCGACGTGGCCCGCCTCGATCTCGTGCCATGACGGCGGATCGGCGCTGAACAGCTCGATCACGCCACCCGAGCCGTTGCCGTAAAGGGCCGAGAACGGACCCCGCAGCACCTCGATCCGATCGGCGGAGTCCAGCGAGAAATGCGACACCTGTCCTTGCCCGTCGGGCATGGTCGCAGGAATGCCGTCGGTGTAGAGGCGCACACCGCGAACGCCGAACGTGGAGCGGGCGCCGAAGCCGCGGATCGATATCTGCAGGTCCTGCGCATGATTCTGGCGGTCGCGCGCGACCACGCCGGGAATCCGCTGCAGGGATTCGGACAGGTTGATCAGCGGTTGGGCACGATGCAGCTCGCGGGCTCGGATCACGTCCACGGCCGCGGGCACGGAGAGTGGGTCATCGGCGGTGCGGGTGGCAGTGACCACCACCGGATCCAGCAGTGGTGCGGCTTTCGTCCCGGATGACTGCGCCATGGCGCCATTCACCGGCAGCCACGGGCTCAGCAAGAGAGTAGCGAGCACTCCGAAGCGGAGAGCGGCCCCGGAGGCACGCGGATGGAGCGGGGGAGAGGCCATCACGATCATCGCTCCGATGATACGGACGCCACTGCGCCGATGACGTGGAAACAGGCGTGGTACACCGCTGTCTCCCATGAACTCCTGGCCTCGACGTCGCGGGTGCCGCGTTGGCCGACAGTGAACGGCAGGTGGGCCGCACCCGGTCGACGGGCAGGGCAAGGCATCCCAATGTGGCCGACACGTGACCGTCGGCGCCTGCCGCACGCACGATCCGACAGCCAGGGCAGACGCGATGACAGACGGCGAGATGCCGCAACCCCCGGTGCCCAGTCTCACGCGAACGGCTTTCACGGTCACTGCCGTGGTGATCATCACGGTGCTGCTGGTGCTGGTGCTGTGGCAGGCGATGGAAGTGCTGCTGCTGATGTTCGCCGCATTGCTGATTGCGGTGCTGCTGCGATTCCTCAGCGGCAACATCAGCCGGCGCACGCCCTTGAACGACACGTGGGCCCTGACCCTCGTGCTGGCGCTGTTGCTCGCATTCTTCGGCGGATCGGCCTGGATGGTGGGTCCGGACGTAATAGCCGAGTTCCAGGCTCTCGCAGCCGGGTTGAGCGAATCGATCAGGGGACTGGAGGAAATACTCCGCCGCAATATCGTTGGTGCTTGGGCGCTCGACAACATGCCCCGGTTCAATCCCGAGCAGGCGCAGGAACTGTGGTCGCGTATTGCCGGCATCGGCGCGACCGTGATCGGTGCGATCACCGCGTTCGTGATCGTGTTGTTCGTCGGCGTGTTCTTTGCCTACAACCCCAAACTCTACGTGGAAGGATCGATGCGGCTGGTCCCGAAAGCGCGTCGGGCGCGGGCGGCCGAAGTGATGGACAAGGTCGGGGAAACCCTGCGCTGGTGGCTGCTGGGGCAAGTGATTTCGATGATGGTGCTCTGGTTGTCCACGTGGCTGGTGCTGCATCTGCTCGGCGTGCCGCTGGCCTTCATCCTGGGGCTGCTCACCGGATTGCTGACCTTCATTCCGTACCTTGGCCCGCTGATCGCGCTCATCCCGATTGCGATGGTCTCGTTCGTGCACAGTCCGGCCACCGGGCTGATGGCGGTCGGTGCATTCCTGGTCATCCAGAACCTGGAAGGCAACCTGCTGATGCCGATCATCTTCGAGAAGACGGTCAGCCTGCCGTCGGCACTCACGGTGGTCTCGCAGATCCTGATGGCGAGCCTGATGGGCATGCTGGGCGTGCTGCTGGCCACGCCGCTGCTGGCGGTGGGCATGGTGCTGGTGCGGATGCTGTACGTGGAGGACACCCTGGGAGACTCGCTGGAGCAGCCGCTGGCGCACGAACCGCATCTTCGCGGTGAGGATGATCCGCAGACCGAAACGAATGCCTGACACTGCACCCACGGACCGCGTCAGCGGATCAGCAATGCAACCGGCCCCGGATCCAGGATGTCCGTCAGCAGCGCCTTTCCGCCGAAGCGTCGCGAGCGGTCGGCGATGACGTCACGCCATTCGTCGGTCAGCTCCAGCGCCGTGTCGCCCCAGCAATCGGGCGGCACGCGAGGAGTCCGCGTTTCACCCAGCAACGCCCATGACAGTCGCGGCACGACCACGATGGCGGCGCGCGATTCGTGTTCGCGGGTGAAAGCGATCACGTGCGCTCTGCGCGCGCCGTGCAACTCCAACGCCCGGTAAGTCCCCCTGGCGAATAGTTCGGGCAGTTCCCTTCGCGCAGAAAGGACACGCGAAATCAGGTGCTGCTTCAACCGGCCGTCATGCCACTGCGCGATCAGGTCCGGCCATGGATCGCCGGTCGCAAGTGCCGACTGCCGAACGCCGTAGTCGACAGGGCTGCGGTTGTCCGGATCGACCAGGGAGAAGTCCCACAGCTCCGTCCCCTGATACAGGTCAGGCACGCCGGGGGTGGTCATTCGCAACAGCGCCTGCGCGAGACCGTTGAGTGCTCCCGCGGCGGCGATGCCGGCGACGAACGTCGACATCCGCGCCACGAACACCGAGTCCGGCGACAGGCAACTGCGCAGGAACTGCTCGCAGGCGGCCTCGTAGGGCTCGTTCGAATCGGTCCACGACGAACGGCACTTCGCCTCCCGCAGGGCCTTGCGCTGCCACTGGACCATTCTTTCGGCGAATGGATTCAGGGCGTCGGCATCCAGCGGCTGGCCGCACATGGCCGGCCACGCACCGACGAGGCTCTGGTAAAGCGTCGCCTCATCGTCGGGCGAGGGCGCGGGGGCGTCATCGATGATGCTGCGGACGCCGGCGTTGAGCGCCTGCCATTCGCGCACGTGCGCCGCCCACTCGCGAGGTGTTTCGCTGAGCACCGCCAGCCGCGCGCGCGCGTCCTCACCGCGCTTGTGGTCGTGCGTGGCGGTGGCCAGCAGCGTGTCCGGCGTGTCGCTTGCGCGTCGGGCGCAGGCCGCATGGAATGCATTCACCGACAACGCAAGATGGTCCGGTTCGGCGCCGACCTCGTTTCGCGAGAGCAGCCGGCCATACCGGTAGAACGTGGTGTCCTCGATGGCCTTGGCGGCAACCGGCGGGGTCAGGCGCTGGAAGCGCTCGATGGCCAGTGCCGCCTCCCGGCAAGCGTCGGCTGGCGGGTCGCCCGAAAGCCAATCCTGCAGCAGCGCGAGCCACGAAGGGTCGGAGTTCCCTGCGGCGCGCGCCGCCAGCGCTGCGTTGGCGAGTACCTGTGCATCGAGTGGGTCCACCGTGCCGGGCCGGGCATAGGTGCGGTAGACCGGGAAATGCACGACCAGTTCCGCCAGTGCCGCACGCAGGTCATCGCCGGCCACCTCGACGCGAGACACCAGGGCGAGATCCCGCAGCGCGCGGACGCAGGCGTCGAGGTCGGCGGCGAAATTCTCCACCAGCATCCGCCGCCTCGCCGAGAGCGCCAGGTCCTCATAGCTTTCGCCGCTGGAGACCTGGCGCCAGAGCCGGTCCAGCGGTGCGGTTCCGGCAGGGTCGTGCAGCACGGCGGCAACCTGGTCCATGAACTCATAGCCCGTTGTGCCGTCGACCGGCCACTCGGGGCGCAGGGTCTCGCCGGCGGACAGAATTTTCTCGACGACAAGGTACGCGGGGCCGCCGGGGGCATCTTCCGGGCGGGCAGCTTCGCGCTCGGCCAATGCGTGGCGCAGGTGCCGACAGTAGCCTGCGGGGTCGATCAGTCCGTCGATGTGGTCGATCCGAACGCCATCGATGAGGCCCTGTGCGTACAGATCCAGCACCAAACGATGCACGTCGTCGAATACTTCGGGGCGATCGGGGCGGATCGCGACGAGATCATTGATGTCGAAGAATCGCCGCCAATTGATCCGCTGCCAGGCTTCCTGCCACGGCACGAGCAGATACGGCTGCGACGCGAGCAGGGCTTCGAGCCGCTCGCGGCCTTCAGCGGTCGTCGGCGAAAACCGAACATCGAAGCAGGACTCCACTTGGGCGCGGCCATCGCGCGTGTGCAGGCATTCGCGCAGGGACTTCAGTGCTCGCTCGAATCCCGCGCCCGGTGAGGCCGACGCGAAGCGCGCTGCGACGTTTGCCAGCGCGTCGGAAGCCAACACGTGCCGATACCTGCTTGCCGCCAACGGAAACCGCTGACCGCCGACGGCTACATGGATGCGCCCGTCGCCGTCGTCCGGTTCAAGCCGCACCTGCGAGTCGGCAAGCAGGGCGGCCAGCGGCCGACCCAGCGTCGGCAGCAGGACGCGTCCGTGCAGTTCCGGGTCGGGTGACTCCCAGTCGATGTCGAAGTGCCGCTGGTAGCGGCTGGCGCGGCCCCACTCCAGCAGGTCGCGCCACCAGGGGTTCTCGACGCTCGCGGCCATGTGGTTGGGAACGATGTCGAGGATCAGGCCCATGCCGTGGGCGCGCAGTTCGGCTACCAGCTTTTGCAGGGATGCGAGGTCGCCGCGGTGAGGGTCCAGGCGGCCGGGGTCGATGACGTCGTAGCCATGTGTGGAACCCGCACGCGCGGCCAGTAGCGGCGACAGGTAGAAATGGCTGATGCCCAGCGCGCAGTGATAGGGCACGGTCGCGCGCGCATGGTCCAGCGTGAAGTCCCTGCACAGCTGCAGCCGGACCGTGGCTCTCGGCGGACAGGGCACCGTGCTCATTCCTGCGGTCCGCGCGCCCGATCGAGCGCATCCAGGTTTCGCCGGGTCGGCGCCGCATCCAGCAGCGTATCCATATCCGCAGGCATCCGCCGCCGCCAGTTGGGATGCTCATCGGTGGTCCCGGGAACGTTGGGTGCATCGGTGATTCCCAGTGCATCTTCCAGGGGGACCAGCGCCAGCGCGGAGGGTGTGCAGCCGACGTGCCGGATCGCTGCCTCGACGAACGGTGCGGTTGCCCCGTTGCCCGGCTGCGGCGGGGCGGGATCGACGTCCGCATGCACGGTTTTCCAGATCGCATCCCGATCGCGTTCGCGGTCCTGTACCTGGCTGCGCAGTTCCGCATCGGAATCGATCTGCCCCAATTTCGCCCGGACTTCGATGTCGCTCCCCAGCCACCAGCCAGCGGTCGTGGGCAGGTCGTGGGTCGTGGTCATCGCCACCGCCTCGCGTCGCCATTGCTCGCGCGAAAGGAAGTCGCCGTCGTCGTCTCGCTCGAACCAGAGCACGTTCAACCCGAGCATCCCGACATCGGCCAGCGTTTTCCGGAAGCCCTCAGGGACCGTGCCGAGGTCTTCGCCTACTACCATGCAGCCGTGACGCCAGGACTCCAGCGCCAGCAGGCGCATCAGGTCCTGCCTGGGATAGGCCAGATAGGCACCGTCGAGCGGCGATCCTCCCTGCGGCACCAGCCACAGCCGCATCAACCCCATGATGTGGTCGATCCGTATACCGCCCGCATACGCCATCGATGCCCGCAGCAGTTCGATGAACGCGCTGAAACCGGTGTCGCGCATCGCGGTCGGCGACAGGGTGGCCAAGCCCCAGTTCTGTCCCTGCGCGGCCAGCGCGTCCGGAGGAGCGCCGATCGACAGCCCGTTGAGCATCTCGTGCTGACGGGACCACGCCTGGCTGCCGTTGGGATCCGTGCCGATGGCCAGGTCGGCGATCAGGCCGATGGCCATGCCGGCCTGCCGCGCGTCGTCCTGGGCCCGCGCGAGACCGCGCGCGGCCAGCCATTGCAGGAAAGCGTGGAAGCGCACCTCGTGGGCGTGCTCCCGCGCGAACCGATCCACGGCTGCATTCGAAGGGTGCCGGTACTCCCGCGGCCATTCGCGCCAGCTCCAGACGCCCTGGGGATGGAAGTGCGCGTGCAGCGCCTCGAAACGGGCGTGCTCTTCCAGTGCGGTTCCGCGCTGCGCACGAAAACTCTTCAGCGCCTGCATCAGCCGTGGATCCCTGTCCAGGCTCGTTTCGTACAGGTGACGCAGCAGCGCCAGCCTGGATCGGCCGGCGGTGCCCCAGTCGATCAGCGTCTGCGCCTCCAATCGGGCCATGGTGGTGCCCAACCCCAGCGACTCCCGCGCCGCATTGGCTGCATCCCCGAACACCTCTGCGGGATCGATGTGCATCACATTGAGCAGCAGGCGACTGGAGGGCGAATAGGGGCTGCAGTGGGCGGGCTCGGCGGAGAACATCGCGTGCACCGGGCTCATCGCCAGCGCTGCTGCACCGTCGCGGGCGGTGCGTGTCGCGAGCTGTCCCAGCGCACCGTAGGTTCCGATTCCTCCGTCTCCGGGCGTCCGCAATCCGTAGATCTGCGCCGCCAGCCCCCAGGGCAGGCCAGGCGCGTCGCCGTGCAGATCCAATGCGGTGGTGCAGCGCTTCGGCGCGACCGCGAGGGTGGCGGTCTGATCACCGATCTGCAGCCGGTGATAGCCGGGCGTCACCAGTGCCGGAAGCGCGGGCCGCACGCAGTAGTCGGTGAGCCTTCCGTCCCACTGCCGACCGTCCTCCTGGGTGATCCGGAAGGTGGCGCCGGTGCGTACCGCTGTGGCTGGCAGGGCTATGGGCTGGGCGCAGGTGGCGGTAATCAGCGCGGGAAGGAATCCGGGGCGCTCCACCTCCTGAAGTCTGGCGATGCTCTCGGCAAGCTGTGCCGGGCTGTCGCAGGGCAGGTCGAGTGCGTCGAGCAGCCGGCGCAGAGTGTCGGGCGTGACTTCCTGCGTCCGCCCGCGGAAATCCTCCCACTTCGGTGCGATCCCCGCGCGATGCGCCAGGGCGACGATATCTGCATCGTTCATCGCGTGGCCTGATCTGCGGAATGCGGTGCGACCCCTGCCGGCGAAGAAAACGCGAGCAGCGAGTGTGCGTGTAGTTTGCCTTCGGCCGCCGCGTCAAGCGCCTCTTGGGTGGTCGCAAACAACGCCACCGATGCGTCGACAGGCTCATGCGTTGCGGTCGAATCACCCAGGTTCACCAGGATCGACAGCTCGCTGCCGTCGCTCATGCGCCAACGCGCGTGGACGGCGCCGACGCCGAGCACATCAACCCCGGATGATCGTGCCGCGGCCACCTGCGGGGCGATGCCTTTCCGCCGGATGTCCAGGAGCTGCTTCACCCAGGTTCGGTGCGCTGTGCCGGAAGGCGATCGGGCCTTGTCGAAGTCCGGCTCGGAGTCCTTGAATGTCTGTACGTCGTTTGGGTCGGGGATGGCCTTGCGGCGCTGCGGATCGGCAAAGGCCGGGAAGCGCGCGAATTCCAGCCGCCGCCCTTCGCGCACCGCATCGGCGAGTTCGTCGTGGTGATCGGTGAAGTACAGGAAGGGACGGCGCGAGTTCCACTCCTCGCCCATGAACAGCATCGGGATCTGCGGCGTGAGCAGCAGCAGTGCGGTCGCCGCGCGCAGCGCCTGCGGGTCGGCCAGCACGCTGAGGCGCTCGCCCATGGCGCGGTTGCCGACCTGATCGTGGTTCTGCAGGCAGTTGACGAGCGCGGTCGTCCGCAGGTGCCCGCTTGGCTGGCCGCGCGCCGCGCCGTCGCGGTGACCGCATGGCTGGCCCTGGAAGACGAAACCGTCCGCCAGCCAGCGCGCCAGGCCGGTGGTGGGGTCGTCGGCATAGTCGGCGTAGTAGGCATCGTGCTCGCCGGTCAGCAGCACATGCATGACGTGGTGGGCGTCGTCGTTCCATTGGGCATCGAAGCCCTGTTCGAGCAGGGCAGCGTCGTTGTTTTCGTTTTCCAGAATCAGGTGGACGTGGCGTTCGGGCTCGACGCCTGCGCGGATGGCCGCAGCCATCTCCTGCAGCCAGTCGCGTTCGGTGATGGCATGGATCGCATCCAGGCGCAGCCCGTCGAAGCGGTATTCCATCAGCCAGTACAGGGCGTTGTGCGTGAAGAAGTCGCGCACCTGACGCTTGCGGAAATCGATGGCCGGACCCCAGGGTGTATGCACGTCGTCGCGAAAGAACGGCGCCGCGAGCTGTGGCATGACGTTGCCGTCGGGGCCGAAGTGGTTGTAGACGACGTCCAGCAGCACCGACAGGCCCAGCCCGTGCGCGGTATCGACCAGCTTCTTGAGCTGGTCCGGCGTACCGTAGCTCGCTGCGGGCGCGTAGGGCAGCACGCCGTCATAGCCCCAGTTGCGGGCACCGGGGAACTGCGCGATCGGCATCAGCTGTATCGCTGTAATCCCCAGCTCGGCCAGTTCGGCAAGTCGCGACGTGACACCGCTGAACCCTCCGAATGCGCCCACGTGCAACTCGTAGAGGACCGCCTCGTGCCACGGCCGGCCGCGCCATTCGGGGTGTTGCCACGAGTAGTGGCAGGGATCCCCGACGATGCTTGGGCCCGCGACGCCGTCCTCCTGCGCACGCGAAGCCGGGTCGGCCAGCGCGCTGCCATCGGGGAGGACGTAGCGATAGCGCGCGCCCGCGCGGCAATCCACCTGTGCGCTGAACCAGCCCCCGTCGGAAGGGTCCATCGGCACCAGGTCGTCTTCGACGCTGACCGACAGGCTGCGGCAGCTCGGGGCCCACACCCGGAAGCGCACCTGTCCGCCGCTCGGCTCGGCGCCGAATGGAAACTCGTGCACAAAACAGTTGGCGGCAATCGCCTCGTTCATGCGGGTTCCTGCGCAGGGTGTGCGATCAGTAGACGCAGGCTCTGTGCATCCACGGACATCGCGCCTGCGGTCACCGACCGTTCGGCCGCCTGCGGGTTGGCGCTGTCGAGCATCTGTCGCCACGGCAACGCGGGGCCTGGCAGCTGGAACGCGTGTGCTTTGTGGCTTCCGTTGATCAGCAGCAGGCTGACCTCGGTTTGTCCATCGGAAACTCCGGCGCGCCGGACCATCAGCAGGCGACCTTCGGGGTAGTCCCAGGCGTCGGGCATCATCGGCGCGGCCTGCTCGTCGTACCAGCTCAGGTCCGGTACGCCCGGCAGCGGCATTCGCTCGCCGTGGCAGAAGTGCGGCATGCGCAGGGTGAAGTGCGCCTTGCGCAACGCTGCGAGCCGTGCGGTGAACGCCAGCATTTCGCGCGATCGCGCCGTATCCAGCAGCGACCAGTCGAGCCAGGAGATCTCGTTGTCCTGGCAATACGCGTTGTTGTTGCCGCCCTGGCTGCGACCGAACTCATCGCCCGCCAGCAGCATGGGCGTGCCATGGGAAAGCATCAGCGTCGCCATCATCGCGCGCTTGACGCCGTCGCGGTGGGCGACGATCGCAGGGTCGTCCGTCGGGCCTTCCAGGCCCCGGTTGTAGCTCGCGTTGTCATCGTGGCCGTCGCGGTTGTGCTCGCCGTTGGCCTCGTTGTGCTTGCGGTTGTAGCTGACGAGATCCTCCAGCGTGAAGCCATCATGGGCGGTGATGAAGTTGATCGATGCCCAGGGCCGTCGGCAGCCGTAGTCGAACATCTCCGCCGACGCCTGCAGGCAGTCCGCCAGGACGCCGCGCTGCCCCGGATCGCCTTTCCAGAAGCGCCTGACGTCGTCGCGAAAGCGGCCGTTCCATTCCGAAAAGCCCGGTGGATGATGGCCCAGCTGATACCCGCCCGGGCCAAGGTCCCACGGCTCGGAGACAAGCTTCACCTGGGTGAGCACGGGGTCCTGGCGAATGGCATCGAACAGCCCGGAATTCGGGTCGAAGCCATGTGCTTCGCGCCCCAGGGAGACCCCCAGGTCGAAGCGGAACCCGTCGACATGGAACTCCTCGACCCAGTAGCGCAGCGAGTCGGTGATCATCTGCAGCACGCGGGGATGAGCACTGTTGACGGTGTTGCCGCAGCCGGTGTCGTTGATGTAATGGCGCGGGTTGTCTGGCATCAGGCGGTAGTAGCTGGCGTTGTCGAGTCCGCGGAATGAAAGCGTCGGCCCGAGTTCGTTCCCTTCGCACGTGTGGTTGTAGGCGACGTCAAGGATGATTTCGATGCCGGCCTGATGCAGTGCCTGCACGGCGTGGCGGATCTCGTGGAGGTTGCGCTCCTGGACGTAGCTGGCCTCCGGTGCGAAGAAGCACAGGGTGTTGTATCCCCAGTAATTGCGCAGCTTCATCTCCACCAGTCGCCGGTCCTGCACGAACGCCTGGATCGGCATCAGCTCCACGGTGGTCACGCCCACTCGCAGCAGATGGTCGATCACCCGGGGATCGGCGAGCGCGGCAAAGGTGCCGCGCTCGTTGGGATTCAGATGCTCCAGGCGCTGTGTCAGGCCCTTGAGGTGGGCCTCGTAGATGACGGTCTGGCTCCAGGGCACGTCCGGCTTGCGTTCGCCGCGCCAGCGGAAGTGGTCGTCGACCACCATCGACTTGGGCACGGCGGCCGCACTGTCGCGCCGATCGAACGAAAGGTCGGCACGCGGGGAGTTCAGGCGGTAGCTGTGCAGCGCATCGGTCCAGAGCACCTGTCCGTAGAGCATCCGCGCGTAGGGGTCGACCAGCAGCTTGTGCGGATTGAACCGGTGACCCTCTTCCGGCGCGTACGGACCATGCGCCCGATAGCCGTAGAGCTGCCCGCCGCGGATGGTCGGCAGGTATCCGTGCCAGATGCCGTCCGTGCACTCTGGAAGCATGTAGCGGGCGATCTGCCGGCGTCCCGTTGCGGCGAAGAGGCACAACTCGAGCTGCGTGGCGTTCTCGGAGAACACCGCGAAATTGGTGCCGGTGCCATCGCAATGCGCACCCAGCGGGTAGGGCTTTCCCGGTTCGATGCGGCCAGGCATCGACGGCATCAGTGGCCCTCCGCCAGAAAGTACAAGACCGAGAGGGGAGGCAGGGACAGCGAAAGGCTGTGCGACTTTCCATGCGAGGCGACACGGGATGCGCTCGCCGCACCCAGATTGCCGACGCCGTTCCCCCCGTATTCTGTCGCATCCGTGTTGAGGACTTCGCGCCAGCGTCCGGGCCGCGGCACGCCGATGCGGAAGTCGTCGTGGCGTTGCGGCGTGAGGTTCAGCACCGCGAGCAGCGGTGGATCGGCATCGCCGCCGTGGCGCAGGAACGCGAACACGCTGTTGCGCCGGTCGTCGCCGATGAGCCATTCGAACCCGGCCGGCTCGGCGTCGCGCAGGTGCAGCGAAGGCGTGCCGCTGTAGAGAAAATTCAGTTGCCGCACGAGGCGCGCGACGCCCTGGTGGTCGGGGTCGTCCAGGTGCTCCCACGCGATCTGCGCGTCGTGGTTCCACTCGCGCTCCTGGGCGATCTCGCATCCCATGAACAGCAGCTTCTTGCCGGGATGCGACCACATGAAGGCCAGGTAGCTGCGCAGGTTGGCGAACTGCTGCCAGCGGTCGCCCGGCATGCGACCCAGAAGCGAGCGCTTGCCGTGTACCACCTCATCATGGGAAACCGGCAGCACGAACTTTTCGGAAAATGCGTACATCAGCCCGAACGTCATCTCGTCGTGATGCCACGCACGATGGACGGGCTCCCGGCCCATGTAGCCGAGCGTGTCGTGCATCCAGCCCATGTTCCACTTGAACGAGAAGCCCAGGCCTCCGTCGTCCACGGGAGCCGTCACGCCGGGCCAGGCGGTCGACTCCTCGGCGATGACCATGGCGCCGGGGCACTCGGCCGCAACCACATCGTTGAGCCTGCGCAGGAAGGCGATCGTTTCGTAGTTCTCGCGACCGCCGTGCACGTTGGGAATCCACTCCTGCGCCGAACGGCTGTAGTCGCGATACAGCATCGAAGCCACCGCATCCACGCGCAGCCCGTCGAGGTGGAAGCGCTGCAGCCACTCCATCGCGCTGGCGATCAGGAATCCGCTGACCTCGCGTCGACCGTGGTTGTAGATCAGCGTGTTCCAGTCGTGATGGAAGCCCTCGCGCGGGTCGGCGTGCTCGTACAGCGGCGTCCCGTCGAAGCGCGCCAGCCCGTGCGCATCGGTGGGGAAGTGCGCCGGCACCCAGTCCAGCAACACGCCGATGCCATCGCGATGGCACTGGTCGACGAAGCGCGCGAAGCCGTCAGGCGAGCCATGCCTTGCGGTGGGAGCGAACAGCCCGAGCGGCTGGTAGCCCCATGAGCCGCTGAAGGGATGTTCGGTGATCGGCAGCAGTTCGATGTGGGTGAAGCCCATTCCCGAAACGTAAGGGATCAGGCGATTGGAGAGTTCGTCCCAGTCGAGCATGCTGCCGTCGTCGTGCCGCAGCCACGAACCCAGGTGGACTTCGTAGATAGACAGCGGCGCCTGCGGACTTTGCCGACGGCCGCGATCGGCCATCCACTGCGCATCCGTCCACACGAATGGCTGCTCGTGCGGCACGACGGATGCAGTGGCCGGGGGGCATTCCGTCGCCCGCGCCACGGGATCGGCTTTCAGCGGCAGCACGGTGCCGTCTGCAGCGAGAATCTCGTATTTGTAGTGCGCACCGGGACCGACGCCAGGCAGGAAGATTTCCCAGACCCCGGCCGACGGCCTCAGTCGCATCGGGTGCCGGCGGCCGTCCCAGTCGTTGAAGTCGCCCACCACCGAGACGCGGGCCGCATTGGGCGCCCAGACCGCGAAGCGCGCGCCTTCGATGCCATTGATGGTATGCGGGTGCGAACCGAGCGCGTCGGCCAGCCGCAGATGGGTGCCCTCGCTGATCAGGTGCAGGTCGACATCGCCCAGCAGCATTCCGAATGCGTAGGGGTCGGCGATTTCCTCGACGCCGTGGTCGGACCGGACCCTCAGCGTGTATGCGCCCTCGTCGATCGCGCCTGCGAACAAGCCCGGCGTGTCGGTTGGCTCCAGCGGCAGCGGCGGGCCGCCGGCGGCGGGGACCGCTTCGACCTGCGTCGCCTCGGGCACCCAGGCGCGCAGTGCACGCACGCCATCAATGCGGTGCGGCCCGAGCACCGAGAATGGATCGCCGAGCCGTGCCTGTGCCAGCGCGCGGCGGATCTCGCCAGGTGGCAGCAGCGTGTTGGAGCTGTCGTTACTGGTGGTGTTCTGGCTCTCAGCCATCCGATGTCTCCGTTGCAAGCAGGCGCTCCAGCAGATCGGCCAGGCCGCGCGCAGGCACGCCAATCCAGCTCGGGCGGTTCGCCGCCTCGTAGGCGATTTCGTACGCCGCCTTCTCGATCAGGAACAGATCGATCAGCGGCTCGACTGCGTTTTCTCCGGCCCAGGGTCGCGGCGCCTGGCGCAGCACCTCGCGGTACCCGGCGAGGAAGCACTGGTGGGCACGTTCGCGGTGCTTTTGGAGGAACTCCACGGCACGTTCGTCCTCGACCGGAGTCAGTGCATCGTCGCCACGCAGCAGCACGGCGGTCGCGTAGTCGGACGAGCGCAGGAAGCCGGCGACATCACGCAGCGGGCTGGTCTTCGCACGACGCTGCTCCAGCGGTCGTGCGGGCTCGCCTTCGAAGTCGATGAAGTAGACGTCGTCCTGCACCACCAGCATTTGTCCGAGGTGCAGGTCGCCATGGATCCGGGTCATCAGCGCCCCCGGCGCGAATCCGGCCAGGCGGCGGAGCAGGGCATCGATGCGCGGGCGCAGTGAGAACAGCCGCTGCGCGTCCGCGGCGGCATCCGCGTCGCCGGGCAGGGCCTCGAGCGCGGCGAAAGCACGATCCAACTGTTCACGTGCGCCCAGGACCCAGGCATCAGCCTCCTGGGGACCTGCGGTCGAAGGTGCGAACGCCGGGTCGCCGGTCGGCTCGGCGAGCGCCTGGTGCAGTTGCGCCAGCCGCGTGCCGGAGGTCAGTGCGAACGCGTCGTAACCTCCGAGCAGTTCCTGTGCTTCCTCCACGTCGGTTCCTGCTACACGGTAGTCGTCCAGCGAGCGGTGCAGGTAATCGAGCGTCCAGCGCCATGCGTCGCCCTGGTTGCGCAGGAATCCCTGCAGCATCATCAAGGTGGCCGGCTCTCCGCGCGAATCCACGCGCACGACCTCTCCCAGCAGCGGCGCGATGTTGGGGTAGCCCAGTTCGGTGAGCCTGCGGCCCATCTCCGCTTCCGGGTTGATGCCCGGAACGATGCGTCGCACCAGCTTGAGGACCGCGGCTTCACCGATCACCAGCGAGCTGTTGGACTGTTCGGCGGCCAGCCAGCGGACCGACGCGTCCTGGGGCAGATGCAGTTCACGGAGGCGATCGGTGCCATCGAAGCGGATCTCGCCGTCGCGGGTCTGCACGCGTGCTCCCGCACGCATCGGCGACAGCACCCGGTCGGCGAGGATCTCGACCGCGAACCCATCGGTCAGGAACCCCACATTGCGTCCGCGGCGCACCTTGGCCAGAGCCAGTTGCTGGGGCAGGGCAGGCAGATCGTCCGCTTCCCAGGCGATGCCCAGCGGCAGCAGGTAGCGCTCGACCTGATCGCCGCTAACGCCCAGCTCGACCCGAACCTCGGTCAGCAGCAGGTCGCCCTCCGGGCTCGGCAGCGCCGCCGCGTAGGCGATGCGCGAGAACACGATCGCCTTGTCCTTGGCCGCGAACCATCGCCGGTTCTTGAGGTACACCGGCAGCACGTCGTGTTCGAGCACGTCACGGTAGCGATCGAGCCAGCCGCCGGATCCGGTGGTGCCCGCATCCAGCGGCTCGCGCAGGACCAGCGTTTCGTATTCGGGCATCTGCTGCGGCGCAGGCTGGTGCCAGTCGGGCATGTGCGACTCGCTGGCGATCTGGAACAGGTAGAAGCCGTAGGGCGGCAAGGTCAGCAGATACGGCAGCTGGCCGATCGGCGGGAAGGGCGTGCCGCCGACGATCTCCACCGGCACCCGACCTTCAAAGGACGACAGGTCCAGTTCGACCGCCTGCGCCGTGCGCGAGAGGTTGGCCACGCACAGCATCGTCTCGGAGTCGTACTCGCGCAGGTAGGCGATGATCCTGCGGTTTCGTGGGTAGAGGAAATCCAGCGTGCCGCGGCCGAACGCCTTGTGTCGCGTGCGCACTTCGAGCATGCGCCGGTTCCAGTTGAGCAATGAATGCTGATCGCGCTGCTGCGCTTCGACATTGACCGTCTGGAAGCCGTACAGCGGATCCATCAGCGGCGGCAACACCAGTTGCGCGGGATCGGTTCGAGAGAATCCGCCATTGCGGTCGACCGACCACTGCATCGGCGTGCGCACACCATCGCGATCGCCCAGGTGGATGTTGTCGCCCATGCCGATCTCGTCGCCGTAGTACAGCACCGGCGTGCCGGGCATGGTCAGCAGCAGCGCGTTCATGAGTTCGACGCGGCGCCGGTCGCGCTCCATCAGCGGCGTGAGGCGTCGCCGGATGCCGAGGTTCAGGCGTGCGCGGCGGTCGGAGGCGTAGGTCTCCCACAGATAATCGCGCTCGCTGTCGGTGACCATCTCCAGCGTGAGTTCGTCGTGGTTGCGCAGGAAGATCGCCCACTGGCAGTTGTCGGGAATCGCAGGCGTCTGCCGCAGGATGTCGCTGATCGGAAAGCGGTCCTCGCGCGCGATCGCCATGTACATGCGCGGCATCAGCGGAAAGTGGAACGCCATCTGGCATTCGTCGCCGTCGCCGAAGTACTGCTGGGTGTCCTCCGGCCACATGTTGGCCTCGGCCAGCAGCAGGCGGCCGGGGTAGTTGGCATCGACCTCGGCGCGGATTTTCCTGAGGATCGCGTGGGTTTCGGGCAGGTTCTCGTTGCTCGTGCCTTCCCGTTCGATCAGGTAGGGCACCGCATCCAGGCGCAGGCCGTCGACGCCCATGTCGAGCCAGAAGCGCAGCACTTCGAGCACCGCCTCCAGTACCGCGGGGTTGTCGAAGTTCAGGTCCGGCTGGTGCGAATAGAAGCGATGCCAGTAGTACTGGCCGGCCACAGCGTCCCACGTCCAGTTGGAGGTCTCGGTGTCGCAGAAGATGATGCGGGTGTCGGCCAGCGCCTGGTCGCTGTCGGACCAGACGTAGAAGTCGCGCTCCGGCGATCCCCGTTCCGCAGCGCGTGCGCGCTGGAACCATGCGTGTTCCTGCGAGGTGTGGTTGATCACCAGCTCGGTGATGACCCGCAGTCCGCGCCGGTGCGCCTCGCGGATAAACTCGCGGACATCGTCCATGGTCCCGTAATCGGGGTGCACCGCGCAGTATTCGGCGATGTCGTAGCCATCGTCGCGGCGCGGCGACGGGTAGAACGGCAGCAGCCAAAGCGTGTTGACGCCCAGGTCGGTGATGTAGTCGAGCTTGCTGATGAGGCCGGCGAAGTCGCCGTTGCCGTCGTCGTTGGCATCGAAGAACGACTTCACGTGCAACTGGTAAATCACTGCATCCTTGAACCAGAGCGGGTCGCGGTCCAGGGACTCGTCCAGGGGCAGGCCAAGGGGCCGTGCGAAGCTGCGTTCACTACGTGGGACGGGCGTGGTTGCACTCATGGGGCAGAGACTCCGATCGGGTGCACGCGCCAGATCGCGAACGGCAGGCGTGCAGGGTCGAGCCGCATGTGCTGGTGCTTCCCGCGCCAGACGCTGCGGGTGCCGTTCCAGAGGTCCTCGACCTCCAGAGCGGCATCGTCGGGCAGCCCGAACTCCCACAGCGGCAGCTCGAAGTCGGCCTCCTGGGCGGCGTGCGGATCCAGGTTCACCGCGACCAGCACGAGCGGTTCGTGTGCGCCCTGGCGCTTGCCGTAGTAGAGGACCTGATCGTTGAAGGCGTTGTAGAACCTGATTCCCAGGTGCGTCTGCAACGCCGGATTCAGCCGCCGCAGCAGGTTGAGCCGGGTGATCTCCGCGACGATGTTGCCGGGCTGGTCCCAGTCCCGGGAGCGCAACTGGTATTTTTCCGAATCAAGGTATTCCTCCTTGCCGGGCAGGGGAGTCGCCTCGCACAGCTCGAAGCCGCTGTACATGCCCCACAGGCCGGAAAGCGTGGTCGCGAGCGCCGCACGGATCAGGTGACCGGCGCGACCGGACTGCTGCAGGAAAACCGGGTTGATGTCCGGTGTGTTGACGAAGAAATGCGGACGGAAATAGTCGCGACCCTCGCCGTGGGCGAGTTCTTCCATGTACTCGGTCAGCTCGGCCTTCGTGTTGCGCCAGGTGAAGTAGGTATACGACTGCGAGAAGCCCACCTTCGCCAGGCGATGCATGAGTTTCGGGCGGGTGAACGCCTCGGACAGGAACACTGCGTCCGGGTAACGCGCCCGGATGTCACCGATCATCCACTCCCAGAAAGGGAAGGGTTTGGTGTGCGGGTTGTCGACCCGGAACAGGCGTACTCCCTGGCGGATCCAGAACTCGACCACATCGCGAAGTTCGTGCCACAGGGCAGGGGTCGCGCCTTCGGTGTAGAAGTCGACGTTGACGATGTCCTCGTACTTCTTCGGTGGATTCTCGGCATAGCGGATCGAACCGTCGGAGCGCCACGAGAACCACTCCGGATGCTCGCGCAGCCAGGGATGATCGGGCGAACACTGGATCGCGAAATCGAGCGCGACCTCCAGACCATTCGCGGCGGCCGCGGCGACAAGTCGCCTGAAGTCCTCGATCGTCCCGAGTTCCGGATGCACCGCATCGTGTCCGCCTTCGCTGGCGCCGATCGCGTACGGGCTGCCGGGCTCGCCGGGTTGCGAAGTCACCGAGTTGTTGCGGCCCTTGCGGTTGATCCGCCCAATCGGGTTGATGGGCGTCATGTAGAGCACGTCGAAACCCATGTCGCGAATCGCCGGCAGGCGAGCGATGACGTCATCGAAGGTGCCGTGCGGCTGCACGCCATCGGGGCCGGGGGTCGCCAGCGACCGCGGGAAAAGCTCGTACCAGCTGCTGTAGGCGGCACCGCGTCGCTCGACGTCGAGTTGGTAGGTCGTCGCGCAGCGCGCCAGGAACGGCCGTGGACCGGAGCGCGCCATGGCCTGCGCAGTCTCCGGGGAAACGAGCAGTCGGGTGCGCGCAGCGTCATCGGGTGCGGACTGCAGGCGGGCGCCCAGCTCGATCAGATCCGGATCACCGCTCGCCGGCCCCGCGTCGATCACCAGCCGGCATGCCTCGTCGAGGTCCAGTGCGGAGAGATTGCCGGCAAGGCGCTTCTTCTCCAGATCCATTCGCGCCGTGGCGAAAACATCCCGCCAGGCCTCGATCGCGAATTCGTGTCGCCCGATCCTGTCGACGCTGAACTCTCCAGCCCAGCGGTCGTTGCCGAGCTGCCGCATGGGCGCCCTGTTCCAGTTCCGCTCGCCGACCGCACGCCAGAGGACCTCCGCGTCGAGCAGGTCGTGGCCGTCGCAAAGGAGGTCGGCAGATACCGCCACCCGCTCGCCTACGACGTGCTTTGCGGGAAAGCGCCCGGCCTCCACCACCGGAGCCACATCCTCAATGGCGATGCGCGGGGCGACCACTGCGCGGGTCACCTGCGGGAGCACCTCCGGAGGCGTGACCACGGCGGTGGCGCGCTCGGCGTCGAAGGCTTGTACTTCGGCAGGTTCCAGCGCGATCGCAGTGTCCGGCTCGATGCGGGCCCGGCCGTCGCCAAGTGGGCGCAGATCGCTGTATTCGCCGGCATGCCGCAGCACATCGGCTGTCGAGAGCATCGCCACGTGGTCGGTGTCGGCATTGAATACCACCACGCGCGCGCGGCGGAGGTCCTGCCCATCCTGCGGGAGGAATTCCGCCAGCAGAGCGTGTGCAGGCTGCCCGCGAGTGGTCAGCAGCGGCCGCAGTGGCGTGCGTCGCGCCGGCTCCAGAGTTGCGATTCGTTCGCTCGCCGAAACGAGCCGGGCTTCGAATGCGCCGTCGGCAGCGTCATCGAGCGCCACCATCAGTCCGTCTCCGGTCGCCACGGCGAACTCGATCGAACGGTTCCGGCGAGGCTCCACGTCGCCACCCGCGTCGCGGACCGACGGGTCGAACGGATCATCGACGGCGGCGATGACAGCGGGGAAAGCGCGCAGGCTGGCGTCTTCCTCCACGAACCAGTCGGACTGGAAGTCCCACCAGGCTAGCGATGCGAACGCGGCATCGAAGCCGCAGTCGGCCAAAGCCAGCATCTCGGGACGGGTGAGGCCCGGTGTCCATGCCCAGAAGCGCGCATCGCCGGTGCGGCGCACCGACGTCATCACTGCGTTCCACGCCGCCGCCGGCACCTGCTGTGGCCAGAGGCAGCGGAATCCCGAAACGCCCGCGTCGCTCCACTGCGCCAACCGGTCGCCCCACCAACCGGTGATTTCGCCGGAGTCGTCCTCGAAACGTGCGATTGCCGCTTCGGCCGGCTCTGGAGGTTTGCGGGGGTCAGGCAGCGGCCCCTCGTAGCCGCGGCGCGGGCGGAACAGCTGCGGATGCTCCGACGCTACCAGCGAATCAGCGGCGACTTCGTCCAGGCGCACATCGATCACCAGATCCAGGTCGCGCTCGCGCGCCAGCTCCGCCAGCCTGGACAAACCCGTCGCCGCATCCCGGCTCCAGTCGAACACCGGGGCGAGATGGTCCGTATCGCCCAGCCGCGCCTGCGTCCAGTGCGCACCCGCGGCGAAGGGTGAGGGCAGCACGACGGTGTTGCAGCCCGATGCGGCGCTTCGATCGAGCACCTCGGGGAACTCGGCGATCGGGCCAAGCAACGACGGGCGGAGGTAGGAAGCGCGAACAACAGAACTGGCACGGATCATTGGACGTCCGGTAGTTACGGTGGATGACGTCGACGAGCGGTCGATGTCGACAGGCGCGGTTGCAACAAGGGAGCGCGGCGACACGTGCGTCGCGCGATATTGCGACGAGCCGTGGCAGGCTCTGCACGCGCCATCAGGCGCACATGGCTGAGGCTTGATGACACCCGTTTGAACGCGGGCCGCGGGTCAAAGCGGCAAGCCCCAAAGCCAGACTCCCGCGACCCAGTAGGCGACGAATCACCTAAGCAGCATGTGAAAGCAGGTGAGCGGCGCGTGATGGCCACAGTGGCGAGGATTCGGCAGGAGCAGTGCCATGCGGGATCCAGCCAGTGCCACGCCGGAGGGAGTGGCGTATGGACATAATATGCATTATGCGAAGTAGGCGACGGTGTGCGCCGTACCTGCCGTGACGCTGCACGCCGACCTTCGGCCGCGACAGATCGCGCCCTGCTCTCAGCGTACCTGCAGGGTTGCCTGCGTTCTGTTCACCGAAGACAATTCTCGGCAATACCCGCATAAAACCCCCGCAAACCGTCAGCGATGGTTGCTCAGCATGCCTTCGGTGCGCATGGCTATCCGTACCAACTCACGGGGGGGCTATCGCGTTCCAAGCGGCAACAACTCCAGCGTGGCGCCGGCTACCGAGCCCTTGGGAATAGTTCTATGGTTCCGCTAAGAAGTAAAGACCCGGGTCCACGCGCATCCAGTCTCGTCGTCGGCCTATCGGTTCGCGGGGCGTAAGAACACGATGCTCTTATGAAGGGCTTGAGCGCCTCACCACACCTCCACCGATCATCCGACTTATGTCAGCCATCTTATTGCTGGTCAAGAACGATGTGTCCGCCCGCGTCAAGGCCGGATCTCACGTTGCTGTGATACCAGAAGATGACAACTCGGTGCTTCTCTCGCTCGGAATCAATGTCCCGAAACATTTCGTCCAGTTGCAGTTGGCCTACTAGCTCTTGCCGTGGGTCGATACATACCTCACCAAAAGGCGGATCATCAATAATCCAATTTCTTTCCAGGATCCTCTGGCTCGCCCCGGCCACAACTGCAGTCACGGTCGAAGCATAGATTGTGGACCACGGAAGATATGCTCGAGGAAAGCATACCCGTCCAATACCGGCATTCTTCAGCTTGAACTCCAAGAAATTCTCACCGTTCGACCCCACGACGTCCGCCTTTAGCACCAACTCGGATGCTTCTGCGGAGACACAAGCGGTCGTCATCATCACGGCTAGCAGAGTGGATCTAACGATACGCATCACGAAGCCCTTTGGGTACTCACCGGTAACAAAAAGTACCGTCATTCCTTCATCTCTCAGGCTGAACGTTGCGCGGGATGCACCATTCCGAGCCAAAATGCATGCTCCCCAAAACTAAAGGTGCCGAAGACCGAGACCACCGGAGCGTAGGATTGCCAGCGTTCTGCCATTGCCATGGACTAGAGAGCTCTCGTAGCATTCGAAGCGAGGAATGGCGCGCCATATTGTACGAACGCGCGCCCCCGATACCGATATCTGGAAATCTTCGTGGTGCTCGCTGGACTCAATGACTTTACTAAGGAAGTCCTTAGATTCGTAGTCAATAATCTTTATTGCTGTGCCCCTATCCAGCAACCGAAGCACCGTCACCCCCAGGTCCCTCCGTAGCCATCACTCGTACCCGGAGCAGTCGACCCCTACGTAGACGGTCCGACCGCTGTCGCGGTCGGAGCAATCAGTACTCGACCTGGCCCGCTTCAGTTCAAGGAAATTGCACTTCGCGGTTTAATCCGCCGCGGCTACAGGATCCGCTTCATCACCGTCTGTACAATGGGGCTCGCTTCCCATACTGACCTCGCCTCAGAGCGAGTTCGGACAATTATCATCCTCACGAAAATATACGTCCGTTGGAAGGAGTTCTTTACCACTGTCAATATGTTCTCTAGGCGCGAGCCCGACGCAGCCACGATATCTTATTTGCACAAGAGTAAATGATGACGTCCCACCCTCTTGGGTTAAGGTGATCTGATTACTTGATTCAGACCAGCGGCCGTGCGTAGAAGCGGGCACACATACATCGCATGATTTAGTGGCGATGTACGTGCCGGAATTCAGTAATTCAAGGGACTGAACAGTTCCACGCCCGGCGATCCACGTCTGACCAGAATCGGCAGGTGATGTTTTCTGAAAATAGCTCCAGATCCCGACAGCGAAAGCTAGCGTGACTAGAGAAGTTAGCAGCCATCCACTCCGCTTCTTCATAGCTGCCCCATTAAAAATAGGGCAACAAGGTCTTCGGAAGAACGCGACTGTGGGTTCGATTGGTTAGTCATGGATGCCATACTCGCCGTTCGCTATGGAAGGGATATTTCTCGCAGTATCCCGGATGGCACGAAGGATCGTGCGCCTGCACCTTCCATCACACGAGCCCAGTTCTCTCAGCTTTGACGTCAGGCAACGCAGCTGCGCAGCATGGGCCCTGAACTCTGTCGCACTTCGTCCCCAATAAGATAGATCAGTCAAGTGACTGGTTCTCCAATACTCAGGCTCCCAGAAGCGCTCCGAGCCTGAGGTTTCCCCACCTTTTCATCCGTAAAGCGCCATGTTGTGCCGGGCCTCGGGTGAGAGTGATTCAAGCGTGTCCAGCATGGCTTGGACAGGACGGGTCAGCCATCTTCGTGCCAGCGCTTCCC
>JALYOF010000068.1 GCA_030857025.1 Pseudomonadota bacterium | reverse complement strand
CGAGCCCGTCGCTGTAGACATCGGTTTCCGGACGCAGGTGGTGCTGCGCCCACTCGGCCAGCGCGACGCGAGTGAAGCCCGACAGCGGGGTGATCACGACCTGCCGCGGATGGCCTTCGTCAGAGGTTTCCACGGCCGATCACGAAAGGGACCTTGTTCTCCGAGCCGCGCCCGGCTTTGCCGCCGTTGCGTTCGCCGCCCAGGTAGGCATCGTCGATCTGCACGATGCCACCCAACTGGCGCCCTGCCTCGCGCTCGGTCATCGCCTGCATCAGCTTGTGCTTGATCCGCCAGGCAGTGCGGTAGCACACGCCAAGATGGCGCATCAGCTCCAGGGCGGCCATGTTGGTCTTGCTCTGGGTCAGCAGGTACAGCGCCAGGAACCAGCGCGTCAGCGGAAGCTTGGTGCTGGCGAAGACGGTATCGGAAATCAGGCTGGTCTGGTGGCGACAGGACCTGCATTGCCAGAGCCGCTCGCCGTGCCGGCTTGCGCAACGACTGTAGCGTCGGCCTTCGCAGCGGGGGCAGACAAACCCCTTAGGCCAGCGCGCCCGCTTCAGCGCTCGTGCACAGGCTGCCTCAGTGCCGTACTGATCGAGGAACCCAACCAACGATAGACCGGGCTGGAACTGGATACGATTCATGGCCATGGCCGCCAACCTCCACGTAATGGAGGCTCAGCGTCAGCTACCTGCGTCGTGCAAGTATCCTCCAGAAAAGCAGCGTCGGCAAAACAGCCCAAAGATTTCACTCTTGCGAAAAGATGAAAAGAAAACTGCTCAGGGCGGGCGCTCGGTAGTGACGATCGACCCAAGCGACACACCGGCTGGCCTATGATGCTGGCCTAATTCTCATGCCGGAGCTTCTCCATGCCGCTGCGTTCACTGACCTTCGCCGTCGCGCTTGCCCTGTCTGCCGGGCTGCTCGCCTGCCAGCCCAATACCGCGAACGAAACGACTGCACCCGTCACGGCGAAGGTGCCGGCCGAAGCGCCGACCGGCGTGGCGGCCAAGGTGGCGGCGTACGAGGAGGTCGAACTGAAGGCCGACCTCTCGCATCTGGCCGAGGGCGACCGCAAGGCCATCGGCTACCTGCTGCAGGCGGGCGAGATCATGGACGGCCTGTTCTGGAAGCAGGTGTACGGCGACAGGGACGCGCTGGTGTCGCGCATCGACGACCCGGCGACGCGCCGCTTCGTCGAGATCAATTACGGGCCGTGGGACCGGCTGGACAACGACGCGCCGTTCGTCGAGGGCGTGGGCGCGCGGCCGCCGGGTGCCGGCTTCTATCCGGCCGACATGACCAAGGCCGAGTTCGAGGCCGCGGACCTGCCGGGCAAGGACAGCCTGTACACGCTGGTTCAGCGCAATGATGACGGCGAACTGGTGGTGGTGCCGTACCACGAGGTCTACGCCGAGGAACTCGGCCGCGCGGCGGACCTGCTGCGTCAGGCATCGAAGGTGGCCACCGACGAAGGGTTCCGCAAGTACCTGGAGCTGCGCGCCGACGCGCTGGTCACCGGCGAGTACCAGCCCAGCGACATGGCCTGGATGGACATGAAGACCAGCCCGATCGACGTGGTGATCGGGCCGATCGAAAGCTACCAGGATGCGCTGTACGGCAAGAAGGCCGCGTTCGAAGCGTTCGTGCTGGTCAAGGACGTGGAGTGGAGCGACCGCCTGGCGAAGTTCGCCCAGCACCTGCCGGCGTTGCAGCGCGAGCTTCCGGTGGATGCGAAGTACAAATCCGAGACGCCAGGCTCGGACGCCGACCTCAACGCCTATGACGCCATCTACTACGGCGGCGATGCCAACTCCGGCGCCAAGACCATCGCGATCAACCTGCCCAACGACGAGGAGGTGCAGTTGGCCAAGGGATCGCGCCGCCTGCAGCTGAAGAACGCGATGCGCGCCAAGTTCGACGCCATCCTGCAGCCGATCGCCAACGAGCTGATCGTGCCGGAACAGCGCGAGCACATCACCTTCGATGCGTTCTTCCAGAACGTGATGTTCCACGAGGTGGCGCACGGCCTGGGCATCAAGAACACACTGGACGGCAAGGGCACGGTGCGCGAGGCGCTGACCGATCTGGCCAGCGCGTTCGAGGAAGGCAAGGCCGACATCCTCGGCCTGTACATGATCGGCCAGCTGGGCGAGATGGGCGAACTCGATGCCGCCAAGCTGGACGACAATTACGTGACCTTCCTCGCCGGCATCTTCCGCTCCGTGCGCTTCGGTGCCAGCAGCGCACACGGCCAGGCGAACATGGCCGCGTTCAATTTTCTGGGAGAGCAGGGCGCCTTCAGCCGCGACGCCTCCACCGGTCTTTATCGCGTCGACTTCGAGAAGATGAAGCCTGCCGTGGACGCGCTGTCGGCGAAGATCCTCACGCTACAGGGCGATGGCGACCACGCCGGCGCGCGCGCCTTCCTCGACCGCTATGGAAAGGTCGGCCCAGAGCTGCAGTCGGACCTCGACCGCATCAAGCAGAAGAACATCCCGGTCGACATCGTGTTCAAGCAGGGGCGCGAGGTGCTGGGACTGTAAGCCACCAGGGACGCGCCTCGTGCGCGTCCCGTCATGCCGCCGGCGGATGGCGCGTTGAAGCAGCGATGCGATGAATTCGCCCGGCACCCCCGCTTCTCGACAAGGCCCTCGTGCAGCACCCGAAGAAACTGATCAGGAGCTGCTGGCAGGGTGGCCAGCGATTTACGGTCGCGCCGGCAGCATCGTTGAACTGGCCCTGCTCGCGATGCCGCGTCGGGGCGTCATCGGCGATGTCCTTGTACGGAGCGTCGCCGTCGGCGATGTGACGAACGGCGGGACCTTCCCGGGCGTGATGTCGGCTAGACTCTGGATCGCGCGCCGCATTGCGATCCTCGGAGCGACGAGGGGAGCTCCCACGGTTCTTTGAAACAACGGAGTTGTGCCGACAGGCTTGCTCCCTCATGGCCAGTGCCTACTGCGATGCCGATCCCACCCGCCACCGATTCCGTGCCGACGCCAAGTCCCGGCCGCACGCTCGGCCGTCGGCCATCCGTCACGCGTGAGGATCTGCTCAATGCGGCCCTCGCCTTGCTCGGGCCCAACCGCAGTGTGTCGACTCTCAGCCTGCGCGAGGTCGCGCGCGAGGCGCAGATCGCGCCAAACGGTTTCTATCGCCACTTCAGCGGCATCGACGAGCTGGCGGTGACCCTGATCGAGCGCGCCGGCGCGTCCCTGCGTACGATCATCGGCCAGGCACGCCACCGCGCGAGCGTAGACCGCAGCGTCGTGCGCAGCTCGATCGAAGCCTTCTTCGAACAGCTCGGAAGCGACGACAAACTGCTGCACCTGCTGCTGCGCGAGGGGCTGGTCGGCTCCGATGCGTTCAAGCAGTCGGTGGATCGCCAGTTGCAATACTTCGAGGACGAGTTGCGCGATGACCTGGCGCGGCTGGCCGAGATAACCGGAGTCCCGTTGTACGAACCCGGGCTGGCGGCACGCGCGATCACGCGCCTGGTGTTCGCTGTCGGTGGGAGTGCGATGGATTTGCCGCGCGCGCAGCACCAGCAGCAGATCGATGACCTGACAAGAATGGTCAGGATGATCGTCAACGGCGCGCGCGCCATGCATCGCCCGACCTGAAAAGCAACGCCGGACAGATGTCCGGCGTTGCGGGTACCTCTCGATGTGGTCCTCCGGCAATCCTTTGCCGGAGAACCCTTGCGCTTTTCAGTAGCCGTCGCAGTTCGGTGCGTAGATGCTGCCGCTCCAGCCGTCGTCGCAACGGCCGCCCCAAGGGCTGTACCACCATCCTTTTACAGCGCGGACCTGCACCGACGAGTCGTCATGGCAGTTGTGATGACCAGGCATGCCGACAGCCCAGTACGAGGTGCCGCACGTGCCGCCGCCCCAACCCGAGGTCGGCTGGCGGATATAGGTCAGGTATGGGCCGGTGTAGGTGCACTTGCGGCTCATGCCGCTGCCGTATGGGCAGGCCCCGTGGTTGCAGAAGTGGGTGGCGCTTCCGAAGTACCGTATGCCGTTGGAGATCCAGTACCGGTTGACGCGCGTGCCGGAGTGTTGGGCCCAGGTGTTCCACAACTGCTGCTTCCAGACTTCGATCGACGTCTGGTAGTAGACGGCCTGGATGGTGTAGTCGCTGGTCGAGGCGGCCATTTTGGCGCTTTCCGCCGCATCGACGCGTTCAGGCAACAGGTTGCTCACCATCGCCTTGGCCATCCGCTGCAGGGCGTCCCGCTCGCCGGGGTCGCTGAGGGTCGAGGCCTTCGTCACCTTGCTGCTGTACGCCAGCGCCTGCAGCGCCGTTGCCGCGCGGCCGAAGTCGGTGGCCAGGGAGGTGTGATCGCGGGGCATCGCCTTGTCGAGGTCCGCGTTCCACGCGTCGGGGACGTTGTCGCCGCCGAACTCGGCTATCAGAACGTGGCCTTCGCTTGCCGTGACCATCGAGTACGCGTCCACGCGGCCAATGTCGCCTGCTTCATCGGGCTCATTGACGAACTGCTGCGTGCGCTGCAGCACGATGCCGTTGCCGAGGTTCGCCTGCAGCGCCCCGCTGGCATCGCGGCTGGCCTGCACCGAGCGCGCGGCGCCCTCATAGAACGACGCTACTTGCCCGATCTCGGCGGCCGCAAACCTGCGCGAGTTCGCCGCCGCGCGCACCGGCAGCTGCGCCGCCGGCGTGCCCCCCGTCTGCATCGCGAGGTCCGCCAATGCCGACTTCTCGGCCGACAACGCGGCATGCAGGGGGGCCGACTGTAGCGCCCTGCTCAGCCCCGCCAGCAGTTGGGGGTCCGTCCCGCCATCGGCCGCGGTGAACTGGCCGTGCTTCGGCACCCAGCGCTTCTCCGGCGAGCCGCCGAGGGCGAGCGTGCGGCCCTGCGCGTCCATGACTCGCAGGCCCAACTCGCCCGGCCCGCCGGTCAGCGGGTCCTTACCGCGGCGGGCCTCGAAATAGATTTCCTTGCCATTGGCGCGATACACCCCAGCCACGCCCAGTTCCGGGTCGGCCAGGAAGAAGGTCAAGGGCTCCTGCTTGGCTGAAGCCACGCTGGCCGGGGCAGCGTTTGCGGTGTCGGCGACCATACCGGAGGCCATTGCGATGGCCAACGAAAGGCTTAATGCGATCTTGCTCATGCAATTCATGCTGAACTCCCTGGAGACTGTGAAGTGAGGCTCGGGTGACGCCGAGTCGGTCCGTTTGGGAACTGCCAACCCGGTCTGGCTCTCGGACCGAGCGTGGCGTCATTCAGCCGCGACTCAGGTACAACTGTACACAAAAAATACAACTGTACATCTTGCACCGCAGCATGCGGTTCCCTGGCCAGTTGGAAAGGTGCCGGAATCAGTTGCCGCCGCCCCCTTTGCCGAGGTCCTCACGCTGCAGCGATGGCGAGCACGCTGGCGCGCGCGCCCTTCCTCGGCCCGTACGCGAAGGTCAGCCCGGAACTGCAGTCCGACCTCGACCGAGGTCCAGGGTCAGCTGATGGGAACAGGTTGCGCTTCAGCCGGAACCTGCTTCGGCAGGCCTAGTGCCTCGGCGCCACCGCGATTGCTCCACCCGCGACCTCACGGATCGCGTCCGCGACGGCTTCCGGATTTTCGCGGTGGATGTTGTGCCCGGTGGCGAAATAACGGTGGGTGCCCCGCCAGAAGCCGGCGAACAGCGCCGCGTGCTGGGCTTTCCACAGCGACTTGCCCTGCGCGGTCTCCTCGAACACGAACGGCTCGGCGGCGACCTGCGTCGATGTAAGCAGCGCCACCGGAAGGTCGGGCATCTCCCGTGCCTTCGCAGCGTCAGCGCTGTCGAGTTGGGTAATGAGCAGCGTGTATTCGGCGCCCATCGCAGGCGGCAGCATCTCCAGCAGGGTCTTGTCATCGGCGAGCACGCGCTCGCGGTCGAACGCCATGAACGCATGCCGCTGCTGCATCGTGGCCGGGTCCACCAGCACCAGGCCGTGCAGCCGCTCCGGATACATGCGCGCGAACTCCGTGGCCAGCAGGCCTCCATAGGAATGGCCGACCAGCACCACCTTGCGCTCCGGCGCGAGCGAAGCCATGACGGCGCC
This sequence comes from Pseudomonadota bacterium, assembly GCA_030857025.1. Lineage (GTDB taxonomy): Bacteria > Pseudomonadota > Gammaproteobacteria > Xanthomonadales > Xanthomonadaceae > Lysobacter_K. The sequence goes on along the minus strand of JALYOF010000068.1, from coordinate 7,483 downwards.
CAGGTCCTGCAGATGCGCGTCGATGGGCTTCGGCGCGCCGTCCGTGCCCGACTTGCCGAGTCCGGCACGCGAGTAGGCGACGCAGTGGCAGTCCGGGCCCAGATCGGCAATCACGTCCTTCCACACGCCGGCGCCCTGGCCGAAGCCGGACTCGAAGACAACCGCCATCGCGCCGTCCCCATGCTGCTCCGCCTGCAGCGTGTAGCCCGTGCGGGCAACCTCGGCGTCGCGTGCCTGCGTCGTTCCCGTGGCCAGCATGGCCGCCAGCAGCAGCGTCGCCTTTGTCACCGATCTGCTCATTCGTATTTTCCAGGTAAATGCCCGAGTGTCGATGCTCGGGCAAAGCCGGGTGGTGTAGCCGCGGCGTTCTCCGGGACGGGCGCCAAATCTAAGAGAAAACACTGAAAACAGCGGTCGGCGTTGGCCAGCGTGCAATCACGCGCAACGACATTGCAGGAATGGATCCAGAGCAATTCCCGCGGACCACCGCTGCTCCTGGCGTCGGTTGAACGAAGGACTGTCGGACCGCAAACGGGGCGTTCCCGGCACAATAGGCTTTCCCCCGCTGCCTCCGCGACTCCATGTCCCTGTTACGCCTGTGTCTGGTATCCCTGCTGATCGCAACCAACACCGTGTTGCACGTGCTGCCGCTGCTCGTGGTGGCGCTCGTGAAGGCGGTGCTGCCGTCGGAGCGCCTGCGCAAGGCCAGCAACCCGGTGCTCACCGGCTTGGCGGAAAGCTGGATCGGCTTCAACAGCTGGGTGCTGGATCGCTTTACCGGCACACGCGTCGAGGTGGAGATGGACGCGGCACTGCGGACGGACGGCCATTACCTGATGCTTGCCAACCACCAGAGCTGGGTGGACATCCTCGTGTTGCAGAAAGTGTTCAACCGGCGCATCCCGCTGATGCGCTTCTTCCTGAAGCGGCAGTTGTTCTGGGTGCCGCTGATGGGGCTGGCGTGGTGGGCGCTCGATTTCCCCTTCATGGGTCGCCACACGCACACGCAGATCGCGCGCCGTCCGGAACTGGCCGGGCGCGACACCGCGGCCATCCGTCGCGCGTGCGAGAAGTTCCGCGAGCTGCCGGTGACGATCGTGAACTTCGTGGAAGGAACGCGCTTCACTGCGGCCAAACACGCCAGGCAGGGATCGAGCTACCGGCATCTTCTCAAGCCGAAGTCCGGCGGCGTGGCATTCGTGCTCGACGCGATGGGCCAGGGCCTGCACGCGATCCTGGACGTCACCATCACCTATCCCGGAGGGCGGCCGACGCTGGCGGACCTGCTTGCCGGTCGAGTTTCCGAAGTCCGCATACACGTGCGTCAGCGGCCGATCCCCGACGAGTTGCTGGCCGGCGACTACCAGAACGACCGCGCCTTCCGCATCCGGTTCCAGCAGTGGATGAATGGCTTGTGGCAGGACAAGGACGCGGAGATGGATCGTTTGCTGGCGGGCTGAGAACAAGGGTCGAGCGCGCAGGCGCGCTTGAGCGCCATTCGTCAAGACGACGCGCCGCTGGTGAGGCTTCTCAGATGTGCCGCCACACCTGCGAACCCGCGACTACGCGTGCATCCTGCTGCCGGGGAGATGCGAGGCTGCCCGAATCCAAGGCGGCCTCGTTGCTTCTCTTCTCGGGCCGCCGAAAAGTGTCTGAGCCAGGTCGAAAGACCGACCCTGCCGACCCGCACGAAAAAGCGCTTGCTTCAGGGGACATCGCCATGGATCCCGCGCCAGTAGGCGCACCTCACTTGCCCTTGCCGAGGCGGCGCAGCTACGCCGCACTCTGGACGAAGGTCGTGAAGCGGGCGCGGGTCGCCGTTGTCCGTGCTACGAACCCCTGCGTTCGCTCGCCGCGGCGAGCCGCGGGGCGGTGGCGATCAGCAGCAGGAGGCTGATCGCCAGGGTGATGCCGACGCCGGTGGCCATCGCCGGGGACAGCGCGGCGACTGCGAACGGGCCAGCGCCCTGCACGCCGACGTAGGCCAGCAGCACCATCGTCAGTTCGTACGGCCGCGGGCTGCGGAACAGTGCGCCGCTGGTTAGCCCGAGTACGGCGACGGTCGCCGCGACCAGCACCACGGGGCCGGTGATGTCGGTCGCGGTCAGCAGCGAGCGCAGCAGCAGCGGGGCGACGGCGAACAACGAGAGCAGCACGGCCGAAGACAGCCGCGCCAGCGACACGCGGCGCGCCGCATCCGGAGCGGTGAATATCAGGCCGCCGGTGCGCGTTTCCGATTCGCGCAGCAGCGCCCGTGCATGCAGGTCGATGCCGAGCATCAAGGCCACCACGGCCGCGATGGCGGCGTTCGGCAGTGGCGCTGCGACTTGCACGATGCCGGCCACCAGCATCACCGCCCACCACAGCAGTCCGCGTCGCCGCAGGGCGAGCCGCAGTTCGGCCGCCACCAGCGTGCCCAGCGCGCCGTGCTCGAGCGGACTCAGCACGCGATCGAGCCAGCGCATGCGGCGGCCCGCTTGGTCGGCGACCGGCGCGGCCTGCGTCCGGGCGGCTGCGCGATCGAGAAACGGCGCCAGCGCGGCACTGCCGATCAGGCCCAGCACGAGCCAGAACAGTCGTCCCGGCAGCACACCGGGTTCGACCTGCCATTGCGTCCACTCGAACAGGCGCGGCCGTCCCTCGAAGCCGCCAAGGTCGCCGACGCCCATGGTGACGCTGACGTTGTGGTGGTCGATTTTCGGGACCTCGTCGCCGAGTGCCTGCGCGAACGAATGGCTTGCGAGCGTGAATCCCGCCGGATCGCTCATGACCTGCGCGTTCGCGGCATTCGCGCCCTGGTCGAAGCTCGAGGACAGTCCGGCGAACACCAGCAGGTAGACGAAGAAGTACAGCACGTTGCCGCCGGTGCGCCGCAGCATCGGCACCATGTCGAAGAGGATGGCGAAAAATGCCGTGAGCGACAGCGCGGGCAGCGTGAGGATCAGCACCGGCTTGACCAGTTCGATCAGATCGAAGGTACGGTCCTCGCCGCGCACCCATTGCGCGAGCACGCCCACCACCAGTCCGACGGCGATGACCAGCGAGAACACGGCCATGTGGCTGCCCCACTTGGCCACCAGATAGCCGCGCCGCGTCATCGGCGTGGCCACCAGCAACTGCCATACGCGCGTGTCGAAATCGCGAAGCACGGTGCCCCGCACCAGATAGAAACCGAGCCATGCCAGCAGGGTGGAGTAGAACAGGCCGAGCGAAAGACCCGTCCACGCGCTGGAATAGCGGCCACGGGCACCGTCCACCGCGACGGCCAGCTGCCCGGAGTCGATCGCCGGGAAACACATCCACGTGGCGGCGCCGACCAGGCCGAGCACGACCCAGAAACGCCGGGTACGCGTGCGTTCGCGCATATCGGCCAGGAGAATTGCGAAGATCCTGCGCATCGTTTCCACGTCAGTGGTTTTCCCCGCGTACGACCAGCCACAGGTGCGCGTCTTCCAGTGTGGCCGCGACAGGCGTGGCATCCGCAGACGGCGAGCGCTCCGCCACCACGCGCAGGCGCACACCGTCGGCGCCGCGCTGCGAGCCGGTGGTGACGTGGCGCGTACGCACCTCGGCAACCTCGGTGGCCGGCACGGTCCATTCCCATACGTGGCCGGCCGCCTGCGTGATCAACGCTTCGGGCGTTCCGTGGAAGAGCAGGCGGCCCCTGGCCATGATCGCCAGCGAATTCGCGCTCGCCTCGATGTCGGACACGATGTGCGTGGACAGGATCACCAGGCGATCGACGGCGAGGTCGCTCAGCAGATGTCGGAAACGCAGCCGCTCTTCGGGGTCCAGGCCGACGGTTGGCTCGTCGACGATCAGCAGCTTTGGATCGTTCAACAATGCCTGGGCGATGCCCACCCGCTGGCGCATGCCGCCGGAAAACTCGCCGAGGGGGCGGTCGGCGACATCGGACAATCCGACCTGCGCAAGGCATTCATCGATGCGGGTGCCGGACTCCCTGGCCGAAATGCCCTTCACCGCACTGAGATAGGCGAGGAACTCGCGCGCGCTGAGCATCGGGTACACACCGAAGTCCTGCGGCAGGTAGCCCAGGGTTCGGCGCAGCGGGTCCGGGCGGCTGGCCGTGTCCTCGCCGTTCCACTGCACTCGGCCGCGGGTGGGCTTGGCGAGCGTGGCGAGAATGCGCATCAGGGTGGACTTGCCGGCGCCGTTGGGGCCCAGCAGCCCGACGATGCCGCGTTCCAGCCGGAGCGACACCTCGGAGAGGGCGTCCTTGCCGCCGTTGTAGCGATAGCCGACATCGTTCAGTTCAAGGGTGCAGGCGCTCATTCGAGATCTCCGTTCCGTCGGCCCATGCCAACTGTGACGGTACTGTAGCTACCTACCACACCAGTTCGCATGTGTCGTTTGGCATGGGTGGGACGGGCGTTCAGCAAGGGCCGCATCGGATGCCGGCGGCAATGCCAGCGGACCCTCACACCAAAGACCGTGGAAAGTCGAACTGTAGACTTGGAAGATGCCGTAGCAGTAAGCATCGGGGCCGGGTTGCCCCGCGGAGTGCAGCAGTAATCCAAAGGGAAGGCAGGGGATGGAGAACGAAAATCACACCGCAGGTGGCACGCGCCGCCTGGCGTTCTGGCGCATGGGCCTGTTGCTGCTCTGTTGCGTACTTGCAATGGACGCCAGCGCATTCCGCAAGGTCGATGCCGGCGAGATACCGAAGCTCGCCTCGGGCGAAGGCCTGCTGGTGCTGTCGATCGAGACCAGTTCGCCCATCAGCAGTATCCGCGTCAGCAAGGCAGGCGGCCGGGACAGCCTGCTCAACTACATCCCGAGTGGCCGCACGCTGCAGCTGTATACCGCAGAGGAAGGCGAGTACGGCTGGAAAGAACTCACGCTGTTGGCCGGCCGCATGGGCGCCCGCTACAAACTTGCCAGCGACCCGGAGTTCAAGTTCCAGGTGCATGCCGGGAAGATCACCTATGCCGGCGAACTGATCGTCCGGCCCGAGTCGCTTCACCGCGTGATGTTTCATATCAGCAACCGCACGCTGCCGGTGATCGACTGGCTGGAAACGTCGCATCCGGCGCTCTACGGCGCGTACCAGCTGCAGTTCGCGGGCCACTATCCCGACCCGTTCCCGGCGTTCTATCGCGCCGAGCGCGCGACGCTGCCGGAGCACGCGGGCGATCTCAACCGCGGACGTGCGGCGCCCACGCCGGCAGCGCTCCCGTTGCCGCCGCGCACCTTGTGGGCACCCAGTCACGTGCAGGCGATCGCGCTCAGCCCCGATGGCGAGCTGCTGGCCGAATCCAACTGGCTGCGCAAGGGTGTCTGGTCGTTGAAGCTGGTCGACCTCAAGGGAGCGTTCGAGCAGGTTCTGATCACGACTGTTTTCAGCTACGACGATCTCTCGTGGAAGGACGACGGCACCCTGATCGCGAGCGGCACCACGCCACAGGGCGCGTCGCGCACGATGGTGTTCAACGTCGGCGCCGTGGAGAACGGCAAGCGCAGCGTCGCATCCGAACAGGTGCCCGAGCAGATCCGGATCGTCGACCTGCTGGCCAATGAGCCAGGCACGGTGATGTACCAACGCTACGACGACCGCGGCAAGCTCGTCGTGCACAGGCTCGACGTCTCCAGCCCCGCGGCCGTGCGCGAGATGCGGCGCCACCAGACCAGGAACCGGCTTAACACCGCTGTCGCCGATGACGTTGGCTGGTACACCGACGGACGCGGCGAGTTGCGCGCCGTGATGGCCCGGCGCGACGAAGAATACGTATTGCTGCACGGCCGCGGCGACACGTTCACCGAAGTGCTGCGCATGGGCGACGAAGACAGCTTCCAGCCGCTGCAGCTTTCGTACGACGGCAGCGAGATCTACGGCCTCAGCGACGAGGGGCGCGAACAGCGCGACCTCGTCGCATTCGATCCGGCGACCAAAGCCGTGACCCGCACCATTTTCAGCAAGCCCGGGGTCGACATCTCCTCCGTGGTGCTGGGCAAGCGGCGCACGCCCACCGCGGTGCGTTACTACGAGCACGGCCGCCTGGCCACCGAGTATTTCGACGAACAGGCGCAGGCGGTGTCGCGTCAGTTGCAGGATGCATTCCCGGGCCGCACCGTGGCCGTGCTCGACCGCAGCGCGGACGGGAAACAGTTGCTGCTGTGGGTCGAGGGCAGCGACCAGCCCGCGTCGGTGTACCACATGGACATGGACGCCAGGCGTGCGTCGCTGATCAGCGAAACCAGGCCCGACCTGGCCGACTACAGCTTCGCCCCCGCCAGCGTGCTGTCGGTCGAAGGCCGCGACGGGCTGGCGATCGAAGCCTTCCTCACGCTGCCCCCGGGCAAGGGCAAGCGCCCGCTGGTGGTCATGCCGCACGGCGGCCCGATCGGCGTCGCCGACCGCCTGCATTTCTCCAAGGAAGTGCAGTTCATCGCATCGCTCGGCTACGCCGTGCTGCAGGTCAACTTCCGCGGCTCCGACGGCTACGGCCGCGCGTTCCGCGAAGCCGGCCACGGCGGCTACGGCACCCTGATCGAAGACGACATCGACGCGGCGATCAAGGCCGCACTCGCCAGATACCCGCTCGACGAAAGCCGCATGTGCATGCTCGGCGCCAGCTACGGCGGCTATTCGGCGATGGTCTCCACCATCCGCTGGCCCGGCCGCTTCCGCTGCGCGGTTTCGATGTTCGGCGTCAGCGACCGCGCCTTGTTCTTCACCGCCAGCGACAGCGGCCGCAACGCCAAGGTCCGCACCCAGATGGAGCGCCTGCTCGGCAACCCGAACACCGAAATGGAAGCGATGAAGTCCAACTCGCCGCTATACCGCTACCGCGACCTGAAGGTGCCAGTCCTCCTGCTGCACGGCCGCGAAGACTTTCGCGTCGACTTCGAACACACCCGCCGACTGGTCCGCATGCTCAACCTGGCCGAGCGCCCCCCGGTGGTAATGGCGTTCATCGGCGAGGCGCATGGGTTGGATCGGATTTCGAATATCGATACGGCTTGGACGGGGATTGCGGGGTTTTTGGGAAGGCATTTGGGGGGAGTAAAGGCTGCTGCGGAGGTGACGCCTGCAGAAGTGCCGCCGAGTCCCGCGGGTTAGTTGCCTCCTGATGGTGCGCGCCAGGCGCGATGGTCGCTATGTTCGGCTACCATCAGGGCAGGGTTTGCATCGGATGCGAAATGAACTTCAGAACGGATCTGCGGCTCGGTTCAACAAAATCCTTGGGCAAGCGGGTTCTGCCGTCGATCACCTCACCAACTTGGTCGAGGAAGCTACACCGAGTTCGAGGCGACAACGGCCGCATTGGCTTTCGCATATCTTGTTGACTCATGCTCGTATTGGGAGCGTCGCGTGTCTGGGGAAGTGAACCTGACCCAATACTGTTCGTTTAGAACCATTTGACGCATAATCGCCCCACTGTTGCAGTGGAGCGGCTCATGGCGCGAACCAGGGCGGTATTGGGTGCGGGTGCACGACTCAGTGACTATCTGAGCGCCAGCC
>JALYOF010000049.1 GCA_030857025.1 Pseudomonadota bacterium | reverse complement strand
CGTTCGGCCAGCGCGAGCGCATCGGTCAGTTCCGGCGGCAGCGGCGCCAACTGCGCGGGGGTCTGCAGGTCGCAGGCGGGCTGCGCCGCCCGCGCCAGTGCGGCATCGGTCTGCTCCGCGACCGTCTTCTCCGGCGATGGCGGTGCAGCGGGCAACTGGGCGGACAGCGCAGCGAGGCGGGCCTCGCTGTCGCGGCGCGCGTCGTCGGCCAATACCTGCGCGCAGGCGAAGAGTTCGGCCAGGTCGAAATCGCCTTCGGCCAGCGCATCCGCCGACACCGCAGGCAGCAGCGGCGCAGGCGCCTGCGGCGGCGCGTGGTCGTCCGGCCTGGCCATCCCGCTGCGCTGCCAGAATTCTTCCATGGTCTCGTCCAGCAGCGCCTGACGGTGCGCCTGCGCCGCACGCGCCTGCCGGGCTCGCGCTGCCTCGCGCTCGGCCTGCGCCTGCGGGCTGCGGTCCGGCGCCAGCTGGGATTCGTTGAAGGCGTGGATCGCCGCGGTCTGCGGGTCGCGGCGCAGTGCCATGACCTGGCGATAGTGCGCGCTGCCGCGCGGCCGTCGCACGGCGTCGTAGGCCACCATCAGCGTATCGATGTCGAGCGCGTCGCTGTCGTCGATTGGTACTTCGCCGCGATAGATCATCAGACCCACCGCCACTTCAGGGAAGAACCAGACGGTGTCGCACTGCAGGGCGATGTCCTGCGCGCCGTCCACGCCCTGTCCCTGAGCCAGCACCAGCGCGCGCACCTGCATGTCCGGCAGGCTGCCGGCCAGTGCCGCTTCGGTGGGATGCATGCCTTCCAGCCGGTAGGCTTCGCCGCCCGCAAAGCGGCCGCGGAACTGCTGGTCGAGCGGCGACAGGTTGTACAGCGAGAAGTCGAAATCGCGCGGCAGCCCGGGAAAGTCCTCGCTCAGCCAGCGCTTGTCGTAGGTGCCGCTGGCGATGCGCTTGCGTTCGGCATGCGCCAGCTGCTGCGGCGCGAAGCCCGCATACGGCTGTTCGCTGCGTCCGGGCGCCAGCGGCCGGTCCGGGTATTCCAGATTGGGCATCCTGCCCGCTGGCACCTGCAGCCATGACCGCGCTGGCAGATGGCCGCAGCCCATCGGGTTGGCGTGGTCGGCGCCGCCGTACGCGCGGTCCAGCGTCAGCGGCATGCTGGTGAAGGGCGTGGGTGTGTGCACGCAGATCGAACGCGTCCAGGTGCGGTCCCAGCGCCGGTCGCCGATCACCCGCAGACGCTTGTCCACCGGCCCGCACTGCAGGCGCACCTGCATCGCTTCGACGGGCCTGGGCGCATGCGCCGTGCCGCAGAGCATCACCTCCGCATTCGCCTTGGGCAGCACGTGATCCAGCGGCTGTCCTGCGGGCAGCTGCGGCAATACGCGCGGCCACTGCAGGTTGTCCACCAGGAAACGCTCGTCGCTGCGCCCCAGCGTGAAAAAGCCCAGCGCCGCGATTGACAGCCTGTGGCGGCCCTGGAAACGATAGGGCTGATGGAGGATTCCCAGCGTGAGCGGTTTGATGATCTTCATCGGTCAGAGCACCAGGACGATCACGGGGATCTGCATCACCGGCCCGTTGAGGTCGATATTGGTCTGGGCGGACTTCGCCGATACGTGCGTGCCGGGCCCGGCGACTTCCACGGTGGTGCTACGGCCGGTGACGCTGACGCTGTTGGACTCGCCGCTGACGCTAAGCGTGTTGTTCATCCCGGTCATGGTCATGCGGTTTTCCATGCCGGTGATGGAGACGGCATTGCCCATGCCCTGCAGGGTCAGATCGATGTTCGCGCCGATCAGCGCATTGCGGTTGCTGGCGAGGGTCGCGGAATTGGAATTGCTGATCCCGACCACATCGTTGCTGTTGGTGGCGCCGATCGCGCTGGAACTGCTCTGCGCGGCCACGGTGGTGAAGTTGTGGACGATGTTGTGGCTGCTGCGGTTGGTATTGGTGCCGGTGATGGTGGAGGTGTTTTCCGAGTCAGCGAAAATATCGGTCTTGCTGCTGACCTTGCCGTAATGGGTGTTGTTGGAGATCACCTGGGCCTTGTGGGTGCTGTCGTTCTTCACATCGCCGTCGTAGGTGGACACCGATCTGGTGGCGCCGTGGCTGTCGCTCTTCGACCAGGTGTCGCCCCACACCACTGATCGCGAGGACTGCATTGCCGCCAGTTCGTCGCCATCGGGCGCCTCGGGCTGCACCTGCGCCGGGTCGCTCTTGCCGATCACCGACTGGTGGTGGCTGCTGCCGGTCGCGCTGAAGCTGTGCTGCTCCAGGCTCCACGAATAGCTGTAGCTCGAGCCGTACGACCATGATTCGTTGAGCACGCCTTTCTCGTGGTTCTCCGAGGTGGAATACCCGTAGTTGCCGCCGCGCGAATATGACGCGTCGCGGAATTTCCCGGTGGCGTAGGCGTCTTCCACCAGCTTCACCGCACTGCTGACGTCCGCGCGGCTCCAGGGCTGCCCGAAGCGCAGGCTGCGGCTGTCGCCGAAGCTGGTCGAATAGCTGCTTCCCACCTGGGTGTGCGCGCTCCAGCCCGACTCGGTGATGGTCTTGCTGCCGTCGGCCTGGACCATGTTCTGGATTTCGGGCAGTTCGGATTCGTCGTTGGCGCGCGACACCCACACGCTGCTGCCCACTTCCGGAATCGTCTGCATGTGCGCGGACAGCTTCACCCAGACCGGCGGCGCATCGGGGCCATCGCAGGAAAAACGCACGTGCACGCCCTTGGCATTGAGCCGGCGATGCACGCTCTGGCTGTCCTGCAGCAGCTGCCGGCCAAGGCTGAAATCGTCGGGCACGTAGTACGGCCAGTCCTGCACCGCCTGGCTGCCTTCGGGTGTGGTGACATGTGCCAGCACCATGCCCTGCTGGGTGTCCTGAATGCCGACCATCGACACCAGGCCGCTGGCCAGGGTGGCCGAGAACTGGTTGCTGTATTCGCCGTCCAGGTTGGAACTGTGCTGGACGTGGGTCAGTACGAACTCCACGCCGGCCAACTCGGGTCGCACGTCGGACTCCGTATAGTCCGATGGCGTCGGCTGCATGTGGAAGCGGTGGCCCACCCGGAACGCCGGGCAGAAACTGGCGCCGGTGAACTGGACGTCTGCGGTGCGCATCGCCAACTCGGTCGACTGCGCGAAGTCGCGCACTTCGCTGTCGCTGAAACCGTACTGCACGATCTTGTACTGCGTGAACGGCAGGTCGCCCGTGTCCGGGCGGCTGTTGGCGCGGAAGCTGGTGGAGCTGGCCAGCGGGTCGCCGGGCTGGGTCACGTCCCCGGCTTCGCTCTGCAGTGTGAACACGCCTTCAACACCGCTGGTGCCCATCGTCTGCTGGTAGTTGTACTGCGACACCAGGTCCGACTGGTGCATGCCCAGTGGATCCACCGATGAAAACGTGTAGCGCAGCGGCGTGTTGCCGCTCATCGTCGGCGGATATGCCGGCTGGTTGTCGAACACCATCAGGTGGCGGTCGGCGCGATGAATGAAGTAATAGAACACATGCGCCTTGGTCATCAGCCGCCGCATGAATTCCAGATCGGTCTCGCCCGCCTGCAGCCAGTCCTGCACCCGGGTGGAAGCGATATTGGTGTTGCCTTTCAGCCCGTCGAACGATGCCTCGACCCGATGCTCGCGGCACAGCTGCTCCAACACCTGGCAGACGCTTTTCTGGCTGAAGATGCGATAGCGGTTGGTCAGGCCCATGCGCCACGCCGATGGCCGCATCGTCAGCCGGTAGACGCCGGGAATGTCGATGGCGAACGACGCGACGATGCCGTGGAACAGTGCGAACAGCGCCACGGGGTCGCTGCCGTCCAGGGTGCGCTGGAACGCTTCGTGGGCCACATCGGAATCGACGAACGGGGTGATGCCGATGCCCACCGTGAGCGGCCGTCCGATGATCTGCGAGAACACCAGTGGCGCCGACGCGCCCGCTCCGGGGTCCAGCCTTGCCTTGGGATCGACCGTGTCGCCGTGCAGTTCAAGCTGGTACTCGAACAGATCCGATACGCTTTCCTGCCCCTGGAAACTGACCAGTTGCAGCGCAGTTTCGCCGAGGAACCGCCCCTGCGGCATTTCGATGCGGCAGTACTGGAACAGCAGCGGCTGCTCGACGACTTCCACCGCGCTGGCATCGACAGGGTCCAGGGGCAGATTCATGCGGCCGCCTCCGCATCGAAGGCGCAAACCGTAAAGCGCACGGTGCGGCCGGTGTGTGTTCCAAGCCAGGCGGTCTGGCCCAGGCGAAGGCCCAGACCGCCGGCGCGCCACGGCAGCTGCAGACGCGACGGTGGCACCGTGGCCGAATCCAGCGCCAGTTCCACGTCGCAGTCGAAACGGCGATCCAGCAGCATCCGCACCATCGCAACCAGACCATGATGCGCGGCGCCCGGCTGGGCATCGCCGACATGCGTCGGCCGCAGCGGCAGCAGCGCGTTTACCGCCGGGTAGGGCATGGGCGCCACCGTCAGACGCACCGATGCGTGCGCGTCCCAGGTGCGGCTGCCCAGCAGGCTCTGTTGCCCCAGCGCATGCCGCTTGCGTCCCAGCGCGATGCGGTCGCTCGGCTCGATGTCGCGCCAGCGGCCCACCATCGTCTGAAGCCGGCACGGCACGCCGATGTAGGCGCTCAGCACCTGCGCGACCACGGCCGCGCTTCTGCGGGTGTTCACCAGTACGCCGGCCAGCCCCAGCCACGCGCGCATCGGCAGCGGAATCTGCGCCTGCTGCGCTGGCATGGCCACGCCCATCAATGCGGCCAGCTGCGCGGCGTAGCGCGTCTCGCCGGGCAGCGCCGGATCCAGCGTGCGCAACGAGCGCTGCTTCAGCTCATGCCGGAGCATGTGCACGCGCTGGTTGAAGACATCCAGAAAAGCCGCCATCCCGTGGCCGCCCAGACGCTCCTGGTCGCGCACCCATTCCAGAAAGGGCTCGGGCAACGGGCCCAGTTCGCTGGCTACGCAGTAGTTCGGCGTGCGCAGCTCGATGCGCGCCGGCATCACCTGCCCGACGCGCACCTCGTGGCGAAACGGGGGCATGTCCTTGGCGCGGCTCAGGCGCGTGATTTCGTGCCCGGCAAAACTGGCGCGCAGGTCGGCGCGAAAACGCAGTCGCAAGCCGAACGGCCACTCGCCGCCCCCCCGGACGCCCGGCTTCTGCTGCAGCAGACGCACCAGCTGGAAGACGTCGAAGCGCGCGTACTGCCCGATGATCGCCCGGATGAGCGGCACAGGTGTCGCAGGCGTCTGATGAGTTTTCATGGAGGTCCCGGTCACAGCAGAAGCTGGTTGCCCGCCAAGGGAGGCCATTCCTTCAGCACTCCCTTGATGTTGGGCATGAACAGTCGCACCTGCACCACCGTATTGACGGCGGCATACAGCGCGAAGAACTGTCGCAGAACGGCGCAGAACAGCACCGCACTGGTCTCCTCGAAGCGGGAATGGTCAAGCGTGAGATCGATCTCCAGGCCTTGCGCGTAGCCCCCGGGCCGGCCCTGCCAGCGCACCAGCGGGCGGCTGGTGATCGAGAGAATGCCGTCGATGGCGCGATGCCCCAGCGTGCTGCTCGGGCCGACGTGCTGGCGCAGGATGTCCTTGAGCGCGGCCAGCGCATGCGGGCCGCTGGACAGCGACAGATGATTCAGCGCGAGCTGGGACACCAGCAGCCACGGCCGCTCGCCGGTCATTGGCGGCGTCTGGTGCGCGGTGGGTTTGCCCAGCACGCGCATTTCGACGATGGGCGCAGCGCCCTCGATCTGCAGACGGTCGCCAACGCGCAGGCGCTCCGGCATGCGCCGATTGGTGCACAGCGCACTGCCGGCGATCACATCCTCGGCGGGATCGGTCAGGGTGAATTTCGCATCGAGAAACGACACGTACAGCTCGGTTCCGCCGATGCGCGGGCGCTGGCTGGCCTGGCGACGCGCGATGTAGAAGTAATCCTGCCCTTCCACATGCTGGAAGTCGTCCATCGTGAAATACGGCACCACCTCCCGCGGCTTGGCGCCCGCGCGCACCGCATCCAGGCGGTCGATGCGGTAGATCTCGCAGTTGTCGTGCTGCGACGCGTCGCCCGTCAGCCGGTATTCGAAGCGCGCGTGGTCCAGGTTGAGCGGATCGATGCGCTGCTGGAAGAGATTCACCAGCGGTACGCAGTTGGTCGCCAGTGTCGCAGGCGTCAGCCGCAGTGCAGGATTCGGCGGCACGTCCAGCATGAACAGAAGATCGACCGTATCGGCGGCGGTCTTCAGCTGCAGTGACTCGATCTCGAAAAACAGGAACTTTTCCGGAAACGCGAAGTACTCCTGCAGGATGCGGAAAGCAGGATGGGCCTGCGGGTGCGACGGCAGTGCCGCCTCGTCGTCCTCGAAGCCCACCCAGCGCAGACTGTCGGCCGGCAGGATGTGCGGCACCTGCGTGCGCGCGGCGCTCTGCGCACCCGGAACAGAGTTTTTCCCAGCGCTTCTTTCGGCGTGCCTGTCGGGGTCTTCGACCACCGCGATTCCGCGCAGATTCGCGCCCAGCAGATGCTGCAGCGCATACGCCGCACTGCCGGCTTCGGCATTCAGATGGAAGCGCAGATTCTGCGGCTGCAATTGCGCCATCGAAGCGCGGCCCTGCTTGCGCAGGCGCACCCGCAGGATGCCGCGTACATCGGCATCGGGCGCGAGCAGCGGATAGTCGCCCGGCGACGCGATGGCAAGTTCGGTGACCGTCAGCGGACACAGCACGGTCTGGCTGCAGGTGCGGAACCGGCAGACGACGCTGCCGCCGCCCTGGGCCGGCACCGTCGCCATCACGCTGCGGCCGCGCTCGATGACCGCCACACCGTCTGGTTGCACGGCGATCTCCGCGATCAGCATCGACGGCAGCGGCGCTTCCAGGTGCGGATACAGATCCCCCAATAGTGCATTGGGCAGATCGGCCTGATCGATTTCCAGCTGGTGGCGCAGCCGCCCGGTCAGGTAGGCGAAAGACTGCATCAGCAGATCCACCTGCGGATCGGAGGAGCGGCCACGCTGCAGCCCCAGCATGCTGGCCTGCTCGGGAAAATCGTGGGCGAACTCGCTGGCTTCATCGTGCAGGGCTGTCAACTCCTGCTGATAGAAGTCCTTGAGGCGATCCGCGGGGGACGGCATGCAGGGTTCTCCTCTACCGGATCAGAACGGCGCAGCGACGCGCACGTTGCGCGGCTGGTTTTCATCGGGAAACACGGCGCTGACCAGCAGCCCGTACGGGCTCAGCGGATCCTCCTTGCGCTCGACGCTGACGCGCACCGATCCGATCCGCGGTTCGTAGCGCGCTATGGCCTCGCCGAGCGTCCTCGCATACGCCTCGAACTGCAGTGTGGCGCTGGCACCGATGGTCGGCACCGCGCGCATGCCCCACGGCACAACGCCGACCGAATCGCCGACACTGCGCGCCGTCGAGGCGATGCGCTGGATCTGGGCCACGATTGCCGCCGCCTGGTCGAACGGCTCGGCTTTGCCAGCCAGGTCGCGTGGAAACGCACTCAGACGCTCGAACAGGAACTGCATGGATACCCCGCACAGGACAACGCACTTGGCAGGCACACCGCCGACAGGACATGCCGGCGGTGTGGACGGAGCTCGGATCAGGTGAAGCTGCCGATCGGACGGTTGTGCATCAGGCTCCAGCCCTTGTGGATGCTGCCCTTGGTCGACATGTCCACGTCCTGGATGGTGTAAGTCCACAGGATTTCGGTGAAGTTGAGCTTGAACTGCTCGGTCGGCATGTCGTTGGGATGCGACTGGAACTGGATCTCGCTGATGATCGCGTCGCGCAGCGCGAAGGTCATGATGTTGCCGGTCCTGTCGCCGGAGTTGCGGGCGATGTAGAGCATGGTGGGCTCGTCCTTGCCCGACCCCAGCGTTTCTGCGCGAAGACAGTAGTCGTAGAGCTTGACCGAGGTCTGATCGACGTACTTGACGCAGGTGAACTCGGTGATCACCGGCCGGCCCGAGGTACGGGCCTTGTTGCTGACATCGGTGGTGATCTGCTGCTTCATGCCCTGGTGGATGGACACCAGTTCAAGGCCCTTGTCGAACTTGAAGATCGGGTCGCGCCATTTGTCGTCGTCGATGTAGGTCGAGCTGTCTTCGCCGATGATGTCCGACTTTCCCGGCCGCAGAATAATCAGGTCCATTGCTTTCGTTCCTCAATATTGGATGTGTTTGGCGGTGTCTCGCCGGACGGCCTTCGGACTGCCTACTTGGGCAGATCGGCCACCAGCCGGATCGATGTGGTCAGTTCTTCCAGCTGGAAATGCGGCTTGAGGAACACGGTCGCCTTGTAGGCGCCGGGTTCGCCCGGCACATCCACCACCACGATGGAGGCCTCGCGCAGCGGGAAGGCCGACTTCACGTCCTGCGACGCGTTGTCGTCGAGCAGCACATACTGCGAAATCCAGATATTCAGGAACGTCTCGACGTTGCCGCGGGTCAGGAAGCCGCCCATCTTGTCGCGCACGATCACCTTGATGTAATGGGCGAAACGCGAAGCGGCCATGATGTAAGGCAGACGCGAAGACAGGGCGGCATTGGCGTTGGCGTCGGCATTGATGTACTTCTTCGGCCGGTTGGTGGTCTGTCCACCGAAGAACGCCGCCTTGCCGCTGCCCTTGCTGTGGCACAGCGCTATGAAACCGAGGTCGTTGATCTCTTTCTCGCGCCGGTCGGTGATCGCGACCTCGGTGGGGCAAAGAATTTCCTTGATGCCGTCGTCGCCACCGCTGCTGAAGGTATAGATCGGCAGACCTTCGACCAGGCCGCCGCCCTCCACGCCGCGGATCGCGGCCGTCCAGCTGTACAGCGAGAACGCATTGGTGATGCGTTCGGCCAGGAAATACGCGGCATTGCCCCACAGGAAATTGCGGTTGTCGGGCACGCCGGCGTCGCTCAGCACGTTCTCCTCGAAACGGAAACCTTCCGCCTGCAGGGTGTTGTCCCCGTAAGGCAGGCGCAGCATCACGTGCGGCAATACCAGCGAGACATAGCGCGAATCTTCGGTGCCGCGGAACTCGGACCACGCCGTCAGATCGGCGCCCTCGAAAATCTTGGCGAGATCGCGCGGCTTGGCCAGATCGCCGAAGTCCGGCAAGCCGAACATCGACGGTGCCGCCGCCGCGAGGAATGGCGCATGCGCCGCCGACGCCACGCTGGACATCGCATTGATGAAGGTCATGTCCGCCGCGCCCGGGCCGACTTCGTATCCACCCAGCAGCATGCTGTAGGGCAGGCCGCCGAAACTGCCGTACTCGGCCTCGTAGATCAATTTGAACAGCTTGCTCTGATCGAACTCCACCGCCTTGGACATGTCGTCCTGCAGTTCCCTGAGCGTGGCGTTGAAGATCCGCAGCTTCATCCGCGTGCCGGTCTCCGCGCGCGACACCAGATGGAACAGGCCGCGCCAGGTGGCTTCCATCTCCTTGAACGTGCCGCTGTGCATGATCAGCGACAGCTGCCTGCTGAGCGCCGCGTCGATGGCCGCCACTGCGAAGTCGATGGACAGCGCCGAACCGCGGCCGATGCCGCTGCCGCCGTCGGCACTCACGACGGGAAATACATGGTCGCGCAGCGCGGCGGAGACACCAGCCGCGAAATCCGCAGACGCCGGGAATGCCGCGGCCAACTGTTCGGAAATATCGCTCTCCACCGTCGCGTAGAGCGTCTCTTTTTCGATGGCGTCAACCAGCGGCGGCAACGTGGTCTTGCTGCTGGTGTCAAGCTTCTTCGCAGTGGTGTCGGACACTTTCGCGGTGTTCGGATCGGCCAGGACGACCAGCTCCGCAAGCGCGGCTTCCGCAGCAGCCGCGGCCGCTTCGAACGGCGCGACCGCAGCCTTCAGCGCCGCGCGCGCGGCGTCGCTGCCGGTGGTCTTGCCGTTGGCCGCCTTGAGGGTCTCCTGACTCGCGTCTTCCGCCTTGAGGTAATCGGCGGTTTTCCGGAGCGTCGGCACGGCGCGATGCTTCAGCGAATCGCTGGCCGTCTGGATCTGTGCCGTGGTGGCCTCCGCCGGCTTCGCATTGCTGATGGCTTCGACGGTTTCCGTCAGGGTGGCAACCGCCGCTTTGGCCGTAGACGCCCAATGCGCGCCGGTGCCTTCCATCGCGAGGACGGCATCGTCAAGCGCCTTGGCCGCGATGTCCTTCACTTCGGCGCGCGACTGCGCATCGCGCAACAGCTTGCGCTGCTGATAGATGGTCGCGAGCACCGGCACTTTGTGGACGATGTTGATCGGGTCGAAATCGGCCATCGATTCGAACACCAGCGCGCCTTTCAGCGCACTGCCGTCGCTACCGGGCAGCACGTTGTTCACGCTTTTCAGCGCGACGCGCGGAACGCTCTGCTTGAGTACCTCGTTGAAATTGTCGCGATCGATATCGACGATCCTGCGATCCTTGTAATCCTGCAGAAGCGCCTTGGGGTCTGCGGGATTCGGATCGCGATCACCGGACAGGTCGGCAAAAATGCCCACCACGAACGGCAGCTCGCGCTTTTCGATGGCTCCATTGGTATGTACGTCATAGGTGATGCGCACACGCGGTGGACGCACCCGCAACAGCTTCTTCTGAATGCTTTCGCTCATTCGCTTGTCCCAATCCAGGGTTGTGTTGATATTCGATGCGTCCGACGTGCGGACCCGTGTCGGCTGCCGGACTGCATGCAGCCTTCAACAACATCAGGTCGATCCTTCGCGGATGCGATGGCGGCCACAGCTGTTTCATGGATATCCGTAACAAGTTGCGTGCCAACTTCTGGAAATCCGCGAAGCCTTTGAAAAGCAGTGCTTTTTTCCTGATTTCCGAAATGTCAGTCGCACCCGGTGGAGTGCGGACACACCCGGCTCCGATGCGTGCGAAGGGCCGCGGCCCTGTGCTGCACGCTGCGGCAATGCGTTTGGAATCATGGACTCGCGGCCGATCCGCGGCCCGCGGATGCGGACAAAGGGCGGGGTGGGAAAAGTTCATCCAGCCTGGGTGAATTTGCACCCGGGTTGAATCGATCCACACCTCCGCGCCGCGAACCCGGCAGGAATGTCGTCGTGCATGTTGCTGATGTGTTGTCGTCGACATCGCACCATGCCGTTGCTATCGTCCACGCACACGCAGCGGTCGACCATGGCGATGAGCAGCAGGGAAGGAAGCGGAAGATTCGGTCCCGGTGCGATGCGCGCTGCGGACACTGCCAAGGGCGGCGCTGGCGGTGTGCCCACTCCGCCGCCCAGACCGGGCGCAGTGCACGCCGTTGCCGGTGCCGCTCACGCCGCAGCCGCGAATTTCGCCGCGGCCGGACCGCGGCATGCTGCGCCTGCTGCGGCTTCCGCTGCACCAGCTCCAGCTCCAGCTCCAGCTCCAGCGCCTGCACCAGCGCCAGCGCCAGCGCCGCTCAGCGATGAAGCAGCCAGGGCGCGTGTTGCCAGGGCCGGGTTGCGTCAGTTCAGTCGCGCATATCCTGCTGGCAGTGGCGCAGTGCACACAGCCACCGGTGATGCGGTTGCACACAAGGTCTTCGAGCGCAACACGCAACGACAGCCCGTCGATTACATCAGCACCGATCAGGCGGCCTATCCAGGCACATCGGAACCCAAGCGCTATGAGGACATCGCGCGCACCATCACGCCTGGCGCAGCCGCGGCGGCGCTGGGTTCGGCGCCATTGAGCGCCGCAGAAAGCATGGCCGCACGCCGCGCGGCAACAACGGCACGCGCGCTCGCGGACGTGTCGGAGCAGCAGCGCAACGGGGCCGGCAAGCATGCGCGGGCGGCGATGCGCAGCGTCGCGCGCGATGCCCTGCCGGCGCAGGATGTCTATGCGGGACAGACGCCCGCATTTCCACAGGCGAAAGGACCGGGAGGCATGCAATACCACCGCGATGTCATGGCCGGGGGCACCTTGACGGCCGGCTTCAAGACCGTGGTGGACAATTTCTCCGACAGCTCCGACGACGAACAGGTGGCGGCGCTGTCTCCGAGGGATGCGATCCAGCGATATCGCATGCGTACCGAAACCGCAGCCGTGCGCAACACTTTCGGTGCGGGTGCGGGTGCGGGTGTGGGTGCGGGTGCTGCTGCAGCCAGCGCCGCAGCAGGCATTCCAGGCGCGATGGAGGCTTCCCCGGCCCCCCGTCGGAGCGGCGCCATGCACGCCCAGGCCGGAGCGGAAGACCGGGCCGACGCTTTTCCGGCCAGCAGTGCCAGGGCTGCCGGCGGCGCAGCCGCGCCTGCGGCGGCGTTTTCAAGCACGCAGGCCAGAACCGACCGCGCCGAGGCGAGAGCCAGACAGCGTGCCGAGTCGTTCGCGGACAGGTTCGCAGCACCCGCACCCGCACCCGCACCCGCTGCCGCTGCAGCAGCGGGCGCCGATGTGGACATGGAACCAGTTGGTCCTCCGCGGGAAAAACGCCCGCGTTCCGCTGGAAGTTCAGTGAGCGGCGCGAAGCGCCAGCAACCTCGATAGCCCTGCAGTCAGGAGCTGAAACCCCGTACAGCAGACCCGCGTTCGTCAGCGCTTGCGGCTGGGTTACATGCGAACCCGCTTGCGCACCACCGCGCGTGCGGGCCGCGGGTGTCACGCTTTGGCCCGCCTGTCGGATACCTCATGGCAGCCATCTCGACACCGGCACCGCGATGCGGGTGTCGGAGCCCATCCGCTCGAACAAGGTGCGCAATTCCTCGACACAGCCCTCGCGCGGCTGCGCGGGGCCAAGGCGGTAGAGCACTTCATGTCCGTTGGGAGGCGCAGGGGAAAAATCCAGTGCCGCGAAGCCCAGTTTTTCCAGCGCGCGGCGCGAAGGCCGGTTGTCTTCGAACACTTTGGCGTAGCAGGTCCGCATGCCGCGCTGTCCGTGCGCATTGTCCAGCAACAGTCCGACTGCAGCCGGGCCCAGGCCATACCCCTGGAAGTCGCGCCCCAGCCAATAGTAAAAAAACCCGACATCGTCGCGGATGACCAGACTGACGCTGCCGACAAAGCCCCATTCGGGATGGATCAAGGCATACAGGCGCTGATCGCCGGCGCCCCAGCACTGGTCGAGCCAGCGATGCCAATGGGCGTCATCGGCGAAGGTGGGCAGGCAGCAGCGTTCGGCGATGGCGGGATCGAAATACTGGCGCGCGAAGTCGTCCGCGTGATGATGCCCCAGCGGCTCCAGCCGCATTGCATCGCCGATGATGGCGGGCGCAGTCTGCTCCACGAAGGCGATCCATCGCAGCAGCGCAGCGTACATTTCGGTCGCCCAGCGGTCCTGCGGATGCAGCAGTGCCAGCGCCCGGCAGCGCGTCAATGCGCTCTGCATCGCACCCAGCCGCAGATCCGCGGTGATCGCCAACGGCTCGGCCCAGACCGGCAACGCCCGATCCGCGTCCAGACGCGCGCAGGTCCTGGATACCAGCGGCCAATCGCACCACGCACCGGCCAGTTGCACCAGCATGTTTTCGACAACCGCTGGCGCCGCCCACGCATGACGCGCCGCCCGCCGCAGGGCCGTCAACCATGCAGTGCGCGCCTCCGGTGCGAGCGTAGTGGCACGCGCCAACACTTCGGGCAGCCAGCGTTCCAAGGCTCTCGGTGACCACTGCGCGGATTCCAAGGTGTCCCACACTGTCTCCAGCGACAGCGCAACCGGCGCGTCGCCGCAGCGGTCGCTGGCCGAAAAGTTCTCCGTCTGCGAGGGCTCACTTTGTGCGTGCACCCGCGCGGCTCCCGTCGTGCGGCGTGTGCCGGGGCGGCCGTCTCACCGGCATCGCCGGGGATGCCGCACTCACAGGGCTTCCCGGAGGTACGGACGCCCTGCGGGACACTGCGCGCGCATCGCTTATTCCTCCTGGTCGCCTGGGGTCTTGACCGTGGGCCTTTGCTCCGACAGCGCTGGGCTTGCGCTGCTGATCTCCCTGAACCGCGACCTGAAAGGCGATAGCAGCTGCTGCCCGCCCCCGCTGGCGGGAAAAGCTACGCCTCTGATCGACCAGGTATCGACGATCGGCGCGGCCGTGCTGGATACGGCCGGCACGTCGGTCAGGGCTTCGTAGATCTTGGTCTGCTTCCTGGCGGGTCCCCACGACTCCGCGCCGGGCAGCATCACGCCCTGCCCGCGAGCCAGTTGTGTGGGTGGCAGTGGCGTGCTGGGACCCATTTCGAAAACGCGCCTCATGCCGAACGGACTGATGCCGCTCTGTTGCGGAGTCTGATTGAGGACGGGCGAATACCACTCGCCCTGCGGGCCGCCGGACACCTGCGTCTGCGTGAGCCGTGAGCCTTTGGGAATCACCGTCTGGGCGCTGGTGGCCGGCTGCATGCCGGTGCGGTGCGTGTCCTGGATCGGAACGAACTTGTGACCGTGAGGCACCAACTCCGATGATGGACGGACGGCCAGCGCCGAGGATTGCCGAGGCAGGGTCTGGGTCGCGACCGGTTGCGCAAGCGGTGATGCTCTGATCGGGGCAGTGGACGCCGCCGCGACACGGCTGGTCGCCGCCGTCAGTCCCGCCCTGACCAGTGCTGGAATCGATCTGGATCCTGACATGCCCGAACTCCTTGTTTGATGTGTCAGTCGGACAGAAACGCGCGGAACGTCTGCGTACGTTGCTCGCCAGTCGCTGCGTGCGAGTCCTGCAGAGCTCTACTCACCGTGCGTCTGCGACGGCACGTCCCATCCACCAGCAATTTCCGCGCCAAGTTGCGGCGAGGCGCCAGACGCGGCAAAAACAAGGGCATGCACGCAGCGCGGCATCTCGGGGATTGGCGTGCCGGGTATTTTTTCACCCACTGCGCAACCACTCGTGCGGTAGGTGGTGGATACACCGGCGGGCGCTTGCTGCATGGATTGCGGGGCCCTGAAGAGCACCGCAGGCATCCCGGGTTTTTTTTGACCCGCTGGGTGAGATTTCACCTCGGAACCCGTCGGGCTTCCGCAATTGGGACTATCGAGCAGTTCCGGATAGGTCCGGGTCGATCTCTCCCGGGCGAGACATGCGCGGACGACGCCACAGCACTTGATTGCCGACGTTGACCGATTCCATCTCACCGCTGGTTTCAAGCCGCTCCAGCGCGATCTGGGTCACCACGGGCGATTCGGGCAGGCCAGGCCAGAGAACCCACCAGCGGTGGATCCCCTCGGCCGTGTCCGCGCTGTCCGGGCGCTCGCCCAGATAAGTGCGGATGGCATTTTCAGCAAAAACTACCAGTTGTTCGTCCATAGACCGGATTCGAAGTGAATGCGCAGGGCGATTTCGCCCAAGAATACCCCGCGGCATGCTGAGACCAATGAGGATCGCAGTTTGCACGCCTGCAGCCGTCGGCCACGCCAGACCAGGGCACGCGCGCTACGCCACCTGTCCCTCGATACCACCCAGCTTGTATTTGCGCACGAGCTTGCCGAATGCGCTGCGTTCCTGCTTCGACAGCCTGGCTGCCTGGGAGATGTTGCCGCCGGTGCGCGCCAGCATCGCGCGCACATAGCTGCGTTCAAATTCGGCCACGGCATTGGCCTTGGCATCGCGGAAAGGATGGTCGACGGCGTCGTCGGCGCAAGCATCCGCTACAACACCGCCCATCAGTGCTTCGCAGGATTCGCGCAGAAGCAGTTCCGCATCGTCGCTCATCAGGAATTCGCGATGGATGATGTTTTCCAGTTCGCGGACGTTGCCGGGCCAGCGATATTGCTGCAGAAACGCAAGGCCGTCGGGATGCAGATGCTTGAGCGGGAGTCGATACTGGTGACTCAGACGCTGCAGCACCGATTTCGCAAGAACCGCCGCGTCGCCTTCGCGGTCCCGGAGCGCCGGCAGATGCAGCGACAGCACATTCAGACGATAGAGCAGGTCCTGGCGAAACTGCCGTTTCTGCGCCAGTTCGGTCAGATCCGCATTGCTCGCCACCAGCACCCGCACATCGACCTGCCGCAGCGCGCCGCCGCCGACCCGCCGATAGGTGTGGTCCTGCAGGAACCGCAGCAGCGCCGCCTGCGCCTTGGCGCTGAGCGTGTCCACTTCGTCCAGGAAAATCGTGCCGCCGATGGCTTCGCCGATCAATCCGGCCGATGCGGTCCTGGCGTCGGTGAATGCCCCCCGTTCGTGGCCGAACAGTTCGCTTTCCACCAATGAATCGGCCAACGCACCGCAGTTCACCGGAACGAACGGTTTGTCGGAACGCGCGCTGAGATAGTGGATGGCGCGCGCCGCCAACTCTTTTCCGGTTCCGGTTTCGCCCGAAATCAGCACTGTGGCGTCCAGCGTCGCCATTCTTTCGATCTGCGCCACCAGCCTGCGAAACGACGCCGACGTCCCTATCAAGTTAAGACGCGAATACGCATCCATTGCTCATCCCCCCCCGGAGTTGATCATCGCGATTTGCAGGCACCGAGGTTTCGGGCTGCCTTCCCACACCACACCCATCGCAGCAAATGCGGTCGACGATCTGCGGCGAGCGATCATGCAATATCCTGCCCACTCAAGGATAGTGCTCGTTCGTTTTCGACGATTAAGGCTTCATTACCTTAAGTTCGCGGTTTGCGTGCCAGCGAAACGGGAAGCGGCGCGTGCCTGGACCATGCCGCCGCACCTGGCGCCTTTCGACCAACCGGCCGGGGCGCTGGAGCACTGCGTCCCTGCGCCCGGTAAAGCGCTGCATGACGCATGGGGAAGCGCGACAGTTCGGGTGGTGCGGGTCGCGCCGCAGCGCCGCCACGACGCTCGTCGCTCGGCCCACGGCCCACGGCCCACGGCGTGGGGGAATGGCCTTGGTGGACAATCCTGCTTGCGCCTGTCGGGTATTTTTCGCAAAGTCCGGACTTCGGTCAGCAGGGGTATGGAATGCACGTTTCGCTTGAAACACACTCCGGCAATGCCGGTCGCGCGCGCTTCCTGTCGACGCTGATGGCGGCGGCCCTGACGTGGTCGTTGGCCGCCAGTGCGATGGCCGCCGAGGTAACGGTCCTGACAGCGGCGACGATCCACACCATGGATCCGGCGCAGCCGCGTGCGCAGGCGCTGGCCTACGACGCGGAAGGGACGATCCTGGCGGTCGGCCAGCGCGATGCGTTGCTCGCGCGGTATCCCCTCGCGAAGCGGCTGGAAGCGGGCACCGGCACGGTAGTGCCAGGCCTGATCGATGCGCACGGTCATGTCGCCGGACTGGGTTTCAAGGCTTTGCGCGCGGATCTGACCCATACGCGTTCCACCGACGAGGTGCTGCAGCGACTGCGTGTTTTCGCTGCCGACCTGCCGTCCGGCGCATGGTTGCTGGGGCGCGGATGGGACCAGAATCACTGGCCCGGCCAGCGCTTCCCCACTGCGGCGGATCTGGACGCGGCGTTTCCTGATCGGCCGGTCTGGCTGGAGCGCGTCGACGGCCATGCCGGTTGGGCGAATAGTGCCGCCATGGCCGCGGTGCAGCGCGAGCTGACGGGCGACTGGCAACCCGAGGGCGGCAGGATCGAGCGTGATGCTTCGCGGCGACCCTCCGGCGTGTTCATCGACGCGGCGATGGCGCTGGTGGAATCGGCGATGCCCGAACCGGATGAAGCCACGACCGCGCAGGCCTTGCAGTTGGGCATGCGGTCGGCGGTCGCCCACGGCCTGACCGGCGTCCACGATGCGGGCGTTTCACTGAAGCAGTTGCGCCTCTACCAGCGTATGGCGGATCGTGGCCAGTTGCCGCTGCGCATCAACGCCATGGCCGATGGGGCAGGGCAGGCGTTGGATCACCTGTGCAGCGAAGGCCTGCAGGCGCATCCTTCGGGCAGGTTGCAGATGCGCTCGGTGAAGCTGTACATCGATGGCGCGCTGGGCAGCCGCGGCGCGGCGATGATTGAGCCTTACAGCGATGACCCGGACAACCGCGGCCTGCTGCTGATGCAGCCTGAGACGCTGGAGGAAGCGGTTGCGAAAGCGCGCGATTGCGGCGTGCAGGTCGCTACCCACGCCATCGGCGACCGCGGCAATCGCGAGGTGCTGTCGGCCTACGCCGATGCTCTCGGCGATCGGCGCGACCATCGCTGGCGGATCGAGCACGCGCAGGTGCTCGCGCCCGCCGACCTGCCGCTGCTGGCGCAGCTCGGCGTGATCGCTTCGGTGCAGCCGACCCACGCGACCAGCGACATGCCCTGGGCCGAGGATCGCGTCGGTCCGCAGCGGATCGTCGGTGCCTACGCCTGGCGGCAGCTGCGCGACAGCGGGGCGCGGCTGGCGCTGGGATCGGACTTCCCCGTGGAATCGGTGGACCCGCGGCTGGGCCTCCATTCGGCGACCACCCGCGCAGATGGCCAGGGCAAGCCGATCGGCGGCTGGCATCCGGAAGAGAAGCTGACGGCCTACGAGGCACTGCGCGGCTTCACGCTGGATGCCGCGTACGCGGGCTTCGCCGAGGATCGCGTCGGCAGTCTGGAAGTTGGCAAGCGTGCGGACTTCGTGCTGCTGGAGCAGGACCCGCTCGCGATCGATCCGGCAAAGTTGCCGGTGCTCAAGGTGCAGGCGACGTACGTGGACGGGCAGGCGGTGTATCGCGCGCCCTGAGGTCGAGAGCCCCGCGTCAACCCGGAGGCGCGCGGCGCGCCTTCATTACGATCACAAGTCCGATTGCGGTGACCACGATCGCACCGGCCAGCCAGAGCCACGCGATCAGGTCGGGCTCGGCCGCGCCACGCACGGCACGCAGGTAGAACTGCAGGAATCCCAGCGCGCCGATGCCGCAAAGCCACAGGCCGATCGCGGCGCGAGCCAGGAAACCGCTGCCGGGGCCGGGGTCGCTCATGCGGTGCCGGTGACGATCCGCCCGCGCAGCGAGTTGGCCATTGCCTCGGTGATCGTCACGTCGACGAACTCGCCGCGAAGCCGCGGATGGCCGGCGAAGTTGACCGAGCGCATGTTCTCCGTGCGGCCGGTCATTTCGTTGGCGTCTCTTTTCGAAGGGCCTTCCACCAGTATCCGCTGCACGCTGCCGACCATCGATTCGCTGATCTTCTTCGCATTCGCGCTGACCGCCGCCTGCAAGCGCGCCAGGCGTTCGTGCTTCTCGTCGTCGCTCGTGTCGTCCGCCAGGTCGGCCGCGGGTGTTCCGGGCCGGCGCGAATAGACGAACGAGAACGACTGGTCGAAGCCGACGTCCTCGATGAGCTTCATGGTCTTGGCGAACTCGGCTTCGGTCTCACCCGGAAAGCCGACGATGAAGTCCGAGCTCACCGAAATATCGGGGCGCACCGCGCGCAGCTTGCGGATCTTCTGCTTGAATTCCAGCGAGGTATAACCGCGTTTCATCGCCGCAAGCACCCGGTCGCTGCCGGACTGCACCGGCAGGTGCAGGTAGTTCGCCAGCTGCGGAACGTCGCGGTAGGCCTCGATCAGCGAATCGCTGAATTCCAGAGGATGGGACGTGGTGAATCGGATCCGGTCGATCCCGTCGATCTGCGCCATGGTGCGGATCAGCAGTCCAAGATCGGCGAACTCAGGCTCGGCTCCGTCGTCCGCCGACATCGGTCCGCGGTAGGCATTGACGTTCTGCCCGAGCAGGTTGACCTCGCGGACGCCCTGCGCCGCCAGCTGCGCGATCTCCACCAGCACGTCCTCGAATGGCCGGCTGACCTCCTCCCCGCGTGTGTACGGCACCACGCAGAAACTGCAGTACTTGCTGCAGCCTTCCATGATCGACACGAAGGCGCTGGGACCATCGGCGCGGGGCTCGGGCAGGTGGTCGAACTTCTCGATCTCTGGGAACGAAATGTCGACCTGCGACTTGCCGCTCGCGCGCCGCGCCGCGATGAGTTCGGGCAGGCGGTGCAGGGTCTGCGGACCGAACACCAGATCCACGTATGGAGCACGCCTGATGATCGCGTCGCCCTCCTGGCTGGCCACGCAGCCGCCCACGCCGATGATCACCTCGCGCTCCCCCAGCTTGTGCGCCTTCCAGCGACCGAGGCGGCTGAACACTTTTTCCTGGGCCTTCTCGCGGATCGAGCAGGTGTTGATCAGGATGACGTCCGCATCCTCGGCCCGGTCGGTGAGCACGAGGCCATCGCTCGCAGCGAGCACGTCGGCCATCTTCGCCGAGTCGTACTCATTCATCTGGCAGCCGTGGGTCTCGATGAACAGCTTGCCCGGGGGGGCGACAGTCAAGGTTGCTTCGCCAGCCGCAGACGGTCTGGATTCGGGTGAGGCGGCGGTCGCCTGGTCGGCGAAGGCTGGTTCGGCAATACGTGCGGTCATGGCAGGTCCGGGTGGGGCGGCGGTTAATCCGCGCCGGAGAGGGCCGTCAGTCTACGGTGTGCACTGTGTCCAGTCTCACGAAACGCGCTGGCCGTGCGCGGCGCGGACTTGGCAAAGGCCGTCGCACGGGCGACACTCGGGCCATGAAGGGGAGCGCCAAGCTGCTATGGGGACTCGTCTGTGCACTGGCGGTCGCGCCGGCCTCGGCCGGCTCGGTGTACCGGTGCGACAGCGCTGACGGTGGCCGCAGCTACGTCAGCAAGCGCGTTCCGGGCGCCAAATGCACGGCAGTCAGCCAGTACAAGGCCACCCGCAGCGCCCCGGCACCGACCACGTCCACACCCGCCGCGGCACTGGTTCCGGTGAAGGCAGGCGGCACGTCGGATCCCGGCGCCCCCGCCACCTTCATGACCACCGCCGCGGTGAGCGCCGCGTCGACCCCCGCCAAGCCAGTTGCGCGGCCCACGGCTGCGTCCTCACGACTCGTGCAGGGGCAGGTCTATTCGTACGTGAAGGACGGCGTGCGCCATTACAGCAGCAAGCGCCCCGCCGGCATCGCAAGCGCGACCCCGGTGCGCACGATCAAGTACAGCTTTTTGGAGAGTTGCTACGCCTGCGCCGCCAAGCCCGGGGTCAACTTCGGCAATGTCCGCCTGAACATCGGGGCCTACCGGGACGAGATCTCGGCTGCCGCAAACCGCCATGGCGTGGACGAGGCCATCGTGCGCGCGATCATCCATGCCGAATCCGCCTTCAATCCCAACGCGCTGTCCCGGGTCGGGGCGCAGGGACTGATGCAGTTGATGCCGGCCACGGCGCGCCGGTTCGGGGTCACCAATGCGTTCGACGCGAACCAGAACATCGGCGGCGGTGTGGAATACCTGGCTTGGCTGCTCAAACGCTTCGACGGCAATCTGACGCTGGCAGCGGCGGGCTACAACGCGGGCGAGGGCGCGGTTGCCAAGTACAAGGGCGTGCCGCCATACAGCGAGACCCAGCGGTACGTACAGCGGGTGGGACTGCTGGCGGACCGCTACCGGGCCGTGACTCCGTAGTGGTGGTCGTCGCGCTTCGGCACAGGGAATCGACTGCCGCCTGACGAATCGATCGCCTGCGGATTGTCGGGTCGTTCACCGTTCCGTTACACTTCCCCGTCTTTTGAGCCGCTCGTCCCCTGCCTAGGGCCTGGACGGCGCGGTGAACTCGTAATTTACGCTTTGCGGAGTGCCGGATGGCCAACGAAGGGGTCAAGGATCCTGGGGTTACACAACCTGCGGACGAACCTGTCAACACTGGCCGCCGCCGGTTCCTGACCGCCACCACAGCCGTGGTCGGTGGTATCGGAGCCGGATTCGTGGCCGTGCCGTTCATCAAGTCCTGGAACCCCAGCGCGAAGGCCAAACTGGCCGGTGCGCCGGTGATCGCCGACATCGGCGGGCTCGCCGAAGGCCAGCGCCTGGTGCTGGAGTGGCGCGGCCAGCCGATCTGGATCGTACGGCGTTCGCCCGTGGCGCTGGAAGTGCTTCCGACCCTGGGAGAACTGCTCGCCGATCCGCTGTCCGAGAACGCAGATCAGCAGCCGGCCTACGTGCTGGCCCAGCGCCCTGAACTGCGTTCGATCAAGCCCGAAGTGTCGGTGCTGGTCGGGCTCTGCACGCACCTGGGTTGCTCCCCGGAGATGAAGGCGGAAATCCGCCCGGAACCCTTCGACGCGAACTGGAAGGGCGGCTATTTCTGTCCCTGCCACAAGTCCAGGTTCGACATGTCAGGACGCGTCTACGAAGGCGTGCCCGCGCCGACCAATCTGGTCGTGCCGCCGCACCACTACACGGACGACAACACGATCGTGATCGGCGTCGACCCCTCCGCTGCTCAGGGAGCTGCGTAAGTCATGGCAAATTTCATCGAGCGCGTAGCCGTCGGTACGGTCAACTGGGTTCACGCGCGCGCCCCGGGCCTGGCTCCGGTCTACAAGAAGCACATGAGCGAGTACTACGCGCCCAAAAGCTTCAACATCTGGTACGTGTTCGGTGTGCTGTCGCTGGTCGCGCTGGTCAACCAGATCGTCACCGGCATCTTCCTGACGATGCACTACAAGCCCAGCGCCGCCGAGGCATTCGCGTCGGTCGAGTTCATCATGCGCGACGTGGAGTGGGGCTGGCTGATCCGCTACATGCACAGCACCGGCGCATCGCTGTTCTTCATCGCGGTGTACCTGCACATGTTCCGCGCCATGATGTACGGCTCCTACCAGAAGCCGCGCGAACTGGTCTGGCTGCTCGGCATGGTGATCTACCTGGTGCTGATGGCCGAGGCGTTCATGGGCTACGTACTGCCCTGGGGCCAGATGTCGTTCTGGGGTGCGAAGGTCATCATTTCGCTGTTCGGCGCGATACCGGTGATCGGCAACGGCCTGACCGAGTGGATCATGGGCGATTACCTGCCCGGTGACGCCACGATCGGCCGCTTCTTCGCGCTGCACGTGATCGCGCTTCCGATGGTGCTGCTGCTCCTGGTCGTGCTGCATCTGGGCGCGCTGCACGAGGTCGGTTCCAACAATCCCGAGGGCGTCGAGGTCAAGAAAGGGCCGAAGGGCAACCGCTGGTCGCCGGATGCGCCGGCCGATGGCATTCCGTTCCATCCGTACTACACGGTCAAGGACACGGTATTCGTCGGCTTCTTCCTGCTGGTGGCGGCCTTCATCATCTTCTTTGCGCCCAGCATGAACGGCTGGTTCCTGGAGCACGACAACTTCACCGAGGCCAACCGCCTGGTGACTCCGGAGCACATCAAGCCGGTCTGGTACTACACGCCGTACTACGCGATGTTGCGCGTGATCCCTGACAAGCTGCTCGGCGTGCTGGTGATGTTCGGCGCGATCGCGATCCTGTTCGCGGTGCCTTGGCTGGATCGGGCAAAGGTCAAGTCATATCGCTACCGCGGCTGGATATCCAAGCTGGCGCTGGTGGTGCTGGCGGTGTCGTTCGTCTGGCTGGGCAAGATCGGCGCCGGGCCGGGTACGGACCCTGTGGAGACGATCATCGGCCGCGTGCTGACCTTCCTGTACTTCATGTTCTTCATCACCATGCCGTTGTGGACAAAGTTCGACAAGACCAAGCCGGTGCCGGAACGGGTGACCATGCATGACTAAGTTTTTCTCCACCGCGCGGCCGCGCCTGCTGCTACGGTTCGCCTCCGTCGCGGCGGCCATGCTGATCTCGGCATCCGCCTTTGCGGCGACCGGCAGCTTCCTGGAACAGTCGGGTACCGACCTCAGCGACCGCGGTTCGCTGCAGCGCGGCGCCAAGCTGTACATGAATTACTGCTCGGGCTGCCACTCGCTGAAGTACCTGCGTTACTCGCGC
Organism: Pseudomonadota bacterium; assembly: GCA_030857025.1. Taxonomy (GTDB): domain Bacteria; phylum Pseudomonadota; class Gammaproteobacteria; order Xanthomonadales; family Xanthomonadaceae; genus Lysobacter_K. Next base: position 80,902 of record JALYOF010000049.1, on the reverse strand, counting down.
ATTGCCGAGGATCTCGGACTGACCGAGGAGCAGGTGCAGAACAACCTGAACTTCACCGGCGTTGCCGTCGGCGAGCAGATCCACACCGCGATTCCGGCCGCCGAATCCACCGAGTGGTTCGGGCAGGCGCCGCCGGATCTCAGCCTCGTCTCCCGCGTGCGCGGCAGCGACTGGGTCTACACCTATCTGAAATCGTTCTACCTGGACGAGTCGCGTCCGGTCGGCTGGAACAACCTGGTGTTTCCGAACGCCTCGATGCCCAACCCGCTCTGGCAGTTGCAGGGCCTGCAGCACGCCGAGTACGGGGAACTCAATCCCGCACTGGGCGAGCGCCCGGTGACCGCACTGACGGTCACGCGGCCCGGCGAACAGGATGAGCAGGCGTTCAACCAGACCGTTCGCGACATCACAGCATTTCTCGAGTACGCCGGCGAACCGGCTGCCCTCAAACGCCAGAGTCTCGGCGTGTGGGTGATCCTGTTCCTGGCGTTGTTCACGTTCCTTGCCTGGCTGCTGAAGACGGAATACTGGCGCGACGTGAAGTAAACCCTGCGTTTCGTGGCGCGCAACAGGTCGTTGGAACGACCTCGCGCGCAGGCAAGACCGACTCTGCGTCGGCTTGTGTCGAAGCGTGCGGATCGAGGCCGTGACGACCGCCCGCACAGCGTGGGCGGCGTCTTGCCACTGGCGGATTCCGGTGGCTGGAGAGGTCGATGATGGCGACGAGCCCGCGTATGCGTAATGCCCTGACGTTGTTTTCTTCCACGGACTGCGTGCTCTGCCATCGCGTGCGCCTGGTCCTGGCCGCCAAAGGCGTCGTGTACGACCTCATCCCGGTCGATCCACAGAATCCTCCCGAGGATCTGGTTGACCTCAATCCGTACCACTCGGTGCCGACGCTCGTGGAGCGCGACCTGGTTCTGTACGCCGCCAGCGTGGTCAGCGAATACCTCGACGAGCGCTACCCGCACCCGCCGCTGATGCCGGTCGATCCACTCTCGCGCGCACGGCTGCGCCTGGCGATGCTGCGTCTGGAGTTGGACTGGGTGCCGCAGGTGCAGGCAATACAGCTTGGCAACAAGGCGCAGGCCGAAGCGGGCCGAAAGCGCCTGAAGGAACTGCTGACCGCGTCGGTGCCGCTGTTCAAGGCGTTCAAGTTCTTCCTCAACACCGAGATGAGCCTGGCCGACTGCGCCATGGCGCCGATCATCTGGAGGCTGTCCGCACTGGACGTGCCGCTGCCGAAAGACGGCAAGGCCATCGAGGACTACGGCAACCGGATCTTCCGAAATCCGGGTTTCACCCGGAGCCTTACGGAACAGGAGCGCAGGTTGCGCGATATCCCGGCCTGAGTGTCCAGCCGCTGTGTGACGTCGCGATGTTGACGTAGGCGGGTGTCGTCCGCATGCGCAGCGGGGCTAAACTGCGCGCATGAGCGAAGACGAAATGCCGATGACCAGCCACCGCCCGTACCTGCTGCGGGCCCTGTACGAGTGGATTGCCGACAACGGCATGACCCCTCACTTGTTGGTCGATGCCGCGCGCCGTTCGGTACAGGTGCCGATGCATGCGGTGAAGGAGGGGAAGATCGTGTTGAACATCGCTGAGCGCGCGGTGTCGCGGCTGGAAATGAGCAACGACACCATCACCTTCAGCGCCCGCTTCGGCGGGGTCAGCCACAGCGTTTCGGTGCCGGTGGGCGCGGTGCTCGCGATCTACGCGCGCGAGACCGGCCAGGGCATGGCGCTTCCGGACGACTCGACGGGCGAGAATGAGGACGAGACTGCCATGGCTGAAGAGGGCGACGCCAAGCCCAGTCCCCTGACGGCGGTGCCCAGCGATCCGGCATCCCAGGAAGACGATGGCGACGGCGACGGGGATGGCCCTGTGGGTCCGCCGTCCGGTCCTCGTCGCTCGGGGCACCTTCGCATCGTCAAGTAGGCATCTCGGCGGCGACGGCGGGGACAACCCGGATCCACTCCATTTTCATTCCCGCATCGCGTCATGGCCGCGCGTGGCCTGCCGGACGTTTCAGCGCATCGACTTGAGGGAAGCAGGGAGCGCACGCGAGACGGTCAGAGAACGTTCGCTTTCACAGTAGTCGCGATGTCGCCGGCGGACGCGATGGCGCAGGTGGAAGTGGTCCGCTGAAGGAGATCAGCCGGTCCCCCTGCAGCACGAGCCGCCCCGCGTTGCGGTCCTGCCCTTCGCGCGAGTAGTCGAACCGGAAGGTGCGCTCCCAGCCGAGCCAGCCGTCCTCGCGGCGGCACAAACGCAGCCCGATCGCGTGTACGCTCTGGTCCAGCCACTGCACGCCGGCCGCGCTGCAGGCGTCCCTGCCCAGCGCTTCGGCACGTTCCGCGGCGGCCCGGCCGGCGCTCCAGAAAGCAAACGCGGCGGCAGCGACGATCATCACAACAAGCAGAGTAGGCATACGGCTAATGTGGCGGCGGCCGGCCTGCGTGGCAAGCGATAGTTCGGGTGTTCAAGGGGAGAACGCAATGAAGCTGATATTTCCAGGCGGCGAGCATCCGCAGGTGCTGCTTGGCCTGGGTGTGAACCGGGTCGGATCGGATCCGCAGGCCACCATCGTGCTCGACAGCCCTGGCGTCCTGCCCCAGCACTGCCAACTGCACGTCAGTGCCACCGGTGTGATGCTGGACGTGGCGGCCGGAACGTCGGTGAGCGTCAACGGACGCCCGGTGCAGGGCTTGATCAGTCTCCGCTCCGGGGACCGTGTCGCATTCGACAAGGTGCAGGCGCATCTGGCCTCCCTTGAGGAGGGTGCGCTGCGCAAGCATGCGGGCGCGAACGCGGACGTTCTTGGCGCCGCCAATGACGACCCCGGTGCGACCGTCATTCGCCCGGTGCTGCCGAAATATCTCCTGCGTGGGATGACGGGCAGCGTGGTCGGGCGGAACTACCCGCTGGCCGGACCGATGACGGTCGGTCGCGCGCGCGAGTCGGACCTGCTGCTGGATGAGCAGGGCCTCTCCCGCCACCACGCAAGACTGGTACCTACCGCCACTGGTATCCAGGTCGAGGATCTCGGATCGAGCAACGGCAGCTTCATCAATGGCCAGCGAGTGGTCCGCGGCGAAGCGTGCGCCGGAGACGAGATCGCGTTCGACACATTGCGGTTCCGGCTGGTTTCATCCGAGCCGATGGAAGTGCGCGCGGTGCAGTCGAAAAGCTCGACGCGCTCGCGTCGGCGCATGTGGCCGTGGTTGTTGCTCGCAATTGCCGGGGTCGTGATCGTGCTCGTGGCATCGGGTGTGGGTGCGCAACCCGGGTAGTCGGGCTGCAGGACTGATCGAGCCTGCTGAGCCTTCGGCCACCTGTGCGAGCCGACCAGCGATTTCGTAGCAGGCCGGAAAGCCTGCGTTCGCAATTAAGCGGAAAGCGTGCTCCGCCCAGCTGCACCACGTTCGATCCCTGTTTTCCGACTATGTCGGCGGCGGCCCGAGTTTCAGCGACAGATCGATCGCACGCACATGCTTCGTCAGCGCGCCGATCGAGATGCAGTCGACGCCGTCCAGCGCTATCGAACGGACGCCTTCCAGGTCAACGCCTCCGGAGACTTCCAGCGGAATGCGCGGGCTGCGTCGGGCCGCGATCCGCACCGCCTCGCGGCGGCTCTCCGCGTCGAAGTCGTCGATCAGGATGCGGTCGCAACCTGCGTCGAGCGCCTGCTCCAGCTCCGCAAGCGTTTCGACCTCCACGATCAACGGCAGCTCCGGGTGGTTGGTTCGCGCGGCATCGATCGCCAGCCGTAGCGACCCCGCGGCGCGGACATGGTTTTCCTTCAGCATCACCGCGTCGAACAATCCGATTCGGTGATTGACGCCACCGCCGACCAGCACGGCGTACTTCTGCGCCAGCCGCAGGCCGGGCAGGGTCTTGCGGGTGTCGAGGATCTTCGCGCTCGTGCCTTCGACCGCCTGGACGTAGCGGGCGGTTGCGGTCGCGGTGCCCGACAGTGTCTGCAGGAAGTTCAGCGAGGTCCGCTCGGCGCTGACGAGCGAACGGGTGCGGCCGTGCAGCAGTGCCAGCACTTCGCCAGCGCGGATGGCGTCGCCTTCCTCCACCCGCCACTCGATGCGCACGTCCGGATCCATGGCGCGATGGCATGCGTCGAACCAGGGCCTGCCGCAAACCACGGCGTCTTCCTTGCATAGCAGGTACGCGCTGTCGCCGCTGTCGGGCAGCAGGGCGGCGGTGACGTCGCCGCTGCCGATGTCCTCCGCCAGCGCCCGTGCAATGTCGCGTGCGACGACCTCGGCTGACGGCGGCGCCACGCGATGGCTCATGCGGGGTGGAACCCGTCCACCTTGTCGCTGGCGATCGCCTCTTCGGCGAGCAACACCGGAATGTCGTCGTCGACCGGATAGACCCGCGTGCGGTCGCGCGTAATGAGCGCCTGCTGCAGCGGCGCGGCGCGGGCACTGCCATCGCCGCGAAGGATACCGCCTTGCCCGATCGCTTCGTTCAGTGCGGCCAGCAACCTCTGGTCGAGCTGTTCCAGTGGTTGGCGGGTGACGGGGCAGACGAGCAGGTCAAGCAGTTTGCGATCCATTGATGGCGTTCGGGAGCGGCGAGCCAGTACGGTCCGGGGCGTTAGAATACGTCTTTGAGCCAGGGTCCAGCCATGACACCTCCCGAACAGTCGTCCTCCGACGACGCCGCCAGGCCACCAGCGCTGGTCGGCATTGTGATGGGATCGCGTTCCGATTGGGAAACGATGCAGCACGCCGCCGCCAAGCTCGAGGAACTCGGCGTCCCGCATGAGGTGCGCGTGGTATCTGCCCATCGCACGCCCGACGTGCTGTTCGACTACGCCGCGGGCGCGGCACCGCGGGGGCTGCGCGCGATCATCGCCGGAGCGGGCGGAGCGGCCCATCTGCCAGGCATGCTCGCCGCCAAGACGGCGGTGCCGGTGCTCGGTGTGCCCGTGCAGAGCAGGGCGCTCAACGGCATGGATTCGCTGCTGTCGATCGTGCAGATGCCAGCCGGAATACCCGTGGCCACTTTCGCCATCGGCAACGCAGGTGCGGCCAACGCGGGCTTGTTCGCAGCGGCGATGCTCGCCCATGACCATCCCGACATCGGCCAGGCGCTTGCGGCGTTTCGCGCGCGCCAGACAGACGATGTGGCCAGCAACGACGATCCGCGCCGATGACCACGGTAGGCATTCTTGGCGGCGGACAACTGGCGCGCATGCTCGCACTGTCTGGCGCGCCCCTGGGTCTGCGCTTTCTGGTGATGGATGCGGCCGATGACGCCTGCGCCGGCCAGTTCGCGCCGATGGTGGTGGGCGACTACCGCGACGCGAAAGCGCTGGCCGAGTTCGCATCGCGGATCAACGTGGCGACATTCGACTTCGAGAACGTGCCCGCCGAGTCGGCGCAATGGCTCGTCGAACGGGTGCCGGTGTTCCCGATCCCACGAGCGCTCGCAACCGCGCAGGACCGCCTCGCCGAAAAGACCCTGTTCGGAGAATTGGGTATTCCGGTGCCGGAATTTGCTGCCGTGGATACGCGCGAGGAACTCGACGCCGTCATCGAACGGGTGGGCGTCCCGTGCATCCTGAAGACGCGCCGCCTGGGGTACGACGGCAAGGGCCAGTTCCGCCTGCGCTCGGCCTCCGATGCGGATGCGGCATGGGCTGCCCTGGGCGCGCAGGCGTCGACGGTCGGGCTCATCCTGGAGGCATTCGTGCCGTTCGAGCGCGAGTTGTCGGTGATTGCCGTTCGCGGCCGCGATGGCGAGTTCCGCAGTTGGCCGCTGACCGAAAACTGGCACGTCGACGGCGTGCTGTCGGCCAGCCTCGCTCCAGCGCGCGTTGACAGCGCGACTGCCGCGATCGCGATTTCCCATGCGCGCAAGCTCGCCGATGCGCTGGACTACGTGGGCGTGTTCGCATTGGAACTGTTCGCCCACCGTGGTCAGTTGCTGGCCAATGAGTTGGCCCCGCGCGTGCACAATTCGGGCCACTGGACGATCGAAGGCGCGCAGACCAGTCAGTTTCAAAACCATCTGCGTGCGGTGCTGGGGCTTCCCCTCGGAGCGACGGATGCCATTGGCGATTCCTGCATGCTCAACTGGATCGGGCACATGCCGGAATCCGCTCCCGTGCTGCGCGAGCCCGGGGGGCATTGGCACGACTACGGCAAGGCACCGCGCGCTGGTCGCAAGGTCGGACACGCCACGTTGCGGAGCGACTCGCCGGAACGGCTCGCGGAGGCGCTGCAGCGGATCGGCGACGCCCTTGGACGGCAGGCGCAGGTGGTGCCGGTGATCGCCGCGCTTGCGCAGAACGAAGCAAGCTGATTCGGCCAGCAGGATGTTTCCGCCGGGGCTTCTGCCCCGCGCGATCATGTTTCCGTTGGAAACACACGAAAACGGCCAGCTTTCGCTGGCCGTCGTTGTTTCCGCTGCGGTGCCGAATCACTTCATGTTGGAGGCCACGAAGTCCCAGTTCACGAGATTCCAGAACGACTCGACGTATTTCGGCCGCGCATTGCGGTAGTCGATGTAGTACGCGTGTTCCCAGACATCACAGGTCAGCAGCGCGGTGTCCTGACCGGTAAGCGGCGTGGCGGCATTGGACGTGCTCGCCAGCGCGACGGAACCGTCCGGGCGCTGCACCAGCCAGCCCCAGCCGGAACCGAACGTCTTGACCGCGTTGTCGCTGAACTGCTCCTTGAATGACGCAAAACTGCCAAATGCCTTGTTGATGGCCTCCAGCAGCTTGCCGGTCGGCTCGCCGCCGCCGTCGGGTTTCATGCAGTTCCAGTAGAACGTGTGATTCCAGACCTGGGCGGCATTGTTGAACATCCCGCCCTGCGACTTGCGGATGATGTCCTCCAGCGGCAGGCCCGCGAATTCGGTACCGTCGATCAGCTTGTTGAGGTTGTCGACGTACGCCTTGTGGTGCTTTCCGTAGTGGAAGTCGAGCGTCTCGCCTGAGATATGGGGTTCCAGCGCGGCGCGGTCGTAGGGAAGGGGTGGCAGTTCAATGGCCATGTGCTGAGTCCTTTTGGGGTGGGTCGAGGTATGGCAGGGCGCCGGGGGAACAGGCGCGCCGAGAGCGGTGAAGCTTTACAATCGCCCATTCTATCCCCACGCCGCGTGCCAGCCCCGTCAAGGCCCGCGCGGCCCTTGCTGGAGAGTTGAGTCATGTCGGTTCTTGAACGGATCCAGGCCGAGGTCGATGGCCATCCGATCGTATTGTTCATGAAGGGAACGGCGCAGTTCCCAATGTGCGGCTTTTCGAGCCGTTCGGTGCAGGCGCTGCAGGCCGCCGGCGCGTCCGCGCTGCACACGGTCAACGTACTGGAAGATCCCGAAATCCGGGCGACGCTGCCGCGGTTCTCGAACTGGCCGACCTTCCCGCAGTTGTTCATCAACGGAGAACTCATTGGCGGTTGCGACATCACCATGGAGTTGTTCGAGTCTGGAGAACTGGCCAGGATGATCAGCGAGCTCCAGCAGCAGTGAGCGCGGGAGCGGCACCGGAAAGCCGTGCAGAGGGCGCCGCGGCACCAGACGCGGGCACCGCGCTGGCCGATCGCGTCATCCTCGTGACCGGTGCCGCCGGCGGCCTGGGGAGTGTCGCCGCAAAAGCCTGCGCCCGTGCCGGAGCAACGGTGGTGCTGCTTGGCCGCAAGCTGCCGAAGCTGACGCGCCTCTACGATGCGATCACAGCCGAGGGGCCCGAGCCATTGCTGTATCCGCTCGACCTCGAGGGCGCGACACCCGACGACTACGCCGAAATGGCGCAGCGGCTGGAGTCGGAGCTCGGTCGCCTGGATGGACTGCTGCATTGCGCCGCCGAGTTTCGTGGGCTGACGCCGCTGCAGCAGACCGATCCGGCCGTCTTCGCGCGCGCGATCCACGTAAACCTGACCGCTCCATGGTGGCTTTCGCAGGCCTGCCTGCCGCTGCTGGCGTCGGCTCCGGACTCCGCGCTGGTGTTCGTGATCGACGACCCCGCCCGCACCGGCGGTGCTTACTGGGGAGGCTACGGCGTTGCCCAGCAGGGGCTGGTCGGCCTGGTTGGCACGCTGCATGCGGAACTTCGCAACTCGAGTGTGCGGGTGGCGGGTCTCCAGCCCGGTCCGATGCGGACTGCATTGCGCGCCAGGGCTCACGTTGACCAGGTCGATCGGCAGGCGCGGGATTCCGCTGACTACGCGCAGGCCTGCGTGACACTTCTGGCGCCTGCAGGCGCCGCCCATCGCGGTCTGGTCTGGGCGCCACCGGTGTGAGCGCGGCCGTGCGGCGCCAGTTGCGGTCTGCCGCACTTGTGCACTCCACACCGGCAACGATGCGGCCATGACCATCGCGTCAGCGGCCCTGCTGTTGTTCCTGATCCTGGATCCGCTGGGCAACATTCCAGTGTTTCTGAGTGTTTTGCGATCGCTGTCGCCGTCGCGCCGGCGGATCATCCTTGCGCGCGAGATGCTGATCGCGCTCGGCGTGCTGATGGCGTTCCTGTGGGGCGGCAAGTACGCGCTGGAGGTCATGCACCTGCGTCAGGAGTCGGTGTCCATCGCCGGCGGCATCGTGCTGTTCCTCATCGGCATCCGCATGATTTTCCCTCCGCCCGAAGGCCTGATGGGGGAGCTTCCCGAGGGAGAGCCCTTCATCGTGCCGCTTGCCATTCCCCTGGTTGCCGGTCCTTCCGGGATGGCCGCGGTGATGCTGATGGGCAGCAACGAGCCGGACCGCTTGGCGGACTGGAGTCTTGCGTTGATAATCGCCTGGGGAGCGACCGTGGCGATCCTGTTCTCGGCCACCCTGCTCTACAAGTGGATGGGCATCCGCGCACTGACCGCCATCGAGCGGTTGATGGGCATGCTGTTGGTGGCAATATCGGTGCAGATGTTCCTGGATGGACTGGGGACCTATCTGCAGATTTCCGCTCCGTAGGGAGCGTCCTTGGGGAAGGACAAATTTTTTTGAGCGCGTAACACCACTGCAACACGATCCTTGTATGTTAAATTGCTGTTAACCCCGGCGACGCGTCGCCGTCGGGTGGCTTGGGGAAACACGATCACTCTCTGCGTTGAAGCCGGCTGGCGGCATCAACTCGTCTGTACACACGTATCGAGGCCAAAGTAATGACCCACAACAATCGCGTCCGGCTTTCAAAGCTCACGTTGGGCCTGCTGGCGGTGCTTGCAACCGCGCCCGTCTTCGCCCAGAGCACCTCGGCCGGTGTCGGTGGCCGCGTCGTCAGCACGGACGGGCAGCCCGTGGCGAACGCCGAAGTCGTCATTGTCCACACCGAGTCGGGCACCGTCAGCCGCACGGTAACGGGCGAAGATGGCCGGTACAGCGCGCGCGGCCTGCGCGTTGGCGGGCCCTACACCGTTACCGTCACGTCTTCGGCCGGAACGGTTTCGGAGGAGGGTGTGTACCTCGACCTGAACAAGGTCAACGCCGTCAACGCCACCGTTGGCGTGGTGGCTGCCACAGACCTCGCCGGCGTCACGGTCACGGCTTCGCGCATGCTGGATACCTTCAATTCGGACAACAAGGGCGTCGGAACTTCGGTCAGCGGCCGCCAGCTGGAGCTCGCACCCCAGGGCAATCGCGCGCTTGACGATGTCGCCCGCCTCGATCCACGCATCCAGGTGGTGGACGCGGGCAACGGCTCGATTTCGGTGGCCGGCGTGAACAACCGCTACAACACCATTTCCGTCGACGGGATGTCGCAGGGCGATCCCTTTGGCCTGAACGCCAACGGCATGCCCTACACCGGCTCCCCGATCTCGGTGGACACGATTGCCGCCTACGATCTGAAGGTGTCCGATTACGACGTCGCCACCGATTCGGTTGGCGCGACAGTCAATGCGGTGACCAAGTCCGGCACCAACGAGTTTCATGGCTCCGTCTACTACGCGCTGCGGGACGCTGACAGCCTGATCGGCGAACTGGATGGCCAGGACTACACCGGGTTCGACACCGACGTCACGCAGGGCGCAACCTTCAGCGGGCCCCTCCTGAAGGATCGCCTGTTCTTCTTCGGTTCCTACGAGGAACAGCTGATCAAGAACTTCGGCGGTTCGTCATCGTCCGACGGCGTGGCCAACGGCGACGTGACCGCAGAAGATGTGCAGCAGGCGATCGATATCGCCACAGCACTGGGCCTGCAGCCGGGTACCTACGGCCTCTCCGGCGTCGATCTCGAGAACAAGCGCTACCTGGCCAAGCTGGACTGGAACATCGGCGACTTCCACCGTGCCAGCCTGACCTACCAGCAGACCGAGGAATTCCGTCCTTCTCCGTATGACGATCGCGCGGACAACGTGGTGCTGAGCAGCCACTGGTACAACATCGACAACATCACGAAGAACACCTCCCTGCAGTTGTTCAGCGACTGGAGCGAGAACTTCTCGACCGAAGTCAAGCTGAGCCAGCAGAAGTTCGACCAGATCAATGGCAACCCGGTCGACCAGCCGGAAGTAGAGATCGAGGTTGCCGGGGGCGGTTCGATCTTCCTTGGCGAGGACAACAACCGCCACGAGAACCAGATCAACACCGAGCGCCTTACCGCGTCCATGTTCGGGACGTATTTCGCCGGCGACCACACGATCAAGGGCGGCTTCGACTACATGCGCCATGACGTATTCAACCTCTACGGCCGTGACCTCCATGGCACGTACGTGTTCGAGAGCCTCGAGGATTTCGCTGCAGGCAATTACGACAGGTATGACCTGCGAACGCCGGCCCCCGGTTTTGACGTGGAAGATACTGCTGCAGCCCTGGTCTACAGCCAGTTCAGCCCCTTCCTGCAGGACACCTGGCAGGTCAACGACCAGCTGTCGCTGATGTACGGCGTGCGCGTCAATATTCCGAGCGTGAACAAGGCACCCGAGCCCGCGCCTGGTTTCGAAGAGGCCTTCGGCTTCCCCAACGACTACAAGCTGGGATCGAACAACAAGGTCATCCTGCCCCGTGTTGCGTTCAACTACAGCTTTGAAACCCCCCGCTACTCCCAACTGCGCGGTGGCGTGGGCGCCTTCCAGAGCGTGCCGCCCTTCGTATGGCTGGCCAACCCCTACCAGAACAACGGTGGCGTGACGGCGCTGTCGTACCGGTCGTTCGATCCGGCCGATGCGCCTTTCAGCCCCGATCCGTTCAATCAGAACGTGCCGGCGAGTGGCAGCCCGTCCAACCAGATCGACGTCATCGATCCGGATTTCAAACTGCCGACCGTGTGGAAGGCCAATCTTGCCTTTGACGCCGAACTGCCGTGGTACGGTCTGATCGGTTCCGCGGAACTGCTGACGATCCGCGCCAGGGACGCGGCCTTCTACCAGGCGCTCAACATCGGCGAGGTGCAGGGTCAGTTGGCGGACGGACGCAACTACTACTACTGTGCGCTCGGCAACATGTCCAGCTCGAACAAGAACTGCGAAAGGAACCCGGCCTTCAGCAGCAATTCCACGGTGCTGCGCAACACCGACGAGGGTCAATCCACGTCCGCGACCTTCTCGTTGAACAAGCCCATGTCCGATGGCTGGTACGGCAACGTCAGCTATACCTTCACCAAGGCGACCGAAGTCGGTTCGGATGCGAGTTCGCAGGCATGGTCCAGCTATCAGTTCGTGTCGCGGCTCAATCCGAACGAGGAAATCGCCACGACCGCCAGCCGTGAGATCCGCAACTCGTTGAAGGCTTCGCTGGGCTGGGAACATGCCTTCTTCGGCGACTACAAGACCAGCGTCAGTGCTTTCTACAACGGTCGTGACGGCCTGCCGTACACATGGCTCATCAATGGCGACGCGAATGGCGACGGCATCTTTCAGGATCCTGCATACATTCCGCTGCTGAACGATCCCAACGTGAGCTACGGCTCGGCCACGGCCTCCCAGATCAGTGCGTTCCACGAGTTCATCTCGAGCGATCCATACCTGCAGTCGCGACGCGGCAGCGTGGCCGAGCGGAATCAGTCCCGCCTGCCATGGGTCAACCAGGTCGACCTCGGCATCCAGCAGGAGCTGCCGGGCTTTTCGAAGGAGCACAAGTCCATCGTGCGACTCGACGTCTACAACTTCCTCAACATGCTCAACAACGACTGGGGTGTGACCGAGGAAATCGGCGGCTTCGACTCCCGCTACCTGGCACGTCTGGCGAGCGTGACGCCCGAGGGCGGATACGTCTACAACCTGGGCACCGAAAGCAATCCGACGTGGCAGGGCCTGCGGGCTTACGAGGGCAGGATTCCCCGCGTGGTATCGCGTTGGTCGGTACTGGTAACGTTGCGTTACGTGTTCTGATCCCTTCGCATCTGCAATAACGAAGCGGCCGGGGAGACCCGGCCGCTTTTTTTGTGCGCCCGCTGAGTTGCTTCGCTGGGTCCAGGATGAAAGCTTCGGTACTGCCGGTCCCACGAACTGCCAACTCCAACTGGCACGGCTTATGGGGAGCAGGTCGCGTTAACATCGCACGCTGTTCCGATTTCACTATTGGCGCTTCCGCTGGATTCGCCACACAGCATCAGGAATTCCTCATCGAATGAACGACACCACCATTGACACTAACCTGCCGACCGTCAATTCGCAGATCCACCCGCGCGGTGGACTGGACGTGCTGTCGCGGGAAGAGGTGGCCCAGCTGCGTGATGCATCCGCAGGTGGAATGCACGAACTGCTGCGCCGCTGCGCGCTGGCGGTACTGACCAGCGGCAGCATGGCTGACGACCCGCGCGCCGCACGCGAGCTGTACCCGAATTTCGACATCGAGGTGCAACAGCTCGATCGCGGCCTGCGCCTGGACCTCCACAATGCCCCCGCCATTGCGTTCGTGGATGGCGAAATCATCCGCGGCGTCGCCGAGCTGCTGTTCGCGGTGGTTCGCGATCTGGCGTTCACCGCCATAGAACTTGACGCCGACGGGCGCGACCTTCGCAGCAGCACCGGCGTGACCGAGGCGGTATTCGGACTGCTTCGCAACGCGCGCATCCTGCACCCGATCGAGCCGAGCCTGGTCGTGTGCTGGGGTGGTCATTCGATCAGCCGCGACGAATACATGTACACCAAGGACGTGGGCTACCAGCTCGGACTGCGCGAGCTGGACATCTGCACCGGCTGTGGCCCGGGCGCGATGAAAGGTCCAATGAAGGGCGCGACCATCGCGCACGCCAAACAACGTCGCAGGAACGGCCGCTACATCGGCGTGACGGAGCCCGGCATCATCGCCGCCGAGTCGCCGAACCCGATCGTCAATCATCTGGTGATCATGCCGGACATCGAGAAGCGCCTTGAGGCTTTCGTTCGCATCGGCCACGGCATCATCGTGTTTCCGGGTGGCGTCGGCACGGCGGAAGAGATCCTTTACCTGCTTGGCATTCTGCTGCGGGAGGAAAACGCGAACCTGCCATTCCCCTTGATTCTCACCGGTCCGACGGCGTCCGCGCCTTATTTCGAGCAGATCGACAAGTTCCTGCGCCTGACGCTCGGCGACGCGGCGACCTCGCGTTACGAAATCATCATCGGCAAACCGGCCGAGGTCGCCAAGCGAATGGCCGACGGAATCCGCAAGGTCCGCGAGCACCGCATCGCGCAGCGTGACTCGTTCTTTTTCAACTGGTCGATCGACATTCCGCTGGCATTTCAGCAGCCGTTCGTGCCCAGCCACGAAGCCATGGCCGCGCTGGACCTGCACCAGGGACGCAAGCCGCACGAGTTGGCGGCCGACCTGCGGCGTGCGTTTTCCGGCATCGTTGCCGGCAACGTCAAGGAGGAGGGCATCCGGCGGATCGAGGAGCACGGTCCTTTCCAGATCAGCGGCGATCCGGAGATGATGCAGTCGCTGGATGCGCTGCTGCGCGCGTTCGTGGTGCAGCGCCGGATGAAGCTCGCGGGTGACTATCGTCCCTGCTACGAAATCGTGGCGTAGGCTGGCTGGAGCTGCTTGCGCTTCGCCAGCGTTCGGCGGGATAAGACTGGAGCCGCCGCGGATCCGCGTACCTTCGTGACGCGTTTGCTGCGGCTCGGCGGTTCCTGCAGGCGGAGCGTGTCGGGAGCTTCAGCTTTCCGCCTGCGCGGGTTCCTGCGTGCTGGCCGCTGAGGGTGGCAGGGTGATCGTTGCGATGTAGCGCCCATTCTCGACCGTGGTCGCGAGGCGACCTCGATCCCCCGCCAGTGCCTCGATTCGCGCGCGAGTCGAGGCCTGGCCGATCTGATGTCCCTGGTTTGCCGAACGGTCGCCGCCCGGCAGATCGTTGCTCACGCTGATCACGATGTTGGAGTCGCGATGCTCCACAGTGATCTCCACCACACTGCGCTCGGACGAAAGTTCAACGCCATGGCGGATGGCATTCTCCACCAGCGGCTGCACCGACAGTGTCGGAACCGTTGCGGCCGGAAGGGTGTCCGGCAGGATCCACCGCACGCCCAGCCGATCGCTGAAGCGCAGCGATTCAATCTCCAGATAGCGGCGCGTGAGCGCGAGTTCCTCCTCCAGTGTTATCTCGCGCGGTCCGCTCAGCGCGGCACGAAACAGATCCGCCAGGTCCAGCAGGATCTGCTCGGCCTCGCCGGGGCGCGCGTGCACCAGCGCGGCAGCGGTGTTGAGGGTGTTGAACAGGAAGTGCGGCCGGATCCGGGCGCGCAGGGATTCCAACTCGGCCTGCTGGGCGCGCAGTGCGAGTTGCCTGGCAAGCCAGTGGTTCTCGAAAGCCGCCAGTGCCAGCACGCCAACGGTCACTGAAATGCCGGTGAGACGAAGCAGCAGCAACCACCAGGAGCCGCTGGAAATGTTCCAGAAATCGTTGCTGAGTATCGCCGCCGCCGCGGCCACCACCCAGGTGCTGGTGGTGAGCAGGGCAAGCGCTACATACGCGATCTCGAGCGGCTTGAGTTTTGCAAGCTCGCGGCGAAGCAGGAACAACGAGCCCAGGGTGAGCAGGGCCACCCAGTTGATCGCCAGGGACGCCAGCAGGAAGTACGTCCACCAGTCGTGCTGGACGCCTGGAGCCAGTGACAACAGGAGCGCGACCGCCTCACCGGCGAGCAGGATCCGCAGGACCGCGGGCGCTCGCCAGAGAGAGTCGAGCGGTGTGGCACCGGAGTCCAAAGGCATGGCTTTATGCCGAAGTGGTACGTGGCCGCTGCGTGCCCGCTGGAGGCAGCGGCGGGCGGGGAGCGAGCGTCCCCGAAGGTCCCCTAGTGTGCCTCAGTGAAGCCGGCAATCGTATAGTCAGCGCGGAACGCCAGCTAACGGTTACACGAATTGGTAGCCCACGTCGGCTTGGATCCCGCGGTGGCGGTTAGCGTTCCGCAACGATCCGATGCCTGTCCGCCCGCGGGCGTCGCCACCAGCGTGTAGGCGGTTGCCGTCTGTCCGCTCAGTGCAAAGGTGTAATAGCTCGAACTGGTTGCGGCTGGATACGTCGCCGCATTCAAGACATTGGTCGCGTAGCTCGGATTGTCGGCGCGCCACCGCTCCATCGCGAGTTGAATCCGGCCAGACTCCGCCAGTGCGTCGGAACGACGAGACGAGCGAACCTGTTCCATGAATGACGGGTAAGCGATGGCAGCCAATATGGCGACGATCGCGACCACGATCATCAATTCCATCAGGGTGAAACCTCGGGAACGAAGATGCATGGAGTGCCCTTCCTGTTGCGGAGAGTGCATCGTATAGCGCTGCAGGGCCGAGTTGATGCCGCTCGTCCGATTCATCTGTCCGCCCGTCCGCTGAATGTCCAAAAGCGCAGTGCAGCCGTTTAGCATCCCTCTATCTGAATACGGGGGCGGGCTGTGCATTCTTCCAGGGGATTCACCCTCATCGAACTGATGGTCACCATTGCGGTGCTGGCCATCCTGATGACGCTGGCCGTGCCATCGTTCAACGACTTCTTCCAGCGCTATCGGCTCCGCGGCGCCGCGGACGATGTCGCGACCCTGCTGGCCATCGCGCGAACGGAAGCGGTCACCCGCAATCGAAACGTCGCTGTGGTTTTCTCCGGTACCGGCGCGGCGTGGTGTGTCGGGGCCGAGGTCGCGGGCGAGCCGGCGTCGCCCGGTGATCTCGTGACCACGGTGCCGACCTGCAATTGCTCCGGCGACTGCAACATCGGAGCCCGGGTGATGGAAAGCCAAGGGGCGAATTACAACGGTGTGACCGTTGCGGCGGTGCCCGCGTCCTTCGCCTTCAACCGGCTCACGGGCGCGATCGATCCTCTCGGTACGTCGACCACCACGTTCCAGTCTCCGAACGGGACCTATTCGCTCGCCGTCGACGTGTCACCCCTGGGCAGGGGACGCCTCTGCGTGCCAGCCGGCAGTCCAGCCATGGCGGGTTTTCAGACATGCTGATGCATTCGTTGAAGCGGTCCCAGGCCGGCGTGACGCTGGTGGAGATGTTGATCGCGATGGTGGTCGGGCTGATCGTTATCGGTGCTGCCATCGCGCTGATCGTGTCGCTGATGCGATCCAACAACGATTCGATCCGCTCCATGCGCCTCAGCCAGGAAATGCGCGCGGTGGCCGACATCGTCACGATGGAGGTCCGTCGCGCCAGGAGCCTGGTGGACCCGCTGGCGAATGTTGGGCAGGGCGCTACTGCATTCGTCACCTGCAATGCGGTTACCCCAAGTGCCAGCGGCACCTGCCTCACCTTCGGGTACGGCTGTGACCCTGCGGACGGCACCGGAACCTTTCGCGCGATCCGGCAGACCGGTTCAGATCTGGTGATCGCCGGCGGAACCACGGCGGTCGACTGTGCGGCTGCCGGGACGCAGCTGAACTCCGACGATCTGGTCATCGACTCGCTGGTCTTCACCCAGACCGCGCAGGGTGCCATCCAGATGGAACTGGAAGGCCATCCAAGCTCCAACACCGCCATGACCCGAAAGCTGACCCGAGTCATCTGGCCGCGCTCCGCGCCGGTCACCCCATGAAAAGGCATCGCCCATGAACGCCACACGCAGGAACGCGGGTAACACACTTTTCATCGTCATCGTGCTCCTGCTGCTTGCCAGCATGATGAGCCTGTTCGCGATGAACGTCGGCGTGTTCGAGCAACGCGCATCGGGCAGCGATCTCCGCGCCAAGCTGGTCAACGAGGTAGCCGAGGCCGGGCTCGCCCAGGGCATGGAGTATCTCCGTCAGAATTCGACCGAGCTGAAGAACACCAGCGGTGGGAAATGGGTGAAATGCACCGCCGCCGACACCAGCTTCCCGTGCGGCAGCATCGTGGCCGCGCGGCGCGACACGATGTACTACTGGAACTTCGGAGGGCATGACTTCGACGGTTCCGGCGGCATCAGTGGCTGGGAAGCCAAGATGCTGCCAATCGGGAACACCCTCGGAACCGTCAACGGCTTCCCCGTGACCTACGGCGTGGGGGCCGTACTGTGCCGCGTCGCCTACAAGGTCGCCAGCACCGATCCCACGCTCTGTACCGACGTGGAAGCCGATGCCTCGCCCAGCAGCGTGGTCACGCTGGTGAGCGTAGGCTCACTTCCCGGCGAAGGTTCGCGGACCACCCTCACGCAGACCATCGGTTCCTACAACATCCTCAACAACCCGCCGGGCAAACCACCGATCATGGCGGCGGGCAGCGTCGACGTGACCGGTTCACTGCAGATCGTGACCAATCCCAACGGCGGGGGTGATGGTGTGCCGGTCTCCGTCTGGACCCGGAAGGACATGATCAAGAGCGGAACCCCGAACACCTGCTACATGGATGAGTTCCTGCGCTTCGGTGCCAAGAACAGCAGCCCCCCAACGTTCGAGGGCACGACGAAGATCGTCACCTGCGACGGTTGCGCCTGCCCGACGGAGCACACGCTTTCCTATCAGAGTTCCGGAGGCACGCAGGCGGAAGGCATCGACATTCTCGATGTCGACAGCGGCTCGGGCACGAACAACGACGTGCTTGCGCAGGAGTTCCCCTGCGACATGTTCGAGAACGTGTTCGGCGTGAAAGCCTGGAGCGACGGGAACGCCGACTACTTCTGCGAAACGAAGATCATGACGACCTACAAGAACCCCAATACAGGGGTCACGGTTTCCATGGGTGCGGACGAGGCGTTCCTGTACGAGAACGCCCGGGCGATCTTCGCGCGCGATGCCGATGCCGCGGCATTGCGCCGGGTCAGTGCCGAACCCACCCTGAGCCAGGATCCGGCAGTCGTGTTCCAGGGCGTCACGTATCCCAGCAGCGCCATGTCTGGCGTCATCTGGTGCCAGCTCGACTGCGACATCGGTGCGAATGAGCAGTTGGGAAGTCCCGATCATCCGGTGCTGGTCGTGATCGACGGCGCAGCGCAGATCCAGGGTCGGGTATTCGGGATGGTGTTCCTGCGCGCGACCGAGAACACTCTCGATCCCGCGACGGGCGGCAGCGCTACCCTCGACATGAACGCAGGTGCCACTGTGTACGGGTCGATCATCGTCCAGGGCCAGGTCGACAAGGCGAATGGTACGGCGGCCATCATCTTCAACAGCGACGTGCTCACCAATCTGGCGAACGATCCGACGAACGACAAGTTCGGTGGTATTCCCGGCGGCTGGGCCGATGATCGCGTGACGTATTAACGGGAGTAGCCCATGTCGACCCAGAACCACAGCAAGCAACGCATCAGCGGATTTTCGCTGATCGAAGCCATGATCGCGGTGCTCGTGCTCGCCGTCGGGCTGCTGGCGCTCGTTGCGCTGCAGAGCAACCTGGTGCGTGAAGGCGCCGACGCCAAGGCCCGGTCGCGGATTGCATCTCTGATCACCAGCCGCATGGACGAAGCGCGCGCCGTCGGTTACGCCGCGATGGCCTCGGAGGCCGCTGCGGTCTGTGCCGGCAACAACGACATCTGCCAAGCCCAGGCCGATGCGGCCGTATCCGGCCTTTCGGTGACGGAAACCGTCGGCCTGACGGCAGGTGCCAACGGCTCCGAGTTCAAGACCTTGACGGTCAGTGCGGCCTGGACGGACTCGGCCGCAAATGCGCGCACCCTTGAGATGAGGACGGCGATCAGCCCGCTGTCGCTGGATACCTCATCGACGCTGCTGAACCAGCAACTGGCCGGCGATGTTTCGAAGAAGCCCATCGTCCGCACCGCCGATCCGGCTACCGACGGCGTCGTTCCCATCGCGCTGGGCGATGGCAGCGCCAGCGCTGCATCCAACCCGACACCTGAACTCGTGGGTAAGAGCAACAACCAGCAGGTCGTCGGTACTCGTTTCACCGTGCTGACCTATGTGCCATCGGGCTCCTCGTCAATCATCCAGAAGCGGGTTGAAAACACCGTCATCAAGTG
Source organism: Pseudomonadota bacterium (assembly GCA_030857025.1). GTDB lineage: Bacteria > Pseudomonadota > Gammaproteobacteria > Xanthomonadales > Xanthomonadaceae > Lysobacter_K. Next base: position 61,626 of record JALYOF010000049.1, on the reverse strand, counting down.
CGCCTGCCAATTCGGCGCGGGCGGCACGAACCTTCCGGAGATCTACCGCGAATCCCAGTGGCCGGCGATTTGGACTGGCGAGCGCTACGATGTCTACGAGCCAGCAACCTCGACCCCTGCGCCAGGGCAGTCGGTGAGTTCCGGGCCGCAGCCAGGCGTGCAGCAGAGTCCCCTGTGCCAGGAGTGCTGCCGCGATCACCACGACGACGCCACCACCGGAGTCGCGAAGTTCGACCCCGAGCGCAGCGACGGCAAGGTCGACAAGTACGAGCTCGTCGTCAACAACGGAGTGAAGGAGTTCCGTGCGTCCACGGCGAACTATTTCAATGCGTGCCGCGTGATCCGCGTTGACGGCATGTGGCGGACTGCGGCCGACATGTACTCGCGGCAGCTTGGCCTGCTTGAAACCCAGCCGGAAAACAGCGTACTGGCCAAGACCGGTCTGCCCACGAGCGCGGCAACCGCGGCGTACACCATTTTCGTCAAGAGCTATATGGCGCAGTACGACGGAAGCACTGGAGCCGCCCCGACAAACGCGTTCTCCCTGTTCGACGCGACCTCCGGCCTCAACGAGCCTGCGCTGGTGCCGATCGCCGCCCCGTCGACGACGGACTTCCGCTACCTGCATGCGCGCGGCCTTTACGTGGACTACCTGGAAGCGAAGGCCAGGAAGAAGCTGCAGAAGCAGGTCGCCGACTGCCCCGCCGGCACGGCCCCGGAAGACTGCGTCATGCCGTACTTGCCGTTCACATCGGCCAACCTGACGGAGATCGCCACGTGGACGGCCAGCGACGAAGGCGTGCTGGTCGTCAACAGCGGCAATGTGCTCGCCACGAACCCCAGCCAGCCGTCTGGCGGGCGCACCATCGGGACGAGTGCGGGGACCGCGGACAACACCGTCGCTGCACGAATATCGAACTCCGGGGTCGCGGTGACTGCCTCCTTGAGCACGTTGGCGGGCGTGGATCCCACCGACGGCTCGCAGATCACCTCGGACGTGCAGCCGTTCGAGGTCGGTGGTACTCCAGGGCAGTCTACCGGCGACAGTTTCCTCGTATCAGTCAATGGAGGAGGCGCAAATCCATTCGTCTTCTATGTGTTCGGCGCCGACACTGGCGAGTGCAAGCGGCAGAGCAATGGCAGCCGCCCCTGCTCCACCAACTCGATCCTTCCATTGAGCGGTAGAGTGCGGGCCGAGCACTACTGGCTGGAGGACACCGTGTCGCAGGTTCCGACCTCATCGGACGGCATGTGCGACGCTGGCGGCGTGCGGGTGCCGATCAAGGGCAAGGACGACGTCCCCAGGTTCACCGACTATTCGGTCACTGCAACGGTTGGCGGCACGGCACCGACCTCTAGCTCCGTCGCGACTCCCGGCAAAGCGGCCGAAACAACGACTTTCACGTTCGGCAGCATTGCCGCGGGGAGCACTGTCGCGCTCACCATGACGGCACAAACCCCGCAGCAGTTCGCAACTGCAACCACCTGCACGGTAGGCAACGGCGGCAACACGATCATCAACGGCTGGTACCGGCCCTGGTTGCAGTAGTCAGTGGGGCGATCGAACCGGGTACCTTGTGAGGTGCCCGGTTCCTCCCGGTCTGCGGACAGCAAAAAAAAGGCCTGCAAGCGATTGCAGGCCTTTCTTTGTATGCTTTGGCGCCCGAAGTTGGACTCGAACCAACGACCCCCTGATTAACAGTCAAGTGCTCTAACCGGCTGAGCTATTCGGGCGGGGCCGTCATTGTGCCTACGCGGGGCGTGACTCGCAACAGGTGTCGCCGGCAATCACCGCCCCGCCACGACGCCCGGCTCAGTTGTCGTAGACGCACGACTGCGCCGCAGCGGCGGTGGGTGTGCCGGTGCGCATTCGCCCGTCATTCGCCACCACCAGGGTCGAGGCCTCTGCGACGCCCCGCGAGTCGCACAAGGTGAAGGTCGCATTCGAGCCCGCATTGCCGCCATTCGGCTGGAAGACAAGGCGGGTGCGGCCAGGCGTGGAGCGCAGGCGCACCTCGCCCAGAAGAGGGGACGCCTGTCGGAGCACCTTTTCGGAACCGTCGCGAATGCGGTTTCCGTTCAGGTCGGAGAACACGATCCATCCTCCGCTCCAGTCGGGGTCTCGGCTGCACCGGAGCGATCCGGCGCAGACGACCACCTCGCTGCCGGATACCGAGGAATGCGTGGCTGCGTCCAGCAGGCTGGACGCCAACGCACCGCGTGCCGCAATGTTGTGGGCCGCCGAAGCAGCGTTGCTGAAGGCCGGAACGGCGATCAGCAGCAGTATTGTGGCGACGAGCAGCGCGAGCATCGCCTCGATCAAAGTGAATCCTGTTTCCTGGTTTTTCATGATTGCCTCCTTGGCTGTGCGGGCATCCTGATCCAGTGCGGCCGCTCCGGAAATCGGAACCGGCAGCAACCGGGGGTAGGGAAAAGCCGCGTTCGCCCCCATTGCATGCAGGGCAGGGAGACACCCGCCGCGCCTGCTGCCGGCAGCCAACGGGCACTGGAGCCTGCGTTCACGGTGGCGAGGGCAGCATGTCCTGTAGCGCAGCCGTGCTCATTTCCGGTTCCGCCACGCCCACCGCTGATTCAAGATGCACGATGCCCATGACTCCCAGATCGCCTGCAGTCCCCGCCATCGAAACAAAGCCCCCATTGCCAGTCGCGTCGAGACCAAACGCGATCGGCAGTCGTTTCGAGCTGGTTTCCCCGTACTCGCCGGCAGGTGACCAGCCGCAGGCGATCGCGGGGCTGATCGAGGGTTTCGAGAACGGCCTGGCACACCAGACGCTGCTGGGCGTGACCGGATCGGGCAAGACATACACGATCGCCAACGTCATCGAGGCGGTGCAGAAGCCGACACTGGTGATGGCGCCGAACAAGACTTTGGCCGCGCAGTTGTATGGCGAGTTCAAGGGGTTCTTCCCGCACAACGCGGTCGAGTACTTCGTCAGCTATTACGACTACTACCAGCCGGAGGCCTACATCCCGTCCTCCGACACGTTCATCGACAAGGACAGCTCGGTCAACGAACACATCGAGCAGATGCGGCTGTCGGCCACCAAGGCGCTGCTGGAGCGTCGCGATGCGATCATCGTGTGCACGGTGTCGGCGATCTACGGCCTGGGCGATCCCAACGAATACTTCCGGATGGTGCTGCACATGGTCCGTGGCGAGCGGATCGACCAGCGCGAGCTGATCCGGCGCCTCACCGAGATGCAGTACAGCCGCAACGACACCGAGCTGCGCCGCGGCACCTATCGCGTCCGCGGCGAGGTGATCGACGTCCACCCGGCGGAATCGGAGGTCGAGGCGCTGCGCATCGAGTTGTTCGATGGCGACATCGAACAACTCACTGCGTTCGACCCGCTGACCGGCGAGACCCTACGCAAGCTGCAGCGCTACACGATCTACCCCAAGTCCCATTACGTCACCACGCGCCGCACGGTGCTGGATGCGATCGATGCAATCAAGGACGAACTGCGCGTGCGGCTGGAGCAGTTGTATGAGCAGAACAAACTGGTGGAGGCGCAGCGGCTCGCGCAGCGCACCCAGTTCGACCTGGAGATGCTCGCCGAAGTCGGCTACTGCAACGGCGTGGAGAACTATTCGCGGCATCTGACCGGGCACATGCCGGGAGAGCCGCCGCCGTGCCTGTTCGACTACCTGCCGCCGGACGCGCTGCTGGTGGTCGACGAGTCGCACGTAACCGTTCCGCAGATCGGCGCGATGTACAAGGGCGACCGTTCGCGCAAGGAAACGCTGGTGGAATTCGGTTTCCGCCTGCCGTCGGCGCTGGACAACCGCCCGCTGAAGTTCGAGGAATGGGAAGGCCGCTCGCCGCGTGCGATCTACGTGTCGGCCACGCCGCGCGAATACGAGATGCAGAAGTCGGAGGGGCAGGTGGTCGAACTGGTGGTGCGACCGACCGGCCTGATCGACCCCGAAGTGGAGATCCGTCCGGTGGCGACGCAGGTCGATGACGTACTGGGTGAGATCAGCCTCCGCGTCGCGATGGGTGATCGCGTGCTGATCACCACGCTGACCAAGCGCATGGCCGAAAACCTGACCGAATACCTTGGCGAGCACAACGTGCGCGTGCGCTATCTGCACTCGGACATCGACACCGTGGAGCGGGTGGAGATCATCCGCGACCTGCGCCTGGGCAAGTTCGACGTGCTGGTGGGCATCAACCTGCTGCGCGAGGGTCTGGACATGCCGGAGGTGTCGCTGGTGGCGATCCTGGACGCGGACAAGGAAGGCTTCCTGCGTTCGACCGGTGCGCTGATCCAGACCATCGGCCGCGCGGCCCGCAACCTCCGCGGCAAGGCGATCCTGTATGCCGATCGCGTCACCGCATCGATGCAGCGCGCGATCGACGAGACCGACCGGCGGCGGGCCAAGCAGGTCGAATACAACCTGGAGCACGGCATCACGCCGGCATCGGTGGTGCGTCCCATCGTCGACATCATGCAGGGCGCCCGCTTCGATCCCGAGGAAGCGGCGATGTACAACGGGAAGATGCGCAAGGTGGCCGAGGAGCGCGACCAGTACGCGGTACTGACGCCCGCGCAGCTGTCGGCCCGCATCAAGCAGCTGGAGCAGAAGATGTACCAGCATGCACGCGACCTGGAGTTCGAGGAGGCCGCATCCGTCCGCGACCAGCTGAACCGCATCAAGGAGTCCAGCCTGCTGCGTTGACCGGCCTGTCACCGGAGTCGTGGGATGGTCGGTGCTTCCCGACTGTGAGAATTACAACCATGGGTATTCTGGATTTCGTGAAGGACGCTGGCGCCAAGATCTTCCGCAAGGACGAAGACCGTGCCGATGCCAACAAGCCGCTGGGCGCACACCTGCGCGACCACGGCATCGACCCCAGCACCATCCAGTTCCGCTTCAGCGGCGACACGGTGGTGATGGAAGGCATGGTGCCCGACCAGGACACGCGCGAGAAGGCGGTGTTGATCGTCGGCAACGTGGAGGGCGTTGGACGTGTCGATGACCGTCTTCGGGTGGACAAGCCCCGCGCGGATTTCAGCGGCGTGACCTCGACTTCCACCAGCACCGCCCACGGCAATGGCAACTGGAGCTCCAGAACCTACACGGTAGAGTCCGGCGACACGCTTTCGGGCATCTCGAAAAAGGTCTACGGAGACGCCAGCAAGTACCCGACGATCTTCGAGGCCAACAAGCCGATGCTCAAGGATCCCGACAAGATCTACCCCGGCCAGGTGCTGCGGATCCCGTCGGCCGGTTGAAGCCACGCGGCAGTTGTTCCGGCCCGGATGCTGGGCTACACTGCGCGCCCCTCGTCGGGCGGTTTGAACGGCGAAAGGGCGGTTAGCTCAGCGGTAGAGCACTACCTTGACATGGTAGGGGTCACAGGTTCGAACCCTGTACCGCCCACCAATTAAGTCCAGCAACGGCGGGTCCTTCACGGGGGCCGCCGTTTTCTGTTGTGCCGGGGACTGACCCCCGCATTGACCCCGCGCAATGCGGGAACATCCTTCGCCAGCTCGGCCATCCACGCGTCGAGCGCCTTCCTCGCCTTGCCCAAGTAGGCCCGTGGTGCCGCCGGTCTTGTGGCCCAGCTGACCAGAGACCTCCCAGCCAGGCACCCCGTGCCGGCGCAGCTCGGACGGGACCGTGTGCCGCAGCACCTTCGGCGCGAACCGCTCGGGCAGGCCGGCGTTCTGCCGCAGCTTCCGCCAAATCGTCTTGATCGAGGCGACCTTCTTCCTCCTCCAGCGGGCATAGTAGGCCGCGTCCTTGATCGGCTGCAGGTTGGAGGACAGCCCACCAGCAACGAGCACGCCGACATGGCCGTCCGACGCTCGGGCCCCGGCTGGACACCGGGGCTGCTGGACCACAACGAAACCCCCGCGAAAAGTTTAATAGTTGTTAGGCTCGCCAAAACTGGAGAGTTCACTGATGGAGCAGAGCGTTAGAGCGCAGAGGACCGTGTTTGTAGTTGGCACGATCCTTTTTGGTGTCGTCGGTGCCGCCCTCTGGGACGGACTCAAGCCCGTTCTTGGCTGGATAGGGATGGGCCTGCTAGCCGTCGTAACCTTGGGGATGAGCAGCTTGCAGGACGGCATCTATGTTGACATTTCGCGCGGGACGCAGGACCGAGCCGCACTAGCAGCCTTTGCCGCAATCGTAGGGGCTACTCTCGGGGTGCTCACCGTCATCATGCTGCGCCGCAGTGATCGATGGGTCGCAGCCACAAGCCCGGCACCTCGATGGTTGGATTCGCGGGCTACCGCTATGGCATTGATGATCGTGATGATTCTTTTGTTCGCTAGGACGAACTACGTCATCAAAGCGGCAGCTCATCTAGACCGTGTTCAGACGATCGCAGCTCCTCACCTGGACGAAAGCCAGCGTCTGCTCTACCGGTCTCGTGCCGCGCAGATGGAGGGGATGGCTGACTACGTCGCGCTTTTGACTGAACTGAAGGGTGTCGCCGAGGCCCATCAGTCGCTGGTCCCGGACTTCGCCGTATTCTAAAGCGTTCGAGCGTCCCATCGCCGCATGGACACCGGAGCTGGTGGTCATCCCTGGGAACGGGTTCCTGAACGCAGTTTCGGCGCCGGTCACTTCCAATTGGTGACAACAGTGATATACAGTCCGCGTGCCCCGAGGGGCAGTGCCGGGGCGGAGCTGAGAAGCTTTCGACCCACTTTGCTACCTCTCGGCGTTAGAAGAGGCAAACAGGGAGAGCCTTTTATGTCCATCCGGCGTCTATCGCGCGGTGTGCGCTGCTACGCGGAGCTGGTCGACGACCAGTGGCAAGCCTTTTGCGTTGACTTCACGTTGGCCGCACAGGCAGACACCTTGGAGGAGGCTAAGCAGAAGCTTCATGCGCAGATTGCTGATTACGTCAGTGATGCCTGCACGGTCGACGCTGAGCACCTTGAGGCGTTGCTGAATCGACGCGCGCCGATCGGTTATGTAGCCAAGTTTTATTGGTGTTCGCTTCTGCAGTCCGTCCGCCAGGGAGCTAGCATCGCTGTCGATGCTGCAAGGTCTGAAAAGGAAGCGTTTCGCGAAAACCTTCATATGCCCCTGGCAGTCTAAAGGCTGCCGCGCAGGAGGCGTAGCTAGGTGTCGTCACAGCATCCACCGCTTACTTGTAAGCAGGTCAAAACAATCCTCAAGAATTTAGGCTTTGCAGCGCGCCCGCAAAACGGGACGAGCCACGAGCAGTGGGTCCGGGAGGATAGTCGGGGATTCTTCAAGGTCACTGTGGACTGCCCCAAGCAACCCTTCACCGGCGATTTGGTGAAATGGATGGCGGCGCAGGCTGGCTTGTCCAAGAAGGCGTTCTACAAAGCGCTCACCGCGAAGCCTCCCACGCTGCCGCTCGCGAAGATTGAGTCCGTTGATGCGATCGAGCAGTAGCCGGCACGCGCCTAGCCGCGTCGCATGGACCAGACATACCCCCGAAGTGTCGTTCGAGATCCAGACCACCTAAAAGGCTGGCTTGATAGAGGTTAACCGCCGCTTGGGACGTGCTGGAGTTCGCGAATGAGAACCAGTCGCATTCTCGACATCTACAAGAACGCCTCCTACGCAAAGGCCAGCGGTGGCAATACCCAGTACAACCGCGAACACACCTGGCCGAAGTCCTACGACTTCCCCAGCGACGGCGCCAGCAACTATCCATACACGGACATGCACATGCTGATGCTGTCCGACAGCAGCTACAACAGTTCGCGCGGCAACAAGCCCTACAGCAACTGCACCTCCAACTGCACCGAGTATCCGACCCAGTCGTACGCCGGCGCAGGCGGTGGTACAGGGGTGTTCCCAGTCAATTCCAACTGGGCCAACAGCAGCATCTGGCAAACGTGCGCCAAGCTGAAAGGCAACGTGCTCGCGCAGTGCTGTACTTGGACATTCGTTATGAGGGCGGTGCGCACGGCTTTACCGGCGCGACCGAACCGGATCTACGCCTGACCGACAGCATCAGCAAGATCACCACCACCGGCGGCAACGCCCAACATCGCTTACATGGGATTGCTGTCGGTGCTGCTGCAGTGGCATTCACAGGACCCGGTGACCGAAGCCGAGCGCCTGCGTAATGAGGCGATCTTCAGCTATCAGGGTAACCGCAACCCCTTCGTTGACCATCCCGCGTGGGTCGCCTGCGTGTACCAGAACATTTGCGGCTGACGAGCGGCCTTGGCCTGGCTCGGTTCCTCTCCCGCTGATCGAAAGGGATCGAGCCAAGCTTGGGAGGGACGGAGCCCGCGGCAATTGGCGGAAGCCCCCGGTGATTGCGCGGTCATGCCGAGGTAGGGGTCACAGGTTCGAACCCTGTACCGCCCACTACATTAAATCCAGCAACGGCGGGCCTCTCACGGGCCCGCCGTTGTCTGTTCTGGGCCACGGTTGGGTAGCGACCTGACGTGCAATCGCCTCGCGTCGGTGTGCGACTGGTGTCCGGCGAATTTCTCCGCATGGCTTCGCCCGGCCGGGCGCATGCCCTGCGGCATCCCAGGCCAGTACGACGTCTAGCCAGCGCCCCTGAGGCAATGGACCATTCCCAACACGACGCTGGCGTCGTGAGAGGCGTTCTGGCGGACGACACGGCTTGCGCACTGCCGTTCGCGCAGGTTCCAGATCTTGGCGACGCCGGCCAACGTCAGGCAAACCCGTCCGTCGACCGGGACGATGTAACCCTGTGCGATGAGGCCGTCGGTGGGAATCAGGCCTTCCCTGCATTTGCCGCTTTCCACGGAGATCAGGAAGTCGAGAAGCAGTAACTCGCTTGATGAAATGGTCACGGGCTGGCCTGGGAGAGTGTGCGATTCGGGCTGCAGATGTTCGCCACTCATGCGTAAAACGTGTGTGCAACGAAACTGCTCGAATGCGCGGAACGCGTGTGGTCAAGGTCACATTCCGGAGTCGTCGGGCAGGCGTAGTTTTCCCGCAAACCGTTCCCGCATTCCCGTCGTTTGCGGGGGCGGTCGGTGGGCTTTTCGACCCTGCGCAGATGAAAGCGGCGTGACGGCCGGTTCCTGCTGCTGATCCCGTGCTTGCAATGTATGGACGGATCTGACGGCAAGCGAAAAGCGCTGGGCAAGCGGGCACTGGTGGCCGGAGGCGCAGGCTTTCTCGGTTCGCATCTGTGCGCGCGATTGCTGCAGGACGGCTTCGAAGTCATTGCCGTCGACAACCTGGTTACCGGACGTCTCCGCAATCTGGAGCCGCTGCTGCGCCTGGAGGCGATGTCGTTCATCGAGCATGACATCACTCGTCCGCTGGACATTCGTGTCGACCGGGTATTCAACCTTGCCTGCTGCGCTTCCCCCCAGCATTATCAGGCCGATCCGGAAAAAACCGTCCGCACCTGCATTGATGGCTCATTCAACATGCTGCGGCTGGCGCGCAAGTACGGTGCCCGCGTGTTCCTTGCGTCGACCAGCGAGGTCTACGGCGAACCCGAGGTGCACCCGCAGAAGGAGAGCTACCGCGGCGCCGTGAGTTCGATCGGACCCCGCGCCTGCTACGACGAGGGCAAGCGTTGCGCCGAGGCGACCTTCTTCGATTACCACCGCGTGCACGGCGTCGATATCAAGGTCGCCCGCATATTCAACACCTACGGGCCGCAGATGCAGGTCGAAGACGGGCGTGTGGTCTCGAACCTGATCGTGCAGGCACTGCGCGGCGCTCCGCTGACAATCTATGGCGACGGCAACCAGACCCGCTCGTTCTGCTACGTCGACGACCTGGTCGAAGGCATCGTGCGCCTGATGGATACGCCGGATTTTCCCGGGCCGGTCAATCTGGGCAACCCCATTGAAGTGACGGTGCTGGAACTGGCTTCGCGGATCGCCGATCTGACGCGATCCGACTCTGCAGTGGTGCATCGCCCCATTCCAATCGACGACCCGACGCGGCGTTGCCCCGACATAACGCTCGCCCGGGAAACACTGGGCTGGACGCCGCGTGTTTCTTTGGAAAAAGGCCTGCGCCGGACGATTGCCTGGTTCCGACAGGCACTGGCGGCAGAAAAAAAATCAAAACCGGTTGTGGAGGTCGGCAGTGGCTGAGCATGAAGAGCGCGGGCGAAGCGGAAATGGAGGCAGTTCGGATCTCGTACTGATTACCGGCGGCGCCGGATTCGTCGGCTCGCACCTTGCCGACGCATTGCTGGCCGACGGTTATCGTGTGCGCGTGCTCGACAATCTCTGCGAGCAGGTTCATGGCACCGGCATCAGCCGCCCGGAGTATCTCCACGACGACGTGGAACTCCAGCGTGGAGACGTTCGCGATCCTGCCGCGGTGCAGCGCGCGTTGCAGGGAGTCGACGCGGTGTACCACTTCGCCGCCGCAGTGGGCGTCGGCCAGAGCATGTACGAGATCGAGCGATACACCGACGTCAACAACCGCGGCACCGCGGTGTTGCTCGAGGCGCTTGCGGCGTCGCCCGTGTCGCGGCTCGTGGTCGCATCCAGCATGAGCGTGTACGGCGAGGGCCTCTGCGAGGACGCCGACGGAAGAATCGTCAGCCCTCCCGAACGTTGCCTCGACCAGCTGCTGCGCGGCGAATGGGAGTTGCGCGGCCGGGACGGTCGGCCTCTCGAACCCCTGCCGACACCCGAGTCCAAGCCCGTGTCCCCGTCGTCGATCTACGCCCTGTCGAAGCTCGACCAGGAGCGGATGTGCCTGATGATCGGCCAGGCCTATGGCATCCCCACGGTCGCACTGCGGTTCTTCAACATCTACGGGACCCGACAGGCGCTGTCGAATCCCTACACCGGCGTACTGGCGATCTTCGCCGCGCGCTATCTCAACCGTCGCGTGCCGCTGGTGTTCGAGGACGGGATGCAGCGCCGCGACTTCGTCAACGTGCAGGATGTCGCACGCGCCTGCCTGCTGGCATTGAAGACGCCCGAAGCCGCCGGCCACGTGCTCAATATCGGCAGCGGCCAGTCGATCAGCATCGTCGAGGTGGCCGAGCAGATGTCGCGCGCGCTCGGCGTCGACGATCTGCCGCCGCAGATCACCGGCAAGTACCGCACCGGAGACATCCGCCACTGCTTTGCCGACATCAGCCTTGCCACGCAGGTGCTGGGCTACCGTCCGCAGGTAGCGCTTGCCGATGGGCTGGAGACTCTGGTCGACTGGATGCTGGGACAGCGCGCCTTCGACCGCGTGGATGCGGCCCGCGCCGAACTGGAGCAGCGGGGGCTGCAGCGGTGAGCCGGACTGCGCGTGAGCGGCTCGCTTCCATTGGCATGATCGAATGGCTCCAGGTCGGCGACAAAACCGCTGTCGAGCAGTTGATCCGCGACATGCGTGAGTTGAAGGTCGAGCGCCTTCGCACGCAGTTCTCATGGGCCGACTGGCATACGAGCCTGGGACAGGTCTGGTACGAATGGCTGGTCCCGCGGCTTGCAGCGGAGTTCGAACTGCTGCCGTGCTTCTCCTACACGCCGCCTTCGCTGGGCAGCGAGCCACACACCGCATCCCCGCCAAGGGAGCCGAAGGACTACGCAGACTTCCTCGACCAGGTGATCGACCGCTTCGGCGCGCACTTCGAGTGGATGGAGTTGTGGAACGAGCCCAACAACCTCAACGACTGGGACTGGCACCTCGATCACGACTGGAAAATCTTCTCCACGATGATCGGCAAGGCTGCCAGCTGGGCTCACCAGCGCGGCAAGAAAACCCTTTTGGGTGGCATGTGTCCCACCGACCCCAACTGGCTGGCGCTGATGGGCGAGCGCGGCGTGCTCGCGCACATCGATGCTGTCGGCATCCACGGATTTCCCGGGACCTGGGACTTTCGCGAGCGTTCGTGGGCGGCGATTGTCTCCGAGGTCCGTGCGGTGCTGGAGGAACACTCGGTCGCGCCGGAAATATGGCTGACCGAAGTCGGGTATTCCACGTGGCGGCATGACGAGATCGAGCAGCTTCGGCAGCTGCGGGAGGTACTGGACGCGCCCGTGGACCGCATCTACTGGTATGGGGCCAGCGATCTGCACGAGAGCCTCAGCCACCAGGACGGCTTCCATGCCGACGAACGCCACTATCACTTCGGACTACGGGATCAGCACGGGCGTCCCAAGCTGCTGTATCGCATGTGGGCGCAAAGCGGCTTCGATGGCATCGAAGAGATTGCTTTGATGCAGCAGCGCCACGGCGCCGGACTCGAGCGCGCTCCCGGAGCGGGTGCGCCCGCAATATCGCCTGCCGCCGTCGTGTTGCCGGTGGCGCACGGGAGCGGCGCGGCAGCCGCACCGTCCAACGACACATCAACAGGCGGCACGGCCACCGCGAAAGCCGGATCGGCACCTTCGGCGGTTCTGGCAAAGGCGCGCAGGAGATCAGCAACCGGCGGCCAGCGGCCGGCGCTGATCACCGGCGGCGCGGGTTTCGTGGGGACCAACCTTGCAGCACGGTTGCTGGCTGCCGGCAGGACGGTGCTGATCTACGACAATCTTTCCCGGCCGGGTGTGGAGCACAACCTGCGGTGGCTGCGCGCCTCGTTCGGCGATCGCCTGCAGGTCGAGACCGCCGACGTGCGCGATCGCCACCTCCTGCGCGAGGCCGTGTCGGGTGTCGCCGAGGTGTTCCACTTCGCAGCGCAGGTCGCGGTCACTTCCAGCCTCGACGATCCGCTCACCGATTTCGAGATCAATCTGCGGGGCACACTGAATCTGCTCGAAGCGGCCCGTCGACAGCGGCAGCCGCCTTCGCTGGTGTTCACCTCCACGAACAAGGTCTACGGATCGCTGGAGGACATCGCGCTGGAAGCGACCCCGTCGCGTTACCAGCCGTGTGATGCCGCATTGCGCGAGAGCGGCGTGAGCGAATCGCGCCCGCTGGATTTCCACAGCCCGTACGGCTGTTCCAAGGGCGGGGCCGACCAGTACGTGCTCGACTACGCGCGCAGTTACGGCATCCCGGCGATGGTGCTGCGGATGAGCTGCATCTACGGGCCGCACCAGTTCGGCAACGAGGATCAGGGCTGGGTCGCGCACTTCCTGATCCGCGCGCTGCAGCGCCAGCCGATCACGATCTTCGGCGACGGCCGCCAGGTGCGCGACATCCTGTTCGTCGAGGACCTCGTCGACGCGATGCTGTCGTGCCACAAGCACATCGATCAGTTGCAGGGGCGCGCGTTCAACATCGGCGGCGGACCGGACAACACGACCAGCCTGGTCGAACTGCTCGACCGTATCGGCGGACTGACGGGGCAGGCGCCACAGGTCACGCGTGCGCCATGGCGGACGGGAGACCAGCGCTATTACGTGTCCGACACCCGCGCGCTTGCCACAGCTATCGGATGGAGGCCGCGCGTCGACGTGGCACAGGGCGTTTCGCGCCTTCACCACTGGCTGCACGCCCAGCGCTGCGACGCCGCGCAGTCCGGCGCGCGGACGCACGCCGCATGAGCGCGGCCATGATGGACTCGGCGGTGTTCTGCGGCGGCGGTCGCGTGCAGATCCAGCGACGCCCCAGGCCCGAGCCGAAGCCGGACGAGGTCCTCGTGCGCCTGCACGGTTCCGGCGTGTGCGCATCGAACCTTCCCGTCTGGGCGGGACAACCGTGGTTCGAGTATCCGTGGCCAGCGGGATCTCCAGGTCACGAGGGCTGGGGCGAAATCGAGTGCGTGGGTGCGCAGGTGTCGGGATGGAAGATCGGTGATCGCGTGGCGCTGCTGTCGGGTCACGCCTACGCGCAGTTCGACACCGCGCCCGCGGACGCGCTGTCGCGGGTTCCCGAAGGCCTGCAGGATCGACCGATGCCGGGTGAGCCGATGGCCTGTGCAATGAACATTTTTCGCCGCAGCGACATTCGCCCAGGCCAGCGGGTCGCCGTCGTCGGTGTGGGATTCATCGGCGCGCTGCTGATCCAGCTTTTGCGCGGCGCGGGCGCCGAGGTCATCGCTTTGTCGCGCCGGCCGTTCGCGTTGCAGGTCGCACGCAACTGCGGAGCGGTCACCTCGATCGGTACCGACGACCAGCACGCGGCGATAGGGGCCGTGCAGGAGATCGCCGGCGGCGCAGGCTGCGAGCGGGTGATCGAGGCCGCGGGGGAACAGTGCACGCTCGACATCGCCAGCGCCATCAGCGCCGAGGGCGGGCGGCTGGTGATCGCCGGCTATCACCAGAACGGACCACGCCAGGTCGACATGCAGCAGTGGAACTGGCGCGGACTGGACGTGATCAATGCGCACGAACGTGATCCGCAGGTCGCCGCCCGTGGACTGCGCGATGCGATGGTCGCGGTCGCGGAAGGACGTCTCGATCCGTTTCCGCTGTTGACGCACCAGTTTCCGCTGGACCGGATCAGCGACGCGTTCGAAGCCATGCAGGAGCGTCCGGACGGATTCCTCAAAGCCACGGTGACGGCATGAATGCTCGGCTTCGACCTGCCGCCGCGGTGCGGCCGCGCCTGGGGTTTCTTGGCGTGGGCTGGATCGGTCGCCAGCGCATGCAGGTGCTGTCCGACAGCGGCGTGGCGCAGGTGACCGCGGTGGCCGATGCCCACCTCGAAACCGCAGCCGCCGCGGCAGACTCGGTGCCGGGCGCCTGCGTGATGAGCGGGTTGGACGAGTTGCTCGGTTCGAAGATCGACGGACTCGTCATCGCCACCCCGAGCGGCGCGCATGCCGCGCAGGCGACCAGGGCGCTGGAGAGCGGCATCGCGGTCTTCTGTCAGAAACCATTGACGCGCACCGCCGAGGAGGCGGTGAACGTGGTCGAGGCTGCACGCAGGGCCGATCGTCTGCTGGAAGTGGACTTCAGCTACCGCCACGTTGCCGGCATCGACAGGTTGCGCGAGCTGGTGCAATCCGGCGAGATGGGCACGCTCCAGGCCGTGGACCTGACCTTCCACAACGCCTACGGCCCCGACAAGCCCTGGTTCAAGGATATGGCGCAGTCCGGAGGCGGCTGTGTGATGGACCTGGGTGTTCACTTGATCGATCTCGCCCAGTGGATCGCGGGCGAGGCGGACATCGGCAGCCTCGATGCGCGACTCTCGGTGGGCGGGATAAGGCTCACGCGCCCGGTCGCCGAGGTCGAGGACTACGCATCCGTCCAGTGGAACCTGCGATGCGGTGCCAGCGCACGCATGGCGTGTTCCTGGAACCTGCCGGCCGGCTGCGACGCGGTCATCGAAGCTGCGTTCTATGGCACCCGTGGAGGCGTCGCGATACGCAACGTCGGCGGTTCCTTCCATGACTTCAAGGTCGAAAGATTCGACGGCACCCGACGCGAACTGCTGGCATCGCCTCCGGACCCGTGGGGCGGCCGCGCGCTGGTGGACTGGGCGCAGCGGCTCGCCGCAGGTGAGCGGTTCGATCCCGCTTCGGATCGCTTCGTCGAGGTCGCGCGAGTGGTGGATGCGATCTATGGCCGCTGAGTGCCACCGCGTGCTGATGGTGGCCGACAGCGTCGGCGGCGTCTGGCAATACGCACTGGAACTGGCACGTGGGCTGCTCGAGCAGGGCGACGAAGTAGCGCTGGCGACCATGGGCAGCGAACTGACCGCCGAACAGCGCCGGAGCGCGGCATCGATCGCCGGGCTGTCGTTGCATCCGAGCCGATGGAAGCTCGCCTGGATGGACGACCCCTGGGCGGACGTGGAGCGGGCAGGCGAGTGGCTGATGAACGTGGCGGAGCAGGTACGCCCGACGGTCGTCCATCTGAACGACTACAGCCATGCAGGACTGTCGTGGCGGGCGCCGGTGTTGATGGTCGGACACTCCTGCGTGCTCTCGTGGTGGCGCGGCGTCCATGACCTGGACGCCCCCGAACCGGAATGGCAGCGCTATCGCGAATCCGTGGGCAGCGGACTGGCCGCGGCCGACATGGTGGTCGCGCCCAGCCGATCCATGCTGGGGCGGCTGGAGCACCACTACGGCCCCTTGAGGAATCCGCGGGTCATTTACAACGCGCGAACTCCCGCGGCAACCAACGACCTGATTCGCCGCGAGCCATTGATCCTGGCGGCAGGCAGGCTCTGGGATCCGGCCAAGAACATCGGCGCGTTGAGCGCGGTTGCCCCCGGACTCGACTGGCCGATCCTCGTCGCGGGCGAGCACCGCCACCCGAATGGCCATGACCTCGATCTGCCCGACGTCAGACTGCTCGGGCCACTCTCCTCGTCGGAGCTCGCCGAGTGGATGGCACGTGCGTCCATCTACGCCTTGCCGGCCCGCTACGAGCCCTTCGGGCTCTCAGCCCTCGAAGCGGCGCAGGCCGGCTGCGCGCTGGTGCTGGGCGACATCGACAGCCTGCATGAGGTCTGGGGCGATGCCGCGTTGTTCGTCGATCCCGATGATCACGCCGCGCTGGCCGCGGTATTGCGACGACTCATCGCCGACCCCGTGCTGCGCGCCGGCCACGTTGCCCGTGCACGCGCCCGCGCCGTTCGATACGCACCCGATGCGATGGTCGATGCCTACCGGCGCGCGTACAGCGAACTGGAGACAGGCCCCGGCCGAAGGGGCCGCTCGCCCGACGAACACGTGACCGCCGGAGCCGTCCGATGAAATTCGTGCTGTTCTACCACTCGCTGGTTTCCGATTGGAACCATGGCAACGCGCATTTCCTGCGCGGCATCGTCAGTGAACTGCTCGCACGTGGGCACAAGGTCGAGGTTCTGGAGCCGGAAGACGGATGGAGTCGGGCGCAGATGCTGGCCGAGCACGGGCCGTCAGCGATGTCCGATTTCGAGCGGCGCTTTCCGCGGCTGCGCAGCACCGTCTACCGCCTCGACGACATCTGCCTGGAGGAGACCCTGGACGACGCCGACGTGGTACTGGTGCACGAGTGGAACGATCCGGCGCTGGTCGCCAGGCTCGGTCGCCTCACGGCACCCGGACGCACCCTTCTGTTCCACGACACGCACCACCGTTCGGCGACCGCACCGCGCGAAATGGCGCGCTTCGACCTCAGCGGCTACGACGGGGTGCTCGCGTTCGGCGAGGCGGTCCGACAGAAGTATCTCGAACACGACTGGTGCGATCGCGCCTGGACCTGGCACGAGGCTGCCGATATCCGCGTGTTCTTTCCGCACGAGGCCGGTGGATGCGACGGCGACGTGGTCTGGATCGGCAACTGGGGCGACGACGAGCGCAGCCGCGAGTTGTCTGAATTCCTGATCGATCCGGTGAGGCAACTGGATCTTCGCGCGCGCATCCACGGTGTCCGCTATCCGCCCGAAGCTCTGGCGAAACTCGAGGCGTCCGGGATTGCCTACCGCGGATGGCTGCCGAACCACCGCGTGCCGGAAGTCTTCGCGCGCTTCCTCGCGACCGTGCACGTGCCGCGGCGGCCCTACGTGCAGGCGCTGCCGGGCATACCCACGATCCGCATGTTCGAGGCGCTGGCCTGCGGAATTCCGTTGGTGTCGGCGCCCTGGCCGGACTCCGAATCGCTGTTCACCCCTGGCCGCGACTACCTGGTCGCGGCCGATGGCAGGCAGATGCGCGATCACCTGCGAGACCTCCTCCATGACCGGCCGTACGCCGAGGGCATCGCCCGGCACGGACTGCGGACCATCCTTTCGCGCCACACCTGCGGCCACCGGGTCGAGCAGTTGCTGACCATCCTCGACGAATTGACGAGGGCCAACCTTCCCACCACCAGGAGCGTCGACCAATGCCTGAGCCACTGACCATCGCTTTCTTCGGCTCCAGCCTGGTCTCGTCGTACTGGAACGGGGCGGCCACCTATTACCGCGGCATCGTGCATGCGCTGCATCGGCGCGGCCACCGCATCACGTTCTTCGAACCCGATGCGCTCGACAGGCAGAACCACCGCGACATCGAAGATCCCGATTGGGCGGAGGTCGTCGTGTATGCCGGCGAGGGCGAAGCGGGCGTCACAGGTGCGCTGGAGCTGGCGCGCGGCGCCGACGTGGTGGTCAAGGCCAGCGGCGTGGGCGTGTTCGACGAACTGCTCGAACGCGAGGTGCTCTCGCTGCGTTCTTCCGGAACCACGGTGATCTTCTGGGATGTCGACGCGCCCGCAACTTTGGAGCGGATCACGCTGGATCCGTCCGACCCGTTCCGCGCACTGATTCCGCAGTACGACCTTGTCCTCACCTACGGCGGCGGCCCGCCGGTGATCGAGGAGTACCGCAGCTTCGGCGCACGCGACTGCATTCCGGTCTACAACGCGCTCGATCCGGCGACGCATCACCCGGCGCCGTCGGATTCACGCTTTGCCGCCGACCTCGGCTTCCTGGGCAACCGGTTGCCCGATCGCGAGGCCCGCGTCGACCAGTTTTTCTTCGAAGCCGCGCGGCGCCTGCCTGGGCAGCGCTTCCTGCTCGGTGGCAGCGGCTGGGACGAATCGGTCCCCGGCAACGTGCATCGGCTCGGGCACGTCTCCACCCGCGACCACAACGCCTTCAACTGCAGCGCGCGCATGGTGCTCAACGTCAACCGCGACAGCATGGCGCGGGTGGGATGGTCGCCACCGACGCGCGTGTTCGAGGCCGCAGGCGCGGGTGCGTGCCTGATCGTGGACGCGTGGGAGGGTATCGAAGAATTTCTCGAACCCGGGCGCGAGGTGCTGGTCGCCCCGGACGGCGAGAGCGTTGCCGAATACCTGCGCTCGGTCGACGCCAATCGCGCGCGCAGGATCGGCGAACTTGCCCGCCAGCGACTGCTGGCCGACCAGACCTACGCCCACCGCGCGCTGCAGGTGGAGCAACTGCTGGCGGCGCGTTCCGTGCCCGCGACGGCCTGACCCATGACACAGCCACTAGACATCGTGATCCTGGGGCTGGCGCTGCGCTCCTCGTGGGGCAACGGCCACGCGACTACGTATCGCGCGCTGGTCACCGCGCTGCGGCAACGCGGCCATCGCGTGCTGTTCCTGGAGCGGGACGTGCCCTGGTATGCGGATCACCAGGACCTCCCGCCCGAGCTTGAAGATGCGCTGGTGCTGTACGCCAGCCCGGACGAACTGGTCGATGAGCACGCCGATGCGATCGCCGACGCGGACCTGGTGATCGTGGGCTCGTACACGCCCGACGG
The DNA here is from genome assembly GCA_030857025.1 of Pseudomonadota bacterium. Lineage (GTDB taxonomy): Bacteria > Pseudomonadota > Gammaproteobacteria > Xanthomonadales > Xanthomonadaceae > Lysobacter_K. Next base: position 42,608 of record JALYOF010000049.1, on the reverse strand, counting down.
CATCGAGGTCGGCGAGGACGTGCAGGCCCTGGCCCGGGGCGTGGTCGCGTTCTACGACATCGATACACCGGTCACGCTGACCGGACTGGCGCGCGGAGAGTGCCCGTACCTCGACCCCAGCCAGATACCCGGATACGACCTCTACCTGTCTTTCAGCGGAGGCCCTGCACTGCAGACTCTGGAGGATCGCTTCGGCTCCCCACTGGCGTTGCCGCTGTACTGCTCCTTCGATCCGCAGCGGTATTCGCCCGAGGAGGTCGAGCCGCGTCACGACCTCGGCTACATGGGCACCTACAGCGACGATCGCCAGCCGGTGCTGGATCGGCTGCTGCTCGATCCGGCACGCGAGTGGCCGCAGGGGCACTTCGTCGTGGCTGGGCCGCAATACCCCGACGAACTGGAGTGGCCTGCGAACGTCGAACGGATCGAGCACCTCGGCCCCGCGCTGCATCGCCGGTTCTACAACGAGCAGCGATTCACCCTCAACGTCACGCGCCTGGACATGGTCGAGATGGGCTGGTCGCCCAGCGTCCGCCTGTTCGAAGCGGCTGCCTGCGGCGTTCCGATCATCTCCGACGACTGGGAAGGGCTGGACACGCTGTTCGTTCCCGGGAGCGAAATACTGATCGCCCGTACCGGCACGCAGGTCCTGCAGTGGCTGCGCGAAATGCCCGAAGAGCAGCGTCGCGCGATTGGCCAGGCCGGGCGTCGTCGGGTGCTTGCCGAGCACACCGCCGACCACCGCGCGGAGACGCTCGAGTCGCATTTCGAGCGGGCCGCAGGGCACCGCCCGCGCGCCCATCCAACGCCAGCAACTCGCGGTGCCGGAATCTTTCCGTCCGATGCCACCGCCACTTCGGAGAACGCGTGATGCCAGAGCACGAAGCCCGCAAGACCGTCGACCACGACGAAATCCGCCAATGGGCCGAGGCCCGCGACGGCAAGCCCGCGACGGTCCAGGACACAGGCGATCCGGACGAGCCGGCGGGTCTGCTGCGGATAAAGTTCAGCAACGATCCCGCGCTGGAGACCGTCGACTGGGAGGAGTTCTTCGAGAAGTTCGAGGACGAAAACCTCGCTCTTCTCTACCAGGAGAAGACCCGCGACGGCAAACCGAGCCGTTTCTTCAAGCTCGTTTCGCGCGATTGATCCGGGTTCAGGCCAGGTGAGACACATGGCAACGGCCGCACCGTCCCCCCGAAACGGCCCCGACTCCTCGGACCTGCAGGCGCAGATCGACGCGCTGCAGCCGTGGTTCCATAACCTGCACCTGCCCGGAGGCGTGCAGACCGCGCCCGGACATCCGCTGGGCGACTTTCCTTCTTTCAAGTGGGCGTGCATCGCGCCCTGGATTCCAGCCGACCTGAGTGGGTGGAACGTGCTCGACATCGGCTGCAATGCCGGGTTCTACAGCTTCCAGCTCGCGGCCCGCGGCGCCCGCGTGACCGCGATCGACCACGACCCGCACTACCTGCGCCAGGCACGCTGGGCGGCGGAACAACTGCAACTGGGCGATCGCATCGATTTCCGGCAGACGCAGCTCTATGAACTGGCGCGCGAGCCGGAGCGCTACGACCTGGTCTGGTTCATGGGTGTCCTTTACCACCTGCGCCACCCGCTGCTCGCGCTGGACATCGTGAGGCGCAAGACGCGCCGGATGATGGTGATGCAGACGCTGACGCTGCCCGGAGAGCAGGTTGCCACCGCGCCACGGGACATTTCCATCGACCAGCGCCAGCAACTGCTGCAGCCGGGCTGGCCGGTCATGGCGTTCATCGAGCACCGCCTCGCGCAGGACCCTACCAACTGGTGGGCACCGAACCACGCCTGCGTGCTGGCGATGCTGCGCAGCAGCGGATTCGATGTGCACGATCGCATCGCAGACGAGACGTACCTGTGCGTCCCCGGCAATTCCGGGCTCGACACGATGGTTTCGGCCGAGCTGGACGCGGCGACGGGGCAGTGAATCGCCTGTCGATGGTCGCGATGTGTCCTGCCGGTCTCCACCGGGAGACGGACCAGCCAAGCCCCGGCGTTGACTTGGCCGCCGCTGTGCACAACTATTGCGGCCTGACTGCGGCATCTGCCGTGGTCCCGTACCGAGGTGGCCCGCGGCAATCGCCGGCCTGGCGTGCGACATGAGCACTATCACCGCCCACTGCTGATTTCCGCCCGAGGCCTCCGCATCCCGCAGCGCCTACGTGGCGCTTTTTTATTGCCGCGCGGCCCGGGTCCGACCCCTGCCGCATGTTCCGAGTCAGGATATTCCCCATGATCGCCATTACCCTTCCCGACGGCAGCCGCCGCGAATTCGAACAGCCCGTCAGCGTCATGGACGTGGCCGCCTCCATCGGCCCGGGCCTTGCGAAAGCCACCGTGGCCGGGGAAATCGACGGAAAACTGGTCGACGCCAGCGACGTGATCGCCAGCGACGCGCGCCTGCGCATCATCACCCCGAAGGATGCCGAGGGCGTCGAAATCATCCGCCATTCGTGCGCGCACCTGGTCGGCCATGCGGTCAAGCAGTTGTACCCGAACGCGAAGATGGTGATCGGACCGGTGATCGCGGAAGGCTTTTATTACGACATCTGGAACGAGCGCCCGTTCACGCCGGACGACATGGCGGCCATCGAGCAGCGCATGGTCGAGCTGATCGACACCGAGTACGACGTCATCAAGCGCATGACGCCGCGCGCCGAGGTCATAGAGGCGTTCACCGCCCGCGGCGAGGACTACAAGCTGCGCCTCATCGACGACATGCCCGACGAGCAGGCCATGGGCCTGTACCACCACCTCGAATACGTCGACATGTGCCGCGGCCCGCACGTGCCGAACACGCGATTCCTGAAGTCGTTCAAGCTCACGCGCATCTCCGGCGCCTACTGGCGCGGTGATTCCAGGAACGAGCAGCTGCAGCGCATCTACGGCACCGCGTGGGCCGACAAGAAGCAGCTGTCCGCGTATATCCAGCGCATCGAGGAAGCCGACAAGCGCGACCACCGCAAGATCGCAAAACAGCAGCACCTGTTCCACCTGCAGGAGGAGGCACCCGGCCTGATCTTCTGGCATCCGAAGGGCTGGTCGCTGTGGCAGGTGGTCGAGCAGTACATGCGCAAGGTCTACCGCCGCTCCGGCTACCAGGAAGTGCGCTGTCCCCAGATCCTCGACGTAAGCCTGTGGCAGAAATCCGGTCACTGGGACAACTACAAGGAGAACATGTTCTTCACCGAGTCGGAGAAGCGCACCTACGCGTTGAAGCCGATGAACTGCCCGGGCCACGTCCAGGTGTTCAACCACGGCCTGCACAGCTACCGCGACCTGCCGATCCGTTACGGCGAGTTCGGCGCCTGCCACCGCAACGAGCCTTCGGGCGCGCTGCACGGCATCCTGCGCGTGCGCGGCTTCACGCAGGACGACGGGCACGTGTTCTGTACGGAAGACCAGATCGAGGCCGAAGTCACCGCCTTCCATCGGCAGGCGATGGAGGTCTATTCGACCTTCGGCTTCACACAGGTGCAGTTGAAGATCGCCCTCCGGCCCGAGCCGCGGCTGGGCGACGACGCCACCTGGGACAAGGCCGAGGAGGCATTGCGCGCCGCGCTGAGGTCGGCCGGGGTGGAGTGGGAGGAACTGCCCGGCGAGGGCGCGTTCTACGGCCCGAAGATCGAGTACCACCTGAAGGACGCGATTGGCCGCACCTGGCAGCTCGGGACGATGCAGGTCGACTTCATGATGCCGGAGCGCCTGGGTGCGGAGTACATCGACGAATCCAGCCAGCGTCGCCACCCGGTGATGTTGCACCGCGCCATCGTGGGTTCCATGGAGCGGTTCATCGGCATCCTCATCGAACACCACGCCGGCCAGTTCCCCGCATGGCTCGCGCCGGTCCAGGCGGTGGTGATGAATATCACCGACGCGCAGGCCGGTTATGTGGAGGAGGTCCGCAAAACCCTTGCGGATCAAGGCTTCAGGGTGGAGTCGGATTTGCGGAACGAGAAGATCGGCTATAAGATCCGCGAGCACACGTTGCAGCGTATTCCGTACCTGCTCGTTGTAGGGGATCGCGAGAGCGAGAGCGGGATGGTCGCGGTGCGCGCCGTACGTGGGGAGGATCTTGGGACGATGTCCGTTGCCGATTTCGCTTCACGTTTGCGTGACGAGGACGCCAGCTAGACTACAAGGTCCAAGAATCCCGGTCGCGTCGCGGCCGGCATGATCAACACCGGAGATTGCACCAATCAGTACTCTCGAAAAGCCGAACCGCAAGAATCAGGAAATCCGCGTGCCCCGCGTACGCGTGATCGGCAGTGATGGCGAAATGGTGGGCCTGCTGTCGCGCGACGAGGCGCTGGCACTGGCACAGGAAGACGGGATGGATCTCGTGGAGATCCAGCCGAACGCCGATCCGCCTGTCTGTCGCGTCATGGACTTCGGCAAGTTCAAGTTCGAAGCTCAGAAGAAGGCCAACGCGGCCAAGAAGAAGCAGAAGCAGGTCGAGATCAAGGAACTCAAGTTCCGGCCCGTCACCGACGAGGGCGACTACCAGATTAAACTGCGCAACATGCGCCGGTTCCTGGAAGAGGGCGACAAGGTCAAGGTCAACATCCGCTTCCGTGGCCGCGAGATGAGCCACCAGGAGCTCGGCCGCGAGATGGCCCACCGGATAGAAACCGATCTGGGCGAGGATATCGTTGTCGAGTCGCGCCCGCGCCTCGAGGGGCGGCAGATGGTGATGATGATCGCGCCGAAGAAGAAGACCTGACCGGGTAACCCCCGCAGTGCATCCCCGCTCCCGCTCGACGGTGAGCGGCGGCAGAGGGCGCCCACGGGCGCCTTTTTGCGTTGGCTGACTCGCCGCCACAACCGGGGTGGTCACCCGCGCCGGGCCGCCACCGACGATCGAGAGGCATCCTATTTGCAGGTAACCCCGTCTGCCCCCATAATGGCCGGCCCGGTTTGCCGGGGCTGTTGCATGTGACACCAGGACCAGTTGGCGATTCGTAGTGAATCAACGACTTACAAGCCGACGCGGGCAGGACGGAAAGAGTGGCCCAGGCCACCGCCCAGGTCAGTGACAAGAACCCGAAAGGACATCGCAATGCCCAAGATCAAGACCCATCGCGGGGCGGCCAAGCGCTTCCGGAAGACCGCTTCCGGCAAGTACAAGTGCGGCCACGCGAACCGTAGCCACATCCTCACCAAGAAAGCGACCAAGCGGAAGCGGAACCTGCGGCAGACGAACCACGTCCGCCCCGAGGACGCTGGCCGTATCGATCGCATGCTTCCGTACGCTTGAGGAGAATGAACCATGGCACGAGTTAAACGTGGTGTAACGGCGCGTCGCCGCCACAAGAAAATCCTGAAGCAGGCCAAGGGCTACTACCACGCCCGTCGCAAGGTCTTCCGGGTCGCCAAGCAGGCCGTCACCAAGGCGCTGCAGTATGCGTATATCGGCCGCAAGCAGAAGAAGCGCAATTTCCGCTCGCTGTGGATCACCCGCATCAACGCAGCTGCTCGCATGAACGGCCTGAGCTACAGCCGCTTCATGAACGGCATGCTGAAGTCCGGCATCACCCTGGACCGCAAGGTGCTGGCTGACATCGCCGTGCACGACGCCGTCGGGTTCTCTGCGCTGGCGGAAAAAGCCAAGAGCGCGCTCGCGGCATAATTGCAGATTCCTCGGAAGCGTCCGCACTCTGCGGACGCTTCACGGATGAGCTTCATGCATGGGGAAGGGCGCAAGTCCTTCCCCATGTTCGTTTCCGGGGTGTCGTGGTGTTCTTCATTCCGGCAGATGCTGGCCTGATCCGTTGCCGGCCGGGTCCGGCGTCCCGAAGATCAGAAGACGGGCTATCGATGGTGGCGTTCACCGCGACAGCCGTCCGGAACGTTCGCAAGGATCGTCAATGAGTGGAATCGAAGCACTGACCCGCCAAGCGCTGGTCGACATCGCCGCCGCCGATACGCCCGAGAGCATCGAGGCCTTGCGCGTAGGTCTGCTCGGCAAGTCCGGCAGCGTCACGGCACAGCTCAAGCAGTTGGGGGCACTGCCTCCCGAACAGCGCAAGGCCGCCGGTGAGGCCATCAATGGCGCGCGCGACGTGCTCGCCGCCGCGCTGACCGAGCGCAAGCGCGTGCTCGATGATCGTGCACTGGATGCACGGCTGGCGTCGGAATCGATCGACGTCACGCTGCCGGGTATCAACGGCGCGCGCGGCGGCCTGCATCCGGTCAGCCGCGCGCTCGAGCGCATCGTCGACATCTTCGGCCGCATGGGCTACGAATTGGCCGACGGCCCGGAGATCGAAGACGACTGGCACAACTTCGAAGCACTGAACTTTCCGCCGCATCACCCCGCGCGCGCGATGCACGACACCTTCTACATCAAGCCCGTTGACAGCCGGTCCGATGACGGCCAACCCGACGGCAGCGGTGTTGCCCGCCTGCTGCGCACCCATACCTCCGGCGTGCAGGTCCGCTACATGGGCGAGCACGCACCGCCGCTGCGGATGATCGCGGCGGGCAAGGTGTACCGAAGCGACAGCGACCAGACGCACACGCCGATGTTCCATCAGGTCGAAGGGCTGCTGGTCGACGAGCACGCAAGCTTCGCCGATCTCAAGGGCACGCTCACTGGCTTCGTGCGCGCGTTTTTCGAGCGGGATTTCGAAATGCGTTTCCGCCCGAGCTATTTCCCCTTTACCGAACCCTCCGCCGAGGTCGACATCGCCTGGCAGCAGCCGGATGGATCGATGCGCTGGCTGGAAGTGCTCGGCTGCGGCATGGTCCACCCGAACGTGCTCCGCAACGTCGGCATCGATCCCGAGCGCTACACCGGCTTCGCGTTCGGCCTGGGCGTTGAGCGTTTCGCGATGCTGCGCTACGGGGTCGACGACCTGCGCAGCTTCTTCGAGAACGACGTGCGCTTTCTCAAGCAGTTCGCGTAGGCGTTCGGCCAAGGCTGTCCGCGAAGGGCGCGAAGAACGCCAAAAGAAGCAATAGTTATCAAGTCCTGGGCTTTTTTCGCGCATTTCGCGTTTTTCGCGGAGCGCTTGCCCTGGGCCCCGACCGGACCTACCGATGAAATTTTCCGAAAACTGGTTGCGCAGCCACGTTCCCACCGCCGCCACGCGCGATGAACTCGTCGCCACCCTGACCGCGATCGGGCTCGAAGTGGAGGAGGTCACGCTTCTCGGCGAATCGCTGGAGGGCGTGGTCGTCGCGCAGATCGTCGGTGCCGAGAAGCACCCGGAGGCCGATCGCCTGCAGGTGTGCCAGGTGGACACAGGACCGGGCGGCATCGTGCAGATCGTGTGTGGCGCGCCCAACGCGCGCGTCGGGTTGAAGGCGCCGTTGGCGACGGTCGGGACCGTGTTGCCGGGCGGGATGACCATCGGCGCCGCCGCGCTTCGAGGCGTGCAATCGTCCGGGATGCTGTGCTCGGCGAAGGAATTGGGCACCGACCAGGACGCGGCGGGCTTGCTGGAGCTGCCGCACGATGCGCAGATCGGCGCCCCACTGGCCGAGTGCCTCGGCCTTCCCGACGCCGCCATCGAAATCAAGCTGACGCCGAACCGGGCCGATTGTTTCGGCGTGCGCGGCATCGCGTTCGATGTCGCCGCGGCGACCGCGTGCGAGGTCGTGGATCTCATCGAGTCGCCGGTGCCGGTCACAATCGACGCGAAGCTCGACATCGTGTTGGACGCGGGCGCTGATGCGCCACGCTATTGCGGTCGGGTGATCGATGGCGTCGACGCGACTCAGCCTACGCCGGCCTGGATTGCCGAGCGGCTTCGTCGCAGCGGCGTGCGGCCGCTGTCCCTGCTGGTGGACGTTACGCAATACGTGATGCTCGAACTGGGCCAGCCGATGCACGCCTTCGATCGCGACCTGCTGCAGGGCCCGGTGGGCGTGCGCCGCGCGCGAAACGGCGAGCGACTGGACCTGCTCGACGGCCGCAAGGTCGCGCTCGACCCGGAGTTCCTGATCGTGACCGACGCCGACCGGCCGGTTGCGCTGGCCGGGATCATGGGTGGACTCGACACGCGGGTAACCGATGCCACGCGTCGGGTGTTCCTGGAGTCGGCGCATTTCGCTCCCGCCGCGATCATCGGCCGGGGCCGCCGACTGGGTCTGCACACTGATGCCTCGCACCGCTTCGAGCGTGGCGTGGACCCGCAGCTGCCGCGCAGGGCGATCGAGTACGCGACCCGCCTGATCCTGGACGTGGCGGGAGGCCAGCCCGGCCCCGTGACCGAAGAAGCGCTCGCCGAGCACCTGCCGCAGCCGCAGCCGATTCTGCTAAGGCGCGCGCGCCTGCGACGAGTGCTCGGGACGCAAGTGCAGGACGCTGCCATCGCGCGGATCCTGCGTGCGCTCGGCATGGAGGTCGTCGATCACGCAGAAGGCTGGCAGGTCACCGCGCCGAGCCGCCGCTTCGACATCGCGATCGAGGAAGATCTGATCGAGGAAGTCGCGCGCATCCACGGCTACGAGTTGATCCCGACCACGTTGCCGCCCGGCGCCGCGCGCCTGGTCGCGCCCAGCGAAACCCGCATCGACGATGCCACCGCGCGCCGGCAGATGGCATCACGCGATTACCTGGAAGCCATCAACTACGCGTTCGTCGACGCCGGCCTGCTTTCGACCTGGCACAGCGATGTCGAAGCGGTGGTCCTTGCCAATCCTTTGAGCGAGGAACTCGGGGTCATGCGGCCCTCGCTGTTGCCTGGGCTGATCGCCGCGCTGGGGCGCAATGTGCACCGGCAGCAGCCGCGGGTGCGGCTGTTCGAACTGGGTAACGTGTTCGCCGCCGGCGCCGACGCCGGCGCTCCGCTGCAGACTGCGCGGATTGCCGCCGCGGCCTGCGGCGAGGTCCACGCCGAGCAATGGCATGGCGCTGCCCGCGTGGTCGGCTTCCACGATCTCAGGGGTGATCTCGACAGCCTCGCCTCGCTGGCGGGCGCTCGCCTGGAATATCGCGCATCGAAACCCGAGTGGGCCCATCCGGGGCGTTCGGCCGACGTGTACCGGATTGCCGACGACGCCGACGCGCCCCCCGAAAGGCTGGGCTGGATCGGCCAACTGCACCCGCGCCTCCTGCGTACGCTTGACCTGGATGTGGATGTCGTCGCGTTCGAGCTTGACCTCGCGCCGCTGCTGGCGCGGCGCATCCCGAAGGCCGCGGCCCAGTCGCGGTATCCGTCCGTGCGGCGGGATCTCGCGTTCATCGTCGATGAATCTGTGTCCTGGGCGGCGGTGGAGGCGAGCATCCGCAGCGCCGTGGGCCATGCCCTGCGGGATCTGGTGCTGTTCGATCGCTACCACGGGAAGGGCGTTGAAACTGGATTCAAGAGTCTGGCTATGGGCTTGATTCTGCAGGAGCAATCGCGCACGCTCACTGACCGCGATGTCGATGCGACAGTGAACGCGGTCATCGAGGAACTGTCGCGCGATCACGGCGCCACGATCCGCGGTTGAGAAAATGCCGCCCGCTGGAATTTGCCCCTGCGTGTGGATTGGATGGCTGGACAAGGTGTTCGAGAGAAGCAGCGTATGGCACTGACGAAGGCGGAAATGGCGGAACGACTGTTCGACGAGGTCGGCCTCAACAAGCGCGAGGCCAAGGAGTTCGTCGATGCGTTTTTCGTCGCTCTACGCGAATCGCTCGAGCAGGGGCGGCAGGTGAAGCTTTCGGGGTTCGGCAATTTCGACCTGCGCCGCAAGAACCAGCGCCCGGGACGCAATCCCAAAACCGGCGAGGAAATCCCGATTTCGGCGCGCACGGTGGTGACATTCCGTCCCGGCCAGAAGCTCAAGGAACGCGTAGAGGCTTTCGCTGGAGCTGGCGATGCTTGATCCGGGCAGCAATCGCGAACTGCCGCCGATCCCGGCCAAGCGCTACTTCACCATCGGCGAGGTCAGTGAGTTGTGCGACGTCAAGCCGCATGTGCTGCGTTACTGGGAGACGGAGTTTCCTTCGCTCAACCCGGTCAAACGCCGCGGCAACCGACGCTATTACCAGCGCCACGAAGTCCTGATGGTCCGGCAGATCCGCGGACTGCTGTATGAGCAGGGCTACACCATCGGCGGCGCGCGACTGCGGCTGGAGGGCGACGACGCCAAGGACGAGTCCGCCTTGAGTTCGCAGATCATCCGCCAGGTGCGGATGGAGCTGGAAGAAGTGCTGCAACTTCTGAAGCGCTGAGCTTTCGCTCCTCGCAGCTGGCACCTGGCACCTGGCACCTCCCCGATCTTTCAACGGAACCTCTGCCCTGGAGCTTTCCAGTTCGAGGGTTCGGTGCGGCATCGGCACGCGATTTCCTGCGAATACCGATGTCCCCTCGAACAACGGCTGCGCCGTCGGCTTCGCTCACGGCGCGGCCCTCGCGAAAGCGACACCAGCGGCGGCAAAAGGCTATACTTGCCGCCCGCTCGCAAGGCGGGAAGCAGTACGAACATGTCGGGGCGTAGCGCAGCCTGGTAGCGCATCTGCCTGGGGGGCAGAGGGTCGTCGGTTCAAATCCGGCCGTCCCGACCAATCGATCAGCAGGACCCGACGCCCGGCATGCCGGGCGTTCGCACATCTGGCCTTCACTGGACTGGCGTGGCGCCGGACGGTCGGATAGTTCGCCCTTGTGGGGCTGCATAGCCTTGTTGACATTGTACGTTTCAGCATTTACGGCGGTGTCGGTCAGAACCGCCGCGGCAAATGATTCAGTCAGTTTGGGCGACGCTGAGACTGGGTCATTGACGTACTTGGCGAGCCGTCGGTCCGTGAGTCAGCTGGCGAAATATTTTCCCGGTATGCATCGCGTCCATGCGTTGCGCCATGCGTGTACCGATTGTGGTGCAAAAATCGTTTGAGCCTCGATATGGATGCATGGTCAGTCGAGCTGGACAAGCGGGGAAGGGTTCTCGCCAAGTGCAATGGATGTCGCCTTGATTTCGCTACATCTTGCCTTGCCTCTGGGAAACTCCCCCTTGCTGAGTGGTTTGATCCACCGCAGGGAGAACACAGATGACGAAGCCGGCAGGGGCGCGTTTACGCGCTCCAGGTCAAGCAGGAGGCCGTGCCCCTGGTTGAGGGTGGCCAGAGCATTGCGGCGACGGCCCGGATGCTGGGAATGATGGAGCAAACGCCGTTCAGCTGGGTCAAGGCCCAAGCGCCAGGGCAAGTTCAATGGTGCTGACTGCAAGCCGGTGAGCGCCGAACAGCCGAGTTGGCGCGCGTCAAGATGGAGCGACAGGAGGCAGCCATCTGACGAGAAGTTGCCGGCGACGATCAGAGTGCGGCAGCGCGTGGCCTGTGTTTCGAGAGTTCGGGCCAGCGCCTCAGCACCGCGTCGTGTATTCCCTTACGGTCCAGCCCGGCCTCGGACAACAGCTGTTCGCGGCTGGCGTGGTGCTGAAACGCGTCAGGAAGACCCAGGTGCAGGAGCGGCATGACGATGTGTTCGGCGGATAGAAGTTCGGCGACACCGCTGCCGGCGCCGCCCGCGACGACATTGTCTTCCAGCGTCACGAATCCCTCATGCGAACGTGCCAGCTCCAGGATCAGAGCCCGATCCAGCGGCTTCACGAAGCGCATGTTGACCACGGTCAGGCCGAGTTCCTCGCCGACCTGCTCCGCGGGCGGCAGGGTCGCGCCGAACGCGAGCAGGGCGAGGCGCGTGCCGGTGCGGCGCAACTGCGCCTTGCCGATCGGCAGCGCGTCGAGCGACGACTGCACCTCGACGCCCGGACCGCTTCCGCGCGGGTAGCGCACCGCGGCGGGACCGGTGTATCGATGGCCGGTGGAGAGCATCTGCCGACACTCGTTCTCGTCGGCCGGCGCCATCACCAGCATGTTCGGGACGCAGCGCAGATAGGAGAGGTCCAGGTTGCCCGCGTGGGTTGCGCCGTCGGGGCCGACCACGCCGCCGCGGTCGATCGCGAACAGCACGTCGAGGTTCTGGATCGCGACGTCATGCACCAGTTGGTCGTAGGCGCGCTGCAGGAACGTGGAGTAGATCGCCACCACCGGCTTGGCGCCCTCGCAGGCCATGCCCGCGGCCAGCGTCACTGCGTGCTGTTCGGCAATGGCGACATCGAAATAGCGGTCCGGGAACTCGCGGCTGAAACGCACCAGCCCGGAACCCTCGCGCATCGCCGGGGTGATCGCCAGCAGCTTGTCGTCTGCGGCGGCCATGTCGCACAGCCAGTCACCAAAGATGTCGGTGTAGGTCGGTTTCTTCGCGCCGGGCTTGCTGACAAGACCGGTGGTCGGGTCGAACGGACCGACCGCGTGGTAACCGATCTGGTCGCCTTCGGCCAGTTCGTAGCCTTTGCCCTTGGTGGTGATGATGTGCAGCAACTGCGGACCCTTGAGCGACTTCAGAGTCTTCAGTGCCGCCATCAGCGCCGGCAGGTCGTGTCCGTCGATGGGGCCGGTGTAGTGGAAGCCCATCTCCTCGAACAACGTGGACGGCACGAACATGCCCTTCCAGTGCTCTTCCCAGCGGCGCACGAACTTCGCCGCTGGCTTGTTCTTGTCGCCGAGCAGGCGCTTGCCGCCCTCGCGCAGCGCGTTGAGCGTGCGGCTGGCGGTCAGGCGGCCGAGCATCTGGGTCAGACCTCCGACGTTCTCGGAAATCGACATCTGGTTGTCGTTGAGGACCACCAGCAGGTCCGGCTCGGTCGTGCCCGGATCCACGCCCATGCCGCCAGCGTGGTTCAGCGCCTCGAAAGCCATGCCCGCGGTCATTGCGCCATCGCCGATCACCGCGACGACCTTGCGCGGGTTGCCGGCACGCGCGCTGGCGATCGCCATGCCCAGCGCGGCGGATATCGAAGTCGAGGAGTGGCCGACGCCGAAGGTGTCGTACTCGGATTCCTCCCGCTTGGGGAAAGGTGCAACGCCATCGGCCTGCTTGACCGTGTGGATGTGGTCGCGGCGGCCGGTGAGAATCTTGTGCGGGTAGCACTGGTGGCCCACGTCCCACACTAGGCGGTCGACTGGCGTCTCGTAGAGCCAGTGCAGCGCGACGGTGAGTTCGATGACCCCGAGGCCCGCTCCGAAGTGCCCGCCGGACTGCGCGACCTGCTCGATCAGGTACGCGCGCAGTTCGTCGGCGATCACTGTCAGCTCGTCTTCGGGGAACCGGCGGAGGTCCTCGGGGACGGCGATGCGCGATAGACGAGGGTAGCGGTGCGGATCGATCATCAATACGGCAATGGACGGCAATTCAGCATTGTCCCGCCGCACCGGCGGTGGGGCAAGCTGCGGGACGGCCCCGGCGCTCCTGCGGAAGTAGCGGTTCAGGCTTGGCGGGGCCGGTCAGTTAATGATCAGTGGCAACCGCGTGTGTCGAACATGCGGTGTCGGATGATCAGCGCCCGCGCAGCCGCCCGAACAGTCCCGTGGACTTGGTCGGTTCGGGCTCGGGGTCCTGAGCGTGTTCCACGTCGGCGAATCCGGTCGCGAGATTCGCGTTGACGAAATCGATCACCTCAGGCAATGGCACGCCGCTGCCGGCAGCAATCTCCGGCAGCGTCGCCGGACCCTTCATCATTGCCGTGGCGATGCGGAAGTGTTTCGGGAACTCGCGCTCGGTCTGCGGCCACTTGAGCAGTTGGAAGCGCGCGGCCGGGTCGAACCCCGGGACCAGCTTTCCACCGCCGCCCAGCAGGTTGCCGAACCAGACCAGGCGCAGCAGCGGCTGGGCGGCGCCCATCGATGCGGTCTGCCGGCTCCATTCCGCCGGGTCGACCTGCTCCAGGTCCTTCGGGGACAGCTGCGCCTGCAGGTGGGCCGTCAGCGGCTTGAGCACGGTTGGGCCAAAGTACTCGCGTTGCGCGTTGTCGATCAGCAGCGCTACGCCGTCGCGCTCTACACGGATGCGGCCGGACAGTCGTCCGGATGCCAGCCACTCGACGAGCGTCTGTTCCTGGGCCGCTACGGGAGCAGGGGTTCGTGGCTGGATCGTAGGGGCAGGCGGCACCACCTGGGCGACCGCGGCGCTGGGAGGCTCGCGACGGTCTGCCGTCGGCACCTCGTTGCCCGGGACGGCAGCGGAGGGCTCGGGCGGAGGTGCGACCTCCTCGCTCGCGGGCTGCGGCTGCTCTTCGGGCAGCAGGTCCTGCGGCTGCGGCGCAGGCGTCAGCCCTGCTGGCGATGGCGGCTGGGTTTCCCCGGTCTGCGGCGCGTATCCGGCCTTCGTGGCGACTTCCAACAGCAGCCGGGAAACGGTGTTCGCGTCGAACGGATAGCTGAGGTGGTGATCGGTCTGGGTGCGGGGGGCCGAGGTCAACCCAATCACGGTCTTGCCCGCGGCGTGCAGCCGCAGCCAGCTCATCGGCCCGTACAGGCTGTCCATGTCGACCACCACATACTCGGCGTCGGTCTCGGGCTGTAGCTGCCAGAGTCCGCCAGTGCGGTTGTTTGCTTCCGTGAAGGCCGCCTTGAGCGACGCTTCAGTGTCGGGATCCATCCCGGTCAGGCCGAAGGTGAGGGGCATCGTTGAATCCGTTGAGAACCTGGACAGAGTGTTGCGGAGCGAAGGGGGCGCGTCAACGCGGGCCGCGGCTATCCGACCAGGTCGCGACCACCTCGACTCCTGGCGTCGAGCAGGAACGCGATGAAGGTCACTTCCCGATTTGCACGGCGGCACGAATCAACAGAGTGCGCGGGCACGCTTTTTTGGAAGCTGGTTTTTGAGGAACGCCATCTGGTCGGCCAGGATGTTGCGGTTGGACAGGATCAGGTGCTCGACCCAACTGGGCCGATACGGCACCGCCAGCAGTGGCATCCCGGCCTGCTGCGGGGTTCGGTTGCCCTTGCGCGAATTGCAGTGGAAGCACGCGGCGACGACGTTCTCCCAGACGTCGCGGCCGCCCTTCGACACCGGTAGCACGTGGTCTCGCGTCAGCTGCGGGCGATGGCACTCGCGACCGCAGTACATGCACAGGTGGCTGTCGCGAGCGAACAGTGCCACGTTGGTCAGCGAGGGCGTCGGGTCGAGCGCATGGCCGCGGGCATGTCCGCGTGCGGCGACGATCGGATGCAGCGCCAGCGTGCTGCGCTCGCCGCTCCAGCGATTGGTGCCGCCGTGTACTTCCAGGCAGGGGTCGCCCAGTGTCCAGGCCACCGCGCCGCGTACATACAGGCATGTGGCCTGCTGCCAGTTCATCCAGTCGAGTACGCGACCATGCGCGTCCAGCGACAGCAGGCGCACCGAGTTCAAACGCTCCAGCGGTGGGCACGAATCGCTGGCGTGCGACACAGCGGCGTCAGCGCCGCGCCGATCAGGATCGGAGCGGCTCCGGTTTCGGACCAGGCGTAGCGACGCTGTGTCGGTCTCCATCGTCCGAGCTTATACCCTAATTCGGAGCCGTTGCGCCCCCACCTGGCAAACCAGCTGACTGGCTCAGGCGTCGAATGCCTCGGCCTCCAGCGCGGTCAGGGTCGACAGCTCGCTGCCCATCGCGGCGGCATGGGTCAGGGTGCGTGGCAGGACCCGGGCGAAGTAGAAGCGGGCGGTCTCGCGCTTGCCCGCCTTGAACTCGGCCGAGTGCTGCGATGCTTCGCTTGCAGCGACGCTGCGTGCCCACCAGTACGCCAGGGCGACATAGCCCGAGTACATCAGGTAGTCGAACGCCGCGGCACCGACCTCCTCGGGATTGCCCGCTGCGCGCTGTCCGGCCTGCGTCGTCAGCTGCAGCCACTGTGCCGACAGTTCCCGCAGCGGTGCGATGAATTCAGCGACCGCCGCGTTGCCGTCCTGCCGCTGGCAGAACTCCTCGATCATGGCCAGGAACACCTGCAGGCCCGCACCCTTCTGCTGCAGGACCTTGCGGCCGAGCAGGTCGAGTGCCTGGATGCCGGTGGTGCCCTCGTAGAGTGTGGTGATGCGTGCGTCGCGCGCCAGTTGCTCCAGTCCGTGCTCGGCGATGTAGCCGTGGCCGCCGTAGCACTGCAGCGCGTGGTACGTGCATTCCACGCCCCACTCGGTGAGGCAGGCCTTGACGATCGGCGTCATGAATCCGACCAGCGCTTCTGCCTGCGTGCGTTCGGCAGGATCGGCGGCGTGGGCTGCGATGTCGACCAGCAGGGCGGCGTGGTAACCCAAGGCGCGGCCACCCTCGACCAGCGCCTTGCAGGTGAGCAGCATCCTGCGGACGTCCGGATGCACGATGATCGGATCGGCGGGCTTGTGCGGAAACTGCGCACCGGAGAGCGAGCGCATCTGCAGGCGTTCGCGCGAATACGCCAGCGCGTTCTGCAGCGCGCGATCCGACAGGCCGAGTCCCTGCAGCCCGACCGCAAGCCGCGCTGTATTCATCATGGTGAACATTCCCATCAGGCCCTTGTGCGGCTGCCCGACGAGATAACCCTGCGCGCCGTCGAAGTTGAGCACGCAGGTGGCCGAGCCGTGGATGCCCATCTTGTGTTCGATGCTGCCCACGCGCACGGCGTTGGGTCCGCCGACGGTGCCGTCCTTCGCGACCTGCACCTTGGGCACGACGAACAGCGAAATCCCCCTGCTGCCCTCGGGCGCGTCGGGCAAGCGCGCCAGCACGAGGTGCACGATGTTGTCGGTGAAGTCGTGGTCGCCGGCGGTGATGAATATCTTGGTGCCGGTGATCGTATGGCTGCCGTCCGCCTGTGGCTCGGCGCGGGTCTTCAGCAGGCCGAGGTCGGTACCGCAATGGGGTTCGGTCAGGCACATCGTGCCGGTCCAGCGGCCCTCGACCAGCGGCTTGAGAAACACCTCGCGCTGCCAGTCATCGCCGTGGTGCAGCAGCGCTTCGGTGGCGCCGTGCGAAAGCAGCGGAAAGTTGCCCCAGGCCAGGTTGGCGGCGTCGATCATTTCCTTCAAGGGCACGCCGGCCGCGTGCGGCAGGTTCTGTCCGCCAAACTCCACCGGCGATGTCAGCCCCGCCCAGCCGCCATCGACGTATTGCGCATAGGCCTGTTTGAAGCCGGGCGGGGTGGTGACCGCGCCGGTCGCCTTGTCGTGGCTGCAGCCGATGCGGTCGCCGACCGAGTTCAGCGGCGCAAGCACGGTCTCGGTGAAGCGTGCGCTTTCCTCCAGCACTGCGTCGAGGATGTCGCGAGTCGCGTCGGCGAAGCCGAGGCTTTCGAACATGCGCTCGCTTTCGAGCAGGTCGAACAGGACGAAGCGCATGTCGTTCAGCGGGGCTTTGTAGCGGCTCATCGCGTACCTCGGTGCTGGGTGGTCTGTGGTTGCCTGGTGATGCAGGCAGCGGTGTGTTGTATGTGCAGTGCCGGTGGCGGCTTGCAGAGATCGATCAGCGCAGCACGCCCGGAAGGCCGGGGGCCGGGCTCAGTTCGCTGCTGCGCTCTATCTGGAAGGTTCGCTGCCGCCGCTCTTCGGGCGTGGCAGTCACCGGGCCCTTCAACTCGTAGGCGACGCCGCGGCCGGCAGCCAGCGCGTCGGCGACGGCCAGCTTGGCTTCGAGGCTCGGTTGCAACGTAGCGGAGACAACGTCGGCGGACTCCGGTCCGACGGACACAGCCGGACGGGCCGTGAGCGTGCCGGCAGCATGGCCGCCGATCTGCAGCCCGAGATCCAGCGAATCAAAGCGCATCGGGATGCTGCTGAAATTCTCCACCCGCAACTCGGCCGACCAGCTGCCGTCGGCAAGCACGGTCAATTGCTGGATGCGAAGCGATGGTTCCGACACGCGTCGGACCGGACCGCTGCTGCAGCCGACCAGGAACGCGATCAGCATCGTGGCCGACAGCAGATTGAACACCCAATGCCTTGCGTGCATGCCGCGACTCCCCGGGGTGAAAGGCCGAGCATACTACGGCGAATGGTGGGCGCTGCAGGGCCGTGTGCTGCCGACGTATCAAGAAGGCGGGGCTGGCTTCCAGCGTTGACTTCTACAGCGCGGGGACACCAGGTCCACGAACGATTCGTACATGCGTTCTCCGGGTCTCGCGTCCGGTGCAGCCACGCACCAGGCAACAGGCACCTCAGGATGCGCGGGTGTGTTCCCAACAGGCGCGGGGGCGCACCGCGCACCGTGCGAGCGCCGAGTCCCGGCCGTCCCGGCGGGGCGCAGGCCTAGTCGAGCAGGCCGCGGCGAAGCGCGTAGCGGACGAGTTCCGCGGTGTTGCGGACGCCGAGCTTGGCCATCACCCGGCTGCGGTGGTTCTCGGCCGTCTTGGCGCTGATGTCGAGCTTGTGCGCGATCTCTTTGGTCGTCAGGCCCTCGGCGACCAGGTGGAAGGCCTCGCGCTCGCGTGCGGTGAGGCGGCCGTATGGGTCATCGACCACGCGTTCGGGGTGCTGCATCTGTTCGGCGAGCGCCTTGGCCGCCTGCGGGCCAAAATACCCGCGGCCGGCGTGCAGGCTGCGTACGGCGGCGATCAGTTCCGCCGAGGCGCTGTCCTTGACCAGATAGCCCGCAGCCCCGGCGCGTACCGCCTGCAGTACGTATTCGTCCTCCTGGTGCATCGTCAGCACCAGAATTCTGGCGTCCGGCAGTGACTTGCACAGGCGGCGGACGATCTCGATGCCGTTGAGGCCCGGCATGCTCAGGTCGGTGACAATGATGTCCGGCGACGTCGCCGCGGCCTTCTCCAGCGCTTCCACGCCGTCGGCGGCCTGCGCCACCACTTGCATGTCCTCCTGCGACTGGAGCAGGCCGACAAGGCTTTCCCGGACCAGCGTGTGGTCATCGGCGATCAGTACCCGGATATTCCCCATCGGCTGAAACTGCGCGAGCGCTCAGTCGACGTCAAGCGGCACGACGGCGCGCACGCGCGCACCGTTGCCCGGCGAGGAGTGCAGTTCGAGCCTGCCCCCGTGCAGTCGCAGGCGTTCGCGCATCCCGCCGAGGCCGCTGCCCCCGGCCTTGAGCGCGAACTCGGGATCGCATCCGCAACCGTCATCCACGATCTGCAACTGCAGCATTCCGGCGCGGGCGACCAGCCGCAGCAGCACTTTGCCTGCCTGCGCGTGTTTTGCGGCATTGTTTAGCGCTTCCTGCGCGACGCGGAACACCAGTGTCTGTAGTTCGTCGGGCAACGTCGGCAGCGGCTCGATGTCGGTGTCGATCGACAGCCCGCTCGCCTCCCCGAGACTGCGTGCCAGCCATTGCAGCGCTGGCACCAGGCCGAGGTCATCGAGGATTGGCGGGCGCAGCAGTCGCGACATCTGCCGGGTGTCGTCGAGTGCGCCGCGGCATAGTTTGGCGGCGGCGTCGAGATGGCCACGCAGGTCAGGCTGGTCGCCCAGACCGGCGCTGATCCGGTCCAGCCGGTGCTGCAGCGCGGTGAGGTTCTGGCCGATGCCGTCGTGCAGTTCGCGCGCCAGTCGCCGCCTTTCGTCCTCCTGCACGCGCAGGACCGAACGTCCCAGCCGCCGGAACTCGCGCTCGTTGGCTTCCAGCCGCTGCAGCAACCGCTGGTACTGGTCGCGTATTTCCGACAGGGGCGGATTGATCGGGTCATCGCTCATCCGCAGTTGCCTCCTGGCGCGAACTCGCGTGGGGCGCAGGTACAGCGGGTGCATTCACTGCGGGCGCATCAGCGCTCGCATCGACATTCGCGGCCGGTGCCTGCAGGTCGTCGGGAAGCGCATCGACGAACGCGGCCCTGCTTCGTTCGGAACGGGTGCGAGCCCGCGTCGCCCCGGCGTCGTCGCCCTGCATCTCGTGCGCTTTTACGGCGAGCCGGTGCAGGTTCCAACTGGCGCCGAATTCGGCCTCCCGCAACAGCATCCGGGCCTCGCGGTAGGCATCCAGTGCCGCGGCGGCATCAGCTTGCGCAAGTGCCTTGCGCATCTTCCACTCGAGCCACTCCAATCGGAGCCCGGCGTGGCCCAGCGCGGAAATGGCGGGTTCCAGATTGGTTGCAAGCTTGCCGACGCGCGCCCGCCTCAGTGCGATCTGCAGTTGAAGCACCCGCACGCCGGAGGATTGGGCCAGCCGTCGTGCTTCGTCCAGCGCGAGCGCTGCGGCATCCGGGTTGTCGTCGCGGTAAGCGAGCTCGGCACGCAGGAGTTGGGCGATCGCGCGCTGCTCGGTGGCCGCTGCCGGCAGGGACGGCTGCAGCTTCTCGATAACTCTCCACGCCTTGTCGTCGGCGTCCGCGCGTAACCAAGCGTGCGCACGCAGGAGGCCAACATCGAGAATCCCGCGCTGGTCCTGGCGTTCGACGAACAGCGCTTCGGCCCTGTCCAGATGCCGCATGGCGGGTTCCAGTCGTCCAAGCAGCAGTTCCATTTCGGCAAGGTTGCGATGGCTCACCGCTGCCTCTTCGGGCATCTGCTGCTGCTGTGCGCTGGTCAGCGAAGCGTCGAGGCGGCGACGCGCCTCTTCCCAGTGCGCTCGCGCAATCGCGAGCAGTCCGAGGTTCTGCTCCGTCCGGATCTCGCCGGTCCTGGAGCCGAGCTTTTCGTAAGCCTCGGCGGCCTGCTTCCAGTAGACCTCTGCGTCATCCAAGGCGCCGAGCTGAAAGTGCGCGAATCCGATGTTGTTGAGCGCCTCCGCACTGCCGTGCGCATTGCCGATCTCTCGCCATCCCTGCAGCGCGCGGCGGAAGTGCGCAAGCGCGGTCGGATAGTTCCCGCGCTCCTCGGACAGCAGGCCCATCTCGTTGTCGGTCGCAGCCAGGCCTTCGCGATCGCCGAGCGCGACCTGCAGCTCGCGGGCCTGCTCCAGGTACCCGGCGGACTCGTCGAACTGCCCTGTCAGAGCCAGCACGTTGGCAAGGTTGCGCAGGCTGGTCGCGACGCCGCGGCGGTTGCCCACTGCGCGGCGCAGCTCGACCGCCTTGCGGTATTGCTCGGCGGCGTCGGCGGTCTGTCCAAGGCGGCCGTAGCCGATGCCGAGCGCGTTGACCGTTTCCGCTTCGCCGAAGAGATCGCGGCTGCGTTTGTAGAGCACCAGCGCACGCACAAGATGATCGTCGACGGCGCGCTGCGCATCACCGCTGAGCAGCACGAACTTGCCCAGTTCGAACCACGCGCGCGGATCGTTGGGATCGCGCGCGGTCAGCGCTTCCAAGCCTGCCACCGCGCTGGCGAAATCTCCCGCACTGCCGTGAGCGCGTGCGAGTTGCAGTTCGGCGAAGGTGTCGTCGGGCGTTGCGGCGAGCACCGCCTGCCAGCTTTGAATCGCCGCCTGCGCATCATGCTGGAGCTGGGCGCGCTCGGCGGCGACCCGCATGCGGCGGCGCTCGGGTCCGTCGGCGGACAGCCGCCAGGCCTGATCGATGGCGTCAATCGCCACATCCAGTTCGCCGATCTCCAGCGCCACTTCCGCCCGGACGATCCAGGCGGCGGTGTAGCCCGGCACCAGACGCGTGGCATGTAGCAGGTGCCGTAGTGCCTCGTCGAGCAGCCCCCGCTGCCGCGCCAGTCGCGCCGAGCCGAAGGCGGCGAGCGCTTCCGTACTTGCCGGCACCACCGGCTGCAGTTCGCCACCTTCCAGTCCCAGCGCGCGCAGGTGCGTCGGCTGCGCCGACCAGGCACGCAGCGCCGCAGCCGGATTGGCCGCCACCGGCCCGTCCAGGCGCTCGGCTGGCCGACCCGGGGCATGCAGCCGCGCCCGCAGTTGCCAGCGGTCGTTCCGCGAGACGAGCGTCGGCTGCAGGATCCGGCTTGCGGCGGCAACACCGTGCAGACCGCTGATGCTGGGATGCGCCGCACCGGCGGGGTTCAGCTGCCGCAACGCCTGGTACGTGCGTTCGGCATCCACCACGGCAAAGCCGGGAATCGCAATGAAGGCGTCGCGCAGGTGTTCTCCCAGCGCAGCGAACCGGGGCGCAAGCGCCGGATCCCCGTCATGTTCGACCGGCAGGACCAGCAGGCGCTCCAGCGGCGGCGATGAAACCACCGCGTCCGGCGCAACGCCGCGCAGCCACCAGGCGCTGAGGATCGCGGCCAGCGCCAGCATCGCTGCAAGCCCCCACCATGTGGTGCGCGCCGGGCGGAAATCGCGGGACACGGCGCGGGCATCGATCGCGGCGATCACTTCGTCCGCGTTCCTGAAGCGGTGCCCGGGCTGGGGACGCAGCAGCTTGTCCAGAAGCCGGGCGACCCAGTCGGGCGCATCCGGCCGATAGCGGGTGATCGGCGGCGGGGTTCGCAGCATTCGCTGGGCGAGCACCTCGGCGATGGTGCCGCCGTCGAACGCACGCTTGCCCGACAGCATTTCGTAGAGGATCAGCCCGAGCGCGTACAGATCGCTGCGCGCGTCGAGCGGATCGCCGCGGGCCTGTTCCGGGGAAAGATAGTCGGGCGTTCCGAGCATCGCACCTGACTGGGTCAGTCCGCTGCTGGCGACCGAGCGGGCGATTCCGAAGTCGCTGATGTATGCGTCGCCGTTGGCATCGAGCAGCACGTTGGCGGGCTTGAGGTCGCGGTGCAGCACGCCCTTGGCATGCGCGGCGGCAAGCCCCTGTGCAAGCTGGCGCGCCAGCCGTAGCGCGTCGTCGACGGGCATCGGCTCGTCGCGGTCGATGCGCTGGTCCAGCGAGGTGCCGTCGACCAGGTCCATGCTGATCAGCCAGTGCTGCTCGTGCCGGGCGAGGTCGTGGATACGCACCACGTGCGGACTCGACACCTGCCGCGCCAGCAGCAGCTCTTCGCGGAAGCGATCGAACGCATCGGCGCGCTGTGCGAGTTCCGGACGCAGCAGCTTCAGAGCGACAGGCACGTCCAGGGTCAGGTCGGTGGCCCGGTAGACGACGCCCATGCCGCCCATGCCAAGTATGGATTCGAGGCGAAAGCGGCCGGCCAGTACGGTTCCGGGCGAAAAATCCATCTGCGTGTAGATGCCGGTCGCGGTCGCGGCGCTGCTTTCCTCGCTGCCCGGGGGCCGGTTCGCGGTGCCGTTGCCGGAACCGCTCACGCAGATCGCCCGTCGTGTGCGGCGACGATCTGCGACCAGTCGGCGGCATCGGCCATGGCGTCCAGCTGCTCGCTGGTGCGGCGCGCGGCGATCCACACCGCCGCGTTCTCCGCAAAGGCGTGCAGCAGCTCCATGTCCAGGGTGGTGATCGCGACGCCCGGTGTGACCCGATCGGCATAGATCGCGCCCAGCACCTGGCCGTTCTCCATCAGTGGCACGCACGCCAGCGCGCTGAGGCCTGCGGCCATCACCGAGTCGCGCGATGCGAGCCAGGCTTCGCTTCGGATGTCGTTGGCCACGATGATGCGGCGCTGATACATCGCGCGGCGAACGGCGCCGACGCTGCCCGAGAATTCCCGTGTCGCCAGCGAAGCGGGGCTGAGCGACAGGCTGGCGCGCACCGCGAGACTCTCGCCCTGGCCCAGCAGCACGAAGCCGCGGGTGCACTGGGTAAGTTCCAGCACCGCGGTCAGGCTTGCGTCGAGAAGGTCCCCGAGACTGGTCAATTGCCCGAGCCGCACCGTGTGCGCGGTAGCGGCATTGCGGCGGCTGCCCTGCTGGCGCTCGGCCTCTGCAACCGCGGCTTCGGTCAGTGGCGCGAACTCGCAGTGCACGTCGCCGAACCGCAGCCAGCAGGACTCGATCAGTGGCGCCTCGTCGATCCGGGTCCCATCGACGTGGCTGCCATTCTTGCTGCCCAGGTCGCGCAGCAGCCAGTGCCCTGGCTCGGCACGAAGCTCGGCATGCTCACGGGAAACCGAGGCGTGATCCAGCACGAGCTCGCAATCGCGCGCGCGACCGATCCGAAGCCGCGCATTCGCTGGGACCAGGCGGATGATGGCGGCATTGTCGGGTGGATAGGCGATCAGGCGCGCCGGCATCGGGCCATGTTAGCGCGGCCCCGGCCATTCCTGCGCGTCGACCGCGTGCCGCGGTCGAGCACGGGTATTCGAACCGGGATCAGTCGCCGAAATCGCGCAGGTAGGCGATGCTGAACTCGAGCGTCGCCGCGCCTGCCAGGATTTCTCCCGCATCGTTCTCGACATCGCGCAGGGCACGCCACTGCTCGGCGAGGGTGGTGCCGGCCCGCTCGGCCGCACGCGCACGGATCCAATCCACGGCCGCGATCGCGTTGGCGAAGTTGCCGGCGGCCACCGCTGTCTCGGCGATATTCAGGTGTGCGTCGAAAGCACCGCGCTCGGAGGTGGGAAGCATGGCGAACCGCGCCCGCAGCCGGGCGATCTTCTCCGCGACGATCGCGCTGCTGGCGCGCGCGTCCGCGACGATCAGGAACTGCGAGAACCCGCCGGTGGTACCGCGGGCCCGGACGCTCCCCGGGGCGATCTCGTCGGTGATGTCGCGGAAAGCGCCGTTCAGGGGCGCCTTGAAGATTCGATACGAACTCCCGACCGCATAGGGCAGGGCATGCGTGTGGATCTCGACCCGCGCGGTGCGGTTGAACGCAAGGCCCGCGCCTGCCGGCGGCTCGATCGTGATCAGCAACGGCAGCGAGGAGTCGATCTGGGTGGCAAGCGGATCGGGCAATCGCGCCAGCAGCAGGGGATCGCTGAGGCTTACCAGTTCCGCGCTGACGCCGAGGCTGAGCGGACTCAGATTGAAGGCCTCATCGAAGCTCACCAGTACCTCGGTGGAAGCGATGGAGGTCGAGACCACCGTGACGGTGGCGGTATTGCCGCTGGCCTGCACCTGCACTGGCAGGCTCTGCGCGGCAGCGACAGCGGAGGCGGCAAAGATGGCGGTCGCCAGCAGCAGCCTGGACACCCATGGGAATCGGGTCATCTGGTTTTCTCCAGGAGCAGCGCATCGTGCGCAAGGTCTGACGGTCGCGATCCTGACCGGGGCGCTGTGATCGCGCATCAAGCCTAACGGAGATCAGGGCGCCTCGTCTGTAGGGGAGTTTCACTCTTTGTTCAGTCGACGAGCCTGTTCCAATGATGCCGCTACGACGTGAAAACCCCGTAGACGCCTCCCCGCCCAATTGATTTGTGCAGTGGTCAGTCGGTGCAGGCAGTAGTTCAAGAACCTGCCGAACCCGCAACCGGCAAGCAATGAAAGCGTTTGCGTCGCTCGATCCGAAGGTAGGGACTTCGTGCAGGCTCGGCTTTTCTTTCTTTTGCCGAAGCTCCTCGGGTACGGCCTGCCAGCCCACTGGGATTTCGTAGTCGCCAGAACGCGGACGGCGTCCCCTTCGAGAACGGAAATAGCCATGAGCCAGCCAGGGGCTTCGGATCCGATCACCCCCGACGCAATCCTGCAACTCGGGATGGCATTCCGGGGTTCGCGGACGCTGCTCAGTGCGGTGGAACTGAACCTGTTCACAGAGCTTGCTTCAGGCCCCGCCGGCCTCGATGCCCTGGCGCGAAAACTGGACCTTCATCCGCGCAGCGCCCGCGACTTCCTCGATGCACTGGTCGCCCTGGGAATGCTGGAGCGCAGAGAGGGCAGCTACGCCAACACGGCGCAGGCGGACCTGTTCCTGGATCGCGACAAGCCGACCTACGTCGGCGGAATGCTGGAGATGGCCGCCAAACGCCTGTACCCGTTCTGGGGTTCGTTGACCGAGGCGCTGCAGACAGGGACGCCGCAGAACGAGGTCCGCGGCGGCCAGGATCCGTTCGCAGCCATCTACGCCGATCCGGAACGCCTGGAACAGTTCCTGAGGGCGATGAGCGGCATCAGCCTGGCGGCCGCCCAGGCGATGGCGCGCCTGTTTCCCTGGCACGAATACCAATCGATGATCGACATCGGCTGTGCCCAGGGCGCGGTGCCGGTACAGATCGCACTGGCTCATCCGCACATGGCAGGAGGCGGGTTCGATCTGCCTGCAGTCGGGCCGATCTTCGACCGCTACGTGGCAGAGCACGGTCTGGGCGATCGCCTGCGTTTTCATCCCGGTGACTTCTTCGACGATCCGCTGCCCGGCGCCGATGTGCTGGTAATGGGGCACATCCTTCACGACTGGGATCTCGAGCAGAAGCGGCGCCTTCTCGCCAAAGCCCACGACGCACTGCCGCGAGGTGGCGCGCTGATCGTGTATGAAGCGCTCATCGACGACGAGCGCCGCGAGAACGCGTTCGGGTTGCTGATGAGCCTCAACATGCTGATCGAGACCCCAGGGGGGTTCGACTACACCGGTGCCGATTGCATCGGCTGGATGCGTGAGGCCGGATTCAGCGGGATGCGGGTGGAGCATCTTGCCGGACCGGATTCGATGGTGATCGGCTACAAGCCAGCCTGAGATTTCGAATCCGGAAATCGCATCGGAGTGCGTCGGGCACGCGAACCGGGATCACGCGGACGTTATCCTTGTGCGCCGTTGCTGGCGCCGCGCCGATGCGCGTGCATGCGCCGCGTCTTTATTCACCGGATCAGGCTTGATGAAGATCGGCATCGACTTTGGAACGAGCTACTCGGCGGCGGGTGCGGTGGTCGATGGAAAGATCGAGCTCATTCGCTTCGGTGACCAGGAACAGTTCCGTACCACGGTGTTCTTCCCGCTCAGCCTGCCGTCGGCAGCCGATTTCGAGCTCACGCCGGCCTTGGAGGTAGAGGTCGCACGACTGGTGGCCGACAGCACGCGCGAGCAGAACGCAGCGGCCGTGCGCGCATCGGCCGCACGGCAGCGCGCGATGGCCGAGCCGGCCGACAGGCGCGAGGAAGCGCTCGCCATGGTGCCGGGGGTGGTCGCCAGGTCGGCCGAAGCGCTGCGCAGGGACGCGGTCAATGCGGTTCGCCGACGCTGGAGTTCCGAGCAGGCGCGACGGGCCGCCGATTCGGAGGTCGATCTTCAGAACGCGCTCTACGGCGACGAGGCGATCGATGCCTACGTCGCCAGCGGCAGCGGCCACCTGGTCGTTTCCCCGAAGTCGATGCTGGGTTTCCGCCTGCACGGCAGTGCGCGCAAGGCGCTGCTCGGCATCGCCACCCACATCCTCGGCCACATCCGCTCCACCGCCAGCCGGCAACTCGGCACGGAGGTTCGTTCGGTGGTGCTGGGCCGGCCGGTGGAGTTTCGAAGTTCGATGGGCGAAGCCGGGGGCCTGCAGGCGGTCGGGATACTGACCGATGCGGCGCATGCGGCGGGTTTCGAATCGGTCGAGTTCCTGGAAGAACCTGCCGCTGCGGCGATGGGCCATCACCAGGGCGAACCGGAGCGGCGACGAACGCTCGTGGTCGACATCGGCGGCGGCACCACGGACGTGGCGATTGCCGACATCGGTGGTGCTGCGACAAGGCCGGCCATCCTTCGCTCCTGGGGCTTGGCGCAGGGTGGCACCGATGTGGACATCGAACTGAGCATGCGCCGGTTCATGCCGCTGTTCGGCAAGGGCTGCACGCGAACGCCGGTGCACCAGTTCTACGAGGCGGCAGCCGTGCACGACCTGCAGCGCCAGGCTTCCTTCAGACGGACTGCCTTTCACCATGTGGAAGCACCGTTCGATTCGCGACTGGCCCAGTTGCAGGCCTTCGGCAACACCATCCGACTGAGCGGCGCGGTCGAGCGCGCCAAGATCCGGCTCAGCGAGCACCGCGACGCGTGCGTGCCACTGGACTACATCGAGCCGGGCCTGGAGGCGCAGGTGGACCGCGCGGGGCTGGACGAGGGCGCGAGTCGGTTCCTGTCGTCGTTGCGCGGCCTGCTTGTAGCGGTCGCCGGCGATCTGGAGCGGACACCCGAAACCGTTTACCTCACCGGCGGCATGTCGCGTGCGCCGTATGTACGTGGCCTGGTGACCGAGCTGTTCCCCGGTGCCGGTGCGGTGCTCGGGAATGCCTCGCTGGGCGTGGTCAGCGGCTTGGCCGTTGCCGCGTCGACCGACCTGTCAGCGGCGTAACCGCGCGTGGCCAGCGGGCGTGCGCCGGATCGACGCCGCGGATTTTCCCCGTCGCACCCAATGCACCTCGCGATTGGCGACAATGGCGTCCGTTCTCATCCGCGACGATTCCCCGAATGGCCAGCGCAAGCCTGTTGACCCTGCTCGACGACATCGCCAGTGTTCTGGACGATGTCGCCATCCTCACCAAGCTGGCGGCGAAGAAGACCGCCGGGGTACTCGGCGACGACCTCGCGCTCAATGCGCAGCAGGTCACCGGCGTCAAGACCGTGCGCGAGCTGCCGGTGGTCTGGGCGGTCGCCAAGGGTTCGCTGAAGAACAAGGCGATCCTGGTGCCGGCGGCGCTGATGATCAGCGCCTGGCTGCCGGTGTTGATCGTTCCGTTGATGATGATAGGCGGCACCTATCTCGTGTACGAAGGCATGGAGAAGCTGGTGCACCGTTTCCTGCATTCGCGTGCCGAAGACGCGCGGAGGCACGACGAACTGGTGAACGCACTGGCCGATGAGGACATCGACCTTGTCGCGTTCGAGAAAGACAAGATCAAGGGTGCGATACGCACCGACTTCATCCTCTCGGCTGAGATCATCGTGCTGTCGCTCGGCGTGGTCGACGGGCGGCCTTTCCTGCAGCAGACGCTGGTGCTGGTGTTCATCGCCCTGGCGATGACGGTGGGTGTGTACGGACTGGTCGCCGGCATCGTGAAACTCGACGATGCCGGCATGCACCTGGCGAAGAAGGGAGGCGCACGCGCAGCGTTCGGCCGCGGACTGCTTTATGCCGCACCGTGGCTGATGAAGTTCCTGTCGGTTGCCGGTACGGCCGCGATGTTTTTGGTCGGCGGCGGCATCCTCGTGCACGCGGTGCCGGTGCTGGCGCATTGGCTGGAGGCACTGGTGCCTGCGGGTTGGCTTGGCGCGATACTGCTCGCGCTCGCGAACGCGGTTGTCGGCATGGCGGTCGGCGCAGTGGTGGTCGCGGCGGTGATGGCGTTCAACAGGATGCGTGGCGGCGGGCAGACCGAGCCGGCGCACTGAAATTGGGGCCGCGCATGGGCGGGATCATCGCCAGCCGCGTTTTCCTTGCCGGCTGATCGTCTGAAGCACGCCCTGGTGCAGCAGGCGGTAACCGGCGCCTGCCAGCTTGTGTGCCGGCGCGATTGGCGACGCAGCCGAGTCAAATTATCGCGCGTAGCCAGCCAACCGGTCGTTTGATTCTCCTGGCGATCTGCGGCTCCTACATATCAATTGACCCTCCGCCCGCGAGCCGCCTACAATTCCCGGTCTAGCGGTGCAACACCGCTCGCCCTTGGCGGCGACAGCAATATCTGCCGGAATAGCTCAGTTGGTAGAGCGGCGCATTCGTAACAATGGTTGATTGTTATTTAGTGCAACTTTGGACGAATTGAAACACTAGGCCCGCAGACGCGGGCCTTTGTTTTTTAAAGTGTTTCCATCCCGGTATTTTGAATACGGATGGTCCTTACCCAATCATGGTTTTGCGGGCTCCGATAAGTTTTGGCTTACCAGGTACTTATCGAGCCAAGCACCATGCGCACCCAACTGACGAAGCGGATCGTCACCCCTACGCGCCTACAATCTCTGAGACAGTGACGCAGTGAAGTTATTCCTCATTTTAGGGCGGCTTCCCGTGCTTTTGCGACAGAGGTAACAATTTTCGTTGATTACCTCGCGGGTTGCCAGTAGAGTCCCGCCCTAGACACGGAAAGTCGGCCCGTGCACGTCGAAAGAACAGGGATGAAGATGGCAAATTCAAGCTTTTGCAGCGGCCCACGCGGCCCGCTGTCTTCGAGCGTGGTCAAACTGGCTGCGGCAGTCTTCGGGCTTGTGATTGTTGCGGTCCACTCACCCGTCGCCGCGGATGAACCGCACGACCTTCCGCCGGTGCGTGCTACTGGCCAAGGCAGCTTTGGAGGCGGTGCGGCATCGCTGACGTTTGGCGGTAATGATTCATCGCGAACGACCACTCTCAATCGCATCATAGTCAGGGGGGTGCGCCCCGACAACAAGCCGGTTCCCGCTAAGGGAACGCTGGTTGCGAATGTGGACGCCGATGCGAGCACGGGATGCAAGCGCGGCAATCCAATCGTGATCTCGACCGGCAATAAGATCGAACAGGAAATCGACTTCATCAGTTCTAGCGAAATGCCGCTACACCTGGTGAGAACCTACAACCACTATTGGCGTGGGACAGGGCTGTTCGGTAAGCACTGGGTTAGCAACTTCGACTACAAGCTGACGTTCGGGTCCACGGATCTGAATGCCTGCTACCCGCGCCCGGGCGGTGGTACCTGTTTGATCGGCGCTAACTCCGTCATCTACAGCTGGCGTCCCGACGGTAGAACTATCAAGTACATCAAGAACACCGCTGACGGTGTGTTCTACGAAGAGCGAGCTAGTCCCATTTCGCGCATCGTGAAGCAGGCCGATGGCAGCTTTGTGCTTCATGGTGAAGACAACCTTGGCGAGTCCTATACCCCGGGCGGGTACGTCAAATCCGTTCAGGACACGCACGGGCTCCGTTGGGTATACACATACAGCGGCACATATCCTACTCGCGTGACTCATACTTCCGGGCGGTATGTTGACTTTACGTGGACCAACGGCCAGTTGACCTCTGTCCGAGATCCCGCAGGCCATTATCACGGTTTTGCCTATTCTGCGAACCAGTTTGGGACGGGTCTGCATCGACTGTCCGCGGTATCCAGGCCGGGAAGCCCTGCTACCAGCATCGCGTATCACTACGAAACTGCAGATCTTGGTGCACTGACGGGCAAGTCTTTCAACGGAGTGCGCTATTCGCGCTTTGGCTACAATTACGCCGGATACGCAATTCTTTCCGACCATCTGAATTACGACCGATTCAATTTCACGTACTCCGTTGACGCCAGCGGAATACTGACGGTCGGCGAAACAAGTGCGCTGGGAAAAGCCACGACGTATACCTTTCAAAACGGTCGGTTAAGGACGATCACTGGTCAGCCGAGCACCTATTGTCCGGCAGCGACCTATGCCGAGACTGCGTACGACGCCAATGGATTTCCGCAGTTGCAGTCGGATTTCAACGGCAATGACACCGCACTCACTCATAACGCGAAGGGTCAGCTTGTACAAAGGATAGAGGGTTACGGGACGCCCGAGGCCCGGAGGAGCACGTATGTGTGGGACGCCACTCGCAATCGCATCATCAGTTCAACCGTTGGCGGCGTAAGCTCGGGAACCGAGTTGTTGCGCATTGCCTATACCTTCACGGCTGATAACCGGATCGCAACGATTACTGCCACGAATTTGTCCTCCAACGGAGTTGTCAACCAATCAAAAGCGACGACATATACCTATACCAAACACGCCAACGGTATGTTGTCGACGGTGTCTGTCGATGGCCATATAGACGGCACGGGGGATGTTGTCGTGACCAGTTACAACGTCTACGGTGACGTGATTTCCGTTAAGAACAGCCTCGGTCATTCCACGCTTTACAGTGGCCATAGCGGGCTGGGGTACCCTGGCAGGATCACCGGACCCAATGGCGATATCACCGATTACACGTTCGACGCCCGTGGACGTGTAACCAATGTCCGCACATATCCAAAAGGCGTGGCTGCGGATACTAGTTATACCTACAACGGAAATGGCGACGTCGCTACAGCACGCAGCCCTGACGGCGTACTGACTATGGCCGAGTACGATGCCACCCACCGGCTGACACGGATTTACGTCGATTCTAGTGGGGTTCTGGCCGGCGATGGGACGCGCGAGGAATTCCGTTATGGCTACAACGCGGCCAGCAATGTAGTGTCCGCGGCCACGTACGCCACCGAGGGGCACTACGAGACCCAGTATGTTTTCTCTTGTCTTCAGCCGGCTGGTGCTCCGGAGAGCGAATGTACCGAGCCCCATTACGAGAAAAAACAGGTTTGGGTCGTTTCCCCCGTCCTTAAGCAAGCAGCATATTCAGATTACGACGAATTGAGCAGAGTGCGTGCCCGCCGCGGCAACAGCGGCCAAAACGTCCGCTTCACGTACGACTCCAACGGAAACGTAAAAGCCAAAACTGATTCCCTTGGCAGAGTCACGACCCTCGCGTATGACTCCCTTGATCGCCTGGTCGAGTCAAGAGATCCACTGAATGGTATTACCAAGTTTCAATACAACCCTCTCAATCAGTTGATCAAGGCAACTGATCCGCGCGGGCTCGTGACTACCTACGTCTCAGACGGATTTAATCAGCTGTGGGCGCAGTTTAGCCCAGACACCGGAACGACGCGTTTCCAGTATAACCCCGCTGGTCAACTCACCCTAGCCACGCGGAACGATGGAAGCCAGACCTCCTACGGCTATGACGCGCTTGGGCGCCGAAATAGGGTAACGAGCGGAAATCTCTCCCGTTATTACTCCTTTGATTGGTGCGGAAATGGTAAAGGGCTTCTATGCGGGTTTGAAGTTCGCGACCTCAGTTCCACCTACAGTAGGACTAATTTTGAGTATACCCCCGAGGGTCAGCTGGCGGTTCGGCGCGATAGCGTATACGGATCGGACGATTGGACACGGTATTCATATGACAGCATGGGCCGCATTGCTGGCTTGAGCTATCCTAGTGGTGTGAGCGTCGGCTACGGGTACTCAGCTGGTAAGCTGGTCCTTGTTCAGGCGACTATAGGTGGTGTAACTAGAAACGTCGTCAGTGGCATCAAATATCGGGCTTTTGGCGAACCAGACTCGTGGTCCTACGGCAACGGCCTTATGCGGGACACGAACCGCGACACGGATGGGCGTCTAACGTTAATACAAACCGACAACATCCAAGGCTTATACTACAGCTTTAATGCCAATGATCAGGTCACCGGCATCGTCAATGGGCGAAATCGAAATTACGATCAGACTTACAACTACGATGCCCTTTCACGCCTAACGTCAAACGTGTCTCCATCGGGAAATCAAAGCTTCGCTCTGGACGCTAATGGAAATCGCACCCATCACACCTGGCTCACGTCTGAAGCGTACTCGGTAGATGCAGTAAGTAACCGCTCGGCCTCCACTCAGATACCGTTGACCCACGATGCTCGCGGCAATCGACGCACCCAGTCCTGGGGCGGATCGACGGCAACTTACACGCACGATGGGTTTGACAGGCTAAGCAGCGTCAATCGCAACTTCGCGAGCACATATACCAACCCAAACTATGTGTCACAGACGTTCCCGGCCGGCACTACGAATTACATTGTCAATGCACTTGAGCAGCGGGTGGGCAAGAGTGGACCGCTTGGCACGAGTCGCTTCGTATACGGTGCTCAGACGCAGATGCTAGCTGAACTTACGGGAGGCGTGTGGACCAGCTATATCTGGATAGGCGACCAACCAATAGGAATGTTGCGAAGCAACGCCCTGTATTTTCTGCACAACGACCATCTTGGCCGCCCGGAAGTCGTTACGAATAGTAGCAAACAGCCCGTTTGGACTGCGGCGAACTACGCCTTCGACCGTGCGGTGCTCACGAACAGCATTGGTGGCCTGAATCTTGGGCTCCCCGGACAGTACTTCGACGCTGAAACTGGCTTTTGGAATAACGGGTTCCGTGACTATGATGGACGAATGGGACGGTATCTGCAGTCGGACCCGATAGGGCTGGCAGGTGGATCAAATACGTACGCCTATGTTGGCGGGAATCCGGTTAACGCTATCGACCCCACGGGGCTGGTGGGCTATGTATGCAAGAAAGGCAATAGTGTTGGTATCGCCATACCTATAAACTTCCAAGGTGCTACCCGGAAGCAGATCAGGCAGATAACTAAGGTAATTGAGAGTGCATGGAGTGGAACATTCGGCTCGTTCAACGTGCAGACGGTCGTAATCCCGCAGTCGTCCTGGCATCCAGGTACTACGAATGGAATTAGCATAAGATCTGGAGGGGAACAGTCGTGGGTCCACTCTACCGACATGAACTGGGGGGAGTGGTTCATGCCTGGGCAATGGGGCGATCCAACTTTGGCACATGAGGCCGGGCATTTGTTGGGGTTAGGTGACAACGGCCCAGGAATAATGGGAAACAACCTGGATGGCGCAACAGTCAACGAACAAAATATCCAAGACATCTTGGCGTTCGGTAACGAGGCCATCAGGAACGACTGCTGTGGGTAAGTGTATGGTTGCTGCGGTGCTTTTTGCTTTGTCCGCCTGTGGCCCAAGCCAGGCCCCAGTTCGGATCAGCGACCATCATAATGTTTGCGCGAACCTCTCATCCGGCTCGCGGTTGCATGAAGTTACACAAGGACCCGATTTCGACGTGGCTACTCTAGACATCGACGGCACCACAGTCGAGGTCTACGTTGGCGGCCACCCTAGATTTTCGCATCGAGTGATGAAGAGGGGCGAAGGTACGGTCGACGGCTTCGTCTTTTTGGGCAAAGAAAAAAGCGACGATCAGGAGAAAATCCTACTGGGTCATGACCGACAAGAAGGTCGAGGTCCGATATTTGTGATGTTCGCGGGTGTCGATCTGCAGTCGGTTGAGCAGGTGCTCATCAAACAGAATTTTATTGTTAACTGCACGCATGACTCCTAGAATGCCATTTGCTTCGGCGGAGGTCATTGCGGGCGCATCCTTATGCGAAATTCAGCGCCGGATGCTACGGCCTGTATTTAGTTGATGAAACATTTTTTCCGCAACTGCGGGTGAGCAGTGTTTGGTGCCGCTCCTCCGGCAGGAGTGCAGCTCCCGCGCAATGCTCGAGGTAGAGGCGACGCTTGCAACCTCGGGCTCCTGGACTCGGATCAGCCGCATCAAGTCAAGCTGAACGTCCGTTAGCCGTTGGGCTAATCCACTTGATCCGGCTTAGCAGGCACTTACCTCGTCATCCGTGCGTCTGCACGGCGCTTAGACAGCGCCCTAAGCAGCCCAAGCCACGCCCCAGCCCTGACGTGCGGGAAGACTGATCCAGGCAGCCGAGCCAGCCGGATCGCGCGGTAGCCAGTCCAACCGGTCAATTGACCTTGCTGCGAGCTGCTGCGGCAACGCGCCAATTGACCCTGCGCCCGCGAGCCGCCTACAATTCGCGGTCTAGCGGTGCAACACCGCTCGCCCCCGGGGCGACAGCAGGATCTGCCGGAATAGCTCAGTTGGTAGAGCGGCGCATTCGTAATGCGTAGGTCGTAGGTTCGATTCCTATTTCCGGCACCAATACAGCAGATCGCTCGTAAATTTGCGCGTGAGGCCAGGTAGATGACCCGTTCCAGGTCGCATCTCCACGTCGCCAGATGAAGCCCTGAGGGAGACCTCGGGGCTTTTTCATTGGGGAAAACAACTTTGGGAAAGCAGCGGGAGTAAGTTCAAAAGGCTGTCGAGGGTGTTGGTGGGCGCCTCGGCTGCACTGCTACGGGCGTTCAGCTGAGGATCTCAATCCGCGCGGCATGCCTGCCCTCACCGATGAATGGCGCCAGTCTTCCGCCGCTTCGGCTCACGCCCCGGTGACGCGTCGATTTGGACCATGGCATCTCCTCTTTCCCTGGAGTGCGCCCATGAGCCGCGACATCCTCAAGACCCTCAAGGCCGAGCACGATGCCCTGCGCGAGTTGTTCAAGCGCATGGAAGGCACCACCGACAGGGCGGAAAAGACCCGCGCCGACCTTCTGGCCGATATCGAGAGCAACCTGATTCCGCATGCCAAGTGGGAGGAGGAGGTTTTCTATCCCGCCTTCGCCGAACGCGCTGACCGTGACGGCCTCAAGACGCACGCCGAGGCGATCCAGGAACACCGTGCCGTTGAGCTGACGGTGCTGCCGGATCTGAAGGCCGCCGAAACTACTACGCCCGTATTCGCCGGGCGCGCCAAGGTGCTCGCCGAGTTCGTCGATCACCATGCGAAGGAAGAGGAGTCCACCATGTTCAAGATGGCCCGGAAACTCTTCACGACCGAAGAGCGCGCGGAGATGGACGAGCAGTACGAGACCTGGAAGGCCTCGCCCGATGCGGCGGCGGCGATGGTCACGGCTCAGGCCAAGTCGGGAATGAAGGCGGTCGTTCGCACGTTTGCCTCTTAGGAGGCCCTTCGTGGGTTCAGGCATTCGGCGCCGGAGAGGCTTCGCTCCGGCGCAGTTCCACTGGCGACAAAGTGGCTGCTGCGTCACACTTCGAGCACGGGCCGCCATCGCCCGTAGCATTTCGATGGCTGTTTTCGAAGGGTGCAGGCATTGGCAACGACCACGAATGAACGACGGCAGTCCGCCAAGCGGTTGCTGCGGACGCTGAAAGGCGAACTCAACGAAGCCCAACTGGAAACCCTCGCGTCGCTGGAGAAGTTCGGGTGGGAACTGAAGTTCGTTCGCCGTCCTCCATTCCAGCCGTCGGTGGCGGTGGTGACGGACGGCGAACGGAAATCGTTGGGTGTGCTGGAGCCGGACGGCACCCTGAATGAGTCGCCAGACCTGGCGCTTCGCGACGATTAGCCCGAAGCGACCGCAGGCGGCCGGGCGATCCATCCCAGCGGCTGCGATCCAGCCGGTCTAAAGTGCAGCGTCCCGATCGACGCAGCGCAGGCGCATGGCCAAAACCGCACTCAAGTCCCCAGCCAAGGCGCGTACCGCCTACGTGTGCTCCGAATGCGGAGCCGACCACAACAAATGGCAGGGCCAGTGCGCCGAATGCGGCGCCTGGAACACGTTGAGCGAATTCGTGATCGAGTCGGCGGCCGCCGCCAAGGGCGCCGGCGCGGCGGCATCGCGGCGCAGCAGCTGGGCGGGGAAGATCGACGCCCCGCAGGTGACCGCGCTCAAGGATGTGCGCCACGACGAGAACACGCGGGTGTCCACCGGCATCGGCGAACTCGATCGCGTGCTGGGTGGCGGCCTCGTTCCAGGCGCGGTGGTGCTGGTCGGTGGCGATCCCGGCATCGGAAAATCCACCTTGCTGCTGCAGGCGGTCACCCGCATGGCCGCAACGATGCCGAGCCTGTATGTGACGGGCGAAGAGTCCCTGGCCCAGGTCGCCGGGCGCGCGGCACGGCTGGGCCTGCCGCTGGATGGCGTGCATGCGCTGGCGGAAACCGGTGTCGAGAAGATCCTGCAGAGTGCCGTGGCGATGCGGCCGAGCATCATCGTGGCCGATTCGGTGCAGACGCTCTGGACCGAGGAGCTCAGCGCCGCGCCTGGATCGGTGAGCCAGGTCCGCGAGAGTGCGGCGCGCCTGGTGCGGTTTGCAAAGGAGTCCGGCACATCGGTGTTCCTGGTCGGTCACGTGACCAAGGAGGGCGGCATTGCCGGCCCCCGCGTGCTCGAGCACATGGTCGATGCCGTGCTTTATTTCGAAGGCGAAAGCGGAAGCCGATTCCGGGTGCTGCGCGCGTTCAAGAACCGCTTCGGTGCCGTCAACGAGCTTGGCGTGTTCGCGATGTCCGACAAGGGCCTGCGCGAAGTTCCCAATCCTTCGGCGATTTTCCTGTCGGGCAGCCTCGCCGCGCAGCCCGGAAGCTGCGTGATGGTCACACGCGAGGGCACACGTCCGCTGCTGGTCGAAGTGCAGGCGCTGGTGGATGCATCGCCACTGTCGAACCCGCGTCGGGTCGCGGTGGGCATGGAGCAGAACCGGCTCGCGATGTTGCTGGCGGTCCTGCACCGGCACGGCGGGGTCGGTGTCGGCGACCAGGACGTGTTCGTCAACGTCGTGGGCGGCATCCGGGTCCAGGAGACGGCGGTCGACCTGCCGTTGCTGCTGGCGGTGCTGTCCTCGCTGCGCGACAGGCCGCTCGCTGAGAAGACCGTGGCGTTCGGCGAGGTGGGCCTGTCCGGCGAAATCCGCCCTGTGCCCAATGGGGAGGACCGCCTCAAGGAAGCCGCCACGCATGGCTTCAAGCGCGCCATCGTACCCAGGGGCAATGCGCCCAAGGGCGGGAGGCTGGGAGACATGGAGATCATCGCCGTGGACCGCCTGACCGAGGCGCTGGACGCAGCCGGCTGATCCGGCACCGATCACAAATCCGGGTGGCGGGTCGCTGCAGGCACTTGCGGCCGTGTTGCCTTAACGCAGACCCGTGAGATGCTGGGTCGCCGATGAAGTGGAGCTGTCGCGCGATGGGGAATGGTGTGCTGGACGATGACGCCGCGACTCCGGAGGAAACACCGGCGGTCGGAATGCAGCCCGAACGGCTCCTGCTGGATCGCAGCGGCCGCATTCAGGACAGCGACGGCGCGGAAGGGTCGATCACCGACATGTTTCCCGCGCTCGACCCGGAGGCGTTCGCCGCATTCTGTTCGGCCGCCGATGCGTCACCCTCGTGCATGTTGCGGTTCGACATCGAAATGCCCGACGGAACCGTGGTCGCACTCGCGCTGAACCGTGAGAGCAGCGAGCCTCCGCGCTATCTGGTGGCGCTCGACCGCAGCGACAGCAGTGCCAGCTACCGGCAGCGACTCGACCAGCGGCTGGCTTTCGAGAGGCTCGTCGCTGGGCTTTCGATCGAGCTCATCGACGCGCCCGCGGACCGCGTGGACGGCCTGATAGAGCAGGCGCTGGGCGGGATCGGTCGCCTGTTCGCCGTCGATCGCGCCTACGTGTTTCGGTTCAGCACCGATCGCGCGACCTACAGCAATACCCACGAATGGGTCGAGGAAGGCATCAGTCGCGAAGCCGAGCATCTGCAGGATGTCCCGGTCAGCCACTTTCCATGGCTGTTGCATGAACTCGTTGCCGGGCGAGCGGTGCACGTGCCCGTGGTGTCGCGATTACCGGACAGTGCGGCGACCGAGCGCGAAGAATTCATGCGCGAAGGCATCCGCTCGATCGCGCTGGTGCCGTTTGGCGAAACGGGCGTGCCCAAGGGATTCATCGGTTTCGATTCGGTGCGCAGGCAGCGGCATTGGCCGCAGGAAATCCTGCTCGGGCTGCGCCTCGTCGGGCAGATGTTTTCGAACGCATTCAGTTCGCGGGAGATGTCGGAGCGTTTGACACGCCTGGCGTTCCACGACGCACTCACCGGCATGGGCAACCGCCGGTTCCTCGGCGAGCGCCTCGCGCATGCGCTGGAGCGCAGCCGTCGCAAAGGCGGTCAGCTGGCGGTGATCCTGATCGACCTGGACGACTTCAAACTGGTCAATGACAGTTATGGGCACTCGCTCGGCGATGAATTCCTGAAAACAGCGGCCCTCCGATTGAGCCGGACCGTGCGGGGTGGGGATATCGTGGCCCGGCTCGGCGGCGACGAGTTCGTGGTGATCGCCGAAGTCGACGGGCTTGGAC
The DNA here is from genome assembly GCA_030857025.1 of Pseudomonadota bacterium. Classification (GTDB taxonomy): domain Bacteria; phylum Pseudomonadota; class Gammaproteobacteria; order Xanthomonadales; family Xanthomonadaceae; genus Lysobacter_K. The sequence goes on along the minus strand of JALYOF010000049.1, from coordinate 3,636 downwards.
CGTTGTCACAGCTGCTGGAGCGGTTGTTCGACGCCATGCTGGCGCCGGTGGAATTGCGCGGCGTGTCGTTTGCACTGCGCATGAGCGTGGGCATCGCGCTGCACCCGGACGACGGCAGTGACGCCGAAGTTCTGCTGCGGCAGGCCGACACCGCGATGTATGCCGCCAAGGCCGAGGGCAAGAACCGCTTCGCGTTCTTCACACCAGGGATGACCCGCGACAGCCGCGCCGCATTGCGGCTCAGGCACGACCTGCGCCTGGCGATCGAGCGCGACGAAATCGGCCCGCACTACCAGCCTCGCGTGGCCTTGCCGTCGATGCGCGTGATCGGCTTCGAGGCACTCGCGCGCTGGTGCCATCCGCGGCGCGGCCTCTTGCATCCCGAGCAGTTCCTGGGCCTGGCGCAGACCAGCGGCGAGATTGGCAGGATCGACATGTGCATGCTCCGGCGCGCCCTGGTCGACGTGGCGCTGTGGCGGAAGACCGATCCATGCTGCACGGTATCGGTGAACCTCGATGCGCTTGCGCTGCAGGACGAGCACCTACTCGGACAACTGCGCGAGATCCTCGCCAGTGCCAGTGCCAGTGAGGGCGGCGCGGGAATCGAAATCGAGATCACCGAAAGCTCGCTGATGCGCGACATCGGCCGTGCTGCCGCGGCGCTGACCGAGCTGCGGCGCGCCGCTCCAGGGCTGCGGGTGTCGATCGACGACTTCGGCAGCGGCTACTCGTCCCTGGCCTATCTGGGACGGCTCCCGGTCACGGCTCTGAAGATCGACCGCAGTTTTGTCGCCGAACTTGCGACGGATGAGAAGCGCAGCGCGCGCGCGATCATCCAGGCAATCATCGACCTGGGCCGCAGCCTGGGGCTGCACGTAGTCGCCGAGGGTGTGGAAACGCTTGAACAGGCGACGGAACTCGGCGAACTGGGGTGCATTGAAGCCCAGGGCTATCTCTTTTCGCACGCGGTTCCGATGGCGGAGGCCACGGCCCTGCTGACCAGATCCAGGAAAACCCAAGAGAAAGACGGCCGCTAGCGATCCGGCGGCATCGCGCCTCCTACTGCTCAGGGTCGTTGCAGCACCAGTTCCAGCACGAACTTGCTTCCGAACACGGCCAGCAGCAGGAATGCCATCGCCACCAGCGTCCAGCGCACTGCGACCGAACCGCGCCACCCCAGCCGCCAGCGCCCGATCAGCAGCGCGGCGAAGGCAAGCCACGACAAGGCGCTGAGTACCGTCTTGTGGACCAGGTGCTGCGCCAGCAGATCCTCCACGAACAGCACGCCGGTGAGCAGCGCTGCGCTGAGCAGGATGAATCCCACCGCGACGGTGCGGAACAACAGAGTCTCGAGCTCCACCAGCGGCGGAAGGGCCCGCAGCCATGCATGAAACTGCCGCTGGCGCAGGGCGCGCTCCTGCAGCCACGACATGATCGCCAGCAATGCCGCGATCGCCAGGGTCGCGTAGGCGAGCAGGGCCAGCCAGGCATGAAGCAGCAGGCGCCAGTCCAGGTTCAGCGCGGGCACGTGGCCGTAGAGCCTATAGCCCAGGAGGGTCACGGCGGCCAGCGGGAACACCACCACCCCCAGCGCGGCCATCCTGCCCGAGGCGCCCACCGCCGTGGTCAGCAGGGCCATGCCGAGTCCGACCAGCGAGAGCGCGGCGAAAAAGTGCAGGTCGGCACCCCCGGCACCGCGTGAAGCGAGCAGGTGAACGCTGGCATGCAGCACCGCAGCGCCGATCGCCGGTGCCAGCCAGCCGCGCGATCGGCCGGCCTGGTCGTTGCGGCGCACGCCGGCGACCAGCAACCCGGCGGCGGCGAGGTAGGACGCTGCTGCAATGAGAACGATTGTCATCGCGGAAGTGTGGCACAAGGCGCGGGCACGCCAGTGGCTGCGGCTGGTATTCGCAAGAGCGCCGCCGCCGCACCTGGAAGGCGTGGCGCGGCCGACGGGTGAACGCCGGGGCGCGCCAAAAGCGATCAAATGCCGGGTTGCCTATAATCGGCGTCCCCCATTCGCAAGCCGCTGCCCTCATGTTCGAATCTTTGACCCAGCGCCTGTCCGGCACCATGGAGCGCCTGCGCGGCCGCGGCCGCCTGACCGAGGAAAACATCCGCGAGGCCACTCGTGAGGTGCGCATCGCGCTGCTGGAGGCCGATGTTGCGCTGCCGGTGGTCCAGGCGCTGATCGAGCGCATCAAGGTGCGTGCGGTCGGCCAGGAAGTCGTCAAATCGCTGACCCCGGGTCAGGCGCTGATCAAGGTCGTGCGCGACGAAATGACGGCGGTCATGGGCTCGCAGGCCACGGACCTCAACCTGAATGTGCCGGCACCGGCGGTGATCCTCATGGCCGGCCTGCAGGGCGCGGGCAAGACCACCACGGTCGCCAAGCTCGCCAAGCACCTCAAGGAGCGGCGCAAGAAGAAGGTGATGGTGGTATCGGCCGACGTCTACCGTCCCGCCGCGATCGAGCAGTTGAAGACGCTGGCGGGGCAGGTCGGGGTGCTGTTCTTCCCGTCGGACCCGTCGCAGCAGCCCGAGGCCATCGTCCGCGCCGCCATCGACGATGCCCGCAAGTCGTTTGCGGACGTGCTGATCGTCGATACCGCCGGCCGTCTGGCGATCGACGAGGCGATGATGGCCGAGATCCAGGCGCTGCATGCTGCGATCAATCCGGTCGAGACCCTGTTCGTGGTCGACGCGATGACCGGCCAGGACGCCGCAGCCACGGCGAAAGCCTTCAACGAGGCGCTGCCGCTGACGGGCGTGGTGCTGACCAAGACCGATGGCGATGCGCGCGGTGGCGCGGCCTTGAGCGTGCGCTACATCACTGGCAAGCCGATCAAGTTCGTCGGCACCGGGGAGAAGCCCGAAGGGCTCGACGTCTTCCATCCCGAGCGCGTGGCCAGCCGCATCCTCGACATGGGCGACGTGCTGTCGCTGGTTGAGCAGGTCGAGCAGCAGGTCGACCAGGACAAGGCGAAGAAGCTCGCCGAGAAAGTGGCCAAGGGCAAGAAGTTCGACCTCAACGACATGCGCGACCAGCTCGAACAGATGCAGAACATGGGCGGCATCGCCGGGCTAATGGACAAGCTGCCGGGCATGGGCCAGATCCCCGACTCGGTGAAAAGCCAGGTCACCGGCAAGGAAGTGCCGCGGCTGGTGGCGATCATCAACTCGATGACCAAGAAGGAGCGTCGCAACCCCGCGCTGCTGAACGGATCGCGTCGTGCACGCATCGCGCGCGGTTCCGGGGTCACGCCGGCGGACGTGAACAAGCTGATGAAGCAGTACCAGCAGATGGAAAAGATGATGGGCAAGCTGGGCCGCGGCGGCATGAAGGGCATGATGCGCGGCATGCAGGGCATGATGGGCGGCCGCGGCGGCATGCCGTTCCGCTGATCTTCCGGCAGCCGCCAAGGCCGCGGCGGATATCGCGTCGGCGGCGGTTGTCTGGAATGTCTGTCGGGTGACTTCCCTTCGTGTCTGGTGCGCCCTACAATTGCCGGCTTACCTCGCCACGTCCGGCGACTGGGCAACACAGGAACTACAGCAGATGGTCAAGATTCGCCTCACCCGCGGCGGCGCCAAGAAGCGCCCCTTCTACCACATCATCGTGACCGACAGCCGCAG
>JALYOF010000042.1 GCA_030857025.1 Pseudomonadota bacterium | reverse complement strand
AAAGTAACCAAAGAAAGGCGCCTTCCCCGACAGGGCAACAGCTCGCACGCGCAGTCTCTGCGCGGGAGTTTCCGACTCGCCATCCATGGCTCGGCGGAAACCGCCGGGCATCCATGCCCGGCGCCCTTCGGGTCTAGACCGATTGGAGGCAGTTGGAGATGAGGGATCAAGAGCAAGATCAACAGCCACTGCAAGTGCAAGTGCACCGGCACCGGCACCGGCACCGGCACCGGCACCGGCAACGGCAACGGCAACGGCAACGGCAGGGCAGCACAAGCAAAAGCAGGGCGACCGGCCCGCGCGCATCGTGCGCGCGGGCGAGGAAAGGCTCAGGGCAGCCCGGCCAGCCACTCGTCATCGGAACCCTCATTGACACCCTCGAACAGGAACGTGCTCAGGTAACGCTCGCCAGTGTCGGGAAGCATCGTCAGGATCACCGAACCCTCAGGCGCATCGCGCGCCACCTGTAGTGCCGCGGCAGTCGTGGCGCCGGCGGAAATACCGACGAAAATGCCTTCTTCCTGCGCGAGCCGCCGTGCCGTGTCGCGCGCGAGCACGTCGTCGATCGGCAGGTTGTCGTCGGCAACTTCGCGGTTCAAAACCTCGGGGACGAAATCCGGGGTCCAGCCCTGGATCTTGTGCGGTTGCCATTCCTTGCCTGCCAGCAATGCCGCTCCCGCCGGCTCGCAGGTGGTGATGCGCACATCGGGACGGGCGAGCTTGAGCATTTCGCCGACGCCCGTCAGGGTGCCGCCGGTGCCCCAGCCGGTGACGAAGTGATCGAGTCTGCGGCCGGCGAAATCCTGCAGGATTTCCGCGGCCGTCGTCTGCCGGTGGAATGCCGGGTTGGCTGGGTTCTGGAACTGGCGAGCCAGGAACCATCCGTGCTGTTTCGACAGTTGTTCCGCGCGCCGGACCATGCCACTGCCGCGCTCGGCGGCGGGGGTGAGGATCACCTTCGCGCCGTAGGCGCGCATGAGCTTTCGCCGCTCGATCGAGAAGGTCTCGCTCATCACCGCGACGAACTGGTACCCGCGCGCTGCACAGACCATCGCCATCGCGACTCCGGTGTTGCCCGACGTGGCTTCCACGACGGTGGCTCCGGGCCTGAGTACCCCGCGTGTCTCCGCGTCAAGGATGATCGCCAGCGCAAGCCGGTCCTTCACCGAACCGCCGGGGTTGAAGGCTTCCACCTTGGCGAACATGGAGACGTGGGCCGGGGCGAGTCGATGCAGCCGCACCACCGGGGTGCGGCCGATCGTGTCCAGGATGCTGTCGTGAATCATTGCGGCTTTCTCCTTGATGGGTGCATGCAGGTCGGACGGCCGCCTTTTCTGCAGTTCCGTCACGACTCGGGCGCCAGCGCAGATTGCCACACCAGGGCTTCAGCCCGCGTCCATCCCGGGTCAGGCGAACGGATCGTTGCAAATGCGTGTCCACCCCTGCCTCAGCTGCGCGTTACATTGCCCGGTCTAGAATTGTCGGCCCGCCGGCCCGCTGCTGGCGAACCGTTCCCCACTTCGAGAGAGGCATGCGAATCGATCCGCGACTGCGCATCATCACCTGTGTCCTGGTGCTGGGCTCCGCACTGAGCGCCTGTGGCGACGACGAAGTTCCGTCCGCCCGGTCCGAAGACCGGCCGGTGCCCGTTACGACGCAGCGCGTGCAGGTGCGCGAGTGGAACGACACGGTCAAGGCGCTGGGCACGGTCAAGGCGCGCGAGTCGGTGACGGTCACTGCGAAAGTCAGCGAAACCGTTCGCGACGTGCATTTCGAAAGCGGCGATGTCGTCAAGGCCGGCGCACCGCTGGTCACGCTGAGCGGCGACTCGCAGCAGGCCGAGCTGGCTGCGGCGCAGGCCACAGCCAACGAAGCCGGCCAGTTGCTGAGCAGGCAGGATGAGCTGGCCCGCCAGCAACTGATCGCGCGCTCCACCCTGGACACCCAGCGCGCCACCCGCGATGCGGCCAACGCACGCGTCCGCCAGATCCGTACCCAGCTGGCCGACCGCGTCGTCCGTGCGCCTTTCGCCGGCGTGCTGGGTCTTCGCCAGGTCAGCCCCGGCTCGCTGGTGACCCCGGGCACGCCGATCGCAACGCTCGACGACATCGAACGCGTTTACGTGGATTTCCCCGTGCCCGAAACGCTGCTGGCGTCGATCACCCCGGGCCAGCGTCTGCAGGGAACCAGCGCCGCGTACCCGGGCGAGACCTTCGATGGCATCGTCAGTACGGTGGATTCCCGCATCGACCCCGGCTCGCGCGCGGTGATCGTGCGTGGTGAGTTCCCCAATCCGGAGCGGCGGCTGCGCCCGGGCATGCTGGTGCAGATCACTCAGAGCGGCCCCACTCGCGACGCCTTGCTGGTGCCGGAAATCGCGATCGTGCAAATCGGAAGCCAGTCTTTCGTGTATCGCGTCGGCGAAGACGACACGGTCGAACAGACCAGTGTGGTGGTCGATACCAGGCGCGAAGGCCTGGCCGAGGTCACCGAGGGACTGAGTGCCGGGGACCGCATCGTGGTCGACGGCACCGGAAAGCTGCGGCCGGGACTCACGATCACCGAGCAGTCGAGGGCTGCGCCTGCGCAGGATGCCGCGGGCGGTTCTGCGATCCGGCCAGCGAAGGGCTAGTCCGTGAACGTCTCCGATCTTTCGATCCGCCGTCCGGTGTTCGCCACGGTGATGAGCCTGCTGCTGATCGTGCTGGGCATCATGGCGTTCTCGCGCCTCACCCTGCGCGAACTGCCGGCGATCGATCCGCCCGTTGTGTCGGTGGACGTTTCATACCCCGGTGCCTCGGCCAGTGTCGTGGAGACCCGCATCACCCAGGTGCTGGAGGATGCGCTTTCGGGCATCGAGGGCGTCGAGACGATCCAGTCCCGCAGTGTCAACGGGCGCTCGTCCATCAGCGTCGAGTTCACCCTGGCGCGCGACATCGAAGCCGCCGCCAACGATGTGCGCAGTGCGGTCAGCGACGTGGCCGACCGCCTGCCGGGCGAGGCCGATCCGCCGGAGATCGAGAAAGCCGAGAGCGATTCGGAAACCGTCATGTGGCTCAACATGCGGTCCACGGCGATGGACACGCTGCAGTTGAGCGACTACGCCGAGCGCTACGTGGTGGACCAGCTGGCGAGCATTGATGGCGTCGCGCAGGTGCGCATCGGCGGCCAGCAGCGCTATGCGATGCGGGTATGGCTCGACAGCGCCGCAATGGCGGCGCGCGGCATCACCGCGGGTGACATCGAAAGTGCCCTGCGCGCCGAAAACGTGGAACTGCCGGCCGGGCGGATCGAGTCGGAGACGCGCGACTTCACCCTGCGCGTCGCCCGCAGTTACCAGGAAGCCGAGGACTTCGCCCAGGTCCCGCTGCAGCAGGGCGACGACGGCTACGTGGTCCGCCTGGGCGATGTGGCACGGGTCGAGCTGGCTTCCGCCGAGCGCCGCCAGTACTACCGCAGCAATGGCGAGCCGAACGTCGGACTCGGCATCGTCAAGACCTCCACCGCCAACAGCCTCGACGTCGCACGGGCGATGCGCGGGGAGGCCGAGCGGATCCAGAAGACCCTCCCGCAGGACACCGATATCTTCGTGGCGTTCGACTCCACGGTGTTCATCGAGGCGGCGGTCAACCGTGTCTACTGGACCCTCGCCGAGGCGATCGCGCTGGTGCTGCTGGTGATCTGGCTGTTCCTGGGCAGCTTTCGCGCCGCGATGATTCCCGCGCTGACGGTGCCGGTGTGCCTGATCGCCGCCTTCATTCCGCTGTACCTGTTCGGCTTTTCGATCAATCTGTTGACCCTGCTCGCGCTCGTGCTGTCGATCGGGCTCGTCGTGGACGATGCCATCGTCGTGCTGGAGAACATCCAGCGTCGTGCGGATCTCGGCGAGCCGCGGCTGGTGGCGGCCCGGCGCGGGACCCGGCAGGTCGCGTTCGCGGTGATCGCGACCACGGCGGTGCTGGTCGCGGTGTTCCTCCCGGTCGGCTTCATGGAAGGCACCACCGGGCGCCTGTTCCGCGAGCTGTCGGTTGCGCTGGCCGGCGCGGTCGCCATCTCCGCCTTCGTCGCGCTGACGCTGACACCGATGATGGCATCCAAGCTCGTGCGGCCGCACAGCGAGGAGAAGTCAACGCGCCTGCACGACTGGGTCAACGATCGGCTGTCCTGGGTGACCGTCGGCTACCGCGGCTTTCTCGACCGCAATGTCGAGCGGACGTGGCTGTTCGGTGGCCTGGTGCTCGCCGCATTCGCCTGCATCGCCGCGCTGGTGATGGTGCTCCCGCGCGAACTTGCTCCGCCGGAGGACCGTGGCGCGTTCTTCGTCTCGGTGGTGGGCCCGGAAGGCGCAGGCTTCGACTACACCGTGAACCAGATCAAGCAGGTCGAAGACGTGTTCGCTGCACAGACCGGCGGCGATGAGCCGATCCAGCGCTACAACACCCGCGTGCCGGGCGGCTGGGGCGCCAGCGAGGAGATGCACACCGGGCAGGTCATCGTGTTCCTGCAGGACTGGAACAAGCGGAGCGAGACCACCGACGACGTCGTTGCCGAGCTGCGCCGGACGCTTGGCGCACTGCCTGGCGTCCGCGCCAATCCTTCCGTGCGCACCGGGCTTGTCCGCAGTGGCGGGCAGCCGTTGCAGATCGTGCTGGGCGGGCCCGACTACGCCGAACTGGCGCAGTGGCGCGACCGCCTGCTGGCCCGCATGGAAAGCAATCCCAACCTGTTCTCGGCCGACTCCGACTACAAGGAAACGCGGCCACAGATGCGCGTGGAAATCGACCGCCAGCGCGCGTCCGACCTTGGCGTCAGCGTGGCCGACATCGGCCGCTCGCTGGAGACGATGATGGGCTCGCGCCGGGTCACGACCTTCGTGCAGGATGGCGAGGAATACGACGTCGTCCTGCAGTCGGACCGCGCCGGGCGCTCGACGCCGGCGGACCTGGCGGCGATCCAGGTGCGCGCTGGCAATGGCGACCTGGTGCCGCTGTCGAACCTGGTCACCCTCAACGAAGTCGCCGAAGCCGGCAGCCTCAACCGCTTCAACCGGCTGCGTGCGATCACCGTCAGTGCCGGGCTGGCGCCGGGCTACGAGCTCGGCGAGGCGATCGCCTGGGTGAACGACGTGATCGATGAGGAACTGCCCGAATATGCGCAGGTCGACTGGAAAGGCGAGTCTCGCGAATACCAGCGTGCAGGCGCGGCGATCGTCTTCACTCTCGCCCTGGCAATCCTGGTGGTGTACCTGGTGCTGGCCGCGCAGTTCGAAAGCTTCGTCCATCCGGTGGTGATCATGCTCACGGTGCCGCTGGGTGTGCTCGGCGGCCTGATCGGACTGCTGGTCACCGGCGGCACGCTCAACCTGTTCAGCCAGATCGGCATCGTGATGCTGGTGGGGCTTGCCGCGAAAAACGGCATCCTGATCGTGGAGTTCGCGAACCAGTTGCGCGACCAGGGTCGCAGCATCCGCGAGGCGATCATCGAATCGGCCGGGGTGCGGCTGAGGCCGATCCTGATGACATCGATAGCCACCGTGGCCGGCGCGATGCCGCTGGTGCTCGCTGGAGGCCCGGGTTCCGCAAGCCGCGGGACCATCGGCGTGGTGGTGATTTTCGGGGTGTCGTTCTCGACCCTGCTGTCGCTGTTCGTGGTGCCGGCGTTCTACGTGCTGCTGGCCCGCTACACGCGATCACCCGAGGCGGTGTCACGCGAACTGGAGCGGCTGGAGTCGATGACGCCGCAAGCCAGCAGGCACGCCTGACGCGCGGCGAACCCGAAACTCCGAGGCCTTGCGCGCTCGCGCTCGCGCCCGAGTCCCTGCCGTGGTTCTCATGAAGCCCGGTTTTGCCAGCGTCTGGATTGCATCGACACGACACGACCTATCATGGTGGCCTGTGGGCGATCCACGCCACCGCGGAGAGATCCCATGTCAGTCTGGAAAATTCCAAAGCACCTTGCGCGGCCCGCGCCCAATCCTGCTGCGGTCCCGGTCGACGCAGCACCGCAGGAGTCGAGGCCGCACGATGCGTCGCGCGGCGGGCGCAATGCCGAGATGCGCCTGTACGGGTTGAACGCAATCAATGCGGTATATGCCCGGCGCCCGCAGGCGATCCGCAAGCTCTACCTCAGTCAGGCGCGCATTCCGGCGCTGCAGCCGCTGCTCGCATGGTGCGTGGCGAACCGTGTCGGCTACCGGGTGGTCGAGGACACCGACCTCGGCAAGCTGGCGTCCAGCTCCCATCACGAAGGCGTCGTCGCCGACGTGCTGCGCAGTGAGCCGCAAGCCCTGGCGGAATGGCTGCGCGACCTGCCTGCGGGGCCGCAGTGCGCCGTCTGGCTCGATGGCGTCGGCAACCCGCACAACTTCGGCGCGATCCTGCGGTCGGCGGCGCATTTCGGCGTCGCCGGCGTGCTGCTTCCGGAGCATTCGACGCTGGCATTGTCCGGTGCCGCGGCGCGTGTCGCCGAGGGTGGTGCCGAGGCGGTCCCGCTGGTGCGCATGGGCGGCGGTGACGAAGCAACGGCGCAGCTTCGCGAGGCGGGCTTCACGCTTGTGGCGACTGTGGTCGAGGGCGGACGGGATCTGTTTTCGACGCAGATTCCCGGACGCGTGGTCTACGTGCTCGGTGCGGAGGGCGAGGGCATGGATCGCGAGTTGGCCGGGAAATGCGACCTGCGACTTTCGATACCCGGCAGCGGCGCGGTGGAGAGCCTCAACGTCGCGGCCGCCACGGCGGTGCTCCTGGCGGCATGGCGCTCATCCCCGGTCTGAATCGCTGCTCGTGCCAACGGGCAGGTCCGCGGCGTCGCTGCCCTCCGACCCTGTTTCAAGTCCGGGCCATCATCGTTGCTGCTCGCGCATGGCCGATGCTTCGACTTCCCGAAAGCCCGGCTGCGCCCGTGGCACGCCCTCGTCCCGGCGCACAACGCCTTGCAAGCGGACCCACTCGGTTCATGGGACGTTATGATGCGCCATCAGGCCAGGAGGGGACGGGACCATGGGTGACGGATTCGCGGCGTTGTACATCTTCATGCTGGCGGCGATTGCAGGACACGTGATCATCTCGCGGGTCCCGGTGATCCTGCATACCCCGTTGATGTCGGGATCCAACTTCATCCACGGCATCGTGCTGATCGGCGCGATGGTCGTGCTCGGCCACGCCGACACGACGCTGGAGAAGGCGGTCGGCTTCGTCGCGGTGCTGCTCGGTGCCGGCAACGCTGCGGGCGGCTACGTGGTCACGGAGCGCATGCTGGAGATGTTCAAGACCTCCAGGAAGCCCGGTGCAAAGTCGGGAGAGCAGAAGTGAGCGGCGCCGCCAATGTGCTGTCGCTGATAGCCGCCGTGAGCTACTTCGTCGCCGCCACGCTGTTCCTGTTGGGCCTGCAACGCATGGCCTCGCCGGTGACCGCACGCAGCGGCATCCGCTGGGCGGGCGTGGGCATGCTGATCGCCACCGGCGCGACCTTCCTGTTGCCGGGCCTGGACAACATCGCGCTGATCGTCGTCGCGCTCGTGATCGGTACCACCGCGGCCTGGGTTTCGGGCAAGAAGGTCGCGATCACCGACATGCCGCAGATGGTCGCGCTCTACAACGGCATGGGCGGTGGTTCGGCGGCGGCGATCGGCGCGGTGGAACTGCTGCGCTGGTCGGCGATGATCTCGCCCATCGATCCGGCGTCGCTGGTCGCCACGCTGGAAGCCACAGGTACATTCACCCGCACCCTGGCGGTGACCGGCGCGGCAATCGGCGCAGTGGCCCTGTCGGGTTCGGTGGTCGCCTGGGCCAAGCTCGATGGGCGCCTTGACCGGCGAATGGTGTTTCCCGGACAGCAGGTGTTCAACGCCGCGGTGTTCGTGATCATGGTGGTGCTCGGCGTGTGGGTCGTGCAATCGCTGAGCCTGCCGCTGATCGTGGCGTTCTTCGTGGTCGCGCTCGCGTTCGGTGTGCTGATGACATTGCCGATCGGCGGTGCCGACATGCCTGTGGTGATCTCGCTGTACAACGCCCTCACCGGCCTGGCGGTGGCCTTCGAAGGCTACGTGCTCGGCAATGAGGCGCTGATCATCGCCGGCACCATGGTCGGTGCGGCCGGCATGCTGTTGACCCGCCTGATGGCCAAGGCGATGAACCGCCCGATCCACGGAGTGCTGTTCTCCAGCTTCGGCGCGAGCGGCGAGGCACAGGAAATCAGCGGATCGCAGAAGCCCATCGAGGCCGGCGACGTCGCCGCGATGATGGGTTTCGCCGAGCGGGTGGTGATCGTTCCCGGCTACGGCCTGGCCGTGGCGCAGGCGCAGCACAAGGTGTGGGAGCTGACCCAGAAGCTGCAGGATCGCGGCGTCAAGGTGAAATTCGCGATCCATCCGGTCGCCGGCCGCATGCCCGGGCACATGAACGTGCTGCTCGCGGAGGCCGGCGTGCCGTACGACCTGATCGTGGACATGGACGACATCAACCCCGAGTTCCCCAACACCGATGTCGCGCTGGTGATCGGCGCGAACGACGTGGTCAATCCGGTGGCGAAAACGGACCCGGCAAGCCCGATTTTCGGCATGCCGATACTGGACGTGGTCAACGCGAAGCACACGGTGGTGATCAAGCGGGGCAAGGGCACCGGGTTCGCGGGCATCGAGAACGCGCTGTTCTACGCCGACAACACCCGCATGCTCTACGGCGACGGCTCAGAGATGGTCAGTGCGCTGGTCAGCGAGATCAAGGCGCTCGACGGCGGACACTGAGGCGTAGCATCCGACGCGCTCGCCTGCCTGCTTAGCGGGAGGCGAGCGCGGCGACCACCAGCGCCAGCGCGATCAGCGCCAGGTCGGCGGTGCCGTTCGCCAGTTGCGCCAGCGTCCAGGCATGGTCGGAACCCAGCTTGAGCGCCGAGTTCCAGGGCAGCAGCCCGAATGCGCGCCCAACGTGCGAGGCGGTGATGCCCCAGTTGGCCATCAGCACGATCAGCACCGTGGACAGTATGCCGACGATCGCGCGCCGCGGTCCCGGCGACCAGCCGCCCAGGCGCAGCATCAACGCGATGTCCAGTGCGGCCAGGATCGCCATCCAGCTGTGCTGGCGGCCAGTGAACCCGCCGAGCATGATCCATACGGCGGCGAAACCGCCGATGCCGAGCGCCAGCAGCAGCCCGGCAAATATCGGGCTTGGGCGTCGTGCTTCTGATCGGTATTGCGGGGCAGGACGATCGGCTGGAATCAAAGGGTTTCACGCGTGGCGGTCGGGCCACGGTCAGGCGGCGGACCGACAAGGATATCCGGCTGGAGCGATACGTGCGCCGCAGGTCGGCCCAGCCGGTAGAATGGGCGCATGTATTCCCGCAGCAGTGAACCCGTCAGATTCGAGCGCGACTGCGCCGCCGTACTGGTGCCGCAGGGCGACCACGTCAACCTGCCCGCGGGCAGCGTCGGCTATATCACCCAGGCGCTCGGCGGGAGTTACACGGTGTTCGTCGAAGGCAATCTGTTCCGCATCGCCGGCCACGACGCCGATGCGATCGGCAAGGACCCGCCGACGCCTCTGGAGCTGGATCCAGGCGCGGACGACGAAGCGGTCGAACAGCTGGTATGGAAGCAATTGCGCACCTGTTTTGATCCGGAAATCCCGATCAACGTGGTCGACCTCGGGCTGGTCTATGAGGCCGTCGTCAAACCCGACGAAGACCAGCCGGGCCAGCGCGTGATCGAAGTGCGCATGACGCTGACCGCACCGGGCTGCGGCATGGGCGACATTCTTGTGGACGACGTGCGCAGCAAGCTGGAGATGATTCCGACGGTCTCTGAGGCTGACGTGGAACTCGTCTTCGACCCGCCCTGGACCCGGCACATGATGTCCGAGGCGGCGCGCCTCGAGACCGGAATGCTCTGATCTGGCGATGGGACGGGATCGGCGAGCGTGAGGTGCGTCACAATCTGCGGGCATTCCTTGGCGCAGTGCAGCAAAGCCGCGGCCAATCCAGACGGTACCGTATTCATCCGGACGCCAATGCTGGCGGGCATTCGGCGCCAACGCGCGTGTTTCGAGCGGCGATGTCGGAATTGGAATTCTTGTCTTGAATGAGGGTTCCCTCTAGGTTCAGGCCGCGGTGGCGTTTTGTGACGCACCCGCCTGCCTCGTCCGGTTCATGCACGGAAGCCATCGGTTTTCATGTTCAGGGGGGATCCGGACGATCTCAGCCGCCTCGGCGGCTTACACGTTTCTCTGGGGATTTTCTTAATGTCTGACCTTAACCTGCGTGGGCTTCGCACCCACGCGCTTGCCGCTGCGACGGCGGTTGCTCTTTCCTCCATGTTGTTCGCGGCGCCGGCGCTTGCCGCCGGCCCAGCCAAAGTGCACACCAGCGGCCTGGATGCAGCTGCGAGCCACGACCAGTTCATCGTCAAGTACCGCCAGGGCAGCAGCCAGCACGGCAACGCCGCCGCGATGAAGAAGGCGCTGGACTCCGCCGCCGCATCGGCGCGTGGCAACAAGGCCTTCGCGCTGCAGCACGTACGCGGCATCGCCACCGGTGGCGAAGTGGTACGCAGCAGCCGCAAGCTCGATCGGGTGGACGCGGAGGTGCTGATGCGCCAGATCGCGGCCGACCCGAACGTCGAGTACGTCGAAGTCGATCAGATCATGACGCTGGCGCTGTCTCCGGACGACACCCACTACACCTCCTACCAGTGGCACTACTTCGAGGCGGCGGGCGGCATCAAGGCGAACGAGGCCTGGGACGTCACCAGCGGCGCCGGCGTGGTCGTGGCCGTACTCGACACCGGTATCACCACCCACAGCGACCTCAACGCCAACATGCTTGCCGGTTATGACTTCATCAGCGACGCGGCTGCCGCGCGCGACGGCAACGGGCGCGATTCCAATGCCGCCGACCAGGGTGACTGGACGGTCGTCGCCAACGAATGCGGCTACCCCCATCCGGCGTCGAATTCGAGCTGGCACGGCAGCCATGTCGCAGGCACCGTCTCCGCGGTGACCAACAATGGCGCAGGCGTGGCGGGCGTGGCGCATGGCGCTCGGGTCTTGCCCGTACGCGTGCTCGGTCACTGTGGCGGTCGAACCTCCGACATCGCCGACGGGATCATCTGGGCCTCCGGAGGCAGCGTCAGCGGCGTCCCGGCTAATGCCAATCCCGCCGAAGTCATCAACATGAGCCTCGGTGGCCCCGGCACCTGCTCGGCCACCTACCAGAACGCGATCAACGGCGCGGTCGGGCGCGGCACCACGGTCGTCGTGGCGGCCGGCAACGACAACGCCGATACCTCCGGCTTCGTACCGGCCAGCTGCAGCAACGTGATCGCGGTTGCCTCGACGACTCGCAGCGGCGGGCGTTCGAGTTTCTCGAACTACGGTTCACTGGTCGACGTAGCCGCGCCAGGCAGCGACATCGCCTCGACCGTCAACAGCGGTGCCACCACCCCGTCGAGCCAAGGCTACAGCCTGATGTCAGGCACCTCGATGGCAGCACCGCACGTGGCGGGCGTGGTCGCGCTGATGCAGTCCGCGGCGCCTTTGCCACTGACTCCGGCCGCGGTCGAATCGACGCTGAAGAGCACGCTGCGTGCTTTCCCGGTCTCGATCGACCGGGCGATCGGCAATGGCATCGTGAACTCCAAGGCAGCGGTCGACGCCGTCCGCGGCAGCACGCCGCCACCGCCCATCGGCGGCACCCTCGCCAAGGGCGTGGCCGTGACCGGCTTGTCGGCATCCACCGGCGGCTACGTAAAGTACACGATGGCGGTGCCTGCCGGCGCGACGAATCTTTCGTTCACCACCTCCGGCGGGACCGGCGATGCCGACATGTACGTAAAGTTCGGCAGCGCGCCAACGGATAGTTCGTTCGACTGCCGTCCGTACGTATCCGGAAACGCCGAGACCTGCACGTTCGCAGCCCCAGGCGCGGGCACCTACTACGTCTATCTGAAGGCCTACTCTGCGTTCTCCGGCGTCAGCCTGGTCGGCAATTACACCGCGAGCACCGGTGGCGGCGCGCAGACCTACGGCAACTCCAGCGACTACGTGATCCGCGACAACGCCACCGTGGAGAGCCCGGTCACGGTCTCCGGCCGCGGCGGCTATGCATCGAGCAGCACGTCGGTCGCGGTGAATATCGTCCACACCTACATCGCCGACCTCAGGGTCGACCTCGTGGCTCCGGACGGTTCGCTCTACAACATCCACAACCGCGCCGGTGGCAGCGCCGACAACATCGTCAAGACGGTGCAACTGAACCTGTCGTCGGAGGCCCTCAACGGCACATGGAAGCTGCGCGTCAACGACAACTACAACGGCGACACCGGTTACATCAACAACTGGACGATCACATTCTGATCGATCCAGACGGCAGGAAGTAAAAAAAACCCCGGTTCGCCGGGGTTTTCTTTGTCTGAAACCGCAGAAAGCATCGTCGTGGCTACAGCGCCTCGAACCGGTTGGCGTCGACGTTCTTGCGCACTTTGGACGGGTCCCAGATGCGGCCGTTCATGGCGATGTACACCCCGGGTGGCAGCGACTGCACCGCGCCGACCGCGGTGCCGATGTTGAATTCCGCGTCGGAGCCGCGGAAGCGCGCCGGATTGAGTGCGCCGGTCAGGACGATGGTCTTTCCGGGGATCGACGCCAGCACTTTTGCGGTGTCGACCATCGAGTCGGTGCCGTGGGTCACCAGCACGTGTCGCGCATCCTGCGCGGCGATGGTCGCGCGCAGCAGTTCGCGGTCTTCGGCGGTGATGTGCAACGAGTCCTTGCGGATGATCGGGATGACGTCGTAGCGGAACGCGACGCCGAGCTCCTCCAGGATGCGGCCGATCTGCGGCGCGCCGACCTGGTAGTCGGACTTGTCGTCGAAATAGATCTTGTCGATCGTGCCGCCGGTGGTGACGATGCACAGCGTTTGCATGGCGGACCGGGTCATCGCAGTTGCATCCATCGAACGTGGGGCTGGCAATTATACGAGCGCGCCCGGGCTGCTCCTGCGAAAACCGCAGAAGTGCTGTCCGCAAAGGACGACGGTAACGTTGGCGAAGTCGTTGCCTGTTCCGGCTTCCGTGCCCGTCCGCCTTTTTCGTGCTCGCGTCCGGTCAGAGCTTGGGCTTCTTTGCGAACCGCGCGCGCAGGCCCGGCAGGCTGGCGGCAAGTATCACGCCCACCGCCAGGGCGATTTCCAGCAGTGCGTAGCCGCGCTCATAGGGCCGGACCCACGCGACGAGTACGCCGTGGCTGAACCACAGCAGGGCGAGCAGGCCGCTGACGAGCCCGGCGCGGGGTCCGCCACGCCATACCTGAAATGCCATCACCAGCGGCGGCAGTGCGAACACCAGCAGCGAAGCCAGCCGATAGGTGTCGTGGCGGAACCACCACGCATACAGCAGGCCCAGTGCCAGCAAAGCGGCGAACAGCACGCGATGCGAGGGGCGGTTCAGGCGCTTCACGAGCCAATCCTCGCCGCAATCGTCGCCACCCGCCGGCCGAGCGCACGTGCCAGTTGCGATTCCTCGTCGCTCAGGGTCGGATCGTCGTCGGCGCCCGAGACATGGCTCGCACCATAGGGCGTGCCGCCGCTGCGGGTGCTGCTCAGCAGCGGCTCGGTGTAGGGAATGCCGACGAGCAGGCAACCGTGGTGCAGCAGCGGCACCAGCATGGTCAGAAGGGTCGCCTCCTGCCCACCGTGCATCGAGGCCGTCGACGTGAACGCCGCGGCGGGCTTGCCGACGAGCGTACCGCTGGCCCACTGCGATCCGAGCCCATCGACCCAGTGCTTGAGCGGTGCGGCCATGTTGCCGAAGCGCGTGGGGCTGCCGAGTATGAGGCCGGAGCACTCGTCCAGGTCATGCGCCTCGACGTACGGCGAGCCTTCGTCGGGCACCGGGGGAGCGGCCGAATGGGTGACCGCAGCGACCGGAGGGACGGTGCGCAAGCGCGCGCTCATGCCTTCGACCTCGTCGACCCCACGGCCGATCTGCCGCGCCAGACGCGCCACCGAACCGCCGCGGCTGTAATAGAGCACCAGGATCTCGGCCGCCATCATGTTCTCTCCCAAGGCCCGGCAGCATAGGCGAATGCGGGAATCATCGCCCATCGGGTACCCTGCGATCGATGGAACCCATGGATTCATTCCACCGCTGGAGCAGGCGTCTGCGTGATCCGGCGCGTGCGCGGACGTTCGCGCGCTTTGCCGCCGGTCGCGTGATCGACGACGACCTGTTCCAGGCAGCGGCTTCGCTGTCGTACACCACCGTGTTCGCGCTGGTGCCGCTGTCGGTGGTGGTATTCGGCGTGCTGTCGGCGTTTCCGCTGTTCGCCGAATGGAGCGTGCAGCTCAGTGCGTACATCTTCTCCAATTTCGTCCCTTCCGCCGCGCGCTCCGTGGAGGGCTACCTGATTCAGTTCTCCGCCAAGGCGCGCGAGCTCACCGTCGTCGGCGTGGTCGCGCTCGTGGCGTCGCTGCTGATCACGCTGAACCGTGTGGAAGCGACATTCAACAGCGTCTGGCGGGTCAAGGCGGCGCGTCCCAAGCTCAGCCGGTTCCTCGTCTATTGGACGGTGCTGACGCTCGGCGCGCTGCTCGCCGCGGCCAGCCTGGCACTCTCCGCGCGATTCTTCGCGCTGTCCCTGTTCGACTCGACACCGGGCCAGTACGTCGAGAACGCGATGCTGGGCATCGCGCCGCTGCTGATCGAAACGCTGGCGCTGGCCGCCATCTACCGGGTGGTACCGCACCGCACCGTGAAGTGGCGCCATGCGCTCGCCGGAGCCCTGCTTGCGGCGTTGCTGGTGGAACTGGTGAAAGGCGGCATTGGCCTGTACCTGGGCAATTTCGGCTCCTATTCGAAGATCTACGGCACCCTCGCGTTCATACCGGTGTTCCTGTTGTGGGTGTTCCTGAGTTGGGTCGCGGTGCTGCTCGGCGCCTCACTGGCGTCATCGATCTCCGCGTTCCGCTATCAGCCCGTTTCCATGCGCCTGCCGGTCGGATACGAGCTGTACGGCCTGCTGCGACTGCTCGCCCGCTTCAACGAGGCGCGCAGGAACGGCGAGGGCCTGCATACGGACCGGATCCTCGAGTTGGAGCCGATCCTGACCGACGCACTGGTGCAGGAGATGCTCGCGCAGATGTGCGAGATCAAGGCGGTACGCCGGGCCGAAACCGGGGAATGGCTGCTGACGCGGGATCTGGACGACGTGGCTTTGGCGGAGCTGTACGAGGCCTGCCAACTGCGGATCCCGATCGCGGAGGCGCATCTGCCATGCCGCGACGACAAGCTGGGACGCGCCACGGTGGCGGCACTGGACGAAATCAGAATTCCGCTGCGCGCGCTGCTCAAGCGCCGTGTCGGGACCATCCACGCGGAAGAGGAATGAATCACATGCGTCGTATCGCCGTCATCGCCAGTGCACTGCTGGCACTGGGACTGCTCTCCGGCTGCCGCAACGAGTCCGAAGCGCCCATCGTGGAGGAGGTTGATCCGGCCCTGGTGCCGGTGATCGCCGAGCCTCCTGCGATCGCGCCCACGGAGGGTGGCGGTGACAAGGACGCTCCCTCGCTGCGAGTCGAGACGATCGACGGCGAGACCTACGACCTGTCCGCGCATCGGGGCAAATGGGTCGCGGTCAACTTCTGGGCGACCTGGTGCGCACCATGCATCAAGGAAATGCCGGAGCTGTCGGCGCTGGACGCCATGCACGAGCACATCGAAGTGATCGGGCTGGCGTATGAGGACATCGACGTGGCCGCGATCCGCGAATTCCTGCAGAAGCATCCGGTGGTCTACCCGATCGCGATCGTCGACACCTACAGACCGCCTGCCGATTTCGACACCCCGCGAGGCCTGCCCATGACTTACCTGATCGCGCCCGACGGAACGGTGGCGAAGAAGGTGCTGGGGCCGGTCACTGCCGAGGAGATCGAGACCGCCATTGCCGAGGCAGGCGGGCCCGCCGCCGATCACGCGGGAGCATGAGCGCGCTCGGCCGGGAGCGAACCGGGTAGCAGCACAGATGCAGGCCAGCAGATTCATTGTCAGCGGAAAGGTTCAGGGCGTCTGGTTCCGCGCCTCGACCCGCGACCGCGCGCTCGCGCTGGGCCTGTGCGGTCACGCGAAGAACCTGCCCGACGGTACGGTCGAGGTGATCGCCATGGGCGAGCCCGAGGAGGTGGCAACGCTGGCGGAGTGGCTGCAGCAAGGTCCGCCGATGGCGCGAGTGGATTCGGTCACCCGGTCCCCAGCGGAGTTATTCGAAAACGGTCAGGGATTCGTGGTCGGCTGAGCCGGCACGGACCTGCGACTGCTGCCTGCTGCCGGCGACGCTGCCGGCAGGAGCAAGCCGCTGGAGTCGCCGCCGTCCGTGAACGGCCTTCTTGCGATCCATGCCTCCACCAGGTGCACGGCGCCGTCGTCGACCATGCCGAACGCCAGGCGCGGCTGGTCGACGCCATCGAGTGTCAGCCGTGATGGCGCACCGGATTCGATCTGCTGGACTCCGATCTGGTATATCGACGCGCCGAAGCGATAGCTCATCCTGTAGCCGGGCCATTCGGCGGGAATGCAGGGTGCCAGCCGCAGGGTGTCGCCTTCGCGCTGCAGCCCCAGAAGCGACTCGACGACCAGCCGGTACATCCAGCCCGCCGAACCGGTGTACCAGGTCCAGCCGCCCCGTCCGACATGCGGCTCCACCGCATAGACGTCAGCCGCGACGACGTAGGGCTCGACCTTGTAGATCGCCACGGCCGCGGCGCTGTCGCCGTGGTGCACCGGATTGATGATTCGCAGCAGTTCCCAGGCGCGCGCACTGTCGCCGAGCGCGGCAAATGCCATCGTGGCCCAGATTGCCGCATGGGTGTACTGCCCGCCGTTCTCGCGGACCCCGGGCACGTAACCGCGGATGTAGCCCGGATCGTGCGGAGTCTTGTCGAAGGGCGGGTCCAATAATTGCACCAGTCCCGCATCGCGCCGCACCAGGTTCTGGTCCAGCGAGTCCATCGCCTGGCGCGCGCGGGCAGGCTCACCGGCACCCGACAGCACCGACCAGCTCTGCGCGATCGAATCGATCCTGCACTCGTCACTGGCCGTGGAACCCAGGGGCGCGCCGTTGTCGAACCACGCGCGCCGGTACCACGCACCATCCCACGCGTGCTGCTCCAGGTTCTGGCGCAGGCGTTCGGCAGACTCCAGGCAGAGGTCGGCGAATGCGGCGTCATTGCGGCGGCGGGCGAGTTCGCTGAAGCATCGAAGGGCATCGAACAGGAAGAACCCGAGCCAGACGCTTTCACCACGCCCGCGTTCGCCGACGCGGTTCATGCCGTCGTTCCAGTCGCCGGTCGCGATCAGTGGCAAGCCACGCTCGCCAAGAAGGAACATGCCGCGTTGCAGCGATCGCACGCAATGCTGGTACAGGTCCTCGCGCAACGGCGACTTTGTTGGCAGGTCGTAATAGGACTCTTCGTCCGCATTGACCGCGCGGCCATCGATGTAGCGCACCTGTTCGTCGAGCACGCTGGTGTCGCCGGTGGTTCGCACGTAGCGGCAGGCCGCCAGCGGGAGCCACAGATAGTCGTCGGAGCAGCGCGTACGCACGCCGCGGTCCAGCGGCGGATGCCACCAGTGCAGGACATCGCCCTGCGGGAACTGGTGGGCGGCACTCAGCAACAGGTGCGAGCGGGCACGCTGTGGCTCGGCGTGGATCATCGCCATCGTGTCCTGCAACTGGTCGCGGAAACCGAATGCCCCTCCCGACTGGTAATAGCCGCTGCGCGCGAGATAGCGGCAGCCGATCGTCTGGTACATCAGCCAGCCGTTGGCGAGCACGTCGACGCTCGGCTCGGGCGTCTGCACCTGGATCGTCCCCAGCGTGTGCAGCCAATACATCCGGACGGCATCCAGCGCGTCGTACGCGGCCGTCGCTCCGCGCGTGCGCGTCGCCAGCGAAACCGCTGCGCCCCAATCGCGCCCCATGCCCAGCCGGAACACGGTTTCCTCGTGCTGCTGGGGTGCCAGGTCGATCAGGACCTGGATCGCGGCGCAGGGGTCCAGCCCGGCGCCGAGCCTGCCGGAGAGACGCTCTCGCACCATGGCCATCGGATTGGCCAGATTGCCGTTGCGTCCGATGAATTCGGTGCGGTCGCCGGTGAGGCTGTGCCGCAGGTCGCCCGCCGATCCGCGCCGCACCGCCGCGCCGCCGCGACGGTCGGTATCGAAGAACGCCACGCGTCCCTCGAATGGCGTGTTGTACGGATTGCGTGCCGTGAGCACGCCGCTGTCGCCGTCGATTTCGGTGACGACGTGCATCTGCGTCTTGCCGTGCAGGTCGCCGAGAATCCACTCGACGTAGCCGGTTGCGCTGAGGCGACGCGGTCGGCCGGAGCGGTTGTGCAGCTTCAGCACGCTGTACTTCACCGCATCTTCGGGTCCGACATAGATCCACAGCTCGCTGGCGATGCCGTCCTCGACGTGTTCGTAGACGCTGTAGCCGAAGCCGTGGCGGATCCGGTACGCGCCGGTGCCGCGGCAGGGCAGGGGCATCGGCGACCAGACGCGCCCGGTTTCCTCGTCGCGCAGGTAGAACGCCTCGCCGGAGGCGTCGCTCACCGGATCGTTGTGCCACGGGGTCAGCCGGAACTCATGCGCGTTCTCGCCCCAGGTGTAGCCAGGCGAACTCTCGCTGACCACGCAACCGAACTGTTCGTTGGCAAGGACGTTGGACCACGGTGCCGGCGTCGTTTCACCCTCCTGGAGATCGATGACGTACTCGCGACCGTCGGCGGAAAAGGCGCCGATGCCGTTGCCGAGGATCTGCGCCTCGTTCGCCGCATCGAACGGCCACGGGTCTTGCGGTGCCTCCTGCGTTGCCCAGGATTCGACCTCGGGTATGGCGTGGGTCGAGCTTTGGGAGGGGGCCAGCAGCGGCGGCGACAGTACCGGAAGCGGCGCCGCCGAAAGCTGCTGTACGAGGCTGCCGCGCGTGTCGCTGAGGATCACCCGTGCTACCGACTGGATGAGAATCCGGTCCTCCTGCGCCATCTGCTGCGAGGCGCGCACCAGGATGCCGCCGGGGCGGTCGATGACATGCGCGCCAATGCCTGATGCGACCATTCCCACGATCTGGTCCTGCAACTGCTGGCGGTAGCCGGCCTGGTCCTCGTTCCAGATCACCAGGTCGACAACGAGCCCCTTTTGCCGCCAGTAGGCGTGGGCCTGCACCAGCTGCCGGACCAGTTCGATGTTCGACGCGTCGGCGATCTGCAGCAGCACCACCGGATGGTCTCCGGAAATCGTCTGGCCCCACAGGCCGGACTGCCCGCGCTGGTTCTGCAGCAGCACACGGGATTCCGCGCGCAGGGCAGGGCTGGCGTAGAGCACCAGCCCGGCCAGTCGCTCGTAGAGCTGCGCGTCAGCCTGTGACGCGTTGATCTGGTGGCGCACGACCTGGCTGTGGCTCCAGGCCAGGTCGAAGACGCGGTCGGCAAGGCGCCGGTCGCGGTACTTCTGCACCAGGCTCGTGCACTGCTCGAGCGCCGGACCGATGCCAGTCACCATGTCCACCGTCGCGGTGTCGCCGGGGGCCAGGGTGATCGAGCAGCGGATGGCAACGATCGGATCAAGCACCGAACCCTGCGTGCCCGACAGGGCGCCCGCCTGCGCCAGTGCAACCGGGTGTCGCAGCGTATTGCCGCGGCCGACGAAACGCGCACGATCGGTCTCGTAGGAGATGGTGTCGATGTGCGCCTGGTGCACCGCCATCAGGTGGAACATGCAGGGTGAGGGCTCGTCGTGTCCGCGCGCGCGACGCGTGCAGACGATCGCCTGCTGCTCGCGCAGCAGTTCCGTCTGTACGAACAGGTTGCTGAATGCCGGGTGCAGCTCGTCGGAGATGGCCGGGGCGAGCACCACTTCGGCGTAGCTGGTGATTTCGATCGTTTTGGCGGTGCGGCCCAGGTTGGTGATGCGCAGGCGTCGCAGCTCTACGTTGTCCTCGGGCGATACCGCGATTTCCAGGTGCGACTCGAAGCCATGCTTCCGACCGCGGAACTCCGCCTTCGCGTCGGAAAATATCGCCTCGTAGCCATCCACCGGGACCGCGCATGGCTGGTAGGTGGTTGACCAGAAGCGGCCGCTGTCGACCTCGCGCAGGTAGCAGAAGCTGCCCCAATCGTCGCGGGTCGCATCCTCGCGCCAGCGCGTCACCGCGGTTCCTTCCGCGCGGCTGTAGCCGCCACCGGCGCTGCTGAGCATCACGTGGTAGCTGCCGTTGGAGAGCATCTGCACTTCCGGGCGGGCCATGCCCGGGTCGGTGAAGACACGCAACTGGATCTCCGCCACCTCCGCGCGCGGCTTGGCGCCAGCGGCCTCGGTGGCGTGGGGATGGAAAACGCCGGTGCGGGGAATGCGTTCCTGCAACAGCAGCAGGGTTGCCTGCAACTGCGGGTCGGCGACAAAGCGGCGCTGCATGGGCTGTCCACACAGCAGGTATGCCAGCGACAGCAGGCCCATGCCCTGGTGGTGGACCATGAACGAGCGGATCACTGCGTGCGTCTGTCCACGCGGCAATCGAGATGGCGTGTAGTCGATCGCCTCGTACAGGCCGAATCGCCCGGCGAATCCGTCGTCGGTGAGCCGCTGCAGGTTCTCGCAGGCGGGTTCGGGCGCCACCATCAGCGCCATCATGCTGGCGTACGGCGCGATGACGAGGTCCTGCGCGAGTCCGCGCTTGAGCCCCAGTCCAGGCACGCCGAACGCGCGGTACTGGTAGTTCATGCGCGTGTCGACGAGGTTGTAACCCGATTCCGATACGCCCCAGGGCACCTCGCGCTGTCGTCCGTAAGCGACCTGTCTGGCGACGCTGTTGCGCGCGGTCTGGTCGAGCAGGGTTTCCTCGAAGTTCGGCATCACCAGCTGCGGCATCAGGTATTCGAACATCGAGCCGCTCCACGAGAGCAGCGTCGGATCGCCGTCGACTTCGGTGAGCAGCCTGCCGAGTGCGAACCACGTCTCCTGCGGCAACTTTCCCTGCGCGATCGCCACAAAGCTGCACAGCCGCGCTTCCGATGCGAGCAGGTCGTAGTAGCCCGGGTCGCGGCGATGGTCGTCGACGTTGTAGCCGATCGCCAGCAGGTGACGATCGGGGTCGTAGAGGAAGCCGTATTCCTGCTGCGCGAAGCCGCCTGCGAGTTCCGCCAGCCTTTGCAGTTCGTGTATGCGCTGCCTTGCGTCGGCGACCACCCGGGACACGCCATCGCTGCGGGCGTCGGGCGATTCATCCACCCATCGTGCGATGTCGCTCAGGCTCGGAATGCCGTCCGAGTCGTTCCGATCGGTCCAGGCTGCGATCGCCACCAGGTCCTCGTGCGCCTGCGCGCACTGCTGCAGCAGCGCCCGGGCCCAATGCGCGGATTCGTCGGTCAGCGAGGCTGCGACCTGTGGGGTGGGTCCGGGCTGCAGGTTCTCGGCATGGCCGCGCAGGCGAGCCAGCAGTTCGGTGGCTTGTTTCAGCGTTGCGGGGAGCGATTCACTACTGACCGCGAGCTCCTGCTGCAGTGCCTGCAGTGCGTCGCACGATGCCGAATCTCCCGTCGACTCGATCAACACGTCGCAGGTGTCGGCGATGCCGCGCAGTGTCTGTGGAGCGAACACCGGCGCGTCGGCGAGCGCGAGCAGTCCCTGCCGCAGCGTCAGCAGGTGGCCGGCAAGGTTGCCGCTGTCGACCGTCGACACATAGCGGGGATGGAGTGGCTCCAGCGACTGGGTGTCATACCAATTGTAGAAATGGCCGCGATAGCGCGGCAGCACGTCCATCGTGGCCATTGTCCTTGCGCAGCGTGCTGCCGTTTCGCGTGCGGTGACGTAGCCGAAGTCGTACGCGGCGAGGTCGGCGAGCAGCGACAGTCCGATGTTGGTGGGCGACGTGCGCCGCGCCACGACCAATGCGGGATGTTCCTGCACGTTGTCCGGCGGCAGCCAGTGATCGTCCTGCGTCACATGGGTTTCGAAGAACGCCCAGGTGCGTCGCGACAGCCGCCGCAGGAACAGTGTCTGGTCGTGCGACAACGCGGCGGTGGATCGTTCGCGCGGGCGGCTCAGCCACCACATCAGCAATGGCGAGATCAGCCACGTCAGCAGCACTGGCACCGCGACCGGCAGCGCCTGCGGACGAAGCAAGGCCACGACGACCCCGACAACGATCGCGACAGCCGGCCCCGACCACATCGTGCGCACGCTGCTCTTCCAACCCTGGCCCAGCGACCTGTCGACCTCGCTGGAAGGGCTCCACTGCAGCAGGTGTCGCCGGGACACCGCCATCCGCCACAGCGTGCGGACGATCGCATCCAGGCTCATGACCGCCTCGAACGGCAGGCTGGCCAGTGTCAGCGGTGCGCGTGCGAACCTGCGCAGCGCGGACACAGCGCTCTGGTGCAGGTGCGCGCGCAGCGGCAGCCCGCGCGGCCGGCCCAGCAGTTCGAGCATCGAGCCCAGCAGCGGCGGAATCACCAATATCGACATCACCCACAGCGTCCACTGCAGGGGACTGGGTGCCAGCAGCCAGCCCAGTATCAGCAGGGCCGTCATGGCCGCAGGCACCAGGCTGCGGCGCAGGTTGTCGAGCAGCTTGAGACGCGAGAGCACCGAGAGCGGATTCCTCTCGCTGCTGCCATCCGTGCGCCCGACCCGCGGCAGTATCCACGGCAGCAGTTGCCAGTCGCCGCGGATCCAGCGATGGCGCCGCTTCACGTCGGCCGCGTAGCTCGACGGGTACTCCTCGTACAACTGCACGTCGCTGACCAGACCGGCGCGCGAATAGCAGCCTTCCAGCAGATCATGGCTGAGGATGCAGTTGTCCGGCATGCGCCCATCGAGCGAGCCTTCGAACGCATCGATGTCGTAGATGCCCTTGCCGACGAAGGAACCTTCTTCGAAAAGGTCCTGGTACACGTCGGAGACAGCACGTGTGTACGGGTCCACGCCAGGTTCGCTGCCGTAGATGCGTGCGTAGCGCGTGCGCAGCTTGCCGCTCATCGCGATGTCCACGCGCGGCTGCAGGATGCCGTAGCCGCGCGTTACGACGCCGCGGGCGGGATCGATCACCGCCTGGTTCAGCGGATGCGCCAGGGTGCCAACCAGCTTGCGAGCCGAGTCCCGCGGCAGCAGCGTGTCGGTGTCGAGCGATATCACGTAGCGCACGTCGTGCAGCGCCGCGGTGTTGCCCAGGATGCAGCAGAACGCATCGGGCGTTCCACCGCGAAGGAACGCATTCAGCGCGGCGAGCTTGCCGCGCTTGCGCTCCTGTCCCATCCACGCGCGCTCGCTGGCGTTCCACACACGCGGGCGATGGAACAGGAAGAACACGTCACCGTGCTCGCCCGCGTGGCGCTGGTTGAGCGCGTCGATCTCGTGCCGGGCCGCTTCGAGCAACGCTGCATCGCCGGGCAGCACCTGCTGCGCAGCATCGAAGAAATCGGTGAGCAGGGCGAAGCCGAGGTTGGCATCGCGGTTGGCGAGGAAACGCACTTCAAGCGCTTCGGTCAGCGCCTGCAGCGCCTGCGCGGTGCCGAACATTGTCGGTACCACCACCAGCGTGCGCGCCGACGACGGAATTCCCTCGGAGTAGTCCAGCCGCGGCAGCGCACGCGGGGTCGCCAGCAGCGTCGCCGCCCAGTTCACCAGCGCGACGCCAAGCTCGCTGAATGCGATCACGCACAGCAGTCCGACGGCGAGCAACCACGCAGGCGCGAGGCCGATGGGTCCCGCTTCGGTGAGCAACCCCTGGGTAAAGAAGACGACGATCAGCGTGATCGGCAGTGCGTACGCCAGCAGTGGCACGCGGTAAGCGGTCTTGCGGAGCGTGCTGGTAACGCCGTATCGCGGCGACAGCGCAGCCTCGAGTTCCCGGCGGCCGTTGTCGATCAGGTAATAGCCCACGTGCGCGGCGATGTCGCGGTTGGTGCCTGACGTCGCCCGCGAGCGTGCCAGTTCCAGCGCCTTGTCGGCGACCTCCAATTCCAGCAAACCGCCCCGGCGGGCGATCTGCTCCACCATGTGCCTGTAGCGATCGCGCGTGGCGAAGTCCATCAGCGCGTAGATCCCTGGCGGATCGGCCCGGAGGCTGCGATCGACCACGCTCATGGACTCGACGAATTCACGCCAGTCCATCGACGAAAGAAATCGCAGGCTTCCGATGCTGTTGCTGACCGACACCTGGTCTGCGGCCTGCTGCTGGTTCTGCGCCTGCACCATCTGCTCGATGGTGTGGCCGCTATCGGCCAGCCATTGCTGCACCCACGTCAGCGGCAGCGCCGAAGCCGCACCATGGCCCTGCAGGCGTCGCGCGAGTTCCGCCACGAAGGAGCTGGTGAGCGGCGGTTGCGATCGCGCCATGTCGGCGATCACCAGTACCAGGTTCCTGGCGTTGCTGACGTCGATTTCGTCGAGACGGTCGGCCCATGTGCCGGCCAGGTTTCGGTCGGTGTGGTCGGCGATGATGCGCGCGCTGACGCGGCGCAGGTTTTCTATCAACGCCAGCCGCAGCATGATCGGGATTGCCCACAGCTCGCCGAGCTTGAGCGGCGTCACGGTCTGGTAGGCGGCGACGAAACGGCTGAGGCTGTCGCCGTCGACGCGGCCATCGCCGTGGGAAATCGCATTGAGCGCGATGTCGTACACGCGCGGGAGGTGGTGCCACTGGCTGGTGAGTCGCGGCAGCTCGCGGCTGTAGCCCTGCGGAAGGTGCCGGCGCGCGGCTTCGATCTGCTCCTCCACCAGATAGACGTTGTCCAGCAGCCATTCGCCAGCCGGGGTCAGCGGGCGATCGGCCTGCGCGGCATCGGCGAGCAGGCTGCAGGCGTCATCGAGCACCCGCTGGTTGCTGCTCAGGCGCTCCAGCAGCAGGTCGGGACCCGAACCGCTGCCGGTGCGATGGGTGCTGGCGAGGTATTTTCCGTGGCCTCCCATCTGTTCGGCGCTCAACAACTGCGCGCGCAGGGGCGGCTCGTTATGCGGATCTTCCCGCTTGCGCGAAGGTCGGACCGCACGCGCAACGCGCAGCCACATGCGCAATAGCGCCTTGTCAATCGCCATCGAAGATTTATCCGTGGGGTGTTCAAAAATCAGGCCGTCGAGGATCGCATCGTCGGCATCGGTGTGCCGTGAACCGCAGACCCGACCTGACGGACGGCAAATGGTTCAGTGCACCGGGTGTCCGATCGGTTCTGCCCGCAGTCCACGACGATGGCGCTGCGCCATTTCCTCGATCATGGCCGAAAGGTCTTCAGCGAATCCGCCCATGTCGAACAATCCGCTGCTCTGACGAAGATCGGCAAGCTGCGATCGCAACTGCGCGAGCGCGACGCGATCGCGTCCAAGGCGGACCGCCTGGGCGATGAAATCCGCGTCGTCCGCAACGTTCATCGCCGCCATGCCGAGATGATGGTTCAGGCTTCCGGCGACGCGCGCAGCGAAGGTGTCGCCCGGCCGCGTGAGCACCGGGCATCCGGCCCACAGCGCGTCGGACGCCGTCGTGTGGGCGTTGTATGGTTCGGTGTCCAGGAACAGATCCGCAAGTCGAAGGCGCGACAGGTAATCGGCATGCGGCTGCTTGGGCATGAAAACGAGCCGCTGCGGATCCACCCCGGCAGCTTCAGCCGCTTCCCCGAGGCGCTGGTCGCCCGCGCCCGGACCCGACAGCAGCCACAGCACGCTGCCGGGAACGTCGCGCAGTACCGCCATCGCGCGCCCGACACTGCGCGGGTTGAGCTTGTAGCTGTTGTTGAAGCAGCAGTACACCATCGCGTCCGCCGGAAGTCCGCACGCCTGCCGCGAGGGCGCAGGCGGAATCGCGCGGCTGGTGTCGGATGGTTGGAAGCAGCGCGGCAACCACGCAAGCGTTTCGCTGAAATGCGGCGCAAGCGCCTCCGGCAGTACGAAGCGATCGGCAAGCACGTAATCGATCCACGGCGCACCGGACGTGCCGGGGTAGGCGAGCCAGTTCACCTGCACCGGGGCCGGGCGCATCGCCAGCACCTGCGGCGCGCCGCCACCACCCCAGCCGCGCAGGTCGAACAGCACGTCGATGGCTGCGCCGCGAATCGCTTCGGCGACCTGCGCATGCGATCGGCCGGAGACGTCGTGCAGTTCAGTTGCCACCGACAGCCGGCCGCGGATCGGGCTGCCATCGTCGGCATTCAGCGCGAACAGATGCACCTGCACGTGCGACTGCGCCTGAAGGGACTCGAACAGGGCGGCGGTCAACAGTCCCGTCGGGTGTGCGCCAAAACCGTTGGAGAGGAAGCCGGCGCGCACGCCGGCGTTGGTGTCGGCCGGCCGCGCAGGCGGCAGCGGCCGGACGCTGCGGGCCACCTCGGTCGCACGAAGTCTGGCGCATTGCAGTTGTTCGGCAGGGCTGGCGTCCTCACTGAGGAAAGCGAATGGCTCGACCGAGGCGCGGCCAGCGCGCACCGCGTTGCGAACCTGCAACGAAAGCGAGTCCAGATCGCGCCAGTCGCACAGCTTGCGCCGCCACGCCAGCAGATAGGCGGCGAGTTGCGGTTCCTGTGGTGCGAGTGCGTACGCGCGGGCATAGGCATCGGCCGCCGATTCGGCCTCGCCGGCATCCTCCAGCGCGTGGCCCAACCACACCGCGATGCCCGGATGACCGGGCGCATTCGCCGCGGCGGCACGCAGGCTCGCCACCGCATCGTGCAGCCGCCCCTGCATGGACTGCGCGCGGCCCAGGCGCGCCAGCGCTTCCGGATGCCCCGGTCGAAGTGTCAGTGCGCGGCGCGCGGCCGCTTCGCCGGCGTTTGCATCGCCGGCGTCGAGTTCGCTTTCCGCCAGGACAATCCAGCCGATCGCATTGCCGGGTTGGCGCTGGACCGCGAGGCGCGCCTGCGTGAGCGGATCGGCCGCGTGCATGCGGGCCGGTCAGGCCTCGCGCTGTGCTAGCGGGAGCGAGTACCACTGGCTGTCGTCCTCGTCCCAGCCGGCGGCCCGATACAGCGCACGGGCGGCCGTGTTGGATCGATCGGTTTCCAGCACGATGCGCGCTGCGCCATCGTCGCGGGCAAAAGAGGCCGCCGCATCCAGCAGCGCGCGCGCGATGCCGCAACGGCGCGCATCGGCCGCCACGTACAGATCGTTGAGCACCCAGATGCGCGCGGTACGCACCGAGGAAAACATCGGGAACAACTGCACGAAACCGGCCCCCTTCCCGTCGCGCTCGGCAATCAGTACCACCGATTCGCCGCGCGTCATCCGCTGGTGCAGGAATTCGCGCGCACGTGGCAGGTCGGCCGGTTGCGCGTAGAACTGCCGGTAGGCATCGAACAGCGGCGCGACGAGGTCCGCCTCATGCTCGCCAGCGCGGCGGATCGATGTCGTCATGCATCCTCCGTGAGTCGCGCCAGTTCGTCGGCCTGGTGTTCCTGTTGGAGCCTTCCGACCAGTTCCTCGAGCGCGCCCGTGAGCACATTGGGCAGGTCGTACAGGGTGAGGCCCTCGACCCGGTGGTCGGTGATGCGGCCCTGCGGATAGTTGTAGGTGCGGATGCGCTGGCTGCGATCGCCGCTGCCGACCTGCAGCTTGCGTGTTTCCGCCTGCAGGGCGGCGGCCTTGGACAGTTGCGCATCCAGCAGCGTGGCCTTGAGCCGCCGCATCGCCTTGTCGCGGTTGGCGTGCTGGCTGCGCTCGGTCTGGCTTTCGACCACGACGCCGCTGGGAATGTGGGTGATGCGGATCGCCGAGTCGGTCTTGTTGACGTGCTGCCCGCCGGCGCCTGACGCGCGGAACGTGTCGACCCTCAGGTCGGAGGCGTTGATCTCGATCGGCTCGCCTTCCGCTTCGACGGGAATGATCGCCACCGTCGCCGCCGAGGTGTGGATGCGACCCTGCGATTCGGTCTCGGGGACGCGCTGCACGCGATGGGTGCCGGACTCGAACTTGAGCCTGGAATAGGCGCCACGCCCCTCGATGCGGGCGATCACCTCCTTGTAGCCACCATGTTCGCCCTGGCTGGCGGACTCGACCTCGACCTTCCAGCCGTGGCGTTCGGCGTAGCGCGCGTACATGCGGAACAGGTCGCCGGCGAAGATCGCCGCCTCGTCGCCACCGGTGCCGGCGCGGACTTCGAGATAGATGTCCGCCTCGTCGCGCGGGTCTTTCGGAATCAGGTGCGCGAGCAGTTCGGCGTCCAACTGCGTGAGCCTGGCCTGGGCACTGACGATCTCCTCCTCGGCGAGTTCGCGCATCTCGGGGTCATTGCGCATCGCCTCGGCCGCGGCAAGGTCGCGCTTGGCCGCGAGCTCCTCCGCCAGCGCGTGGACGACCGGCTCCAGTTGCGAGAACTCGCGCGAAAGATTGCGGAAGCGATCGGCGTCGCCGATGACCCCCGGGTCCGACAACAGGCGCTCGATCTCCTCGCGCCGCTCGGCGAGTGCTTCCAGCTTGCGGCGCAGGGTTGGGGTCATGGGTGTGGAGCCGGAGATTGGGAGGGTCGGAGCGGAACTGGAAACTGAAAGAGAAGCAGGCAAGCGCACGAAAGCGAGGCGGAAACAGAGAGGTGGCGTTCAATGTGGGCTGCGCGTGGCGATCGACCCAAGTTTGGCAGCGGTTCACCACGCGGGGAAGCTGCAGCTCCAGGAACCCGAATCCGCACGGCCGCACCAAACGCCAGTCTCCTATTTCCTTTCCCCGATCCTGTCCCCGCCAAACAATTGATCCGCCGCGCGCGCAAGCTCCGCGTTGCCGTGAAGCGCAGCCTCGCGCAGGGCGACGGTGGGCGCGTGAAGCAGGCGATTGGTGAGCGTGTGGGCGAGGAAGTCGAGCACTTCTTCCGGGTGCTCGCCGGCCGCGAGTTGCTGCCGCGCCTTGGCCAGCACCTCGGCGCGAGCGGTCTCGCCGTGTGCGCGCAGGCGCTTGAGCGCCTCGGTACGTGTGCTGGCGGCAAAGGTTTCCACGAAACGCGAGACCTGGAGTTCGACGATCGCCTCGGCCTCGATTGCCGCCTCACGGCGGCTGCGGCGGTTGTCCTCGATCGCCCGCTCCAGATCATCGACGGTGTACAGGAACACGTCGCGCAGCTCCGCGACGTCGGCGGCGATGTCGCGCGGCACCGCCAGGTCGAGCAGCAACATCGGCCGATGCCGACGCGCGGTCAGCGCGGCGAGAACCTGCGGCTTGTGCAGGATCGGCTCGCGGCTGGCGGTGGCCGACAGCACGATGTCGGCCTCGCCCAGGTGCTTGTCCAGTTCCGACAGCGGCAGCGCGAATCCGCCGTGCCGCGTCGCCAGTTCCTGCGCGTGCGACAGCGTGCGGTTGACCACCAGCAGGCGTTTGGCCTTGGCCTGGACGAGGTGGCGAGCAGCGATCTCGATGGTCTCGCCCGCGCCGATCAGAAGCACCGTGGACTCATCCAGCCGCGCAAAGGATTCCTGCGCCAGTCGCACTGCCGCCGAAGCCACCGACACCGGGTTGGCGCCGATCCGGGTGTCGGTGCGCGCGCGCTTGGCGGCGCTGAACGCATGCTGGAAGAGCCGGTCGAGCTGGCCGCCGAGGCACCCCGCGGCACGCGCGGCGGCCCAGGCCTCCTTCACCTGGCCCAGGATCTGCGGCTCGCCGAGCACCAGCGAATCAAGTCCGATCGCGACCCGGAACAGGTGACGCACCGCATCTGCATCGGCGTGACGATAAAGGTAGCCATGGAGCGCATCGCCGGCGCCGGATTGAGCATGGGCCGGTCCGTGCGGATGCGTCGCCAGCCACTCGCCAAGGGCCCGGCCGTCGTCATCGGTAACGGCATAGAGTTCGGTGCGATTGCAGGTCGACAGCAGCGCGACCTCGACGACCTGGGGCAACTCGCGAAGGCTCGCCAGCGCGGCAGGCACTGCCTCGGCGGAAAATGCCACGCGCTCGCGCAGGCTGACCGGCGCGGTCTGGTGATTGATGCCGAGGACGCACAGGCTCATTGCGGAGACGGGGATTCCAGTGTCGTACGGTGCATTAAGGCGCGTGCGATAAGCTGCGACGGCTGAAGGTCGCCATTCTACCGGCCCGGTCGAATCCCATGCCCCCAGTTGTCATTTCGTTCGGTTCAGGTCTCGCCGCCGCGGCGGTGGCACTGACGCTTGCCTTTGCATCTCCCGTGCTGGCAGCGCCACCGCCGAAGTCGGCGCCGCAGCCGCCAGGCGACGCCACCACGCGCGCTTTGGAACCATTGCTGATCGCCGAGTTCGATCTCCAGGCCGGGCGCCTGGAAGAAGCC
Organism: Pseudomonadota bacterium; assembly: GCA_030857025.1. Taxonomy (GTDB): domain Bacteria; phylum Pseudomonadota; class Gammaproteobacteria; order Xanthomonadales; family Xanthomonadaceae; genus Lysobacter_K. Next base: position 7,856 of record JALYOF010000042.1, on the reverse strand, counting down.
GCCGGGGGCTATCTCGACGCTGCAAAAGCGGCGCGCGACATCACCCTGGCGCAGCGTGCGACCCAGGTTGCGCTGCTGGCGCGCGATGACACGCGCACCGCACAGGCGCTCGGGCTGTGGCGTGAGCTTGGCGGTGCCGGCGACCCCTTCGAGGCTGCCCAGGCCATGCTCGCGTTGCGCCGCAACGACGAGTCGGGCGCCCGCAAGCATCTGGCGGCGCTGCTGCAGTCGCCCCGCGAGGGCTGGCGGCAGGCAGTGGGCGTGCTGATGACCGGTGCCGCGGACCAGCCGCAGGCCGCCCGCGTGCTCGAGGCGCTGCTCGACGAGCAGCGCATCCCCCAGAACCTGCAGGCATGGCTTGCCTTCGGCGGACTGGCACAGCGCCTTGAGCGGCCGGAGCTGGCCGAGCGCATCGTGGCCGAGGTCGTCGAGCGCTTCCCCGGCGAGCCGCGCGTGGCACTGCTCAGGGCCAGCCAGCTTCGCGAGGCCGGGCGGCTCGATCAAGCCCGGGAGGTGCTCGAGACCGTGGCCGCCGAGGCCAGTGGCGACGACGGGCTGCGGCTCTCGGTCGCCGCGGAGTACGACGCGCTCGGTGATTTCGCCGCCGCCGCCCGTGTGCTTGCGCAGGGCCCGCAGGACGACCAGTCCTACGCAATGCGCGCCTCGCTGCTGGCCCGCGACGAAGACAAGGCGTCCCTGCTCGCACTCTATCGGGAGCTAAGCCGCGATGCTGCGAAGCCCGACCCGCAGCGGCGTCTGCTGCTGGGGCAGATGGCCGAGTTCCTTGATCACTTCGAAGAGGCCCTGACGTGGTATCGAGGGGTTCCCGGGGGGCCGCAACGCTGGCTGGCGCAGTTGCGCAGCGCAAATGTGCTGTTCGAACTGAAGCGCGCCGGCGAGGCCTTCAAGTTGCTCGCCGACCTGCAGGCCGATGCGGAGGCGCCGGAGGGTGCGCGGCGTGACGCCTACGTGCTGGAGGCGGACCTGCACCAGAAGGCAGGACAGGACGCAGCCGAGCTGGATGCTTTTGCGCGCGGACTGGCGGCATTCCCCGACAGCGCGGAGCTGCTCTACGCCCGCGCGCTGACCTGGGAGCGCCGCGACGAGATTGCCCGCGCCGAAGCGGACTTCCGCCAGATCCTGGTTGCCGAGCCCGACAGCGTCGCTGCCCTGAACGCATTGGGCTACACCCTCGCCGATCGCACCACCCGGTACCGGGAAGCGCTGGAGTTGATCAATCGCGCCCGCGCCGCCGAGCCGGGGAACGCCGCGATCATCGACAGCTACGGCTGGGTGCTCTACCGGCTCGGACGCAACGAGGAGGCGCTCACCGAGTTGCGACGCGCCTTTGCGCTGCAGCGGGACGCCGAGATCGCCGCGCACCTGGGCGAGGTTCTGTGGGTTCTGGGCCGTCGTCAGGAAGCGCAGAAGTATTTCGCCGAAGCGCGCAAGCTGGATCCTGACAATCGCGCCCTCAAACGGGCGCTCGACAAAGCCGGGATGCCCGTTGGAGGCGAGCAGTGACCCCCATGAACTTGCGGATTTTCGTCGTCGGGCTTGCGCTGCCGCTGGTGCTCGCGGCCTGTGCGGGCCGGACCGTGCGCCCGGATCTTCCCGACGACCAGATCGCCGCAGCCGAAGCCCGCCAGGTCGCCCGCGAGTCGCTATTGCGTATGCAGCCGGACTGGTCGATGAGCGGCCGCATCGCAGTCGCCACCGACGGAAGGGGCGGCAGCGGGAAGATCGAATGGCATCAGTCGGGACAGAGCTTCGAGGTGTCCCTCAGCGCCCCCGTTACCCGGCAGAGCTGGCGACTGACTGGAGCGCCCGGCGACGCGCTGCTGGAAGGGCTCGAAGGCGGCGTGAGACACGGTGACGATGCCCGATCGCTGCTGCTGCAGGCCACCGGATGGGATATACCGGTGGTCGCCCTTTCGGACTGGGTCCGAGGGCTGCGCGCCCCCGGTCTGGGCAGCGCCGAAATCGTTTACGGCGCTGACGGCCTGCCGTCGCGCATCGATCAGGGTGGCTGGCAGATCCAATACACCTGGCCTGCCGCCGACGCGACCGCCGCTCCGCTGCTGCGACCCCTGCGCATCGACGCGCGCCGCGACGCGGCCCGGGTGAGGCTGGTCGTCGATGACTGGGCGCTCTCACCGGACCAGGGCGTGCCCGCCAGATGATCGCGTTGAACGGGGCGGCCGGCTGGAGCACCTGGCCGGCGCCGGCCAAGCTCAACCTGTTCCTTCGCATCACCGGTCGTCGGGCCGACGGCTATCACCTGCTGCAGACCGTGTTCCGACTGCTGGACTGGGGCGACACCATCAGGTTGCGGGTGAGGAACGACGCGCGGATCTGCCGACACGGCGAGTCCGCGCCCGGTGTCGCCGAGCACGACGATCTGGCCGTGCGAGCAGCGCTTCTACTGCAATCGTCGGCAAAGACATCCCTGGGCGCCGACATCGCTGTCGAGAAGCGGATTCCTTCGGGTGGCGGATTCGGCGGCGGATCGTCGGATGCGGCGACCGTCCTGGTGGCGCTCGATGCACTCTGGGGTACCGGGCTGGGGCTCGATCGCCTGGCCGAACTGGCGCTTCAGCTGGGCGCGGACGTGCCGGTTTTCGTGCGCGGGCACAACGCCTGGGCCGAAGGCGTGGGCGAACGGCTGACGCCGATCGCGCTGCCGGCTGCCTGGTACCTGCTGACCGATCCGGTGGTCCCATCGCCCACGGCGGCTCTGTTTGCGGCGGCGGAATTGACGCGTGATGCCGCGCCCGCGACAATGACCGACTTCGTTTCGGGCATGCCGCTCGGGAACGCGTTCGAGCCGGTGTTGCGCAGGCGCGAACCAGCCGTCGAGGCTGCGTTTGCCGCCCTGTCGATGATCGGCAAGGCGCACCTGACCGGTTCGGGCAGCGGCTGCTTCGTCGAATTCGCCACGCGCGAATCCGCCGAAGCGGGGCTGGCGGCTCTGCCTGCAGGGCTCGTTGCGTGGCTGGCAGCAGGGGCTGCGCGGTCGCCGCTGCAGCTCGCGCTCGATGAACACCAGGCCCAAGGGATCCAGGCCAACAAACAGTAGGGACGTCGCCAAGAGGCCCAAGGCACCAGGTTTTGATCCTGGCATTCGTAGGTTCGAATCCTACCGTCCCTGCCACCTACCACCGACTTCACGGAGTCCGCGCAGCCCATGAACGGACTTCTCGAAGGTGTCAAGCAGTCCCCCAGCGCCCAGATTGCGCGGAGAGCCACCTTGCAGACCGATCGCAACTTGCTGGTTTTCAGTGGAAACGCCAACCGGCCCTTGGCCGACGCTGTCTGCAAGGAACTGGGCATCCGTCTGGGCAAGGCCCTGGTCGGACGGTTCTCCGACGGCGAGGTGCAGGTCGAGATCGAGGAGAACGTGCGGCGACAGGAGGTCTTCGTGATCCAGTCGACCTGCGCCCCCAGCGCGGAAAACCTGGTCGAACTGCTGGTGCTGGTCGACGCGCTCAAGCGCGCATCGGTCAGCAGCGTCACCGCCGTGGTGCCGTACTTCGGCTACGCGCGCCAGGACCGCCGTCCGCGCTCGTCGCGGGTGCCGATTACCGCCAAGGTCGCGGCGAAGATGTTCAGTGCCGTCGGTACCGACCGCGTGCTGACCGTCGATCTGCACGCCGACCAGATCCAGGGCTTTTTCGACATGCAGGTCGACAACGTCTACGCCTCGCCCCTTCTGCTGGCGGATATCTGGCGGGCGCACGGCACCGACAACCTGATCGTCGTGTCGCCGGACGTCGGCGGTGTGGTGCGCGCCCGAGCCATCGCCAAGCGCCTGGACGATGCGGACCTGGCGATCATCGACAAGCGCCGCCCGCGCGCGAACGTCTCCACGGTCATGAACATCATCGGCGACGTCTCAGGCAAGGTCTGCGTGCTGGTCGACGACATCGTCGACACCGCCGGCACCTTGTGCGCCGCGGCGGCCGCGCTGAAGGCGCAGGGCGCGTTGAAAGTCGTGGCCTACTGCACCCACCCGGTGCTCTCGGGCGCGGCGCTCGACAACATTTCCCGTTCCCAACTGGATGAACTGGTCGTCACCGACACCATCCCGCTGACCGATGCGGCACGCGCATGCAACCGCATCCGCCAGCTCAGCGTCGCCGAACTGCTCGCCGAAACCATTCGCCGCATCGCCTTCGGCGAGTCGGTGAGTTCCCTGTACGTGGACTGAAATCATCGAGCCCCGGATCCCGGGTCCCGAACCACACTCATCTGGTCGCGGGTGAGTGTCCAAATCGCCGCGAGGCGACCCAACGCAAAAGTGAGTAAACAACAATGTCCGATCACACCATCAAGGCCACCGGCCGCAAGGTAGAGGGGAAGGGTGCGAGCCGCCGCCTCCGCCACGCGTCCGGGATCCCGGCCATCGTCTACGGCGGCAGCGCCGAGCCCATGCCGATCCAGCTGGACCAGGAAAAGATCTGGGTCGCAAGCCAGAACGAGTGGTTCTACTCGTCGATCCTGAACCTGGACATCGACGGCAAGGTCGAAAGCGTGTTGCTGCGTGACATGCAGCGCCACCCGTTCAAGCAGATCATCATTCACCTGGACTTCCAGCGCGTGAGCGCGAACCAGCCGGTCAAGGTCGCGGTGCCGCTGCACTTCCTGAACCAGGACACCTCGCCGGCCGGCAAGGCTTCCGACGTCGTGGTCACCCACGAGCTCAACGAAGTGCACGTCAGTTGCCTGCCGAAAGATCTGCCGGAGTTCATCGAGATCGACCTGGCCAACCTCAAGCTTGGCGACATGATCCACCTGTCGGACGTCAAACTGCCCAAGGGCGTGGAGATTCCGGAACTGAAGCTCGGCAAGGAGCATGACGTTGCCGTGGTCATCGCCCGCCAGGGCCGGGTCGAGACGGAAGAGACCGATACCGAAGAGACCGCCGCAGTGGTCGATGCGACGAAGCAGGCCGATGTGCCTGCGATCGAAGTCGACGAGTCGGACGAAGAGAAGTAAGCCGGTTTCCGGCTTCCTGCGCGCCGACGGCGCGCGGGAGTCGGGCGGGTTATTTCGAACACAATGGCCGGCTTGCGCCTGATCGTCGGACTGGGCAACCCCGGTCCCGAACACTCCCGGACCCGGCACAATGCCGGGTTCTGGTTTGTGGATGCGCTCGCGGAAAAACTCGGCGTCCGCTGGTCGCTGGAGTCCAAACTGTTCGGGCAGGCCGCCAGGGCCGAGCTTGAGGGTCAACCGGTATGGCTGCTGAAGCCTGCCACCTTCATGAATCTTTCCGGCAAATCGGTCATTGCCGCGCTCAATTTCTGGAAGATCGAGCCCGCCGAAGCGCTGCTGGCGCACGATGATCTCGACCTCCCGACCGGCACGGCGCGGCTCAAGTTCGATGGCGGCCACGGCGGGCAGAACGGTCTTCGCGACACGATGCGCCTGCTGGGGCACGGTCAGTTCCACCGGCTGCGGATCGGCATTGGTCATCCGGGCCACAAGGATCTCGTTACCCCGTGGGTCCTTGGTCGGCCCAGCATGGGTGACGAGGCCTCGATGTTGCGGGCCATCGCCGATGCCATGGACGCGCTGCCGCTGGTGGCGTCCGGCGACATCAACGGAGCGATGAAGCGGCTGCATACGGCTAAAGGGGCGGGGAATGGCGAGTAGGAAAGCGGGGGCCGTGGCGATCGCGATTGCCGGACCTGGCTTCGACTCCGCGGGTGCCCCGGAAATCAGCGCGGAAGTGCTGGGCTGGTGCGAAAACACCCGGTGCATTGCCACTTTTCGAAAAGCCTCCTTCCTTCAAGAAAATCCGGCTCGGGAATCGGGCGGGTAACACGGTTCAATCCGGTCCCGTTCCCATTTTCCGCCTACCAAATCCAGGAGTTCCAATGGGCATCAAATGCGGCATCGTCGGCCTGCCCAACGTCGGCAAGTCGACCCTCTTCAATGCCCTGACCAAGGCCGGGATCGCCGCGGCGAACTTCCCCTTCTGCACGATCGAGCCCAACGTCGGCGTGGTGCCGGTTCCCGATCCCCGGCTCAATGCGCTCGCCGACATCGTCAAGCCCCAGAAGGTGCTGCCGACGGTGATCGAATTCGTGGACATCGCGGGCCTCGTGGCCGGCGCGGCCAGCGGGGAAGGGCTCGGGAACAAATTCCTCGCCCACATCCGGGAGGTGGATGCGATCACCCACGTGGTGCGTTGCTTCGAGAACGCCGACGTCATCCACGTCAACAACAAGGTGGACCCGATCGCCGATATCGAGACGATCGACACCGAGCTGGCGTTGGCCGACCTGGAAAGCGTCGACAAGGCCCTGCAGCGCGCCGAGCGCTCGGCCAAGACCGGCGACAAGGACGCAAAGGTGCGGGCGGAGGTGCTCGGCCGCGTCCGCGCAGCCCTCGACGCCGGTACACCCGCGCGCGCGTTGAAGCTGAGCGAGGACGACCGGCTGCAGATCCGCGACCTGTTTCTGCTGACCCTCAAACCGGTGATGTACGTGGCCAACGTGCTCGAGGACGGCTTCACCGACAACCCCCACCTCGACGCGGTGCGTGCCCGTGCCGAGGGCGAGGGCGCGCAGGTGGTGCCGGTATCGGCGGCGATCGAGGAAGAGCTCAGCGAACTGGACGATGCCGACCGCGATACCTTTCTTGCCGATCTCGGACTGGAAGAGCCGGGACTCAATCGCGTCATCCGCGCAGCGTATGCCTTGCTGGGCCTGCAGACCTACTTCACCGCAGGCGTAAAGGAGGTTCGCGCATGGACCGTGAAAGCCGGCTCGACCGCGCCCCAGGCGGCCGGGGTCATCCACACCGACTTCGAGAAGGGCTTCATCCGCGCCGAGACCATCGGCTACGACGACTACATCCAGTACAAGGGCGAGTCCGGCGCCCGCGAAGCAGGTCGTCTGCGCAAGGAAGGCAAGGAGTACCTGGTCCGCGAAGGCGACGTGCTGCACTTCCTGTTCAACGTCTGAGAGCGGTGTGGTCCGCGAAGGACGCGAAGGCCGCCAAAAGGAGCTTTGGAGGACCATCCGGCGAGTGAGGAGTCGAAGATCGGCCGCGTTGATGGCCTGGCCAGATCCACAGCGGCCAAGGGTCCGGCTGCGAGCCCGCAGGGTAGTGCTGGAACCGCGTCTGAGGGCCGCAACACGCTGACCTGCTTCGTCAGGCTCTTTTCGCGCCTTTGGCGTTCTTTGCGGACAGTCCTGCTCTCCCTGCCGACTTCGAAGTCGCCCGTTGACATCCTGTCTACGGCACGCCAGAATTGCGGGCTCTTTGGAGGGATACCCAAGCGGCCAACGGGGGCAGACTGTAAATCTGCTGGCTTACGCCTTCGGTGGTTCGAATCCACCTCCCTCCACCAGTGCAGGTTTCAGTGGTCTAAAATGCTGTCGTAACAGATTCATGCAGTACCCGGGCGCCTTACCAGCGCACGGTGCAAGGCCCAGGCAGAGTGGTTTCGGCGCGGGAGTAGTTCAATGGTAGAACATCAGTTTTCCAAACTGATTACGCGGGTTCGATTCCCGCCTTCCGCTCCATTGACCGATTCGGTGTCACCGGAAACACCCTGCAGGAACAATCTGCTCACGTAGCTCAGTCGGTAGAGCACCTCCTTGGTAAGGAGGAGGTCGAAGGTTCGATTCCTTTCGTGAGCACCAGATTCGAAAGCCATTGCGGCGCTGCACTGCAGCTGCCGCGACCACCATCCGCCCCAGAAGAGAAGCGACTGTCATGGCCAAGGGAAAATTCGAGCGCACCAAGCCGCACGTGAACGTAGGCACGATTGGCCACGTTGACCATGGCAAGACCACGCTGACGGCAGCGCTGACCAAGCTGGGCGCCGAGCGCTTCGGTGG
>JALYOF010000012.1 GCA_030857025.1 Pseudomonadota bacterium | reverse complement strand
GGGGGGGGGGGGGCAAACGATCAGAACGGCATCTTCATGCCGGGCGGGAGTGGCATGCCGGCGGTCGCCGCACCCATCTTCTCCTGAGAGGCCGCATTGGCCTTGTTGACGGCATCGTTGAACGCGGCGGCTATCAGGTCTTCCGCCATTTCCGGGTCGGTCAACACGCTCGGGTCGATGCGCACCTTGCGGCACTCCATGCGCCCGGTGAGGGTGATGTTGACCATGCCGCCACCGGCGTTGCCGGTGACTTCCAGGCCGGCGAGTTCTTCCTGCGCACGCTGCATGTTTTCCTGCATCTGCTGCGCCTGCTGCATGAGTTGGGCGATATTTCCGCGCATGTCGTTTTACTCGTGAAGTGATGGGAGAAGTACGTCGGGACTCAATGCGCGCAGGTCCGCGCAATTCAAGTGCAGCCGATCCGATTCAGGTCTCGTCCAGGGGCCGGATGGAGTCCGGCACCAGTTGGGCACCGTGCTTTTCCATCAGCCGCTTTACGTCGGGGTCGCTCAGGAACGCCTGTTCGGCAGCGACCTGGCGCTGGTCGCGTGCACGGTCGTTGCGGGCCCGCAGCGATTCCACAGGGCGTTCGGCGGACTCGAATCGGACCTGAAGCGCAGATCCGAGTGCCGGCGCCAAGGCCTGGCACAGCATCCGGGTCGCACCCTCGCTGCGCAGCAACGCGTCCTCCTCGGGTAGCGACAGGACCAGCACGTCATCACGACAGGCGACGAAGCCCGCATGTTCGGCCAGAAGCCGCCCCGGCCCGCGAAGGTTGCTGTCCGCGATCAGCGCGTGCCAGGCGTCGGCATCGGCAATCCCGGCCGGGCCGGTGCCCGGTGATGCCTCCGCGGCTGCGCCAGCGGAGCGGATGGGGTCCGCGGCTGCCGCCTGGGGCGAAGTCGGGAGCGGAGCGGCGCGGAGCGCGGAGGATTCGTCGCTCCGCGATGCTCCAGCCACCGCAGCGGGTGAGGCGGATGCTGGCCGGGGCGTCGCAGTGGGTGACCTCGCGGGCGGGCGCACCGGGTTCGGCGCGGCGTCCTGCCGGCTGCGCTGGACCTCGTCGCCCGCCGGCCGGAAGGCGAGCATCCTGAGCACGCTCATCTCGAATCCCGCACGTGGGCTGGGCGCGAACGGCAAATCGCGCCGGCCATTGAGCGCCATCTGATACCAGATCTGCACCACCTCCGGCCGCACGCCCGCGGCCAATGCGTCCAGATCCGTTCCAGGCTGGTCGATCTCCGCATCCGGGACCAGTTGCCGGACCTGCACGTGGTGCAGCGCTTCGGTCAGCGCCTCCAGCACGCTGCCCCAGTCCGGCGAGAACTCGGCGAGCGCGCTGACTTCGGCCAGCAACGAGGTTCCGTCGCCGTCGGCCAGCGCCGACAGGATCGTGCCCACGCGGGTGCGATCGACCGTTCCGAGCATCCCCGCCACCGCGGCGTCGTCGAGCTTGCCGCCGGTGTAGGCGATGGCCTGGTCGAGCAGCGAAAGGCCGTCGCGCAGGCTGCCGTCGGCGGCCTTGCTGAGCTGGCGAACCGCTCCGTCCTCGGCTGCCATGCCTTCTGCCTCCAGTATCTTGTTGATCTGGCTGCTGATCTGCGCCTCGTCGAGCCGCTTGAGATTGAACTGCAGGCACCGCGACAGCACGGTCACCGGCAGTTTCTGCGGATCGGTGGTCGCCAGCAGGAACTTCACGTGTCCCGGCGGCTCCTCCAACGTCTTCAGCAGCGCGTTGAACGCCGCCTTCGACAGCATGTGGACTTCATCGATCAGATAGACCTTCACGCGTCCGCGCGATGGCATGTACTGCGCGTTCTCGATCACGTCGCGAACATCGTCCACACCCGTGTTGCTTGCGGCGTCGATCTCCAGCAGATCGAGAAAGCGTCCGGCGTCGATGTCCAGGCAGGCGCTGCACTCACCGCAGGGCTCCGCCGAAGTGCCGCGCTCGCAGTTGAGCGACTTGGCGAAGATGCGCGCGATGGTGGTCTTGCCGACACCGCGGGTTCCGCTGAAGAGAAAGGCGTGGTGGATGCGTCCGGTATCCAGCGCATTGGTCAGCGCACGCACGACGTGCTCCTGTCCGACCAGTTCTGCGAAGCGTTTCGGGCGCCATTTGCGGGCGAGCACGAGGTAGGACATCGGTACCTTTGGGTGGCCTGTCGGGGCGGCGGCCGTTTCGGCCAGGTCGGCGCGGGAACGACCCCGGGCATTGTGCCACGCGCCGCACGGGTGGCTTTCGCCGGTCATCGTCGCACTGGTCGGGCACGCTTGTTGGAAGCGAGGCATCCCGTTAGACTTCGCGGTTCTGAAGGACGGCCCCAAGCCGCCTTTCGGGGCAGTGGTTCAGGCGCGGAGAGGTGTCCGAGTGGTTGAAGGAGCACGCCTGGAAAGTGTGTAAGCGTCTAAACCGCGCTTCGGGGGTTCGAATCCCCCTCTCTCCGCCAGTTCCAACAGGTGCAGCCGGCCACGGCGGCACCGCGCGACAAGCAGCAGTTCCAGAACGTTCCGGGGATTTTCGCAAGCGCCCGGGATGAACCAGCAAGTCTCCATGGTGGCCCCGTCGGCCCCTCGCGACGCTAGGTCGAAAACTCCGCCAGGGCCGGAAGGCAGCAACGGTATCGATCGACGCGGGTGCCGAGGTCAGCCGGCGGGGTCGCCGCTCTTGTGGCTGTCGGTGGCCACCCGCTCGGCCGTCGTTTCGGCCAGCGCGACCAGATCTCCCGGCCTCGCGACGCGATAACCGCGTGCGACCAGCGCGTCGCCCTCTTCGCGGCTGGCGTAGTGATACAGCAGGCATCGATCGAGCAGCTCGCGCGGGTATTCGCGCTCCAGGTCCTCTATTCCACTGTGTGACGGGTTTCCGTGCAGGGCGCAATCGTGCGCGATCAGTTCATTCGCCCCCGCAAAGCGCGCGAGTGCCTCGGGAATCGGCCGGGTGTCGCCGGTCCAGACCAGGCTGCCGTGCAGTCGCAGGCCGAAGGCCGTGTCCGGCCAATGGTGGCGCACCGGAAAGACTTCCAGCCGAACGCCCTGGTGCCAGAACGAGGCGCCCACCGGAATCAGCTGGAAAGCGTCCCAGAAATTGGCGCCGCCCTCAGCCAGTACGTTGGGATAGTCGCCGACCCGCTGGTGCAGGATCGGCACCAGTGGCGCCGGCACGTAGACGCGTACCCGGCCGCGGCGCTCGGGGTTGAAGTAGCTGTCGACGAACCAGCGCTCGAAGCCGCCGACATGGTCCAGATGCGCATGGGTCATGAACACCGCATCCGGCGCCTGTCCATAGGTGTCCAGATACGCGGTCAATCCTTCTCCGCCGCAGTCGATGGTCAACCAGGGCACGTCGTCTTGCTCGATCGTGGCCATCGCCGAACCCAGTTCCACCGCCGAGGCGTTGCCAACCCCCTGCAGGCGCAGGCTCCAGCTCATCTCAGTACCCTCGCGCCCAGACCTGGTCGTAGGCGCCGCGCAGGCGCTGGAAGTCGCGCTCCACTTCCGCAGGCGCGCGCGCGCCACGGACTTTCATCAGCGACCTTTTCAGCCGCGCGAGGTTGCGCTCGCGCCAGCCGGTCGCGGGAATCTGCATGCGGCCACGGTCCAGGTCGATCACCCATCCGCGGCCGGTGGCGTCGAACAACAGGTTATGGGCGTTGAGGTCGGCGTGGTCGAGCCCGGCGCGGTGCGCGCGCGCTATCAGGCGTCCGGCCTCCTCCCAGGGCGCACCATCGCCGGCGACGGCGGCGCGGTCGGCGAGCGTGCGCACGTCCTCCAGGCGCTCGATCAGGATTGCCGCGTGATAGTGCAGTCCATCGCGGCGGTAATAGGCGGCGATCGGCTGCGGCACCGGCACACCCTTGGCGACCGCCGCGCGGGTAAGCCGGAATTCGGCGAAACTGCGGGTCTGCGCGGCACCGCGCCACCAGTAGCGGTCGCGATTGAAATGGGACATCAATCCGCCACGCAGATAACAGCGCAACACCGAAGGCCCGAACGGCGCATCCACGAACCATGCACCGCCACGACCGCCACTTTCCACCGGGCGCGCCTTTTCGCCCCAGAATGACGGCGAGAACCAATCGGGCGATGCTTGCCGCACGCGTTCGAGGTCGAACAGGATCGCGCCATAACCGCTGTCATCGCGGAACGGCAGCAAACCTTCGGTGGCGTCATAGCCCATCATTCCAAGGAGTCTAGCAATTCACGTATTGCCTGCGCCTGCTTCGATCTGCCTCCTGCGCCTGTCCGCGCTCGGCGACGCCACCCACGTCGTGCCGCTGGTGCGCACCCTGCTGTCCGGGCTGCCGCAAAGCCGCCTCGTGTGGATCATCGGAAAGGCCGAGCGACGGCTGCTCGAAGGCCTGGAGAGAGTCCAGTTCGTCGAGTACGACAAGAAGAGTGGTTTCGCCGGTATGCGCCACGTCCGCGAGGAATTGCGCCAGCACGTGGCGGGAAAGTTCGACGCGCTGCTGCAGATGCAGGTAGCCGCGCGCGCCAACCTGCTGTCGGCGTTCGTTCCGGCGGCCCGGCGGATCGGTTACGACCGGAGCCGATCGAAGGATGGCCACGGTCTGTTCGTCAACGAACGGATTCCCGACCGGCCCGGCATCCACGTGCTTGACGCGATCGGCAGCTTCTGCGAGCCGCTGGGCCTGCGCCAGACGCAGGTGCGCTGGGATCTGCCCATTCCGGCCGAGGCGCGGGAATGGGCGCGGGCACAGTGGCCGCAGGACGGCACCCCGAGCCTGATCATTTCGCCGTGCTCCAGTCACGTGCTGCGCAACTGGCGGGCGGAGCGTTACGCCGCCGTTGCCGACCATGCGGCCGACCGCGGCTGGCGCGTCATCATGTGCGGTGGCAGAAGCGATCTCGAGCGGACGACGACCGACGCGATCCTGTCCGCGATGCAGAGGCCCGCGCTGGACCTCGTCGGGCGCGACACCCTGAAGCAGCTGCCTGCGCTGCTCGAGCGGGCCGACCTGGTGATGACTCCGGACTCCGGGCCGATGCACATCGCCAACGCCATGGGCACGAAGGTGCTTGGGCTGCATGCGGCGAGCAACCCGGCGCGCAGCGGTCCCTACAGCGATCGCAGGTACTGCGTGGACCGTTACGACGACGCCGCGAGGAAATACCTCCGCCGGCCCGCCGAAATGCTTTCCTGGGGCCGAAAGATCGAACACCAAGGTGTGATGGACCTGATTACCGTAGACGACGCCATGGCTGCATTCGAGCGTTTTGTCGCGGACTTCCAAAGCCGCTGAACACCACCGGCGTTCTCCACGGCGAGGCTGCCAGCAGGAGTCCGCACGCTGCCAGGAGTCCGCACGCTGCAGAATGGTTCACGGCAGCCGCACCATTCCTGCCCGGCATCATCCACGTGACAGGCCGGTATGCACCCCGACGCAAAACCCGCGCCCTTGGCGGACCTGCTCCGGCGCCAGCGGTGGCGGACAGCAGGCTATGGTCGGCGGCCGGAAGCCCAGTGCAGTTGGTCGGCGAGCCTGCCGCGAGACGCCTGCTGGCGACCGCAGAAGCCATCGCCGCGGCGACCTGCTTTCTCCTGGCCGCCGCGAGCCTTGAGTGCCGCCCCTGCCCGGATCAGGGCGCGGCGTCGGCGCGGTAGTCCTGGTAGGACTTTTCCTCGACGTACTCCGAACCCAGGGCGGTATTGATCTCGCGCTTGATCCTCGCCCTCTCGTCGTTCTCGAAATAGACGCTGCGCGCCAGACGGATGAAGTCGTCATCGAACGCCTGCGCCTTCTCCTTCAACCGGATGTCATCCTCGATCTCCCATAGACGTTCGTTGACTGCCTTGAGTTCCGATCGCAGCCGCACGATGTCGTTCCCGGCCGCAGGATGCACCATCCAGGTCTTCTCCAGCGCCGACAGCTCGTGGCGGACGTTGGCAAGCTTCGCCTCGTCGTTCATCCGCTCGGACTTGATCTGCAGGATCGCGATCTTGTCGAGCAGCTCACCAAAGGACACCGGGACCAGGACTTCGGACATGACGCCGCCGTTCGAGTGAAATGGCCGGATAGTGTAACGGGCTCAAGCCGCGCCTTGTCGCACCGGGCCGCGCCCCGTATCATGACGCACCGCGCGCATCAGCTACCGCGCGCGGTACCACCGGAGAGGTGGCAGAGTGGTTGAATGTACCTGACTCGAAATCAGGCGTACGTTTATAGCGTACCGGGGGTTCGAATCCCCCCCTCTCCGCCAGATACGTCCTGGGCTGCTTCGGCAGCCCTTTTCGTTTTCGCCCAGCGCGAGCAAGCGGACGCAGTTGGCGCTGGTGAGGGAACAGCAAGCCGCCCATGCGGCAGTGCGCCTTGCCTGGCGGCCGTCAGCCCCCGATCATCGCGTTGACATCCTGAAGATCGCGATCCGGCCAGCGTGACCCACCCATGATCGAATTCGGACACCTGACGCACGTCGGCTTGCGTCGGGATCTCAACGAGGACACCTACTTCGGCGACAGCGAACTGGGCTTGTGGCTGGTCGCGGACGGCATGGGCGGCCACGAGCACGGCGAGGTGGCAAGCGCACTGGCCCGGGAATCCATCGTCCGCGAGGTCCGCGACGGGACGCCGCTGACGCAGGCGATCAGGATTGCCGACGAGGAAATCATCCGCACCTCGCGCCGGCGCCACGGCGGCCTGCCGATGGGCACCACGGTGGTCGCCGCACGTGTCAGCGGCAACCGCTTCGAGGTGGCCTGGGTCGGCGACAGCCGTGTGTACCTCTGGCGCGAAGGACAACTGGCGCAATTGTCACAGGACCATAGCTACGTGCAGGAACTGATCGCCAACGGAGCGATCACCCACGAGCAGGCGCGCAGCCACCCGCATCGAAATGTCGTCACCCAGGCACTCGGCGTTACCGATCCGGCCAACCTCAAGGTGGAGACAATGAACGGCGAGCTGCGCCCCGGCATGCAGTTGCTGCTGTGCAGCGACGGCTTGACGGAGGAAGTCGACGATCGGAGCATCGCCCGGGTGCTGGCGCACAACGACTGCAGTGCGCAGGAATGTGTGGATACGCTGGTGGCCGCAGCCCTCGACGGCGGCGGGTCGGACAATGTCACCGTGATGCTGGTGCGCAGCCACTGACGCGTGGCGCCGCAGCGGCCGACCGTTTCCGGCGATCAGCAGACCTCTTCAAGATCGACCCGCTCCGCAGCGGCGGGAATGAGGTCCCACACCGCCGCGCCGGCTTTCTTCCGCAACTTCTGCAGTCGCGTTTCGTGCGCAGCCAGATCCTGCATGTCGACGACTACCCGCGGTCGCGGCTTGACGCCTTTCCCCATGTGAACGATGGCCTCCGCCACGGGTCCTGCCTCCGCGGAATCGAAGCCGATCTCGGTTTGCCCGCCCGTGAGGCCGAGGTACACCTCCGCCAGCAGCTGCGCGTCAAGCAGGGCGCCGTGCAGCTGTCGATGGGCGTTGTCGACGCCCAATCGCCTACACAGCGCGTCCAGTGAATTACGCTGTCCCGGGAAGCGCTGGCGCGCCAGCAGCAGCGAATCTTCAATCCCGCTGCAGCGTTCGCTCAACCGTCCGTATCGAGGACCTGCCAGGGTGAGCTCGTTGTCGAGGAAACCCACATCGAAAGCGGCGTTGTGGATGACCAGTTCCGCGCCACCGATGAACGCCAGAAACTCATCGACGATCTCCTCGAATCGAGGCTTGTCGGCCAGGAACTCAAGCGTCAGGCCGGTGACTTCGCGAGCTCCCGGCTCGAAGTCGCGACCTGGATTGAGATAGCGCTGAAAGGTGCGTCCCGTCGGCCGTCGGCCAATGAATTCGACGCAGCCTATTTCCACCACCCGATTGCCACGTTCCCAGCTCAGTCCCGTGGTTTCGGTGTCGAGGATCACCTGCCGCAGCTGGCTTGCTTCGGACGCGCTCAAGACTGGTTCGCCGCGGCGCGGAGCAACAGCGCCTGATCGCGCGCGAGTACATCGACGCGCTCGTTGTCCGGGTCACCCGAATGCCCCTTCACCCAGTTCCACTGGATCGTGTGGCGCTGCGCCGCCTGGTGCAGCCGCTCCCAGAGATCCCGGTTCTTCACGGGAGCCCCCCCGGCCGTCTTCCATCCACGCCGCACCCAGTTCTTCATCCACTCGGTGATGCCCTGGCGCACGTATTGGGAATCCGTCTGCAGCACCACGTTGCACGGTTCGCTGAGGGTTTCCAGCGCCATGATCGCCGCCATCAGCTCCATTCTGTTGTTGGTGGTGGCCGAGTCGCCGCCGGCGATTTCGCGCTCACGTCCGTTGTAACGCAGCAACGCCGCCCAGCCGCCTGGGCCCGGGTTGCCGAGGCATGCGCCGTCGGTGTGTATCTCGATGGACTTCATGTCGCCGGAGTTGCGCATGGAAGAGGGTTCGCTGGTGAGGCTCGTCATGTCGACCATTATTGCCGGGGAGGCCGGCAAAGGGGAGTTGGCGAAGTGGATTCAGCAGGAGGATTGCCGAACTACGCAGTGGACAGAACCGCCAAGCGCACACACTTTCGGCGGGTTGTACGCTTCTGAGGCGGCGTTCACTTCCACTTGACGGCCGCATCGATTCGCCCGGACCCGTTCATATTCAGGCCGGGGAAGTTGACTCGCCCGGCGGCCACGGGGCAAGGTCGGCTTTCACTTGAACCGGGCTGCCTTGTAGACAGGGCGCCGCGACGGTCGATCAGGAGTGATGACGATGCTGTTGCATGCCTTACCCGCCCTGTCGGACAACTACATCTGGGCGCTGGCAGGAGACGACGGCCGCGCTGTGATCGTCGATCCCGGCGAGGCGTCGCCGGTGCTTGCTGCCGCCGAGCAGGGGCTGCGTCCCGTGGCCGTGCTGCTGACCCATCACCACCCGGATCACATCGGCGGAACCGCTCAACTACAGTCGCGCTGGCCAGGGCTGCCGGTGTTCGCTCCGGAGGACGCCCGTATCCCACTGGCAACATCCATCGTCTCGCAGGACGAGCAGATCGGCGCTGGCACATGGCGGTTCACGGTGATCCCCGTCCCGGGGCACACCCTCAGCCACGTCGCGTTCCTGCTCGAACCTGATCACGGCGAAGACCCTGTCCTGTTCTGCGGTGACACCCTCTTCAGCCTCGGCTGCGGTCGGATCTTCGAAGGCACCCCCGCGCAGATGCACAACTCGCTGACGCGGCTAGCGTCGGTGCCGGGATCCACCCGGGTCTGCTGCGGGCATGAATACACACTCGCGAATGCCGACTTCGCCCTGGTCGTCGACCCCGACAACACGTCATTGCAGCAACGCACACGAGAGGCCAGATCCATGCGGGAATCCGCGTTGCCTACCCTGCCCAGCACGATCGCGCAGGAGCGCGAGTGCAATCCGTTCCTGCGCTGCGACCAGCCGGCCGTGATCGCCTCGGTGGCCTCTTGGTTGGGCGCTGCGCCCGAGGACGAGCTGGCTACCTTCGCCGCACTTCGGCGCTGGAAGGATGGCTTCCGCGGATGACTCGGCTCGGCCAGGCTTTCGCGCATCTCCTCACCTTTCTGGTCCTGGCCTCCAGCGGATCCGTGCGGGCACAAGCCGGCAATGCGGATGCCGGAGCAACGCAGGCCGAGCCCCGGACCACAGAGCTCCGCAGCGGACTGGATGTTTACCGCGACTTTCGCGAAGGTCTCGCCCAGCCTGAATGCTCCCCCGACGCCAGTGCCCGCTGGCGCACGCATTTTGCCGCCGCACCGAAACGGCTGGCCAACGAAGCCGATGATCTGCTGCCGCTGTTCGCGTACGTGGTTGATGCCGTGCGCGCAGCCAGCCTTCCCACGGAGTACGCACTGATCCCGTTCGTGGAGAGCGGCTACAAGCCCGGTGCGCGAAGCCCTCTTGGTCCGGCCGGGCTTTGGCAGATGATTGCGGTCACCGCGCGTAACCACAAGGTTCCGATCCGCAACGGCTACGACGGCCGGTTGTCGCCGGTGGATTCCACCCGGGCCGCCGTGCGTTATCTGAAGACCCTGCACGGCATGTTCGCCGGCGACTGGCGACTTGCGGCGATGGCCTACAACGCAGGTGAATACCGGATTTTCGGTTCGCTCAGGCGTGCCGGACAGGTGGCGCGCGATGCGACACCTGCGCAATTGCCGGGGCTGGCACCGATCACCCACGCCTATGTGCGCAAACTGCATGCGCTCTCCTGCCTGCTCAGCGCGGCTGAGGAAAACCATGAATGGCTGCGCGCGATCGACCGGCCAGTCGCGGAGCTCACGGCCATGACGCTGCCGCCGGATATCCGAAACATCGAACGCTGGGCCAGCAGGAACGGACAGGACACATCGCGACTGCGTCGACTCAATCCCGTACTCACCGGCGCCCGTCCCGGCAGCGGCGCCATGCAGTTGCTGGTCGTGACGGCGCCATCGAATGCAAGCGGGCTGCTTTCCGGTTCCGCACGCGAGGTCGCGCAGCCGGTGGCATCAAAAAGCGCTGCAGTAGAGGGCGGCGATGCCCCCTCCCCCGGGAAGTCTGAGACGCAGAACGAAGTCCGCCGCCACACGGTGGTTCGCGGAGACACCTTGTCCGGCGTCGCCAGCCGTTACGGCGTTCGCGTGAGCGAACTGGTGGAACGCAACGAGCTGACAATGCGCAGCATCATTCGTCCCGGACACGTACTCAACATCGACTCTGGCGAGCGCGCCATCGAGTAGTCAGACGCGCTGCGCGGCTGGCTCAAGAACCGGCCGCAAGGCAAACTAGTCGCCCGCTGGCCGGTCCGGCCCGCAGCCACCACGTCATCACCAAGGAACAACCATGGGCTTCCTGCAGGGCAAGCGCGCACTGATCACGGGCATCGCCAGCGAGCGATCGATCGCCACCGGTATCGCCGAAGCGATGCACCGCGAAGGCGCCGAACTCGCGTTTACTTACCAGAATGACAAACTGAAGTCGCGGGTGGAGAAAGCGGCAGCCGCATATGGAAGCGACATCGTACTGCCGCTGGACGTGACCGACGACGCGCAGATCGAGCAGTGCTTTGCACAACTGCGCGAACGATGGGACGGCCTGGACATCCTCGTGCATGCGATCGCATTCGCACCGCGCGAAGCCATCGCAGGCCAGTTCCTCGATGGACTCACGAGGGAGAGCTTCGCAATCGCCCACGACATTTCCAGCTACTCGCTTTCGGCACTCGCCAAGGCCGCACGGCCGCAGATGGCCGGCCGTAACGGATCCATCCTCACGCTCACCTACCTGGGCGCCGAACGAGCGCTGGAAGGCTACAACCTGATGGGCGTGGCGAAGGCCAGCCTGGAGTCGAGCGTGCGCTATCTGGCGTGCAACCTGGGACCCGAAGGAACGCGCGTCAACGCCATTTCGGCCGGTCCGATCAAGACCCTGGCGGCGGCAGGGATCGCCGGCTTCCGGAAGATCCTCGGCCATGTCGAAGAGAACGCGCCGCTTCGCCGCACGGTCACGATCGAGGACGTCGGCAACGTTGCCGCGTTCCTGAGTTCCGACCTTGCATCGGGGATCACTGGTGAAGTGACCTACGTCGATGCCGGATACAACATTCTCGGCATGACCGGGATCCACGAGAGCTAGGCGCAACCACCCAACCGCTTGAAAAACGCCCGGTCTACCGGGCGTTTTTGTGCCTGACCGGCCGACGGGTCAGAGACTGCTCTCGACGACCTCGATCTTCATCTTCCTGCGGAGCGACGAGACCAGCGACTCGGCGGCCTGCGAGCCTGCGATATCGGCGACCTGCTGCTGCAGCGTTTCCCGCTGCTGCGGATCGACCTGCTGCGCGTCGCCAGGAGTGACCTTGTGCACCACGAAAAGCACGACCTGCCCGTCTGGAAGCACATGCTTGCCCGGCGCGATCTCGCCTTTGGCTGGAGGCTGCACGGAGAACACTGTCTCGGACGTCCCGATATCCGGCAGGGGCTGGCCACGCGGGACATCCTGCAGCGTCGTCGGCTCGCTCAGGCCCTCGGTTTCCGCCACCGCCTGGAGGCTTTCGCCTCCCCGGAGGCGGGCCAGCAGTGCATCTGCGTGCTGCATCGCCGCGATTCTGGCGCGGTCGGCTCGAACAGCTTCGAGCACACGGTCGCGGACCTGTTCGAGCGGCAGCGTGCGCTCGGGCGTGTGCTCGACGACACGGATCCACATGAAGTGATCCGGCGCCAACTCGATCGGGTCACTGACCGTGCCGTCCTGGATGAGGGCTTCGGAAAACGCGGCACGGCGAACCGCCGGATTGATCTCGGTTCCGAGCGAAGCGTCGCGAGAGAACGGACCTGACTTCTGCACGGGCAGGTTGGCGGCCTCGGCAGCCGAAGCCAGAGATCCCGGATTGGACAGCACGGAATCCACGATGATGCCGGAACGCTCATTCAACGCGCGCTCGCGGTCTGCCTCGGCCTGCTCACGTGCGAGTCCCTCCCGGGCCTGCTCGAAGGTCTCTTGCTGCCCTGCCTTGATCTCGCGAAGCTGGATCACATGCCAGCCGAACTCGGTCTTGACGGGAGCGCTTACCGCCCCGGGCTCAAGCGCGAACAGCGCCTGTTCGAAAGCTTCCGGCATCGCACCGCGCGAAATCCAGCCAATGTCGCCGCCAGCGTCGCGGGACCCGATATCGTCGCTGCTCGCCTCCACGAGCGCTGCGAAATCCGCGCCGGGGGCACGCGCCTGCGCAGCCAGTTGGGCTGCCTCTTTCTGGGCCGCCTCCTGGGCGGCCGGATCCGCATCTTCAGCGACCTCGATCAGGATGTGAGAGGCCAGACGCTGCTCCTGCTCGCCCACAAGACCCTGCCGCTCCTTGAAGCGCTCGCGGAGCGTGGCTTCGTCCGCTTCGGCTGGCGCAGGGATCGCCTCGGCATCGAGCTCGACGTACTCGATGCTTACCGTTTCCGGCTGGCGAAAATCACTTCTGCGGCGCTCGTACCATGCCCTGATCTCTTCGTCGCTGACCGAAGCGACGTCGACTGCAGGAGGCGGTAGCATCAGCAGGGCGACGTCACGACGTTCCCCAAGCAGGCGAACCAGCCGATCCATCTCCACTTCGGTGACGAAATGGCTGCCCGCGACCGAACTGGTCAGCAGCGTCTCGCCGAGAGCGTCGCGAACCGTCTGCTCGAACTGTGCGGGAGTCTGCGCCGGCGCCCTTGACGCGAGCGCCAACTGGTACCGCTCGGGATTGAACCTGCCGTCCACCTGGAAGGCTGGGATTCCGGCGATCGTCTGACGCACGAGCTCGTTGCTTACAGCCAGATTCGCCTGCTCCGAGGCGATCCGCTGCACCGCGCGGTCGATGAGCCTTTCAAGGACGGCGCGTTTCGATTCCATACTCTCGAACGCGCGGGGATCGAAGCTGTCTCCCTCGTAATCACGTCGCTGCTGGCGCTCCTGCTCGAAGGCGCTGCGGAACTCGTCGACCGTCACCTCGTCCCGGTCCCACAGCAGCGAGACTGGCCACCATGCCGGTGCCGACTGCCACCAGGTCGGCGGCGCATCGATAGTCGCCACAGTGGTGCTGGTCCGCTGGACCAGATACTGCTCCACACCCACGAAGGCGAAAGCAATGATCAGAAGGCCAAGGATGACCATGGCAATCGGGCCGGAGGTCTTGTCGCGGAGTGCTTGCAGCATGTGCGTGTCAGGTTCGGGCGGAGCCGCCTAGTCTAACTGCATGGCCGACAGGAGTCGTCGACCGCGTCTTTATCCCGTTCGCCTTGGCTTTAAACTCGGGCTCTTCCGCATTCCTTCCGCTTCGTTGTTTAATTCCTTCGACCATGGTGGTGCCCAGCGGACGTGGGCAGTGATACAGGATGCCAAGAAGGACGGTTCCAGCCGTCGCACAACTACCTTGAGCGGTTCCAGTCCGCTCGCCTGGGCGCGTCGCTTCCATCCTGCGCACCACTTTCGGCCCATGCTTCGCTGCGAGATCCCATAGTTGCTTCAGATCATCTTTCAGCAAATTCACCGTCGGCAATGCGCGGTTCGCATCCAGCAGCGTCCAGTTGCGCGGCTTGGTCGCAGGACAGGTTCTCGCGGTTGCGCAGCAGCAATCAGCGCGATGTCTTGACCAATCGTCGCGCAGACGATTGCATTCATCTACACGCATTTGTCGATCGTGGTACACGTCAGCTACTTGCACCCTCAGAGATGCCGCCGATGGCTTTCTTTCCGTGACAGTCGATTGCGTGGCGTAAGCGTCCGCCCACGCCACCTCGCATCGCCGCGCAGCTTCGCTTAGAGCTTCGGCCGCCAGCGATGCGGTAGCAGCGCCTTGATGTCGCGGTCCAAGGTCGTTGGCAGCCGCGTCAGCACGTCGGTCAGCCAAGCATGCGGTTCATGGCCGTTGGCCTTGGCCGTCGCCAGCAGGCTCATGATCGCCGCGGCCCGTTGACCGGCAGTTTCCGATCCGGCGAACAGCCAGTTCTTGCGACCCACCGCAATCGGGCGGATCGCGTTCTCGATCGGGTTGTTGTCGATCGGATACAGGCCGTCCTCGACGTACCGCGCCAAGGCGGTCCAGCGCCGCAGCGTGTAGTCCATCGCCCGGGCCGTGCCGCTGTTGCCGGCGACCCGTGGACGTAGGTCGTCCAGCCACATTTTCAGGGACTGCAGGTGGGGCACTGCGTGCTGCTGGCGGTGGGCGTGGCGCGCGTCGGCCGTCATCGACTTCGCGTCCGCTTCGACGCGATACAGGGCGGCGATGCGCGCGATAGCCTCGCCCGCGATCAGGCTGCCGCTGGCGGCCTGCAGGTCAAAGAACTTGCGACGCGCATGCGCCCAGCAACCCAGTTCCATCACGCCGTTTGCAAACAACGCCTTGTAGCCAGAATAGTCGTCGACCATCAGCGCGCCCTGATACTCGCCCAGGAAACGCCGTGCATGTTCGCCGCTGCGGCTGGTGCAGAACTCGAACACCACGATCGGCGGGCCGCTGCCGCTTCTGTATGCGAACAGGTAACTGCGTTTCGTCTTGCCGGCACCGGGATCCAGCATCGCCACCGGGGTCTCGTCGGCATGCAGCACCGGA
>JALYOF010000067.1 GCA_030857025.1 Pseudomonadota bacterium | reverse complement strand
TCATTTCTTCGAGTTGGGCGGCCATTCGCTGCTGGCCGTGCAGGTGGTGTCGCACGTGCGCGACCGGCTCAAGGTCGAAGTGGCACTGCGTGAATTGTTCATGCAGCCGGTGTTGCAGGATTTCGCGGCACAGATCACGACACGCGCCCCCAGGCGCGCTTGGAGTCCGTTGGTTCCGCTCACTGACGCGCAGAAGAATCCGGTTGTCTACATGGTGCCGGGTGTCGTCATGACAGCGATCGCATTCCGGGAGCTCGCTCAATCGCTTGATGGACGCATGAACGTGCACGTTCTGGAAGCGCTAGGACTGGAAGAAAACCAGGTGCCTTGCGCGCGGATGGAGGAGATTGTCGATCTCAATATCTCGGCCATGCGTGAGAACGAATTGCCAGAAGGAAAAATTGTACTGGCCGGACACTCCTTCGGCGGATCCGTGGCCTTTGAAATGGCACGTGTGCTGGAGGCGTCTGGGCACAACGTTCAATTGCTTCTCTTGGACAACCTTCTGGTCCTCCCAAAGCGCATGCGCATCAATGAGAAGGCAGACGGCATCGTCGCTTCCGACCAGCGCCTGAAGAAGCTCTTTGATGCCCAGGTCGCCATCTACAAACGATACGAGCCGTCGGGGCAGTTTCAAGGCACGGTAGACCTTATCAACGCACGCGATGATGGCTTGCCGGAACGTGTGTTTCTACAGGCTTGCAAGAAGTATTGCGGACAGCAGCCGGTAGTTTCGTGGGTATCGGGAGATCACCACAGCATGCTTGAGGCGCCTCATGTCCGCGACCTATCGGACGCAATCTGGAAGGCATGGTCCCTCAATCGCAGCAGTTGAAGTTATAGTGAACGACATTTTCGTTTCCGGACAAATTGATTACTTGCCGGTGACGCACACCCGATGAGAGTCCCTCGATGACACAACCGAGTTCCTACGACAACATGCACGACGCCAAGCACCGGCAATCACCCCCGGAAGTTCTCCTGGCATTGGTGGAAGCAATTGCGGCCGAGGAAGCGGTGTTTCTGCGCCTGGGAACCAGCGCAGCCCCTGCGATCAGGTTGCAGGTTTGCACCAACCACCACTCACCTCTCGGGTCACCGGATCCTACCCAGCGATCCGGTAGAAGGAATGCGGCATGAGGGAGCAATCCAACAAATCGCCGTGGTGGGTGAGGCAGGTGGGCGACGGGCCGATCCGAGCACGCCTGATCTGTCTGCCTTATGCCGGGGGTCACGCTCGAGTATTTTTCGGTTGGGCGAAATGCTTACCTGGCGTCGAGGTGTTGGCGCTTCAGGCACCCGGAAAAGGACCTCGGATGCTCGAGCCGCCGTGCCGTGATCTCGACAGCCTCTGCAGAATCCTACTCACGGAACTGGCGCCAGTCCTGAGTTCGTCCGTGCCGTACAGTTTCTTCGGCCACAGCAGTGGCGCACTTATCGCGTTCGAACTGTGCTGCCGGATGCAGGCTGCGGGCGTTCGGATGCCAGAGAGACTGTTGCTGTCGGCATGCGGGGCACCATGGGCCCGTCAGACGCAGCGCTACTCGACTTTGGACGATGCTGAGTTCAAGGTCATGCTGCGCGACTTCAGAGCGACACCGCCTGAAGTGCTGGAGCACGAGGACTTGACCGACCTCTTGCTTCCGGGTTTGCGCGCGGATTTTGAACTTGCCGAAAACTACATTAGCGCTTGGCCCTCATTGCGTGGCGTTGTAGCGCACGTCTTTCACGGGACCGAGGACTCAATCCCGGAAGCGGAGGTTGTTGCCTGGGGTGAGCGCATAGAGCACCCAATCGGATTTGAATGCCTGCCGGGGGGGCATTTCTTTATTCACAACCAGCGAGAGCGTTTGCTCGCAGCGATCAATCGTCATCTGTCAGACGCCCAGCTGCGAGAGTCGGCGGTGCTCGTCCAAGGGAGCAGGATCCATGGATAACGAAAAACACTGGTATCTGCGGCCGGACGTATATGTCGATCCGCTGGTGAACCATTGGTATGCGTGGCCGAATCTGATCGCGCCCCTGACCTATGCGATGTACATGAGAAAGACACACCGCCGCCTGATGCATTCCTTCGTGAAGAACACGGAACTGCACATCTTGGCAAACCAGGACCCCAGCCTTGCCGGTGGCGGCGAGTTTGTCGACTGTAACCGTGAGCAATTGGGGCTCGTGCAGGCCCTGCTGCAGCGCTTCGATAGCGACTACCATTTGTATGCCGACCTCGCCGAGGCGATCCAAAAGCTGGATGATCTGGTCCGCGCGCATCGCAGCGGCGAATCTATTGAGCCGCTTTACGCGAAAGTGCCGGATTTGCTCAAAGGCTATGTTGAGTTGCATATGGACCTTTACCACCAGCCTGGTTACCGGCTGATTGAACCCCTGCTGTATCGAAGCCGTTACTATGACGAGTCCCTTCAGTCGATGTCGCTCGGAATTCTAGAGCCAGGCAAAAAGCGCCCATTCGTGCTCAGCACACCGCGCTTCCCCGACGAACAACATCTCAACATCCGTCTGCCGTTCCGGTCACCATGGTGGGATCGGTTATTCAGTTCGCGCGATAAGCCCCTGTCGCGCAGTGAAATCGACGATCTGTTCGATGGAGTATCAGGCGAGGGAGGGCTGGACTACCTCTCGTTGTTCGCCGAGACCGCACCGCCAGTCCATCGGGTGCCGAGCGAGGGCGCAAGGTTGCGTTACACGGGTCATGCAGGCTTTCTACTCGAAAGCAATGGCTGCGCTGTGTTGGTCGATCCTGTTCTGGCCACCCGTACTGCCGACATTGCCGACAGAACTTACTCCTACGGGGATCTGCCTGATCGCATCGACTACTTGTGCCTCACGCATAATCATGCCGATCACGTAAACCTTGAGACCTTGCTTCAGCTCAGGCACAAGGTCGACAGGGTGTTGGTGCCGAAGAACAACGGCGGCAGCCTTGCTGATCCTTCGCTGCGTCTGCTGCTCACGCAGCTCGGATTCAAGACGACGGAAGTGGACGAACTCGAGGAGTTTCCACTTCCGGACGGCCGCCTCGTAAGCATTCCATTCCTCGGAGAGCACGGCGACCTGAATATACGCAGCAAGTCGGCCTGGTTCTTCGAGGTGCAGGGCAAGCGGATCTACGCGGGCGCTGACTCTTCGAATCTCGAGCCGCGCATGTATCAAATGCTGCATGACATCTTCGGCGACCTGGACGTGCTGGCGATCGGCATGGAATGCGTCGGCGCTCCGTACACTTGGCTCTACGGTGCTCTAAACACGGAACTGGTGCCAAAGAACATCAAGGAGTCCCGTCGCCTCAATGGTTCAGGCTTCGAACAGGCGGCACGCATGGCCGATGCTTTCCGACCGAAGCAAGTGCTTATCTACGCGCTCGGCATGGAACCTTGGTACGGCTACTTCATGGGACTGGAATACGACGATCACTCTGAGCAGATCGTCCAGTCGTCGCGCATGGTCGAACACGGCCACCAAATCAATCTTCCAGTCGAACGTCTGTGCGGCAAGTACGAGCTCTTGCTTTGAATTCGCGTCATGGCAATCGCCACGTATCGATGCGTTCGGAATCTCTGGACAACGCTTTCGCCCCGATACACACGGAGTTGACCTTAATCGCGACCCGGGGCTCGCCTCAGCGGATTGGCGAGGAACAAGCCTTGCGTAGTCCGCTTGCTCCCGCTGTCATACCTGGGGTGGGGTCGAAAGCCGTTAGTGGGAAGGGGCATGGTGAGTACGTGCTGAATCGTGACGATATGCTTGAAGTGGAATGAACTCCACCTTCAAAAACCGCACCTTGTTCGACAGTCCAAATCGCTACTTTTTCCAGCAACCATTGTTAGAACCTTGGGTCGGACGTGCTGCTGGAAACGCTCAGGCGAAACGTGGTCAGGAATTTCTTTACCTTTCGAGTTATGACAATGAAGAATGGTTACCCAATCCTAAAGCGGTTTGCGCTCCTGATGCTTCTGCCGCTCGTGTTGTTGCTGACATGGATATACATCCACGGGCGCCAAGGGCTGCCGCCACAGGCGCAGACGTTGGAAGTGCCGGGTGGCGGATCGGTAAGAATCCTGCGGGACGAACACGGCGTGCCACGCTTGTTGGCGGAACGTGACGAGGACATTTACTTCGCAATGGGTTACGTCCACGCACAGGATCGCATGTGGCAGATGGAGATGAAGCGAAGGCTGGCTGCTGGTCGGTTGAGTGAAGTATTCGGCAAGGATCTGCTGCGTCAGGACACGCTAATGCGCACACTGGGCCTGCGTCGCTCCGCCGAGAGCGCCTATGCGGCCTTGAGCGATCCAGCTCAGCGTTCACTCATTGCGTACTCGAGCGGGGTGAACACCTGGCTAGCCGAAGGGCACCCGTTGCCGTTGGAGTTTGCGCTTCTCAGGGTTCGTCCTGAGCCGTGGAGCGGGATCGACTCATTGTCCTGGAGCAAGGTATTCGCGCTGGGCTTGGCCGGAAATTTCAACGAAGAAATCGGCAAGGCCGTTGCGATGCGCTACCTCCATGCATCGCAGGTGCAGTTCTTCTTCCCTGGCGATCTCGATCCAACGTCGGGCAAAGCCGATGAATCTTCGCTTGCTGCGCTGACGTCGCTTGGCGCGGTCCTGGACAGTCTGCAACTGGATTGGAGGGTTGGCGGCCGAGAAGTCGGCAGCAACGCATGGGTGGTGGCCGGGCACCATACCGCGGACGGCAGCGCCCTGCTTGCGAACGACCCGCACCTGGGGCTGGAGATACCCTCGATCTGGTATCCGGTGGTACAGCATGGCGCACAGCTGCGTGCTCAGGGCATGAGCCTGGTCGGCATGCCGCCCGTGATCTTTGGCCAGAACGGCCATATCGCGTGGGGAGGAGCGAGCATGATGGCTGACGTGCAGGACCTCGTCGAAGAGAAGTTCGATCCGAGGGACCCTGGTCGATACCTGACAGACGGCGGGTGGTTGGTGGTGGAACAGCGGACCGAGGAGATCAGCGTGGCGCCCGCTTTTCCTTCATTCCTACACCAGGAGATTGAACCGGTACAAATTCAGGTGCGCGACACGCGTAACGGTCCGATCATCAGTGACCAGATTGGAACAGCGATTGGTCGCCCGCTGGCCCTGCGCTGGACCGCATTGCAGCCGGGCGACCGCAGCTACGAAAGTTACTACACAGTGAGCTATGCGAAGGATTGGGACGAGTTCAGGGAATCTTTCAGGCATTTCGTGGCTCCGGACTTGAGCATGCTGTATGCAGATCGCGAAGGAAACATTGGCTACCTTGGAATCGGCTCAATTCCGATTCGGCGCAATGGCGATGGTTCACTGCCAGTGCCCGGCTGGGACGTCGACTTCTCGTGGCAAGGGCAAATACCGTTCGACGAAATGCCGTCGCGCTACAACCCACCGGAGGGCTATATCGTCTCCGCCAACGATCGCCCGGTTGATGACGGCTACCCGCACTTCATATCCAACAACTGGGCACCTCCGGCGCGCGCCCTGCGCATTCGGAAGTTGCTCGATAGCGCTATAGCTTCCGGCCGTGAATTGAAGCTGGAAGACATGCGGGCCATTCAATTGGACAAGCGCAGCCTGTCGGCCATCGAGCTCGTGCCGGCGCTGTCGGCAATCGAACCTGCCACGGAGTACCAGCGCAAGGCGTTGGAGCTTATCGGCGAATGGTCCGGCGACATGACCGCGCCCAGTGCCGGTGCAGCCCTGTTCAACGTTTGGATGCGACACCTTGCGGAACAGCTTTTCGGCGGTTCGATCAGCAACGACTGGGTCCGTAACGAGGAACTTGGATATTTGAAGCGCGTCTTGAGCATGGCCACGATCGACCAGATCAATCAGGCGCTGACCGACCCTCAGGCGCTCTGGTGCGAGCCGGAGGCACCGCAGAACGAAGAACGCTCCTGCCGTCGGTTGTTGCATGC
Source organism: Pseudomonadota bacterium (assembly GCA_030857025.1). GTDB lineage: Bacteria > Pseudomonadota > Gammaproteobacteria > Xanthomonadales > Xanthomonadaceae > Lysobacter_K. Next base: position 16,407 of record JALYOF010000067.1, on the reverse strand, counting down.
AAGCCTCGACGCCGCGGTGGCTGAGTTACACCGCCGAATTGGCAGGAATGAGGCGCACTGGAGCTGGGGCAAGATCCACCATGCGTTGTATGCGCATCAGCCGTTCAGCAGAATTCCGGGAGTGTCCGGCCTTTTCGAACGTCGTGTCACCAGCGGCGGTGGGCCCGACAGTATCAATGTGTCCGAGTTTTCGATGGATGGCAGCCGAGGCTACGTTGGACACGTTGGCGCCAGTTCACGCCAACTCATTGCGCTTGGCCCGCATGGTGTGCAGCACGAATACATGAACTCGACCGGACAGTCTGGAAACTGGATGAGCGATCAATACGACGACATGGTCGAGCCGTTCGCAAGAGGCGACTACTACACCCTTACCATTGGAGACGGCAAATGAATCTGCGCCGCGGCAAATCCGCCGAGCAGCCACGCCAGCGAATAGGCCTGATGTCCGAGTTCGGGCGTTTCGCGCCGAATCGCGTGTTCCTTGCAGTACTGGCCGGCGGACTTTCAGGCTGCCTCTATGCATTGGCGATTCCGCTGATTCTCGTTGCCATCAATGCTCCCGACGCAGGGCTATCCTATGGCGGTGCCGACGTGCAGCGTTTTCTCGGCTTCGAGGTTGGCCAACCCAAGCTGGCTGCTTTCTTCGCGTTGTTCTGCCTGCTCATCCTGATTACCCGGGCTGCGGCGGCGATCATCATCGCGCGCGTATCGATGGAGCTGTCGGTCAGCCTGCGCGAGAGACTCTGCCTTCGCATCGCACAGTCCCCGTATCCGCAGCTGGAGGCGCTCGGCCAGGCCAAGCTCACCGTGGCAGTCACCGATGACGTTCGGCGGATCATCAGTGGCGCCGAGGTGATGCCGCAGATGCTCATCAACGGAATGATGCTGGTTGGCATTTTTGGGTTTCTCTACTACATCAATACGCATGTGTTCGTGTTCGTACTGCAGGCGGTGGCCTTTGGTGTAGTGACGTTCCATCTTCCGCTAATCGTTGCCAGCCGCTATCTCCGTCGAGCGCGCCAGCTGTACGACACACTGGAACGAGGAGTGCGTGGCCTGATCCTCGGCGTCAAGGAACTTCAGCTCGACCGGCACAAGAGAATAGGCTATTTCGACCAGATCCTTGCACCTTGCCAACGAGATCTGCTGCGCGCCGAGAAGCGCGCGATGACCACGCTGTTGGCTGCAAACAGCTATGGCGATCTGTTGTTTTTCTTCGTAATTGGCGCCATCGCCTTCGTGTTCGTCAATTATCACGCGATCTCGGGCACCGACCTGGTGGCCGTGGTGATGGTGTTGCTCTACATCACCGGGCCGATCGCTGTCATCCTCAATGCCCTGCCGAATCTCTCTGTTGCCACCGTGTCGCTTCGCAAGATCGAAGAGATCCTGGGCGACCTGCCCGAGCAGGCAGAAACAGAGCGCCAGCTGCGCAAGCGCCCGTGGCGAACGATTTCGTTTGCAGGTGCTAGCTACCGGCACCGCGCCGACCACGCGGATGACGGCTTCACGGTCGGTCCGCTCGATTTCGCGATCCGCAAGGGAGAGATCACGTTCATCGTCGGTGGCAACGGGTCTGGCAAGTCGACGCTATGCAAAATACTTTCGCTCCACTACCCGACGGCAACCGGCCGTATTCTGTTCGACGAGCAGGTGGTCGACGCCGACTGCATCGACGACTATCGCCAGGACATCGCGACGGTTTTCTCCGATTACCACCTTTTCGACCGGCTGCTTTCTCCCATGGACGAGGAAAAGCTTGCTGAGGCCAGTCGGTACCTGCGTGAACTGGCCATTGACCACAAGGTGCAGATCAAGGATGGGGTGTTCTCCACCACCGACCTGTCGGACGGGCAGCGCAAGCGCCTGGCGCTGGTGGTGTCGTTTGTCGACGACAAGGAGCTCTACCTGCTCGACGAGTGGGCTGCGGACCAAGACCCAACTTTCAAGAACGTGTTCTACAACGAAATCCTGCTCGATCTGAAGGCAAAGGGGAAGGCCGTTGTTGTCGTCAGCCACGATGACCGCTATTTCCACGTTGCAGACCAATTACTGATCATGGAGGACGGGAAGATCATCGAGAAACGCCTGAAACAAGGCGTCTCTCATAAAACCGGTGCGGTAGCTGCTGTCGCCATGCCCACGTGAAACCTTTGGATCAAGAACTGCTTTCCTGACAAGGAGAATTTTGCGATGTCGAACTTATTTCTGCGCATAGACCATCTGGCGATTGCCGTCCACAGCCTGGAAGACGCCATCGTTTTCTATCGCGACACCTTGAAGTTGCAACTTGTCGAGCGGCGAGAGATCAAAGGTCAGTCCACCGGCATGCGTTCCGCTGTGATGTCGGCGGGGGATTTCCAGATTGTGCTGATTGAGGGCACCAGTCCGGAATCGCAGATCAACCGCTATATCGACAAGTATGGGCCTGGCGTACAGCACGTCGCGTTTGAGGTGAGCAACATCGAGGCCAGCCGGCTTGCGTTGGCAGATGGTGGTCTGGAGTTCTCCACGAATGTGTTGGAGGCGCCCGGCCTTCGCCAGACGTTCAGCAAGCGCGACCATGTGTCCGGGATGATGTTCGAGCTTATCGAACGCACCGGAGAAGTCGGCTTCACGGACTCCAACACCACCCGCCTGTTCGAGGAGCTTGAGAGTGCCGATGCATATTGAGACATCGGATGCCGGTGATCAGGGAGGAATGACGTGAGTTCACAAGCGGGCACATCGCGGCTGTCCGTGATGAATTTCCTCAATGAAGTCGCGGGAGACTTCCCGGATGCCATTTCCCTGGCCTCGGGGCGGCCGGCGGAAGCCTTCTTCGACCTGGAGCGCTGGCTGGGTGCGATTCCGGTATATCAGCGCGAGTTCGGATCGCGGCGGGGGCTGTCATTCGCCGAGGCGGGACGGTGTCTGGCCCAGTACGGGCGCACCAACGGCATCATCCAGGAACTCGTTGCCGAGCAGCTCGCACAGGACGAAGGTGTGCATGGTCGGGGCGACCATGTTGTGGTCAGCGCCGGCTGCCAGGAAGCTCTCGCGTTGTGCCTGTTGACGTTGTGCCAGGACAAGAACGACGTCGTCATCGCGCGCGATCCCACGTATATCGGCATGACGGGTGTTGCGGACCTGCACGGCATCGAGATCACGCCGCTGCACGAAAAGGACGACGGCCGGCTGGCAGCCGAACTGGAGGATGCTGCAGAGAGGCTGCGCAGCCAGGGAAAGCGGGCACGGGTGCTTTATCTGATACCCGAGTTCGACAATCCCACCGGAACGGTCTTGTCGCTTGAGGCGCGGCATGCGCTCCTGGACGTGTGCGCCAGACAGCGCATCACGGTGCTGGAGGACAATCCCTATGGGATGTTCCGCTACGAGGGCGAGCGTTTGCCGACTCTGTATGCGCTCGATCGCGCCGCTTGCGTGATCTATCTGTTCACCTACTCCAAAACCCTGTGCCCGGCTGTGCGGGTTGGCGGAGCGCTGGTGCCTGACACACTGTTCGGGGACGCAGGTGCGGCGAGCGCGCTTGTGGCGGATCTTGGCGAGCGGAAGAGTTTTCTGACCGTCAATACCAGCCAGCTAAACCAAGCTCTGGTCGGCGGTCTGCTGTTGGAGGAGCAGGGAACGCTGCGGCGACTCGTTGCCCCTCAGCTCAAACACTACCGGGAGAATCGCGACCTGTTGCTGGCCGCGCTGAAGCGAGAGTTCTCCGAGCAGCGCGATGCCGTGCACTGGAATTGTCCCGAGGGCGGCTTTTTCCTCACATTGAAGCTGCCGTTCTCCTTCGGGCAGGCTGAGGCCCTGCAATGCGCGCGGGAGCAGCGCGTCATTCCAATGCCGCTTTCGTTTTTTTCGCTCTCCGGGACAAGCAAGGACAGCATCCGACTTGCCTTCAGCAATATCGCACCATCGCTGATCAGCGAAGGGGTCGCGCGGCTTGCGCAGTTTGTCCGCTTGAAGCATGAGGTGTGTGATGCAGTGGTATGACGCGAAGGTCGTGCGCGCGGCGATCGTGGCGCTGTTGTGCGATCGGGGGCTGTCCGCAGCGCATGCGGCGGACGTGGCGGATGCACTGGTCGATGCTTCCCTGCGAGGGATCGATACGCATGGCGTGCGGTTGCTCGATTTCTATCTCAGGGAAATCGAAGGCGGCCGCGCCAAGAAACGGCCTTCGTTTCGTATCAGCGGTGATTTCCCGGCGGCGGCGTTGTTCGATGCCGATGATTCGCTTGGTGTGGTGGCGGGAGCGGCTGCCATGCGCGAGGCAATTCGCCGCGCGCGGCAGACCGGGATCGCCGCGCTGGCCGTGAGCCGATCAAACCACTTCGGCCGCGCAGACTACTATGCCCGTATGGCTGCGGAAGCAGGGCAGATCGGCTTGGTTTTCAGCAATTCGGACGCCCTGGTGGTGCCTTTCGGCGGCACCATTCCACTCAACGGTACCAATCCGTTGGCGATGGCAGCACCGGGACTGGACGACGACGGCTTCTTTCTGGATATGGCCACCAGTCAGACCGCCTATTCGCGCGTGCTGCAAGCGCTTCGTTGCGGCGAGGCGGTGGCTCCGGGGCTGGCCACGAATCAGGAGGGTCAGGACCTTTCGCGCGGGGGGGGGCTGGGTGCCTTACAACCCCTGGGCGGCATCAAGGGGCAGGGCCTGGGCATGATGGTCCAGATCTTGTGTGCGCTGTTGTCCAGCATGCCGTTCGATGCCGAATTGTCCAATCTCTACCGGGAGCCGTATGACACGCCGCGTCGGATTGGTCATTTCGTTGTAGCAATCGAAATTTCCGCGTTCTTGCCCCCGGCGGTGTTCCGCGCCCGGCTGTCCGAACTCCTGGCGCAGTTCCGGCTGAGCCAGCCGGCCGGGGCGGAGCCGATACGTGTGCCAGGCGACCTGGAGCGCGAAACGGAAGTCGAGCGCCGACGCTCTGGAATCCCACTGGGCGAGGAAGAAGTGGCGCTGCTTTCCGGCTATTTTGCGGCGGAGATAGATACGGCCGCCCATTGGGTGTCGTCATGACCTGAAGACAGTTGAATCCATTTGCGCCGATGCACGCATCAAAGCACCTGACAGCCAACGATCCGTCGGTCGTCTGGTAACTTTGCTGCAGGCCGACGGAGGGCCAAGCCGGCTACAGCGTGGCCGATCCATGGGGCACGAGCGTAAAGATACTGCTGGACGTTGTGTGAGGAGCGAACAACGCCCGGACCCAGCGCCGATGGAGGGATGCATCTTCCGATTCGGTGTGAGAAATGCGGAAAAGACTACCGTCGCTGTGTCGACGAGGAGAGAGATTGCGTGGACATTGAGAGGCAAGACATCCCGGCCAATCCCTGGTGGCGCCGCCATCGGCTTTGGCTCGTGGTGGGAGGCGTTGTGCTGGTGGGGTTGGTGACGACCGGCGTGCTCGGGCGTGCTGGCCATCTGGCGTCGCGCGAACGGGTGATGCTGGCGGAGGTGCACCAGGGCGAGTTCGTGGTGCAGGTGCGCGGGGTTGGCGTGCTCGCTCCCAAACACACGCAGTTCCTCGGCGCGAAAGTCGAGGGGCAGGTGGAGCGCATAGACGTGGAAGCCGGGGCGGACGTAAAGAAGGGCGACGAACTGGCAATATTGTCCAACCCGAAGCTCCACGAGCAACTGTCAGAGAGTCAGTGGGAACTGGAGGCGCAAAGAAAGGAGCATCAGGCCAACATTGCGAGCCTCCGGGCGGACCTGGCCAACATGCATGCCGATGCGCAGAACGCGCAGTCGGAGCTAAAAGTGCTGTCCTTGCGCGAGAGCTTCGAGGCCAAGCTGCAAGTCGATGGGATCGTTTCGAAGTTGGCATACGAGGAGACGCGGGCGAGGGTAGAGCAGCAGAAGCAGCTCGTCGTGGCGGCGAAGGCGCGCGTGCGGATGATGGAACGGCGCGTGAACGCGCAGGAGGAGGCGAACGCCGCCCGACTAAACAAGATGGGCAATACGCTGGATATCCTGCGCAACCAGATCGCCGATCTGACGGTGCGTGCGCCAATCGACGGCGTGGTGGAGCAGATCGCGCTAAGACTGGGTCAGCAGGTGGTGCACGGCACGGAGATCGGTCGGATCACGCCGCATGACAACCTGTTGGCGCTGCTGGATGTGCAGGACTTCCAGGTACGCGACGTACGGGTCGACCAGCCGGTGCAGATCGACACGCGTGGCAGCCTGCTTCCGGGACGGGTGACGCGCATCGATCCGGCGGTGACCAACGGGATGGTGAAGATTGAAGTGACCCTGGATGGAGATGTGCCGGCGGACGTGCGCGCAAACCAGAACGTGCAAGGAGTGATCGACGTCGCGCGAAAACCCGACGCGCTTTTCGTCAGCCGGCCGCCACTGGCGCAAGGGCACGGGCAGGCAGCGGTTTACCGGATCGAAGGCGGCGTGGCGGTGCGGACACCGGTCGAGTTCGGGATGGTTTCCACCCGCGACATCGAGGTTCTCAGCGGCCTGAAGCCGGGCGATGAGATTGTGGTCTCCGATGTGTCGGCATGGGGCGAGCACGACCGTGTCTTGCTGAGGTAGCAATTCACTCGCCCATCCAATTTTCACGCATCCGCCGCGGGCGGGTAGAGGAGTGCAAAGCATTATGAACGGCGAAACCCTGATCGAACTGTCGGCCATCCGCAAGTCCTTCTTCACCGAGAAGGTCGAGACACGCGCACTTGACGGAATTTCATTACGCATCGGGAGGGGCGAGTATGTGGCCCTGTCTGGACCGTCCGGCTCGGGCAAGTCCACGCTACTGTCGCTGATAGGGCTGCTGGACACATGGGACGCGGGCACCTACACGTTCAACGGCCAAGACGTGTCGGCGCTGGATAGAGAACAGCGAGCGGCGATCCGCAACCGAGAGATCGGCTTCGTGTTCCAGGCCTTTCATCTGATCAGCGACCTGACGGTGGAGGAGAACGTGGCGCTTCCGCTGACGTACCGCTCGAATCTCAGCAAGGGTGAGCGTGAGAAGTTGACGGCTGAGGCGCTCGAGCGGGTCGACATGTCCCATCGCGCACAGCACTTTCCGTCACAGTTGTCGGGTGGTCAGCAGCAGCGCGTTGCCGTGGCGCGCGCCGTGGTCGGGCGACCCTCGCTGATCCTGGCGGACGAGCCCACCGGAAACCTGGACTCGAAGAACGCCGAAGTGGTGATTGAGCTGCTGGACAACCTGCACAAGGACGGCGCGACCATCTGTATGGTTACGCACAACCCCGAGACGGCGGTGCGCTGTCCGCGGCAGATCGAGTTGTTCGATGGGCGAATCACGGTTGACCAGACGCGAGACGTCTTGCTGCGTTCGATCGCTTGAGGAGTGGATGATGTCATTCTGGACGGATTGGAAGTACGCGCTGCGACTGTTGCGCAAGACGCCCGTGTTTACCTTGGCCACGATTCTGGTGTTGGCCGGCGGATTGGCGGTGAGTCTGTATACCTTTGGGTTGCTGAACACTGCGCTGTACCAGCCTTTGCCGATTGCCGATGGGCAGCATGTGGTGCGTCTGGAGGGACGCTCGGGCGGGTTTCCGACGCAAATGCTGGATGCCTATGACATTGCACAAATCGCGCCGCGGGTGACGCAGTTGGACGCTATCGGGGTCTACAAAGACACCGAGGTTGAAGTGAGCGACCGTGAGCTCAGCCTGATGGTGCCCGCAACGTACGCGCCGTGGGATGTGTTTGATTTTGTCGGTGTGCAACCACAGCTGGGACGCAGCTTTCTGCCGGCAGACACGATCGAGGGCGCCGAAGCCGTAGCGATCATCAGCTACTCGCTGTGGCAGGCGGCGTTCGCCGGGACTTCGGACATCGTCGGGCGGATCATCCAGATCAACCGCAAGCCGGTGCGGGTGGTCGGCGTGATGCAGGCAGGAACATCTTTTCCGGTGTGGTCCCGGCTGTGGTTGCCATTGCCGCAGCACGAGTCACAGCCGGTCAACGAAGCATCGTCTACGGAAGTGAGTGCCTATTCCCGGCTGCGCGCGGGGGCGACGCGAGAGTCGGCGTCGGCGGAGCTGACATCGCTGTTGACGGACGTGCGAAATGCGCGTCCTCGTATCGACGGGAAGTCGCAAGATTACGACGCAATCGAGCTGCAGACGTTCCAAATGAGTCTGGCCGGCGGAGACCCCGGAAAGGTGATGTTTGCGGTACTGAACCTGGTGGCAGGGTTCATCATGCTGCTTTGTTGCGTGAACGTGGGCAACCTGCTGCTGGCGCGCACCCAGGAGCGATTGAAGGAGGTTGCTGTACGCGTGGCGATCGGCGCTCCGCACAAACGGCTGCTTTGGCAGATGATGATGGAGAGCCTGCTGATCTGCGTGGTTGGCGGTGGTTTGGCCCTGCTACTGGTTGCGTACTGGCTGAAGGCAACCGACCAGTTCCTGCATTCGTGGAGCGATCGTCTGCCGTATTGGGCGCACTGGGGCGTGGATGCGCAGTTGGTCCTGATGGCATTCGGCTTTGTACTGATTGCCGTGTTCGTGGTGTCGATTCTGCCCACTTGGCGCGTGCTACGCATTCCGTGCGCGACATTGTTGCGAGATGGTACGCGCGGTGCCCGAGGACGCTTGAGCGGGCGGCTGTCGCGAGGGCTGCTCACGGTGCAGATCGTGCTTATCTCGGTAGTGATGATGGTCGGAAGCACGTTGACGTTCGTCGCCTACCGCACCGCGAACCTGGATTCCGGAATCAATGGTGAGCGGCTGCTGGCGCTGGATGTAACCGCCCCCGCCAGCGAGGACAGCTCGGCCGGAAACGCGCAATATCACGAGCGCCTACTGGCGAATATCCGAGCGCAGCCGCAGTTCGAAGGGGCGATGCTGTGGAGCAATGCAGGCAGCCGGCGCTTTGGAGTGGACGGCATGAGTTATCCGTCGGCGACAGATTACCCGGAGACCACGGTGCGCTTGACTTCGGATGCGCCGGTATCGCTGGGCGCTCGGCTACTCGACGGGCGCTACTTCGACTACCGCGACGGCAGCGAAGGCGGCCGTTCGGTTCTGGTGAGCAAGACGCTGGCCGAGCGCTACTGGCCGGGTGGCTCGCCGATCGGCCGTCAAATCCACCTGTTTGATTCCGAGGGAAGAATTGAGGGCCATCGGGTAGTGGTGGGCGTGGTCAGTGACGTGCTCGACGACAGTCAGATGATGCAGGCGCACGCACGCGCCTCGACTGCGATCTATCTGCCATTTGCCCAGGCGGCGCAGGCTTCTGCGCGATACCTGGTGCGCTTTCGCGGCGACGAGTCGGACGCGCGCGCGACACTGCTGAGTTTGGCGTGGCAGGCCAACGCGGAACCGGGGGTGGCGGTGGACCGCTATACGGCACTGCGCGACCGGATGGTGGTATTGAGCCGCAGCCTGACAAAACTCTTCGTCTACAGCGGGCTGTTCGCGCTGCTGCTGGCGCTGACCGGCATCTACGGCCTGTGCAGCAATGAAGTGATCCTGCGCACGCAAGAGGTCGGGTTGCGACGCGCGATTGGTGCGAGCGATGCGTCAATCCTGCGCCTGTTCCTGCGCAAGAGCGCGAGGCATCTGGCAGCAGGGCTGACGTTGGCCCTACTGATCGGTGGTGGTGGTCTGTTTCTGGTTTCGCGCCTGACCGGACTTGCTCCAGGGGTGCCGGTGGCGATCGGGCTGGGCGTAGTCGTCACGGTCATGCTGCTGGTGGGCATGGCGACGTACCTGTCCACCCGCCGGATCCTGCGCGGCGAGCCGGCGGAGGGGTTGCGGTATGGATGAGTAATTTCCGTTGTTGACCTCGAACAGTGCCAGGAAGTGCACGGTTTCGCCAAATCGTGTGGCCGACCTGGATATCGCCCTCGTGATGCGCCACCCTCCGGCGCATCAAGCCAGACCAACGAAAACGCCTTACATGTTTCGTTTCATGCCTATCAGACTGCCAGGAGTACTTCCATGAGGCCGGAATTCCTTATTCCATTTATTCTCGCATTGGCGCCGGTAGCAATTGTGTTGATCGTCCTGCGCTACCGAAACCTGCAGACGCAGGCACGCTACAACGCAATGATGCATATCGTCGACAAGGGTATGGAACTGCCGGCGCAGCTGTTGATCGAACCGCGGGTGGAGTTCTGCGAACGGCGACGTGCGCTGGTGCTGATCAGCATCGGCCTGGGCATCATCGCCATGTTCTTGGCGCTTCCGGTGCACGGCGATTCGGGCTATCGCGTCGGCGTACTCTGGGGGCTTGGCCTGTTGCCATTGTTCGCAGGGTTCGGCTACCTCGCCAGCTGGTGGCTGAGTCGCCGCGACGGCGGACATGGGTGATCAGGACGCGGAAGCGCGTATCGATCAAGCCCTGGTTGCACGAGCGCTGCTCGGCGACGACAAGTGTGCATTCGCGCAATTACTACGGCGTCACCAGGGCATGGTGCGCGCGCAGCTCCGACGCCTGTTGCCCAACGACGAGGCTACTGTCGACGACCTTGCTCAGGAGGTGTTCTTGCAGGCATGGCGAAAGCTCGATCAGTTTCGCGGCGCCGCGCGTTTTTCAACGTGGCTTTACCGCATCGCCTACACCTGCTTCTTGCAAGCTAATCGAAGGAAGGCGGGCACACTGGAGGACACTGGCGGCGAGCACGAAGTGCTGCCCGCAACAGCTCGGACCGTTGATCTGCAGTTAGATCTGGAGCGCGCGATGCGGCGCCTGTCCCATGCCGAGCAGGGCGTTCTGTTGCATTGTGTGCAACTGGGGCTGAGTCACGAGGAGGCAGCTTACGTGCTTTCGATGCCGCTTGGCACGGTGAAAAGCCACGCGACGCGCGGCAAGGCAAAGTTGCAGAACTGGTTGTCAGCCTGGCAAGAGATCGAGACCAAGGGGTAAGCATATGTACCGACAGCATGATTCATCCATAAGCGCGTTGCTGCGCGAGAATTTCGACGGCCGCGTGGCCGACGATGGCTTCTGCGATCGCGTCATGCGGCAACTTCCCGCACGACGGCGCACACGCCGCTGGCAGTTGCCAGCAGGAATCTTGACCGGGCTGGTGGCGTGTCTTTGGCAGCTTTCGTCGACTCCGTTGGTCCGTGCAGGCTGGGAGGATTGGATGCAAGGGAGTATTTCCCATGCGTCCGCGATCATGTTGCTGGCGGTCATGGCAATGTCGCTCCTTGCATCCTGGTGGGCGCTGGCCGAAGTCGACTAGGGGGGGCTCGTCGAGGAAAAGTCGCTGCAGCGCTATTGCGAAGGCCGAATGCGGATTGGCCTTCCAAAGCTGGGTTGTCTGGAATGGTTGGAGACGGTCTCGAATACCAGGCATGCCGTAAGCAGTGACGCACGACCAACTACTGCGCACCACGGATGCGCTGATCGATCATGCCGAAGTGGTCAAAATGCGGGTGGTGGCGCAGCTGCGGCCGATGCTCGATCAGCAGTTGTGGGTGGTGTTCTACGATCCGGACTCACGGTGAAGGCGACGTTGCGAGCGATCTGCGCGCCTGCCGCATGAACAAGGGAAACCGGCGGCCCAAGTGCCGCACTTCGCCACTCGAATTCGCCGCTTTTTGGGCGCTGAGAGCAGGGCGCGGTTTTGCTGGCCATCACCCGTGCCCGTGGCTTCGGTACTTTCAAATTCCTGCGCACCATCGTCTATCTGCTCAAGGGCGGACTGGGCCTGCCCAGCTCACCGCTCCAGCCGCTACGAAGCACATTGAAATAGCTGATGTCATCCACAGCAATCACGACAGTCCAAAAACGGCGCCAATTTCGGTGCCATTTTTGTTCAAACGATTGCGAGCCATCCGCACCTACAGCGCCTCGAACACCCCGGCAGCGCCCATGCCCGTGCCGATGCACATCGTCACCATTCCGTACTTGTGCTGGTGGCGCCGCATGCCGTGGATGATGGTGGCCGTGCGGACCGCGCCGGTTGCGCCAAGCGGGTGGCCGAGGGCGATCGCGCCGCCCAGCGGGTTGAGCTTGGATTCGTCCAGACCGCAGTCGCGGATCACCGCCAGCGCCTGGGCCGCGAATGCCTCGTTGAGCTCGATCCAGTCGAGTTGGTCCGCAGTGAGGCCCGCCTGCCGAAGCGCCTTGGGGATCGCGGCAATCGGGCCGATGCCCATGACCTCGGGGCGCACGCCGGCCACCGAGTAGCTGACGAAGCGTGCCAGTGGCGTGAGGCCGTAATCCTTGATGGCCTGCTCGGACGCGAGCAGCACCGCGCCGGCGCCGTCGCTCATCTGCGAGCTGTTGCCGGCAGTGACAGTGCCGCCAAACTGCCCATTGCGGAAAACCGGGCGCAGTTTCGCCAGGCCCTCGATCGTGGAATCCGGGCGCGGCCCCTCGTCGGTGTCCACCAGCTTCTCGCGGGTGCGGATCGTGTTGCCTTCCAGATCCGGTATGTTCGACACGACCTGGTAGGGCGTGATCTCGTCCTTGAATTCGCCGGCCTTGATCGCGGCCGTCGCCTTGTGGTGCGAGGCCAGCGCGAACGCATCCTGGTCCTCACGCGAGATCTTCCACTCCGATGCGACCTTCTCCGCGGTGATGCCCATTCCGTACGCAATCGCAACATTCTCGTCGCGCTCGAACACGTCCGGGCTCATCGCAATCTTGTTGCCCATCATTGGCACCATGGACATCGACTCGGTACCGCCTGCGAGCACCAGGTCGGCCTGCCCGAGTCGGATCTGGTCCGCGGCCATCGCCACGGCCTGCAGACCGGAGGAGCAGAACCTGTTGATGGTCTGGGCCGCGATGATGTTCGGCAGGCCAGCCAGCAGCAGCCCGATGCGGGCGACGTTCATTCCCTGCTCGCCCTCGGGCATGGCGCAGCCGATGATCGCGTCGTCGATGCGGCTGGTGTCGATGCCCGGTGCCTGGGCAACGACGCTGCGCAGCACGTGCGCGAGCATCTCGTCCGGGCGGGTGTTGCGGAACACGCCGCGTGGCGCCTTGCCGACCGGCGTTCGGGTGGCGGCGACGATGTAGGCGTCCTGGATTTGGCGGGTCATGAAGGTATCTCCTGGGGAGCCGTCCGCGAATCGCGCGGATGGCGCTGAAAAAAGAATCCGAATTTCTTCGTGTGCTTTGCGGGTGTGCTGGCCCAGCGGATCAGTTCCTCAACGGCTTGCCGGTCTTCAGCATGTGCGCGATTCGTTCCTGGGTCTTGGGCATCTGTGCCAGGGCCACGAAATGTTCGCGCTCCAGCCTGAGCAGCCATTCCTCGTCCACGACCGCGCCGCGGTCGATCTCGCCGCCGCACATCACCGTCGCGATGCGGGTGGCGATCTCATAGTCGTGCGGCGACACGAAATTACCTTCGAGCATGTTCACCAGCATCATCTTGAAGGTCGCGATGCCGACGTCTCCCGCCACCCTGATCTGCCGTGCTGGCATTGGCGGACGGTAACCGGACTCGGCCAGCGCGCGCGCCTGCTGACGGGCGACATGCAGCAGTTCGTAGGCGTTGAAGACGATCTGGTCGGTCGCCCGCGCCAGCTTCAACTCGCGTGCTTCGACGGCGGACGTGGAGACCTTGCCCATCGCGACGCTTTCGAAGGCGACCTTGAGTTCGGCGAAGACGTCGCCGCCGGGACCGGCTGCCTCCGACGCACGGACCGCGAGTTCCTTGAGGCCTCCGCCCGCAGGCAGAAGACCGACGCCGGCTTCCACAAGTCCAACGTAGCTTTCGAGCGAAAACACCGTGTGCGCCGAATGCATCTGGAATTCGCAGCCGCCACCCAGCGCCAGCCCGCGCACCGCGGATACCACCGGCACCAGCGAGTACTTGATGCGCTGACTGGTCGCCTGGAAGTTGGCGACCATGGCCTCGAAGCCCTCGACATTGCCGGCCTGCAGCAGGCCGAGTGCGCCGGCCAGGTCCGCACCCGCAGAGAAGGGTTCCTTCGGCTGCCAGATGACCAGCCCGCGGAAATCCCGCTCCGCAATCGCGATGGCTTCCTGCAGGCCGTTCAGCACGTGATCGTTGACCGTGTGCAGCTTGGTCTTGAAACTGACCACTGCAACATCGTCGCCCTCGTCTGCCCACATCCGCACGCCATCGTTTTCATGAATGGTGCGACCAGGAGCGAAGGACTCTCCCAACAGTGGATCGGGGAAGCGCTGGCGCGCGTAGACGGGGTTCTCCGACCGGGCGACGACGCTATCCCGGCCTGGGCTGTAGCTGCCTTCTGCGCTGTGTACGCCTTCGCGGTCGGAGACCCAGCCGGGCAGGGGCGCATCGCTCATGGCCTTCCCCGCGGCGATGTCCTCGGCGATCCACCCGGCGACCTGCTGCCATCCCGCGGCCTGCCAGGTCTCGAACGGTCCCAGCGACCAGCCGTAGCCCCAGCGGATCGCCAGGTCCACGTCGCGTGCGGTGTCGGCGATGTCGGCCAGGTGGAAGGCGCTGTAGTGAAAGGTGTCGCGGAAGCAGGCCCAGAGGAACTTCGCCTGCGGATGCCCGCTGGCGCGCAGGGCCGCGAACTTCCGGCTCGGATCGCGTTCCTTGAGGATCGCGGCGACCTCCGCGTCCATCTCACCGGCGCTCGGGCGGTAGTCGCCGGCTTCCAGGTCCAGCACCAGGATGTCCTTGCCGCGCTTGGTGTAGATGCCCGCGCCGGTCTTCTGCCCGAGCGCACCCTTCTCCACCAAAGCGGCGAGCCACTTGGGTGCGTGGAAGTGGCGGTGCCACGGGTCCTCGGGCAGCGTGTCGGCCATGGTCTTGATGACGTGCGCCATCGTGTCCAGGCCAACCACGTCGGCGGTGCGATAGGTTGCAGACTTCGGTCGGCCGATCGAAGGTCCGGTCAGCGCGTCGACCGTATCGAAGCCCAGCCCGCATTTTTCGGTGTGGTGCATCGCGGCCAGCATCGAGAACACGCCGATGCGGTTGCCGATGAAGTTCGGGGTGTCCTTGGCGATCACCACGCCCTTGCCCAACGTGGTCGTCAGGAAGGTTTCCAGGTTCTCCAGTACCGAGGCATCCGTCGTACGTGCGGGGATCAGTTCGGCCAGGTGCATGTAACGCGGCGGGTTGAAGAAATGCACGCCGCAGAAGCGGTGGCGGAGCTGCTCGGGCAGCACTTCGGCGAGCTTGTTGATGCCCAGGCCCGAGGTATTGCTGGCCAGCACCGCATGGTCGGCGACGAATGGAGCGATCTTCCTGTACAGGTCCTGCTTCCAGTCCATCCGCTCGGCGATGGCCTCGATGATCAGGTCGCAATCGCGCAATTGATCGAGCCCGGTGTCGTAGTTCGCGGCGACCAGTCGATCGGACAGCGACTTGGAGGCGAGCGGGGCAGGGCTCAGCTTGGCAAGGCTCGCGATGGCCTTCTGAACGACACCGTTCGGATCTCCATCTTTGGCGGGCAGGTCGAACAGCACCGTGTCCACGCCCGCATTGACCAGGTGGGCGGCGATCTGCGCGCCCATGACTCCGGCACCAAGTACCGCGGCGCGGCGAACAAGTAGTTTGTTGGACATGTCGTGCGAATCCTTGTCGATGAAGTGAATGTCTGGTTCAGCTCTTGAACCCTGCAGCGGCGAACCGGATCAGTTCCCGCGCCGCCCGTTCCCGGTGAGCTGCTTCGCTGACGCCGGAGGGCCGCTTGATGAGTCCGAAGTCCGCCATGGCGTAGGTCAGCGCGCCAGCGAGGAAATCCAGGCGCCAGTAGAGCGCCTCCTTGCTGAGGTCGGGCAGGTCGGCGGCGATGGCTTTCGCGAACTCGCGCAGCACGTGCCCGTAGTGGTCGGACAGGAACTTGCGCAGGCTGTCGTTCTTCTCGGCATAGGCGCGGGCGACCACCCGGACGAATGCGCCGCCGCCGTGCCTGTCCTGCGCCAGCGCCAGTGCCGGCTCGACGAAAGCCGCGAGGATCGGTTCCAGTTCGCCGGGATGCTGCTGCACGGCAATCTTCAGTGCGCTCAGGCGCTGTGCGCTCATGTCGTCCATTCGGCGGCGGAACACCTCGTTGACGAGATTTTCCTTGCTGCCGAAGTGATAGTTGACGGCCGCGATGTTGACGTCCGCGCGGCTGGTGACCTGCCGAAGCGAGGTTCCGCTGAAGCCGAACTGCGCAAACAGCTCTTCGGCGGCACCGAGAATCCGGTCTTTGGTGGAAAAGCGGGCTGTGGAGGCCATGCGGGGGATTCCGAATCAAACGCTTGTTTGATCGTATTCCGCATCGGCTCGACTCGTCAACCGGGGTTCACCCCCGCAATGCAATTACGCAGGGCGATGCGTTAGAATTCGCGCAGCCGCATCCGGCTAAACCCGCGATTTCAAGCGGGTTTTTCTGTTATTCTCGGGCGCGAAGACCTCACAGGGTTTAGCGGCCCGCCTACCCGGAGAACTTCCATGGCGCTGGAGCGCACCCTTTCCATCATCAAGCCCGACGCCGTTGCCAAGAACG
>JALYOF010000063.1 GCA_030857025.1 Pseudomonadota bacterium | reverse complement strand
GGTCGGCGACGCCGCGCTGACCGCGGAACTGGACGCCAACCCGCCCTTGCCGCCGGTCCCGGCGCCCGGCAACGAACTGCGCTCGGCCGAGCTGGACGCGCTGCAGGCCAGGAGCGAGCACGCGCGGGCACAGGCGCAGGCGGAACGTCGGCTGGGGCTGCCGGTGAATGTCGGCCTCGGCACCCGTCGCGTCGAGGACGCCGGGTTGCGCGACGACATCGTGGTCGTGGAACTCGGCGTGGCATTGCCGGTGTTCGACCGCAACCAGGCCGCGCGCCTGCGTACTTCCGCCGAAGCCGAGCGAGCCGACGCCGAGTACCGGCGCGCGCGGCTGCGCACACGCAGCCGCCGCACTGCCGCGGCAGACGAGGCGCGCCAGTTGTCGGCATCGGCCCGCGTGCTGCTGGACAGCGCCGTCCCGGAAGCCGCCCGCCTCACCGCGATCGCCCGTGCAAGCTTTGCCGAAGGCGAGCTCGATCTCGTCGGGCTGCTCGACGCCCACGAAGCGCAGTCCGCTGTCGTCGAGCAGGCGCTGGAGCAGCAGTCCCGGGCGCTCGATGTCGTGCTGGAACTGCTGCAGCTCAGCCCGACCTTATTAGCCACTGATTCATCCCACCAGCCATCCAACTGAAGGAAAGCCCATGAAGCCGATCGTCATCACCACCACCATCGCCGCCTGCCTGTTGCTGGCCGCGTGCGGCAACGACACCGCCCCGACCGAAACCACCATGCAGGCTGCCGCCGATCCGGCCGCACAGACCGAAGCGGTGTACGGCGACGAAGCCCCCGTGGCGATCGAAGCGGAGGCCACCGCCGCGGACGACCACGCGCACACCGCCGACGGCAGCCATCTCCCCGGCCAGGAGCATCCCGCCGAGCCGGAAGCGCATCCGCACGACGAGGACGCCGACCACAGCCATTGATCCACCCACGTCCGGCCCGCACCGGCGGGACGCTCCACGATCACCACGGAACCGCCATGCGTCGCCACCTCAATATTTCGATGCTCCTTCGCTCACGGCTGCTGATCGCCGCCGTCGTGGCCTTCGCACTCATGGCCTGCGACCGCACCGGCGATGCCGCGCGCGCCGAAGCGGAAGCGGAAGCCAATGCCGAGGTCCATACCGACTTCACGCCGCGAACTGAGCTGTTCATGGAATTCCAGCCGCTGGTAGCGGGAGAGAAGACGACCTTCGCCGCGCACTTCACCCGGCTGTCGGACTATGGGCCGGTGACCGCCGGAACGGTCGACGTGATCCTGTCCGGCGGCAACGCGCCGACCGAGCGCTTCCGGGTCAGCGCGCCACGCGCGCCGGGCCTGTTCGCACCCACCGTGCTGCCGCGCGCGACCGGGCCTCGCACCCTCAGCGTGGTGCTGGCCGCGCCGGGCCTGGAGGCGCGCCACGAGCTAGGCAACGTGATGGTGCACGGCGACGCCGCGGACGCGAGGCAGCTGGGTCCCGCCCCGGGCGGGGTGGAAGGCGAGATCGGTTTTCCGAAGGAACAGCAATGGAGCATGCGCTTCGCCCTGGAGGCGGTTCGGCCGCGCCCGCTGCGCGAGTCGGTGAGCGCCCCCGCCACGATCCGCCCGGCAGCCGATGGCGCCGCCGAAGTCGCCGCCCCCACCGCCGGTACGGTGCGCGCGATGGATCGCTTCCCGTCGCTCGGCGATCGCGTCGCGCGGGGACAGACCCTGGCCATGCTGATGCCGCGGCTGGGCGGCGAGACCGACGTGGCATCCCTGCGGGCCGAGTTGGCGACCGCCAGCAGCCAGGCCGCCCTGGCCGATGCCGAGGCCGCGCGCATGCAGCGGCTGCACGCGCAGCAGGCCGTGTCGCAGCGACGGCTGCAGGAAGCGCGCAGCGCGCAGCAGATCGCCCAGGCGCAGATGCGCGCCGCGCGCGAGCGCGTATCGCAGCTGGGCGGCGGCACTGGCGGCATCGCGATGAAGGCACCGATCAGCGGCACGATCGCACTGTCGCCGGTGGCAAGCGGGGCCGCGGTGGAGGCGGGCGACACGCTGTTCCACATCGTTGATCGCAGCGAGCTGTGGCTGCAGGCGCACGTCGCCGAAGCCGATGCCGCGCGATTGCAGCAACCCACCGGCGCGGCGTTCGCGCTTCCCGGGCTGGACGCGCCGCTGGAGATCCGCATCGGCGACAACGGCCGCCTGGTTGGGGTCGGCGCGATGATCGATCCCGAAACCCGGAGCGTGCCGGTGATCCTCGCGATGGACGATCCCGATCCGCGCATCGCCCTCAACCAGACCGTGCAGGCGCGGGTGTTCACCGGTCGCACGCGCACCGCGCTCAGCGTGCCGGCCGAAGCGGTGATCGACGACGCCGGACAGCGCGTGGTCTACGTGATGCGTAGCGGCGAATCGTTCTCGCGGGTGCCGGTGCGGCTGGGGCTGCGCGACGGCGACCGTTACGAGGTGCTCGAAGGCCTGGCCGCCGGCGACCGCGTGGTCAGCCGGGGCGCGATGCAGGTCCGGCTGGCGGCGGCAACGCCCGAGGCCATGGGCCACGGCCACGCGCACTGAGGGCACCGGAATGATCGCGAAACTGATCGGCTGGTCACTGCGCAACCGCCTGTTCGTGCTCTTCGGCGGCGTGCTGCTGCTGGCGTGGGGCGCGATCGAAGCCCAGCGCATGCCGGTGGACGTGTTCCCCGACCTCACCGCGCCGTCGGTCACGGTGGTGGCCGAAGCTCACGGCATGGCGCCGGAGGAGGTGGAAACGCTGATCGCGTTCCCGCTGGAGACCGCGCTCAACGGCGCGCCCGGCGTGCGCCGCGTGCGTTCCAACAGCAGCATCGGCATCGGCGTGGTGACGGTCGAGTTCGACTGGGGAACCGACGTCTACCAGGCCAGGCAGATCGTCGCCGAGCGGATCGCCACGGTGCGCGGGCAACTGCCGCCGGACGTGCCCGAACCGACGCTCGCGCCGATCACCTCGATCATGGGCGAGATCATGTTCGTCGCCCTGCACTCCGACCGGCATTCGCCCATGGAGCTGAAGACCGCCGCCGACTGGGTGCTGCGCCGGCGCCTGCTGGCCGTGCCGGGCGTGGCCGAGGTGATCCCCAACGGCGGCGACACGCGCCAGTTCCAGGTGGTGGCCGATCCGCTGCGGCTGGCCGCCTTCGATGTGAGCCTGGACCAGCTCATGCAGGCGGTCGGCGACAGCAACGAGAACACCTCCGCGGGCTTCTACGTCGAGAACGCGCAGGAGTTCCTGATCCTCGGCCGTGGCCGCGTGCGCGAACCCGCGGACATAGGCGAGGTGTTTATCGCGCGCCGCGGCGACAGGCCGGTGCTGGTGCGCGACGTGGCCGACGTGCGCGTCGGCGCCGCGCCCACGCGCGGCACCGCGGCCTTCGACGGCAGGCCGGCGGTGGTGATCGGCATCCAGAAGCAGCCGGGCGCCAATACTTTGGCGCTGACCGCTCAAATCGATCGCGTGCTCGCCGACGTCCAGGCCTCGCTGCCTCCCGGCATGACGATCACCGCCAACCTGTTCCGGCAGTCGGACTTCATCGAGGTCGGTATCGGCAATCTGGGGCGCGCGATTGTAGAAGGCATGGTGCTGGTGATCGCGATCGTGTTCGCCTTCCTGCTGAGCGGACGCGCCACCGGCATCACCCTGCTGGCGATACCGCTGTCGCTGGCGGTGGCGATCCTGGCGATGAAGGCCGCCGGCATCGGCATCAACACCATGACGCTGGGTGGCATGGCGATCGCGCTGGGCGTGCTGGTGGACGACGCAATCATCGTGGTCGAGAACATCGTGCGGCGGATGCGCGAGAACGCACTGCTGCCCGAGTCCGGGCGGCGCGGCGTGCTGGAGCTGGTGTTCGCCGCCACGCGCGAGATCCAGGCATCGGTGGTGTTCGCCACCGTCATCATCGTGCTGGTCTTCCTGCCGATCTTCTTCCTGACCGGGGTGGAAGGCCGGCTGATGCAGCCGCTGGGCTTCGCGTACGTGGTCTCGCTGCTGGCGTCGCTGGCGGTCGCGGTGATGGTTACGCCGGTGCTGTGCAGCCTGCTCCTGCCGCGCTCGCGGATCGTGCGCGAGTCGCGCGAGTCGCGCCTGTCGCGCTGGTTCAAAGCGCGCTACCGGCCGTTGCTGGACGCCACGCTGCCGCGCTGGCGCGTGATCGGTATCGCGTCGCTGATCGGCACGGTGCTGACCCTGGCCGCGCTGACCGGTGCCGGGCGTGCGTTCCTCCCCGATTTCAACGAAGGCAGCCTCACGGTCAACGTCACCACCTTGCCGGGGGCCTCGCTCGAGCAGTCCGATGCGCTGGCGGGCCGGGTGGAGAAGATCCTGCTGGCCCAGCCCGAAGTGGTCGCCACCGGCCGTCGCACCGGCCGGGCCGAACTCGATCCGCACGCGCAGGAGATCTACGCCTCCGAAATCGAAGTGACCCTGGCCATGGGCGAGCGCGACAAGCAGGACCTGCTCGCGCACCTGCGCAGCGAATTCTCGGGCATCGCCGGCGCGCAGGTGGTGATCGGGCAGCCGATATCGCACCGCATCGACCACATGCTTTCCGGCACCCGCGCCAATATCGCAATCAAGCTGTTCGGTCCTGATCTCTACGAACTGCGCCGGCTGGGCCAGCAGATCGAGGACCAGGTCGCCGCAGTGCCGGGTGCGGTCGACGTCAATCTGGAGCAGCAGTCGGAGTTGCCGTTCGTGACCATCGACTTCGACCGCGGTGCGCTGGCCCGCTACGGCCTCAGCGTGCGCGAAGCCAGTCACGTGATCGAGACCGCGTTCTTTGGCAGCACCGTCTCGCGGGTGGTCGAAGACGACGCCAGCATCGACGTGGTCGTGCGCCTGCCCGATGCGGCGCGCGACAGCGTGGAGACCATGCAGGCGCTGCAGATCGCCACTCCGGACGGCGCGCGCATACCGCTGTCGGCCATTGCACGCGTCGAGCGCAGCCGCGGACCCAACCAGATCGGCCGCGAGAACGTACAGCGGCGCATCGTGGTGATGGCCAACGTCGCCGGTCGCGACCTGACCGGCGTGGTCGACGACGCGCGCGACAGGATCGAGCGCAGCGTCGCCCTGCCGGCCGGCTACCACGTCGAGTACGGCGGACAGTTCGAAAGTGCGGAGGCAGCCTCGCGCACCCTGTTGCTGATCGGCGGCGCGGTGATCGTCGGCATCTTCCTCTTGCTGTATCTGGCCTTCTCCAGCACCCGCGACGCGCTGCTGGTGATGCTTAACCTGCCGCTGGCCCTGCTCGGCGGCGTGGCCGGCGTGTGGCTGTCGGGCGGCATCCTGACGGTGGCCTCCATCATCGGTTTCATCACGCTGTTCGGCATTGCCACCCGCAACGGCGTGATGCTGATTTCGCACATCCACCACCTTGCACGCGAGGAGGGCGTTGCCGACCCGGTCGAACGCGTGCGACGTGGGGCGGAGGAACGCCTGGTGCCGATCGCGATGACCGCGCTGGCGACCGCGCTCGCGCTGGTGCCGCTGGCCCTGTCCGCCGGCGAGCCGGGCAGCGAGATCCAGGCACCGATGGCGATCGTGATCCTCGCCGGGCTGTTGAGCTCGACCGTGCTCAACATGCTGGTGCTGCCCGCGCTGTACCTCCGCCATGGTGAGTTCGGACTGCGAGCGGCGGGGTGAGTCGCGGCGATGGGGACTCGAATGCGCTGCCGATCGGTTCGTGATTCCGAGCGCCGTGCGCGGCGTGGGCGAACTGCGGTTGGAAAGTCCTCCGCCGCGCCGGCCGGAGGTGCCTCGACTCAATGGCCGTGGCGATGCCGCGTGGCGATTTCGTCGCCGTACATGGCGATTGATCCCGCGCTCCCACTGTTCCATCGCATGAGGTTGCCGCCCCGCATCACGACTGCGACCCTTCCGTTACAAGTTTCGGTGCCGCATCCGCGGCCCAGGGAGCGGCGTCATGAAGGCACTCGTTGCCGTAGTCGTCTGGTGCATTCTCTTCGTCCTCTGCTGGCCGCTCGCCCTGCTGGCCCTGGTGCTGTGGCCAGTCGCCTGGCTGCTCACCCTGCCGTTTCGCCTGATCGGGATCTCCTTCGGTGCCATGTTCGCGCTCCTGCAGGCCATCCTGTTTTTACCTGCCCGCCTCCTCGGCTGGCGGCCAAGGCATGCAACTGCGGCCTGACGGTGCGTTTCACCCGCGCGGCCAGACGAGGCGCTACCGGCGGGCCGACTCGATCTGGTGTCGCGCGACGGCGAATGGCTCCCCTTGCGGTTCCAGTACGACCGGCGCTACCGCGAGCGATCCGATCCGCTAGACGTGGATCCGGTGTCCCTTCCGCTTGCCGGTGAAACCGAAGTCGCGCGCGAGCCGGTCAACGGACTGGCGCTGTTCGGCGCAATCCGCGACTACTTTTCCCATTTTCTTGAACAGGTTCGCGGCGCGGGACATCTCCCGACCCGCCGCTTTTCGTCGAAGACCCCTTTTCACTTCAGCGAGGCCGGGGCAAGCTATCGGGGTCGGCGCCTGGGGGGCGGCAGCAAGACGCGCGTCGGGGGGCCGGCGCCAATGCCGTCGAGCTCACGTGGAGGCCAAGGGAAACGTGTAGCGAAAGTCGAGATATGCATCAATGCGAGCCCAGCCCGCAGCCGTCCCGGCTCGGCGGCTCCGCGCGGACAAGTTCAAGAGGGGAACGTCATGAAGGAATGGATTCACCGTGCAGCGGTGGTGCTTCTCGCCGCCTTCGCCTGCACCAATGTGCACGCGCAGACATATCCGCCCACCGTCGTCGGATTCTGCGACGACGGCGTCGCGCAACAGCGATACCCCCTGCTCGAATTCACCAACGTGGGTCAGAACGGCTTTTTCTTCAAGACCGCCGGCCTGCAGGTGTACCAGTACGGCCCATACAACCCGCCAACGCTCGTCGGCACCGCTCCAGATCCATCCGGCATCCACCTGCTGGCAGTGCAGTCCGCAATTGCCGGGGTCCAGTTCTGGATCGCGCGCAATGGAGACTTCATTACGATCCGGTATGACGGTCAGGTCAACCGGATTGGCGGCTGCAGCTTCAGCCACGCCTTCGCCAGCCAGTTTCCAAGGCCGATGACCACCCCGCCGACGAGCTTCGCCACCCACCACATGGGATTCGATGGTTCCGTGCTCGCCGGCGACATGCCCGGGACCCCGGTACCAACAAGCCCGCTTCAGGCCGGGAACGTGCCCGCGCCGCTGTTCGGCGAAGCGGTCCACGTCGCCAAGCCTGTCTTCATCGCCGAAACGGCTTTGCCTGGCTGCCTTTCGGGTGCGGGCGGGGACGAAGCCGACTTCTACGACTGCATCCTGAAGGAATCGCTCGGCAGCAAGGAGCGGAAGATCTACGACTGCCACCGCAATTCCAGCTCGAAGAACGAAGTCGCGCTCTGCCTTGTTGCGGCCAATATGGGCAGCCAGGAGCAGGCGGACCTTCAGCGGGTGCGTGACTGCTATGCCACCCACGAGACCAACTGGAACGCCTATCCGATCTGTCTCGCCGAAGGCCGGGTCGATCCACAGGTAATGAATCTGGTGGACTGCGCGCGCCAGAACTTCGAGGCCGGCCAGCAGCCCAACTACTGGAGCCTCGGCGCGTGCGCGCTAGGACCCACGCTGTGGAAGCAGCTCAATCCGAACACGGAGTCGACCATCGCCATCGAGTGCGCGATGCAGACCGGCGGAAATCCCAAGGCATTTGCCGTGTGCACCGGCGGCCGACTGCTCGCTGCCGAGCTGGACAAATGCCTGACCCACGGCATCGGCGACAAGGGCTGCTTCGGCAAGAACAACACGATCTCGCAGGCCTATCAGCGGGTCGACGACGAACTGGCCAAGGCACTTGGGAAGTCGAACCCGGCGTACACGGCCTGGCGTGCGGCGCGGCTGGCAAGCGATCCGGCCATGATGGCGCGGGCGACCGTCGACGTGAATCGCGAAATTGCGCGGCTCGGTACGAACATCACCAACGAGGGCGAGCGTGCGCTCCACAACTTCGGCGAAACGATCGCGAAGGTCGTTCCGAGGGTGAAGGTCGGCAAGCCCAAGGGCAAGATCTTCGGGAAGAAGTGGAGTCTTTGACTCCACGCCCGCGGCAACGTCGTAACCACAGGAGCGAAAGCATGTTTCGACAGATGTCCGTATTGGCCATGGTGGCGCTTCTCGCTTCCGGATGCTCCCTGTGGGATCGCCATCGCGAGGTTCCCATGACGCAGGAACAGCACGCCGTCGCGAGCCTCGTCGACCCGCAGGTTCTCAACGCCTGCTACGTGCAGTGCAACAAGGACCATGACGCCTGCCGCAGCTACGCGGTGAGCCCCGAGGCCAGGACCGACTGCGCGCGCGTCTACAACGAGTGTCGCAGGAACTGCGAGTAGCGGACGGAGGGCTGCCGGTGTATCAGGCAGCCCTTTTGCACCAACCTCGCGGGCGCGCGGAGTTCGCATAGCTCCGACAAAGCGCCCGTTTAATCTCGGCAAAGGGGACGGAGGGACGAAGGAATCAAGTGGACGTAACTACCGTCCCCTTTTCCTCGGCTTCCTGAATCTCGCTGCGGGACCGCAGGGTCGCGTGGCGAGGCTGGACATGCGCTCGCAGGCGCGGGCGCGTTCGAGCTGCGACGCTGCGAGGCAGCGAGGCAGCGCCGATCTTCGGCGAACTCGTCGCGTGCACCCACACCTGGCGTAATACGTTCGATGCCTGCGGCGTGTCCGAGCCGGACAGCGACGGGGTGGCCAATGCGTTTCGGCGTGCGGGGGATATTGGTATGGGTAAGGTCGAGCGGCGGGTGTAGGCAGCACGCAAGCGGGCGCGGCCCTTCGAACTATTCTCCTCCGTCCCGGTTTCTCCTGCTCCGTGCTGGCGCAGGGCCGCGGAAACCGGGCTTTCAGAACTGGGTCGCGCACGCCTCAAGTTGCGCCTCGATTTCGTCCACCAGCAGCTTGTCGGCGGCCAGCGAAGTCACCTCGCGTTGCAGCCCGATAACGGTTGCCTGCTGTTCGACGGCGGCTTGGCGCGACTGCACGGCGGCGGCCTGGGCCTGCGCGATCAGTTCTGGCGAATCGCGCGTTTCCCCTCTGGCACCCTGGCTGGCGTCGGCAACGTCGGCGCGATCACCGGCAATTCGTGCTGACTTCTCCGCGGCCGCAGCCCTTTTCTTCAGCAACTCAAGTGTTCGCTTCCCCTTCTCCAAGTCCATCATGGCCTGGGCCAGCGCTTCCTTTTGCTCCGTCGCCGCCTCTTCAATGGGGATCAGCTTCTTGAGTGCCGTCTCCAGCGCCGAGACATCGGTTGCTGCGAGCGTCACCTTGGACTGCGCGGTTCGAAGCTTACGCCTGACCGTATCGATACGGTCGTTCGCCATCCCGACGTCGATCGGGCCGGGGTAGGGATACAAATGCCGGCGCATGCAATACAGCGCGTCCGCCGCTTTTTCATAATTGGCCGCCTGTACCTGAAATTGGTAGCGCGCCTGGGCGGTGTTCCCACCTCCGCTGAGGAGGGCACCGGCGATTGCCGTCTCCGGCGACTTGGCCAGTCCGCCTATCATTCCCAACAACCCGCCGGAGAATGCCGTGTCCGATGCGGAATACGAGTTCGAATGAAGAGCATCTGCATGCTGGAGATAGGCGTCCGCGTAGACCTTCAGGTTTCTCTTGACCTCATCTGGCGTCGAGGCAGGGCTGAGCCCGCCGCCGTGGTATTCGCCGGCATTGACGTCTGTCGGCTCACGAAGCGGAAGCGGACGCGTCGATGCGCAGCCCACCAGGCAGATTCCAAGCATGGTCCCCATAACCCAACGTGCGCAATTCATCCCTAACCCCCCGCAGTTGTGAACGCCCCCCCCCCCGGCGGGCTACCCATTCGCCGGACGGCACATCGGGAGTGTAGCGTCACGAATGTCACATTGGTGACCTCAGCGGGACGCGTGCGCTGGTCAGGGAAGTACCTGCTTGAATCCCGTCGCTCCGCATCAGCAAGGACTGACACCCCGCAGGTGCACAGGCCGCCAAGGCCGCTTCGGTCGCCATGCAGGAACGCCCGCCAATCTGGTTCGTCCATTACCGGCAGCCGGCTCCATCGAGAGGTTCGCCCGGGGGCGCGCGGTAGATCCCCCAGCTCGCGCGGCGCGGCTGCCTGCGCAGAGCGCGATCGCAGCGGCGACCGCAGCGCTACTCCACCGCCTGCACGATGCTCTCGACAATCGCGTCCGGCGTCTCGCTGACATTGATCACCAGCGCGTCGCGGGGCGGCTCGAGTGCGTCGAACTGGCTGGCCACCAGCGTGGGATCGAAGAAGTGCCCCTGCCGCTGGACGGCGCGCCCGTGGATCGTCTCGTAGTCGCCCGCAAGGTGCACCAGCAACACGTCGTCGCAGCCACCGACGAGTTGCGCGCGATGGGCTTCGCGCAGCGCCGAGCACGAGAACACCGCGTGTCCGCCCATGGCGCGGACCTCGTCCATGCACGCGCGCAGCGCCGCGAGCCAGGGAGCACGGTGGGATTCGTCGAGCGGCAGCCCGCTCGCCATGCGATCGCGGTTGGCCGGCGGGTGGAAATCGTCACCCTCGAAGTAAGGCCAACCCAGGCGCTGTGCGAGGCGCGTGCCGATCGTGGTCTTGCCGGAGCCGGCCACGCCGGTAACGAGCACGATGGCGGTCCTGTTCACTGCAGCCTCCGGGAAGTCAGGTGGCGCATCCGTGCCGGTATCCGGGTGCCACCCTCGCTACGTGCGGCGGCCGGACCCAACGATTGCTCCACTGC
Organism: Pseudomonadota bacterium; assembly: GCA_030857025.1. Lineage (GTDB taxonomy): Bacteria > Pseudomonadota > Gammaproteobacteria > Xanthomonadales > Xanthomonadaceae > Lysobacter_K. Next base: position 4,736 of record JALYOF010000063.1, on the reverse strand, counting down.
ACTATTGCCAATGCGCATGCGTTGCTCGATATGGGCCCATATAGTGAGCATCGACTGAGCGAGACCCGCCCTGCGTGATGGCTTCGGTGAATGTCACGATGGACACTTGGCACCGCGCCCCCGGCGAACGGGGGCGGGACGGGACCGGCGGCGTGCGATCGAATCGAGCTCTTCAAGCGGCTGCTGTTCAACATTCTGGTGAGCAAGCACCGGCACCTGACGCAGCGCGCCGCGAGCGTCCGTCCCAGCCAAAGGCCACCTTCCCCGCGTAAATGAACCTGGGCGCTGGCGCGCGAGTGCGGATTCGACGTGCCCGACACCCGGCTGATCCGGATCGACGGCGAACGCGCCGCGATGCTCATCGAGCGCTTCGACCGCGAACCGGCGGAAGGCGGCTTCACGCGACGCCACATGGTTTCTGCGCGGCAGGAGATACTGGAGGAGAACAAGCGGTCTCAAAATAATTGATGGGTTCATCGAACGCTGTCCGTTCAATCCGTCGCTTTTTTCCCGGCCTACATTCCACCTGGCGGCTTCCTGCATGCTGATCCTCTACACCACCGAAGATGGCAAGAGCCAGATCCAACTCCGGGCCAACGACCACACCGTCTGGCTGAGCCAGCGTGAAATGGCGCAGCTGTTCGACGTGAGTACCGACAATGTCGGCCTTCACCTGAAGAACATCTACCAGGACGGCGAACTCGCACGCGAGGCAACTGCCGAGGAATCCTCGGTAGTTCAAAACGAGGGCGATCGCGAGGTCCGGCGCCCGGTCACCCTGTACAACCTCGACGCCATCCTCGCGGTCGGCTACCGCGTGCGCTCGCCGCGTGGCGTGCAGTTCCGCCTCTGGGCATCGACCGCGCTCAAGGAGTTCCTGCTCAAGGGCTTCGTGATGGACGACGAGCGGCTGAAGAACCCGGATGGCCGCCCCGATCATTTTGACCAGATGCTGGCCCGCATCCGCGACATCCGCGCGTCGGAGAAGCGCTTCTACCATAAAGTGCGCGACCTGTTCGCACTGAGTACGGATTACGACAAGACCGATCGCAGCACGCAGCTGTTCTTCGCCGCCGCGCAGAACGCGCTGCTGTTCGCCGTCACCGGCCACACCGCTGCCGAACTGGTTACCGCGCGGGCCAATCCCGACGATCCGAATTTCGGCCTGCTCGCCTGGAAGGGCGACCGGGTGCGAAAGACCGACATCCTCGTCGCCAAGAACTACCTGACCGAAGACGAGGTCGAAACCTTGAATCGTCTCGTCGTCATCCCTGGAAACCGCCGAACTCCGCGCGAAGAACCGCAGCGAGACCCGCATGGAGTTCTGGAAGGAAAACATCGACCAGATCATCACGTCCAATGGCTTCCCGCTGCTGGAAGGCAAGGGCGCGATCAGCCATGAACGCATGGAAGCAGACGCTGCCGCACGCTATCTGGATTTCGACGAACGCCGGAAGAAGCAGGAGGCGCTTGCGGCAGACCAGGCCGACGAGGCCGAGCTGAAGTCGATCGAGTCGAAGCTGAAACGCCGACCGAAGTAACAAGAGGAAAAGGGAACGAAGGGAACCAAGCGGACCTGATTACCTCGGGCCTCCGCCGTCGCCTTTTTCGCTACTTCGTCTTGCGCGCAGACGCTTGCGTCAATGCGCTGCCCGCTGCGGACTTGGAGTCTTTCGAAGTGCGGCCATCACGGAGCGTCTTCGAAGCCGCGGTGGCTGACGCTGACGAAGTAGTCTTCTCTGGAGCCTTGCGCTGAGAAAGCGCGCTACCAGCAGCGCTTTTCGAAGCTTTCGCCGTGGACGGACTCGAGAGGGTCTTCGAGGCGCTATGGGCGGCGGATTTGGATGTGACTTCTTTCTTGGGCATGGAACTCTCCGGGTTTGAAGGGTGAGTTGATGCTAAGCCGTGGAATCGTTCGCCTGAGCCGATTGAGCAGCTACGGAAGGGCCAATCTTGCAAGCCACGGCTCCCTTCGATACTACGCGCACCGCACGAGGTGCCTCCAACTGCCAGGAATACGCTGCTCGCCATGAGCCGTTCAAGCGGGATAACTTCCTCCGTCCCCTTCTCCGTCATTAAGGAAGCCAAATGTCCCCCCGGACTACGGCGCCCTCCGTAGCGGTACGTTTAATCACCCAATTTAGCGCTGCGTGAGCCCCTACATGGTGACCATCGGGGTGGCCGTAGCGGTTCCCGGCACCGTAAGAAATTGCTGCGACACGCCCCTTCTTGTTCGGTGCCGGCGGGTTTGAGCATCCATTGCCTCCATGGTGGGAGACTCCCAAGGCGGCGAGGTTAGCGATCACCTTCTTAGGAATTGAGTTATACGAGACGTCGCCCGTCAGCAATATTGCTCCACTGGTAGTTTCGGCCCGTAGCACGTAGCCACTGTTGTTTCGGTCCGTGGCGCTACCAGTGCCGCGCCAGAGGGCGATGTCAGTGGCTATCTTGTGGCAAGCAACGGTGACGAAGTGAAGCCTTGTTCCGATTAGAGACTGGAGCCTTGCTGCTGTTGGTCCAACCGACTGGTCTGGCGCATACCAAGTACATTTTTGCAGATCAGGGAATTCCACTAGCGCCAGGGAATAATGGTCAAAGTCCCAGTGAGATAGCGCTACGAACCCGGTGGGTGGTATGCAAAGATGTTTTGTAAAGGCTTTTGGAAACGTTTTCTGATGAAAAAATGCTGGCCGCCCCACGTCGAAATACCCGAGGAGGGTTGAGTTTTTATCCTCATGGGAGTATATGGCTGAGCAGTTCGCTTGGCCAACATCTAGAACCAGAACGCGAAGATCATAGGATTTTGCGCGGGTCGTTGGTGAAGTTCCATCCCCTATTGGGCGTGGAATCGAACACCACTGCGTGAGTGCGGATAGAACTCGTTTTGACCCGAAACGCCCCTTGGTGTCGCTTGCTAACGCTTCCATGCCAACAAGGTTCGTTCGAAAGGGCGGGGCCGAGTAGTCTTGCCCGTCGAGCACCCACGCCACGGGCCTATTCCGAATCTTCTGTAGGGTCAGTTGGTACCAGCCGCCTTCCATCGTCTGCGGATCGATATTAAAACGTTCGCGTATGCGCTTCTCGGTAGTGAGGATCCGAATAATTGACATTCTCTCGGGTGTACGTTCTTCGGTATTGCCTTCCTCAAACCAGCGTGCTTCAACTGCGTCAAAAACGAGGTGCGTTCTATTATAGGTTCCGCGAAATTTTGGCCGTTCAACGGATTCCAGAAAGCCATAGACGTAGAGTATGTCGTCGCTTTCAGTGGGCTGTAAGCTTGGCATTGCTTGTCCTTATGCAAAGCAGGGGTCGGAGTCTGAGGTTTCCCCGATTACTTCTAGAACGGAATGTCGTCATCCGCGAAATCGTCCGCGAAACCGCTCGAGGTATTTTTCCTCGGAGGTTTGGCCTTCGTCAATGCGAGAGTAGAGCGGTTGTTCACAAGCCAGGAGAAGCCCGAAGCTGTCATTGCCATTGCAGGATAGGAGTCACCGTCGTAGTCATGACCCGTGGTCTGCTCCAGAAGTCCCTTGTCGGTAAGCTGGCGAATAGCGATGGTAGTTGCGAGACGGGTGAAGCCTGCCCGCTCCATGTCTTGGCGGACGGAGGTCACTGGAATACAGCCGTCTGGAGCCACCAACTCCTGTGCGACGGTTACTAGGGTCGCTAGCTCATGTTGTTCGAGCCCTTCGTAAACTTGGGTAGGCTCAATCTGTTGACGGATTCCTTGCAACTCCTCTTGGCGACTGAGAATAGCCGTCGCCCGGTCAGTAATTCCTTTTTTTAGCGCATCAAAGTCGCGTGCCGACTCTGTCGAGTATCGAATGATCGAGCGGTGCTGCACATCGAATGGGAAATGGCCGGTACGCTCAGTTGAGCAGACCAAAATTACATCCTTGCCGCTCGCTATCGAGTAGCCTAGCTCGAACCAAACATTAGGGTTGTCAAGCGTGATGTCGGCCAGACATATTCGTGCCGCAGCAATCTTGCTCTGTATCTCTTCGATGGGGATGGTCGCGCCCGGATCTCTGTCCACCCGGTAGGGGACCAAGTCAGCTGCCTTGAGGGCAGGACTGAACGTGTCCTCAAACCTCTTATCGAACTTGCCCCCGTCGAAGGGCTGAATGACGAAGCACTTATCCATGGTCGCGCGACACCCTTTGGTCTAGTGGCCTAATTATCGTCCAAAAAGGTGGGAAGGTTCTGAGGTTTCCCCACCTTTTCATCCGTAAAGCGCCATGGTCTGCCGGGCCTCGGGTGAGAGTGATTCAAGCGTGTCCAGCATGGCTTGCACAGGACGGGTCAGCCATCTTCGTGCCAGCGCTTCCCAGCCGAGCCGGACCAACGAATACGACCTGCGCTTCGTTGCGAACGGATTGAGTCGCCGCTGGTAGCCATCCGCTTTAAAAAAGGGTCAGGTTCACTTTCCCCGGCACGCGGTCGACTTCCACAACATTCCCAGCAGACCGCCCGCGACATGCGAGAGGCACGCCAATCGTGCCTCCCGCCTTGGCTCAAACAGAGCAACTAGATCGCGTAATACATCTGATACTCCAACGGGTGCGTCGCCGCGCGGAAGGCGGTGACTTCCTTCATCTTCAGGCCGATGTACGCGTCGATGAAGTCGTCGGTGAACACGCCGCCGGCCTTGAGGAAGTCGCGGTCGGCGTCGAGGGCTTCCAGCGCCTGGTCCAGCGAATGGCAGACGGTGGGGATGTCCTTGGCCTCTTCGGGCG
>JALYOF010000061.1 GCA_030857025.1 Pseudomonadota bacterium | reverse complement strand
GTGTCTATGCCGGTGTGATGTACGGCGAATACAACCGCTCGGGCAGCCTGGCGAGCATCGCCAATCGCGTGTCCTACGTGCTGAACCTGCACGGCCCGAGCATGACCCTGGACACGATGTGCTCGTCATCGCTGACAGCAATCCACATCGCCTGCCAGGACCTGAGGCTCGGCCGCACCGACATGGCGCTGGCGGGCGGCGTCAATCTCAGCGTCCACCCCGGCAAGTACAGCATGCTGAGCGGCGGGCAGTTCATCTCCAGCGAGGGCCACTGCGCCAGTTTCGGCGAAGGTGGCGATGGCTACATTCCCGGCGAAGGCGTGGGCGTGGTGGTGCTCAAGCGGCTGTCGGATGCCGAGCGCGACGGCGATGCGATCCACGCGGTGATCCGTGGCAGCGCGCTGAATCACGGCGGCAAGACCAACGGCTACACGGTGCCCAATCCGCAGGCTCAGGCGGCGGTGATCGCCGACGCGCTGAAGGACGCGGGCGTGGACGCGCGGCATGTGAGCTACATCGAGGCGCACGGCACCGGCACCAAGCTGGGCGACCCGATCGAAATCGCGGCGATCAGCAAGGCCTTCCGCGAACACACGCAGGACCGGCAGTTCTGCCTGATCGGATCGGCCAAGTCGAACATCGGCCATTGCGAGTCGGCCGCGGGCATCGCCGGACTGACGAAAGTGATCCTGCAGATGCGGTACGGGCAGATCGTGCCGTCGCTGCATTCGGAGCGCCTGAATCCGAACACCGATTTCGATATCACGCCGTTCGAGGTGAACCAGCGGCTGCGCCCGTGGGATGCACCGGTCATCGATGGCAGGAAACTGCCCCTGATTGCCGGTGTCTCGTCGTTCGGCGCAGGTGGCGGCAACGCGCACCTCGTTGTCGAGGCGTATTCCGGATCCGCAGCGAACGCTTTCCAGGGTGGCACCGCGCCACGCGTAGTGCTGCTCTCCGCGCGCACACTGCCGCAACTGCGACAGAAAGCCGAGGAACTCAGTGCTTTCGTGGGCAAGAACGTCGACATCGATCTCGACTCCCTGGCATTCACTCTGCAGACCGGGCGCGAGCCCATGGAAGAGCGCCTGGGCATGCTCGTGGAGTCGCGCTCGGAGCTGACGGAGAAGCTCGCCGCGTTCCTTGCAGCCGACAACCTCGAAGACGGCGCCGTTGCCGACGACCTCTACTACGCACAGTCCCGGCGCCATCGCGACACCATCGCATTGTTCGGCATCGACCAGGACCTGCGGGCGAGCATCGACAACTGGTTTGGCGGCGGCAAGCTCTCGCGTCTGCTCGATATGTGGACCAAGGGCCTGGATCTGGACTGGCTCAAGCTTTACGGCTCATCACTTCCCGCGCGCGTGCATCTTCCCGTGTATCCATTCGCGCGAGAGCGTTACTGGCGGGAGGAGCCCGCCGGCGTCAGTCCCGGTGGAGTCCCTGACGCCGACGCGATCCATTCGCTGGTGCATCGCAACGCCTCCAGGCCGGGGCAGCAGCGCTATCGCAGCACGTTTGGCGCCGACGACCCGCGGCTCTCCGGGCTGGGGCGTCCGGGGCATTCGGCGTTCCCCATGTCTTTGCAGATCGAAGCTGCGAGGGCGGCGCTGGGCGACGCACTGCCTTCGCTGCAACAAGGCGGCACATGGGCGCTGCAGGACGTGCGCTTCGCTGCTCCGCGTCGGACGAACGGGCCGACGCTCGTCGACATTGCCGTGCTGCCGCCGGGACAGGGTGAGCGCACTTCGACCGCAAAGGTGGCATTCGAGCTGTGTGCGGGCGATGCCGACGGATACGTCTTCTCGCAGGGATTTGCGGAGTCCTGCCCCACCGCGCAGCCTCCCGTGCTGGACATCGCCTCGATCACACGGGGCGCATCGCCCCTGTTCGCGGACAGGCGCGCCATCGCCGCCGCGGTTCGCGGGCTGGGACTGGAAATCGGCACCGCCCATAGCGCCGCCGATGCACTGCATCGCACCGAGGACGGATTGTGGCTGGGCCTGGTGCCATCGGATGCGGCGCAAACCGCCTTCTCCGACTGTGCGATCAATCCGGCGATTTTCGAGGCGCTGACGCTCGCCGCGCAGTGGCTGCATCCGGCGTCCGAACGGCTGCACCTGCCGGCCGGCTTCGCGGAAATGCGCGTGTACCCAGGCAGCAGTCAACCGAGATATGCGCGGATACAGGCTACGGGTCCGGTCCGGCAGGACGGTGCTTTCTGCGTCGATGTCGCGGTTTGCGCAGGCGACGGTACGGTCCGCATCCAGATCGAGTCACTGGAGATGAGGCCCATCGGAGCGCTGGCCGAACCGGTCGTCGCGCCGGTCGCGGTTCAATTGGAGCGCATCGAAGCAGTTGCAACTGCCCAGCAGGCGCTGGCAGCCGAGCGCATGCCGGACCGGGAGTTCCGTGTTCGCTCCGAACACACTTCAAACGCTCGCACCGGAGCCGCCGCGTCGGACTTCAGCGCCGGGCCGGCGGTTCCCAAGCCCTCGATCACGCTGGCTTCCCCAAAACAGGCTGCTGTCGAGCCGGCAGGGTCCAGCCTCGACAAGTCTCCCGTTTCGTTGGCGTCCCAAAGAGACGAGCCCGGGGCGTCGCAACTCGCGTCAGTACTCCTGCGTGACAGGGGCCAGGGCATCTTCGCGCTGCGCCTGCGGCCTGCCGACGACCGGCTGGACGCTGGGCTGGTCGACGCGTTCCGGGAAGCGCTGGCGCATGCGCGCGAACTTCCGTCGATCAAGGCGCTGATCATCGAAAGCGATCAACGCGTCTTCCTGCTCGACGGAGCCGGTGGGCTCGACGATCGGGCACTTCAGGACCTGCAGCGGGAGCTGGCGTCGTTTCCGTTTCCGACGGTAGCGATCCTGGAGGGCCAGGCGGTCGGCGCCGGACTCTGGCTCGCCTGCACCTGCGACCTGGTCGTGGCCGTGGAGGACCAGCACTACGGTTTTGCCTCGCCGGAAGGAACCTGGATCGCCCAGGCCTCGCACCTGTCCTGGCTCTCGGCGCGTTTCGGCGAGGCGCTGGCACCCCTGCTGGCAACGGCGGAACGCCTTCTCACCGGCGGTGAACTGCGCGGGTCGGGGTGGGGCGCGACGGTGGTGTCTTCCGGAGAAGTCACCAGCGCCGTGGACGCCATCTGCGGCAGGCTGTCGGACAAGTCGCACAACGCCCTGCGGTTGCTCAAGGAGCATCTTGCAGCGGAATTCGAGACCCGGCTTTCCATGTTCGCCGCGTCGATGCCGTCCGAGGCAGCGGATGCCGTGCTCACCGGTCCGGGGCAGGCAGCGCCGGAGACCGCCACGGCCACGGACGCCGCCGTCACGCTGCTGAGTGGCGAAGACGACAAGCGGGTGCACCTGCGGCTCAGGGCTGACGGGGCAACGCCTGCAGACGTGCTCCTGCAGCAGCTGGAGCACGCGCTGCGTGGCTGCGGCAACGCCGACGTGGTCCTGCTGAGCAGCGAATACGAAGGGTTTCTCCCGGACGACGCGTCGCAGCATGGTGACGTGCTGCGGGATGCGCTGGCCGCGCTTTCCCGGGTGTCCGCTCCCGTCGTGGCGGTGCTCGAAAACAGCGCGCTGAATTCCGGACTGCTGCTGGCCCTGGCCTGCGATTTCGCCGTGTATTCAGAAGAAGGTCGCTACGGCGCCATCGCTCTGGCCGATCACCACGAACACCTGGGGCTCTTTGACGACCTCCTGACAAGACGCCTCGGCGCAAGCGCCCACGAGTGGGCGTTGACCGGAGAGCGGCACAGCGGACTCGACCTGCTGCGGCGGCAGCCGTTATTGCACGTCTGTCCCGCGGACCAGGTACTCGATCGTGCGCAGCGACTCGCCGATCACGTCCGCACACTCCCCCGAGGGACATCGGTGCCCCTGCGCCTGTCGCCCGTGGAAGGCGATGCGCGTGCATCCTCGCGCGCAATGGATTCCGCAGGCGAGCCGACTGCGCAGGGCGATATCGCACTGACATCCACGGTCGTGCGCGCCTCCGTCGATGACACCGGCGTGGTGCTGGTGCGTCTGGAAGACCGCGACGCCCGAAACATGTTTTCTGACGCCCTGATCGCAGGGCTGCAGGAAGTCTTCGAACATATCCGCCTGTCGTCGAACTACAAGGCAGTCGTGCTCGTTGGTTACGACACGTACTTTTCGTCGGGGGGCACGCGCGACGGACTCAAGGCGATCCAGCAGGGCAAGGTCCGCTTTACCGACCACGATGTATTCCATCTGCCGATGCGCTGCCACTTGCCGGTGATCGCCGCGATGCAGGGCCACGGTATCGGCGCCGGCTGGACGCTGGGCCTGTTTTCCGACTGCGTGATCTTCAGCCAGGAAAGCAGCTATGTCAGTCCTTACATGGACTTCGGGTTTACCCCCGGCGCGGGTGCAAGCCGCGTGTTGCCCGAGAAGCTCGGCTTCGACCTGGCGCGGGAGAGTCTGTTCACCAGCCGTGAGATGCCGGGCCAGGAGTTGGCACGACGCAACCCGCACCTGACTGTCGTTCCACGCGACCGCGCGCTCACGGACGCGCTGGCCCTGGCCAGCGAGCTGAGCAGGAACTCCCGTGGCGATCTGATCGCCTGGAAGTCCGCCCACGTATCGCACCGTCTCGCCGACTGGAAGGATCTGTTCGCGCGTGAAGTGCGGATGCACGAGGCAACGCTGGTCGGGCAGACCGACGCACTGGCTCGCATCGAGAAGCGCTTCGGACCAGCGCCGCAGGCCGTAGCGCAGCCCGTAGGCGAGCCCGTTGCCCTGGCGGCCGACCCCGCGGCGCAGGCGGTACCTGCGGAGACTGCCGTCCTGCCGGTAATCCGCCGTCTGCTCGCCGATGAGCTACGCGTGGACGAATCCGACATCGATCCGCGCGCGCAGTTCGTGGACGTCGGCCTGGATTCGATATCCAGCGTCACCTGGATCCGGAACATCAACAAGCAGTTCGGCCTGGACATCGACGCGACCAAGGTCTACAGCTACCCGGATCTGCAGAAGTTCGCTCGATATATCGGCGGGCAGCTGCCTGCTGCTTCCGTTGCACCGGTCGCGAGTGCGGCCCCGGTGCAACAGACCACGAGCGTAATGCCGAGCGTCCGCGAACCGGCCGAAGGAGCGGCGGGGCGGATGGAAGTCCTCTCGCACGGGCTGACCACTCCCGCACCTGTGTCGCCGCATGTCGACGCGCGTATCGTCAGCAGGACGATCATTGACCTGCTGGCGCAGGAGTTGCGACAGGAGCCCGAAAGCATCGATGCCGATCGGGGGTTCGTCGAACTCGGACTGGATTCCATTTCCGGCGTCACATGGATCCGCGCGGTCAACAAGGTTTACGGTACGTCCATCGAAGCGACCAAGGTCTACACGTATCCGACGGTCGCCAAGTTCGCGCGTTTCCTGAGCGAAACGCTCGCCCAGGACGCTGCCGTCCAGGCTCCACCGCTGCAGGTCCATCCCACGGCAACTCGCCAGTCCGCCGTTGCACCCGCCACGCCACTGGCACCGATCAACGCACAACTGTCGGGCTGGCCGGTACTGCCGTCATGGCAGACGAGCGGGGCACCCGCGACAGCGGCTCCTGCGCACCCGGCAACCGGTGCCCACACGGCCGAGATCGCCGTCATCGGCATGGCCGGGCGCTTTCCAATGGCCGACGATCTCGACATGTTCTGGGACAACATCGCCAACGGCCGCAACTGCGTCAGCGAGATTCCCGCATCCCGGTGGGACACGCAGTCCTACTACGTCGAAGGCAAGCCCGGGCTTGGCCAGAGCAACTCAAAATGGATGGGTCTGCTCGAAGGGCACGACCAGTTCGATCCGACCTTTTTCGGCCTTTCCCCGGTCGAGGCCGAGGCGATGGATCCGCAGCAGCGCGTCTTTCTCCAGACCTGCTGGCATGGAATGGAGAATGCCGGCTACACCGCGGAACGGATGTCGGGCAGCAAATGCGGCGTGTTCGTCGGTTGTTCCTATGGCGACTACAACCTGCTTTCGCGGGAGCAGCAGATCAATTCGCTGGGATTCACCGGCAATGCGACCTCCATCCTTGCGGCCCGGGTCTCCTACTTTCTCAACCTTGTGGGACCCTGCGTGTCGCTCGACACTGCATGCTCGTCCTCGCTGGTTGCGATTGCCACGGCATGCGACAGCCTTCTCACCGGCGGTTCGGACATGGCGCTCGCTGGCGGCGTCTACGTCATGGCCAATTCCGACATGTTCCTCAAGACGGCCCAGGCGGGCATGCTTTCGTCGGATGGTCGTTGCTATACCTTCGACCAGCGTGCGAACGGATTCGTGCCGGGAGAAGGCGTCGGCGTGGTCATGCTCAAGCGCCTGGCAGACGCTGAGCGCGACGGCGACCGCGTCCTTGCGGTTGTGCGCGGATGGGGCGTGAACCAGGATGGACGCACCAACGGCATCACCGCGCCCAACGCCGAGTCGCAGCAGCGCCTGATCAGTGATGTCCACGACAGGTTCGGGATCGACGCTGCTGCGATTGGTCTCGTCGAGGCCCACGGAACGGGCACCAAGCTTGGCGACCCGATCGAGATCGACGGCCTGAAATCCTCGTTTCCCAAGCCGACTGCGCGGAAGCAACATTGCGCAATCGGTTCGGTCAAGACCAACATCGGCCATTGCCTGACCGCAGCCGGCGTTTCCGGCTTCATCAAGCTGTTGCTCGCCCTCAAGCACCAGAAACTGCCGCCCAGCATCAACTTCGAAACGCCGAACGAGCATTTCGACCTGGAAGACAGTCCGTTTTACGTCAATACCTCCCTGCAGGACTGGGCCGAACCGCCAGGGGCCGTTCGTCATGCGGCGATCAGTTCCTTCGGCTTCAGCGGCACGAATGCCCATCTCGTGCTCTCGCAATACACGCCTGCCGTCAAATCGCCTGTCGCACTGCCGGCTCCCCTGGAAGGCGGCTGCCTGGTGGCATTGTCGGCAAGAACGGCCGAGCAACTCGTGCAGAAGGCGATCGACCTCCGTCGCTTCATCACCAATGAACCCGGGCTTGATCTGGAGGCAATCGCCTGCAGCCTGCTGATGCAGCGCGATGCGATGGACGAGCGGCTGTGTTTCGTCGCCCACAGCTTGCAGGACGTGCTCGATCGACTCGCCGCCTATGTCGACAGGGCGGGCGCGACCGGGCCGCTGCCGACGCGAATGTTCGCAGCAAACGTAAAGCAGGGACGCGAAAGCGTGCGTCTGTTGAGCGAGGATCCCTCGATGGCCGCCCTGGTCATCGACAAGTGCATCGCCGAACGCAATCTGGCAAAGCTGGGCGAACTGTGGGTGAAAGGTCTGGTCCTGGATGGCACCAGGCTCTACGGCACCAACAAGCCCGAGGTGATTGCGCTGCCTGCCTATCCGTTCGCGAAGGACGCCTACTGGATCGTGGCTGGCGAGTCGACCTATGCCGACGCGCCGTCACCGCTGGACCAGAGGTCGAGCCACCTGCATCCGCTTCTGCAGGAAAAACTCGCCGGTATTGGCGAAATGGGCCACCTCCAGGCCGACGCCGAGCACAATGCGGGTGCCGAAGCTGCGGACAGGCCGATGCTGATGCATTTGCCGACGTACGAGTTCGCACGCATGCGCTGCTGGATTCCGACCAAGGACGAGGTGCGCGCGAGTACCGGGGCGGGAACGGACGCGGCAACACCGAAATCGCAGCAGGGCCGTCTTCAGCACAGCATGGAATCCATCGCCGAACTGTTCGCACAACTGGAACAGGACACGCTCACGGCCGGGGAAGTGGCCGACAGAGTGAAACAGCTCGCGTGAAGCGGCGCTCAAGGACTTGAGAGAACGTACTTTTATGGTTGATTTCGTCGAATACGTCGTAGCCGAGCTGAAAAGCAAACGTCTGGGGAAAGCCAATGCCCTGGAGTTGATGCGGCAGTTCATGGGGCGCCCGGCGGAGGCCACGCGACTGCATCCGCTCCTGCATCGCAACGTTTCAACCCTGACCCAGCAGCGGTATTGCACGCGGCTTTCCGGACAGGAATTCTTCCTCCGTGACCACCGGGTCAAGATGCCCGCGGGCGCGGTGGTGGGCGTTCTTCCCGGTGTTGCCTACCTGGAAATGGCGCGAGCGGCGGTTGCCGACGCCGTTCCCGAGCTGGCGGGACAGTGCCTGATCGCATTCGAGAACGTGTTGTGGCTGATGCCCTGCGTTGTCGAGAGCGAGCGCGACGTCCTGATCGATGTCGATTCGGAAGAGGATTTCCTGCAGTTCTCGATCTTCAGCGAAACCGCAAAGGGCAATCGCACGGAGCACGCGAGCGGTCGCATCCGGCTCTATGACTGCCCCGACGCCGCGCCGCTGGATCTGGCCCAGATCGGCGAGGCGATGCATCGCGAGCGATGGGACTCCGATTCGGTCTACAGCGCCTATTCCGCCCTCGGCATCGAATACGGTCCGGCTCACCGTGCCATCGTCCGCCTCGACAGCGGCGACGACCAGGTACTTGCGCAACTGGTATTGCCCGAAGCGCTTCTGGGCGACGACAACGCCGCCTACAAACTGCACCCTGCGTTGATGGATAGCGCGCTCCAGGCCGCGATAGGACTGGGCGACCGCAATGCACTTCCGGGTGAACCGATGCTGCCGTTCGCGATGGAGTCGCTATGCATCCTCGCCGACTGCCCGCAGAAGATGTTCGCGTTCGTCCGACGGGCCGAATCCGCGCGCGAGGACGATGGTCAGGTCACATTGGACCTGGATATCTGCGACGAGCGCGGCAACATCTGCGTACAGATGCGCGGTTTCTGCGCGCGTCGCCTGGACGCCAGGAGCGCAGCTCCGATGTCTGCCGGCGCCGGCGGCGTCGAAACGCTTGTCGCGACCCCGGAGTGGGGTGATCTGCATCCGCGAGAGCGTGGACAGGATGCCCCGGGGATCGCGCAGATCCGCGTGTTGCTGCTCTGCGGCCCGGATGCGGTCGATCCCGCAGCGCTGATGTCGCAGCTGCCCGGAAGCGAAGTCGAAATGCTGGGCGCGCCGGACGCCGACAACCCGGCGTTGCGCTACGAAGCCGTGGCGCTGCAGGTGTTCGATCGGCTCCAGGACGCCATGACGCGGCACGCAGGCGCGACCGCGCTACTTCAGTGCGTGGTTCCCCGCTCGGCCGAAGGGCTGCTCGCCGGATTGGGGGGAATGCTCAGAACGGCCACTCTGGAATGTCCGTCGCTGTCGACCCAGTTGGTAATCGTGGAAGGCGCTGCGACCACCGAACAGGTCGCAGCCGACCTGTCAGCCGCCGCCACGAGACCGCACCTGTCGCAGATCAGCTTTTCGGAACATGGCTGGCAGTCGCTGAACTGGAAACTGCTGCCGAGCTCGTCCGGCGTCCATTCCGATCAGCCCTACAAGGAAGACGGCGTGTATGTCGTCACCGGCGGGCTTGGCGGCCTCGGCGGCCTGTTCGCGCGGGAGATTCTGGCGTATGCGCAGGGAGCGCATGTCGTGCTCACAGGCCGCTCGCCGCTGGACGAAAGCATCCAGGAGCGTCTGGATGTGCATGGGTTCGGGAGCCACCTGCAATACCGCCAGATGGATCTCGACCAGCCAGCGCAGTGCGCGATGGTCTTCGAGGAGATCGGCAGGGATGTCGGCGCGATCCGCGGCGTGATGCACTGTGCGGGGACGCACAGGGACGGTCTGATCCTCAAGAAGACGCAACAGGACCTGGCCGAGGTGCTCGGCCCCAAGGTACGCGGGACGTGGAATCTCGACGACGCCACCCGGGCCCTGGACCTGGACTTCTTCGTGCTGTTCTCGTCCGGCGTTTCGATGTTCGGCAATGTAGGCCAAGCCGATTACGCGGCGGCCAACGGGTTCATGGACACGTTTGCGACCTACCGTGACGGCCTGGTCTCGCAGGGGCTGCGCGGCGGCAAGACCCTCTCGGTCAATTGGCCGCTCTGGGAGGAGGGCGGCATGCGGCTGGATGCCGAAGGGACCCGATTGCTGCAGGCGCAGACGGGAATGCTGCCGATGCGGAGCGCATCGGGCATCACGGTGCTCCGCCACGCACTCGCCGGCCCGCACGCACAGGTGCTTGCCGTGGAGGGCGAAAGTCACAGGCTGCGCCGCCTGTTCGACCCCGCATTGCCTGCTGCGCGCGAGCGCCCGGCGGTGGTGGTGCCCGCGCGGCCCGCGGCGGCGGCATCGACATCGACCTCGACCGCTGGCGACCTGCTCACGCAGTCGCGCGAATTCCTGCGCCGCGAATTTTCGCCGCTGCTGAAGCTCGCTCCATCGCAGATCGACATCGACGAGCCACTCGAGAGCTACGGCATCAACTCCATCGTGGCGATGAGTCTCACCGCCCAGCTCGAAAAGCATTTCGGACCGTTGTCCAAGACCCTGTTCTTCGAGTATCAGACGATCGCGACCCTCAGCGAGCATCTGGTGGATTCGCATGGAGCCCGGTTGCAGGCCTTACTGGCCCCAGCCAGCGACTCCGAGGCCCCCCAGGACGCCAACCGGATCGAGCCGGTGCCCGAGGTGCAGCGTCAGCAGATCAGGCCATCGGTGCGCAGCAAGTCGCTGGTCCCGGCCTCCCTCGTGCATCGGACCCAGCCCGGCCAGCCGGTGAAATCCGAGTCGATCGCCGTGGTCGGGCTGAGCGGGCGCTACCCGGAGTCGGAAACGCTGCAGGACTTCTGGCGCAATCTGCGCGACGGAAAGGACTGCGTCGTCGAGATTCCCGCAGAGCGCTGGCCCTGGCAGGACTACTTCACCAGCGACAGGAGCCAATCCGGCCATTACAGCAAGTGGGGCGGTTTCATCGCGGGAGCCGACGAGTTCGACCCGCAGTTCTTCAACATCTCGCCGCGCGAAGCGCCCTACATCGATCCGCAGGAGCGCATGTTCCTGCAGCACGCCTGGATGGCGGTCGAGGATGCGGGCTACACGCGCGCCGCCTTCCAGGAGCGGCGCGGTGGCCAGGTCGGTGTCTATGCCGGTGTGATGTACGGCGAATACAACCGCTCGGGCAGCCTGGCGAGCATCGCCAATCGCGTGTCCTACGTGCTGAACCTGCACGGCCCGAGCATGACCCTGGACACGA
>JALYOF010000060.1 GCA_030857025.1 Pseudomonadota bacterium | reverse complement strand
GTGTCTATGCCGGTGTGATGTACGGCGAATACAACCGCTCGGGCAGCCTGGCGAGCATCGCCAATCGCGTGTCCTACGTGCTGAACCTGCACGGCCCGAGCATGACCCTGGACACGATGTGCTCGTCGTCGCTGACGGCAATCCACATCGCCTGTCAGGACCTGAGGCTCGGCCGCACCGACATGGCGCTGGCGGGCGGCGTCAATCTCAGCGTGCATCCCGACAAGTACAGCATGCTCAGCGCGGGGCAGTTCATTTCCAGCGAGGGCCAGTGCGCGAGCTTCGGTGAAGGCGGCGACGGCTACATCCCGGGCGAAGGCGTGGGCGTGGTGGTGCTCAAGCGGCTGTCGGATGCCGAGCGCGACGGCGATGCGATCCACGCGGTGATCCGTGGCAGCGCACTGAACCACGGCGGCAAGACCAACGGCTACACGGTGCCCAACCCGCAGGCGCAGGCGGCGGTGATCGCCGACGCGCTGAAGGACGCGGGCGTGGACGCGCGGCACGTGAGCTACATCGAGGCGCACGGCACCGGCACCAAGCTGGGCGACCCGATCGAGATCGCGGCGATCAGCAAGGCCTTCCGCGAACACACGCAGGACCGGCAGTTCTGCCTGATCGGCTCGGCCAAGTCGAACATCGGCCATTGCGAGTCGGCGGCGGGCATCGCCGGACTGACGAAAGTGATCCTGCAGATGCGGTACGGGCAAATCGTGCCGTCGCTGCATTCGGAGCGCCTGAATCCGAACACCGATTTCGAAATCACGCCGTTCGAGGTGAATCAGCGGCTGCGCCCGTGGGAGGCGCCGGTCATCGACGGCCAGAAGGTGCCGCGCCTTGCGGGCTTGTCCTCATTCGGTGCCGGCGGCTCCAATGCGCACTTCGTGATCGAGGAATACAGCAAGGACCAGCAGGTCTCCGGAGCGGGAGCAGGTACGCCGGCCGTGGTTCCGCTTTCGGCACGTACGCCCGAGCAGTTGACGCAGAAAGTACGCGAGCTGCTCGCGTTCCTCCAGGAGGAGTCCGAAGCGGGTCGGCAAATCGATCATGCAGCGCTGGCTTACACGCTGCAGGTCGGCCGCGAGTCCATGGATGACCGCCTTGCCTTCGTGGTCGATTCCACGGCTCGCCTGCAGGACGTCCTTCAGGCGTTCCTCGATGGCAAGGCGGAGGCTGGCTATCGCGGACAGGTCAAGGCTCACAAGGAGATCCTGGGCCTGTTCGTCGCCGACCCTGACTACGATGAAGTGCTCGACAAGTGGATCGCTCAACGCAAACTGCAGAAGCTCGCCGAACTGTGGGTCAAGGGACTGAACCTGGACTGGCGCAAGTTCCACGGCAAGAACAGCCCGCGGCGCGTGCATCTGCCGACCTATCCGTTCGCCAGGGACAAGTACTGGATCGATCCCATCGTGGGCCTGTTCCCGCGCGCCGCAGCCGCACCGGCGGCAACGGGCAGCACATTACACCCCCTGCTGCACCAGAACACGTCCGATCTGGAGCAGCTGCGATTCTCGTCCTGGTTCGGCGACCATGCGTCGCTCCCCTCCAGTCCACATGCCGGAGCCGGCGCTGACGCGCGACTGCCCTCGTCCGTATTGCTGGAGATGGCGCGGGCCGCGATCGCGCAGGCCCGGAACGTGCCGCCGGATTCAACCCCGATCACGCTGACCGACCTTCGCTTCGCCGCTCCCTTCCTGTCCGAAGCCGGCAAGGCGCTGCACATCGCCCTGTACCCGTCGAACTCGGGCGGAGTCGACTTCGACATCTACAGTGGCGATGGCGAAGGACTCGTCCACGCACAGGGCTCCGGTGACATCGCCTCCCCTGCGCCGCCCGCCAGGCTGGACCTCGACGCGGTCGCGGCGCACATGCAGGAGGCGCACTGGCCGAACGATGGCGCGCGCTCGAGCTGGCGCCTGTGGCGCGGCGAGGACGAGCTGCTGGTTTTCGTCGAGGATGAGAACCTCGGCGAATCCCCGCATTTGATGTTGCCGGCGGCGTTCGCGGGATTCGTGTTCGACGGTCTGGGCACGGTGCTGGGCCTGGAGGGCCGCCTGGAGCCGCGCGACCTTGCATCGCTCGATCTGCTCTCGGCCTGCACGTCGAAGATGTGGATCCGGGTGAGCTGGAGCGCGGGTCAGGCGTCCGGCTTCGACATGGACTGGTGCGACGCGCACGGCGACATCTGCCTGCGCTGGCGCGGACTGGTGCCAGCTTCTGCAGCCGGCCCGGCAATGACCGCGAGCGCGGCGGCCGAAGCGGTCACGTCGATGGCATTGCCCGAAGTGCCGGCACTCTCCAAGCCCGACGGCCTCGTGCTGGCGGCGCCGGCGGCGGTGCCCGCCATCGCCGGAATTCCCTTGCCCAAGCCCGACTCGGCGCGCCTCACGACGCTCCCATGGGCAGCGACTCCCCAGCCTGCCGTCCATCTCCCGCGCCCGAACACGGCGCAGGCGACCGACGCGGTGGCGCCGGCGAGCGCTGGCGAGGCAACAATGCCGCGTGAGAACGTCCGCGACTTCCTGAAGACTTCGCTGGCGCAGGCGCTGTATCTGGACGAGGCGGCGATCGATGACGACCGACCCTTCGTCGATCTGGGTCTGGATTCGATCGTAGGCGTCGAGTGGGTCAAGAGCATCAACAAGGCGCTCGGGCTCGAGATCGCCGCCACCAGGGTCTACGACTACGCAGACATCGTCGCGCTGACCGCCTATGTAGTGAGCCAACTGCCAGCTGCCGCACCGGCACCGGCACCGGCACCGGCACCGGCACCGGCGCCTGCGCCTGCGCCTGCGCCTGCGCCGAGCGTGGCCGCCAGGTCCGTCACCGCTGCAGCCGTGGTCGACGCGGTGCGTGCCGCCGATCCGGCGCCGGCCGCCGCGCCCAGCGCAAACCGCCACAGCGTGGCGTCGCTGCAGCCCGAGTTGGCCCGGAGCCTCGCGCAGGCGCTGTATCTCGATGAAGCCGCAATCGACTACGACCGATCCTTCGTGGACCTCGGGCTGGACTCCATCGTCGGTGTCGAGTGGGTCAGGGCGATCAACAAGGCGTACGGACTGGAGATTTCGGCTACGCGGGTCTACGACTACGCCAGCATCGACGCGCTCGCGCGCTTCCTGCTCGACGAGATCGCCAAGCTGCCAGACGAGCAGGTGCCGTTGCCGACAACCACCAGCTCAGCGGCGCTACCCGCAAGCACTGTCGCACCAGCACCAGCACCAGCACCAGCGGCCGTGTCGCAGCAGCGCCCATCGATCAGTGTGGATGCGCTTGCCGGCATGCCGACCCTGGGGCGACGTTCGCGGGCGGCACTGCCAGTGGCCGAGGTCAGGCCTGCGGCAGCTCCGACGCGGGTCGACGAGAAGATCGCGATCGTCGGCATGTCGGGACGATATCCCGATGCCGACAACCTGGATCAGTTCTGGCGCAATCTGGTCGAGGGCAGGAACTCGATCAGGGAGATTCCACCTGAGCGCTGGGACGTCGACGCGTACTACGACCCCACGCCGGGCAAGCCTGGCAAGGTCTATTGCAAGTGGCTGGGAATGCTGGACGGTGCCGAGAACTTCGACCCGATGTTCTTCCATATCTCGCCGTCCGAAGCGGAGATCATGGACCCGCAGCACCGGCTGTTCATGCAGGAAAGCTACCGTGCTTTCCAGGACGCCAGTTATTCCAGCGCAGCGCTGAGCAACAGGAAGTGCGGCGTCTACATGGGCATCATGAGCAGCGAGTATTCGTTCCTGCTTGCCAAGGGCAATCCGGAGAACGTCGAAACCACGGCCAATAGTTTTGCGATCGGTGCCGCGCGGATCGCCTACCACCTGAACCTGAAGGGACCGGCGATTCCGATCGACACCGCGTGCTCCTCGTCGCTGGTGGCGATACATCTGGCGTGCCAGGCGCTGGTGAACCATGAAATCGACATGGGTCTGGCCGGTGGCGTCAGCCTGTACCTGATACCCGAGGCGTATCAGGGCATGTGCCGCGCCGGCATGCTGTCGCGCGATGGCCAGTGCAAGACGTTCGACAACAGTGCCGATGGTTTCGTGCCTGGCGAAGGCGTGGGCACGGTCGTCCTCAAGCGTCTCAGCGACGCCGAGCGCGATGGCGACCACATCCATGGCGTCATCATCGGGTCGGGTATCAACCAGGACGGCAAGACCAACGGAATCACCGCACCCAGCGTCAACAGCCAGATCGACCTGCTGCGCGATACGTACCGCCGGTACGACATCGATGCGTCGTCGATCAGCTACGCCGAGACGCATGGAACCGGCACCAAGCTGGGAGATCCGATCGAACTGGAAGCGCTGTCCACGGTGTTCAGCGAGCACAACGGAAAGAAGAACTCCTGCGCGCTTGGTGCCGTCAAGACCAACCTCGGGCACACGTCCGGTGCCGCCGGCGTGGCCGGTGTGCACAAGGTGCTCCTGAGCCTCCGGCACGGGAAGCTCGCACCGAACGTCAATCTCAAGAACGAGAACGCATTGTTCGACTTCGCCGCGTCGCCGTTCTACACCAGCAGGACCGCGCACGACTGGATACCCGAACCCGGCAGGAAACGTCGCGCGACCGTCAGCGCGTTCGGCTTCAGCGGCACCAACGCACACGTCGTGATCGAAGAGTATGTGCCCGCCGCGAGACCACAGGCCGGGGCTCCGCAACCGGTCATCGTGCCGCTGTCTGCCCGTACGGCCGAGCAGCTGCACACCATGGCGCAGGATCTGCTGGCGCACCTTGAAGCGCCCGATGCGCAGCTCACGCTTGCCGACCTTGCCTACACGCTGCAGATCGGCCGCGACCACATGCGCGAGCGTTGCGCGTGGGTGGTCGAGTCCCTGGCGGATCTTCAGGCCAGGCTGCAGGAGTTCGCGCTGGTCCACGGGGCGATCCCCGGATGCCACCGGGGATCGGTGGCGCGCAGCAGTGATGCGAGCCTCCGGACACGCCAAGCCGCCGAACTGCGGCTGCGCGACGGCGCGCGGCAGACCGGGGACTTCGCGGCCCTGTGGGTCGAAGGCGCCGATATCGACTGGCAGTCCTTCTACTCCGGCACGCTGCCGCGCCGCGTGAGTCGCCTCCCGTCCTATCCGTTTGCGCAGGAGCGTTACTGGCCGCAGCACGCTGCACCCGTTGCCGCACCGAACAAGCCCGAAGCGCAGATCGCCGAAGCGCAGGAGCAGAAACAGCCGACGTGCTATGTCCCTGAATGGCAGGCGGCGCCGCTCCCCTCGCATCGCCTGCCGCTCGGGCACGACGACACGTTGCTCATCATCGATTCCGACGACCTGCTGTTCGAGCAGGTCAAGGCTCGACTGCACATCGTCTCGCCCGCAAACGCCATCGTTCTGGTCCGGCTGGCGGACGCGTACTGTCAGGATGCGTCCGATCGTTTCAGTATCGACGCCTCGCAGCCCCGCCACTTCGAAATGCTGCTGGAAGCACTGAGGGGCCAGGGCCGCTTGCCCAGCCACGTGATCCACAATGCCGATGCCGCGCGACTGTTCCAGCACGGTGCCAAAGATCACGTCGCGCACGATGCGGGAGATCGCGCGATGCGTGCCGGCATCGATGCCGTGTCCGGACTTTGCCGAGCGCTTGCGGGCACCGGGTCCAGGCAGTCGCCGTGCGCCTTCGTTTCCTACTTCCATGAGGACGCCGCTGCGGACACGGCAGGATGCCAGGCGCTGGCGGCGTTCTATCGATCCTTCGCGCTTGAGAACAACCGTTACCTGGGACGGGTGCTTGCGCTCGATCATCAAGGGCTCGATCCCGCAACCAGCGTGGTCGACACCGTCACCTGCGTCCTCGACGAACTGCAGTCACCGCGCCTGCGCGAAGTCGAAGTGCGCTACGAATGTTCCGGAAAAGCTGCGGCACGCCGGCTGGCGCGCGTCCTGGCGCAGCGCAGCCTCAAGAGCGCAGGCCCTGGCGAACCCTCGCTGAAACAGGGAGGCGTCTATCTCATCACCGGCGGACTTGGAGGCCTGGGCTTCCTGTTCGCGCGTTATCTTGCCGAACGCTACGGGGCAAAGCTGGTCCTGAGCGGCCGTTCCCGGCTGTCCGGGGCGGGCGAAGAGCAGCTCGATCTTCTACGTCGGCTTGGAGCCGACGCATGCTACGTGCAGGCGGACATCGCGGATCAACGCCAGGTCGATGATCTGGTTGCCGGAGCCAAAGTGCGGTTTGGTGGCTTGAACGGCGTCCTCCACAGCGCCGGAGTCAGCGACGATGCGCTGCTGATCAAGAAGGGCCACGAGGCTTTCAGGAAGGTGCTTGCGCCCAAGGTGCAGGGCACGCTGAACCTCGACCGGGCCACCGCCTCGGAGCCGCTGGATCTGTTCGCCATGTTCTCCTCCGGAGCCGGCACGTTCGGCAACGCGGGACAGTCGGACTACGCGTATGCCAACGCGTACATGGATGCGTTCGCCGACCGGCGGCAGAGCCTGTGCGCACGCCAGGAGCGTTTCGGCAAGACCCTGTCGATCGGCTGGCCGTACTGGCAGGAGGGCGGCATGCAGGTCTCGGCGGCCGATCTTCAGCAGATCGAAGACCGCACCGGCCTGTGCGCGTTGCCGACGGACACAGGCATCGAGTACTTCGAGGCGCTGCTTGGTTCCGGGCCGAATCGGGCGCTGGCGCTCTACGGCTACCCGTCGAGAATCGACGCTCATTGCCGTCCGCCGATCGCGACCGTGGCGTCCACTCCCGACGTGGCCGCCGCGGTCGACCCCGAGGCGCTGCCGCTCCTGACGCACGCCTATCTGTGCGGTCTGGTCCACGCCGAAACCAAGATTCCCGTGGATAAGATCGACATCAACGAACGTTTCGAGGCGTTCGGCTTCGATTCGATCATGATCGGCCGTTTCAATGCGGCGCTGGAGCAGGATCTGGGAGAGCTTCCCAAGACCCTGATGTACGAGTACGAGACCGTGGCCGAGCTCGCCGCTTACCTGTGCAAGGCGGCGGCGCCGGCACTGGCGCGAAAGCTCACGAACAATGCCGCCGTCGCGCAACCGGTCGCGAGCACGGCCACAGGTCCGGCGTCGATTTCTGCAATCGAGCCGGATCGGCCAGAGGAGCAGTCGCTGCACGGTGGAGCCGAACCCATTGCCATCATCGGCGTGCATGCGTCCTTCCCCCAGTCCGAGGACATGAACGCACTCTGGGGACACCTGCAATCGGGCACCGACCTCATCCAGCTCGTTCCGGAGAGCCGCTGGAATCACGCAGAGTTCTACGATCCCGATCCGAACCAGGCCGAGAACGGCAAGATCTACTGCAAGTGGGGCGGCTTCCTCGAGAACTTCGATCGGTTCGATGCCGGGTTCTTCAACATCCCCGAGACGGAAGCGGCGATCATCGACCCGCAGGAGCGATGCTTCCTGCAGTCGGCGTGGGCAGCGGTGGAGGATGCCGGCTACACCCGCGAGCGTCTGAAACAGCTGCATCCAAAGGGGAAGAGTGCGGACGTGGGCGTGTTCGTCGGCGTGACGACCAACTCCTATCAGTTGCTCGCACCCGAGGCCTGGCAGCGCGGGCAGATGGTCACGCCCAGCGCGATGCCGTGGTCGATCGCCAACCGGGTTTCCTACTGCATGGACTTCCAGGGACCCAGCCTCCCGGTCGACACCGCGTGCTCGTCCTCGCTGGTCGCCGTCCACCTGGCGTGCGAAAGCCTGCGCCGCCGCGAATGCGCGGTCGCGCTTGCCGGCGGCGTGAATCTGTATCTGCACCCCGCGAAGTACCAGTCGTTCTGCCAACGACGAATGCTCGCCGAGGGTGACCAGTGCCGCAGCTACGGTGACGGAACCGATGGTTTCATTCCGGGCGAGGGTGTCGGGACACTGGTGCTCAAGCCGCTGAGCCTTGCCGAGCGCGACGGGGACCACATCTACGGCGTGATCCGTGGAAGCGCATTCGATCACAGCGGCCGATCGAACGGCTATGCAACGCCGAACCCGAAGGCGCAGGCGAATGTCATCGCCCAGGCGCTGGCGCAGAGCGGCGTGCCGGCCCGCTCGATTGGTTTCATCGAAGGCCATGGAACGGGCACGCGGATGGGCGACAGCCTCGAAATAGCCGCGATCAACCAGGCTTTTTCCCAGCACACGACCGACACCCGCTTCTGTGCGCTCGCATCGCTGAAAGCCAACATCGGCCACGCCGAGTCCGCGACCAGCATTGCCGGCATCGCCAAGATCCTCATGCAGTTCAAGCACCGGCAGATCGCACCGAGCATCCATTCCGAGGTCGTCAACCCGGATATCGATTTCGCGAATTCACCCTGCGTCCTGCAGACGCGCCTGTCTTCGTGGGAAGCTCCGGAAGGTCACCCTCGCCGGGCGCTGATCAACGCATTCGGGGCAGGCGGGGTCAACGCGTGTGCGGTACTGGAGGAATATGCAGCCGCGGAGCCTGCCATCGAAGCAGCATCCGCCAGTGGGCCGGAACTGTTCGTCGTGTCGGCGATGAACGCCGATCGCCTGCGCGAGTATGTTCGTCGCCACATCGAGTTCCTCGGAGCCAATCCTGGCTGCGACATCAAGGATGTCTGCTTCACGATGCAGGTCGGTCGCGAGGCGATGCCCGAGCGGCTCGCACTGCTGGTCGACAGCGTGGCGCAGTTGCGCGAGATGCTCCTGCTGTGGATGGACTCGTCCACGTCCGGGACGCTTCCGGCGGCACGACTCTGGCAGTCCACGCTGGAGTCACGGACCGCCATCGCCCGAACGGCACGAGAACAGCACGGGCAAGCGCTTGCGCTGTTCGAATCTCGCGACCTGTCCGGGCTGGCCTCGTTCTGGGTGCAGGGTGGCCGCGTCGAGTGGCAGCGCCTGCACCATGAGGGCGCACGGCTGCTGGGCGGCGTTCCGGTATATCCGTTCGCACAGCACAGGCACTGGGCCACCGACGTTCCCGGCAAAAGCCCGCCGCCTGCGATCCAGGCGGGACTGTCGCGCCTGCATCCGCTGGTGTCGCACAACTCCTCCACGCTGGAGCGGGTCCGCTTCGACGCCGTGCTCGACTGCGATCAGTACTACGCGCGTGAGCACAGGCTCAACGGAACGGCCGTGTTCCCGGGCGCGGGCTTCGTCGAGATGGCCTGCGTCGCGGCAACCGTCGCTGGACAGCGGCGCGTACGTGAGGTCAGGGATATCTTCTGGACGCACCCGCTGGCCGTGTCGGAGTCACCGCGGGATCTGAGGATCAGCCTGTTGAACGCCGTCGCCGACTGCGCGGAGTTCGTGGTGACCACGGTAGACGACGACCAGGAGACCGTCGTGCACTGCGAGGGTCGCGCCGTGTTCCACGACGGCGCATCCAGGGTGGCAGTGCGACCGTCGCTGCCCGAATGGCGGCAGCGCTGCGGTGAGTCGCACGATGGCGAGCGCTATTACGGGATGTTCCGGCGCCTGGGCTTCGACTACGGGCCGGCATTCCGTACCATCAAGGAAGTGTCGATCGGCGACGGCTGTGCGCTTGCCAGGCTTGAACTGGACCACGCGCAATCGGAGGACTTCGATCAGTACCTGCTGCACCCGTGCCTGATCGATGGCGCACTGCAGACGGTAGTGGCGCTGCTGGCTGCCGAGGAAGGGGGTGTGCCACATCTTCCGTTCGCAATCGACGCAATCGAAGTCGTGGGCAGCCTGACCCAGCGCTGCCACGTGCTGGTGGAAAAATCCGGCGGCGAGCGCGACCCGCGCACGGGCATCCTGCAGTTCAACATCCACATCCTCAGCG
>JALYOF010000059.1 GCA_030857025.1 Pseudomonadota bacterium | reverse complement strand
CCGTTGCCCGACCCCGTCGCGATGGCGCTGGGCGCGCGCCTGCTGGCGATGCACCGCGCTGGCGAATCGCTGGCGGGGCGCGATTTTGCAGGCGCATGGCTGCGCGGCGCCGATCTGCGCCGCGCCGATCTGCGCGAGGTGCAATTGGAACGCGCGGATCTGGTCGACGCCTGCCTGGCCGGTGCGGATCTGTCCTCCGCCGCGCTGACCGCAGCACGACTGGACAACGCCGATCTGTCGGACTGCCGCCTGACAGGCGCCAACCTCTGCGGCACTTCAGCATGCGGCACATCGTTCGCGCGCGCCTTGCTGACCGGCGTGCGTGCCTTCGACGCATGCTGGCCCGGCGCGGATCTGCGCGGTGCGCAGCTCGACGACGCGCTGCTGATGCGCAGCGACCTGAGCGATGCGCAACTCGACGATACCCAGCTGACGCGCACGGTGCTGCTGCAGGTCATTGCACCCCGCAGCCGCTGGGTGGGCACACGCTGGAGCATGTGCGTCGCGCCTTCCGCGGACTTCAACGGTGCCTGTTTCGATGGGGCAACGCTCAGCCGCAGTGTGCTGATGGATGCGTCGCTGGTCGGCAGTTCGTGGCAGGGCGCAACGCTGGACACGGTGTATGCCGGCGGCAAGTCCGACTGGCGCGACAGCACGATGTCGCTGCTGCGCGCGAACAAATCCGGCTGGCGCGGCAGCAACCTGACCGGCGTGTGTCTCGACGGCGCGGTGCTGAGCAGCTGCGATTTCGGCGAAGCGGATCTCAGTGGCGCGCGGATGCGCGGCGCGCAGCTGTACCGTTCACTGTTCATGCGCACCCGGCTGCGCGGAGTCGATGCCACCAACGCCAGCTTCTTCCAGGCGCTGTGCCGCAAGGCGGATTTCGGCGACGCAGGGCTGGAAGGCGCGGTGCTGGTGCAGGCCGACATGAGCGAGGCGGTGATGCGGGGCGCACGGATGAGCGGCGCGCGCGTCGATCGACCGGCGAGCCTGCCATGAACGTGACCCGCATCGACGCGCCCGCAGCCGGCAACCCCGTGAACGTGAGCTGGGACGACATCGCGCGCCTGCTACGCCTGTCGCGACCGGTGAGCGCCCTGTCGCTTTCGGCGATGTCGCTGCGCGACCGCGCGCTGGCCGGCGGCGTGTTCGAGACGTGCGAGCTGACCGGCGTCGATTTCGCCGGCAGCGATCTCGCCAACGCCTGCTTCATCGACTGTGCAATGGACGGTGTCGATCTGCGCGCCGCGGCCTTGTCCAACACCACGTTCGTGCGTTGCCGCATGTCCGGCGCGCGCATGCCCCTTGGCGCCGCCACGCAGATGGTGCTGGTGGACTGCACGCTGACCGGCTCCGACTGGCAGGGCACGCATCTGGCGCGCAGTGCCGCCAGTGGCTGCGATTTCAGCGCAGCGCGGATGCGCGGCGTGCGGCTGGAGCGCAGCGTGCTGTGGCAGGCGAAGCTGCAGGACGCCGACATGCGCGATGCGGTGCTGGACCAGGCGGCGCTGTGCGACACCGACCTGCGCCACACCGCACTGGACGGCCTGCAGGCCAGCCTCTCCGCGCTGATGAAGAACGATCTGCGCGACCAGCGCCTGGCCGGTACGCGGCTGCTGCGTTGCCAGTTGCAGGGCAGCGATCTGCGCGGCGCCGATCTGCGCGACGCGGACCTTGCCGAATCCGGCTGCATCCAGGTGAACTTCGAAGGCGCGCAGCTGGACGGCCTGCGCGCGCAGCGCGGCATGTTCCTGTCCGCGAGGCTGGCGCACTGCAGCGTGCGCGGCGCCGATCTCACCGGGGCGCTGTTCCATGCCGCCGTGGTCGAAAACGTCAGTTTCGAAGATTGCGCCATGCGTGGGAGCAGCTGGGAAAAAAGCCGGATGCGCGATATCGGATTCGCAGGCTGCGATCTGCGCGACGCGCGTTTCGACCATGCCGCGATCAGCCGCGGCGAACTCGTGCGCGTACAGCTGCAGGCCAGCAGTTTCCACAACACCCGCCAGACCGATCTGCGCATGCGCGGCGTGCAGCGCAAAGGCCTGCGCGGCACCAACGCCGCGCTGCTGGAGATCGAAGCGCCCACCCTTGAACTGGAGAGCATCCCTTGCGCACCTTGAATCCGGAACCCACCGTGCCCGTCACGGCTGCAGCGGCCGTCACAGCCGCTGCAGCCGTCGCGCTGGCAGACACCCGCGTCGCCGTGTTGTTCGACGACGGCAGTTGCCTGCTCGGCACCGGCATGCGCGCGGTGCGCGCGGTGAGCTGTCTGGTCGAACCGCAGCCGGGCGACCGGGTCCTGGCCAGCACGAGCGCCGATGGCCCCTGCCATGTACTGCACATTCTCGCCCGAAGTGAATCGGCACGCGGCGACGGCGACCATGCGCGTCTGAGCGTGCCCGGTGCGGTCGGCCTTTCGCTGTGCCAATCGCGCATCGCGCTGCACGCGGGCGAGAGTCTGCACATGGGCAGCGCCGGCGAAGCGTCGCTGAGCGCGGCCGGCGGCACGCTGGCGCTGAACGGCCGCAATCTGTTCGTGACCGCCACCGATTCGATCGTCGAACAGGCCCAACACTACGTCGGCAAGATCGGGCAGTACCTGCTCGATGTGCGCGCGCTGCTGCGCCTGCACGGCAACGACGCCCTCATCACCGCGGCGCGCGACATCAAGGTCGACGCCGAACGCATCAGCATGGGGTAAGCCGTGTTCGCCAACAACAATCTCTGCGTGATGAGCCTCGGGTTCCCGGATGTGTGCCTCGTCGGCATCGTGCCGGTGCCCGAAGTGAACATCGATTTTTCGATCACCAACATTCCGACGGTGTTCAACGTGCTGTACGGCGGCGGGCTGGTCGAGAATCTGATCACCATCAGCGTGCTCAGCACGGCCGATGTCGGTGTGGGCGTGGCGTCGGGCATGTGCATGGGCCCCAAGCGCTCGCTGCTGGGCAGTTTCAAGCTGCTGGTCGGGGCGATCTTCGTATCGCGGCTGACTTCGATCAACGGCCAGAACGGCCTGCTGCCCAACACCGTCGGCATCTGCCTGACGCCGTCGCAGTTCCGCGTGCTGGTGCTGTCGTGACCCGCGCCCGCAACGGCTGGGTGCTGCTGATCGCGCTGTGCGTGCTGGTCGGCTGCGGATCGATCAAGAGCAAGCTGGGCATCGGGCAGCCGCATGCGTCGCTGCGCAGCCTCAGCGTATCCGCGGACCCGGGTGCGAACCGCGGCAACGGCATCCAGCTGGACATCGTGGTGGTGTACAGCAGCAACGCCCTCGCCATGCTGCCCAAGACCGGCCCCGAATGGTTCCAGCAGCGCGCGGCGCTGAAAAAAGCGCTGGGCAAGGAAATTCAGGTGGTGTCAGTGGAAAGCGTGGCGCCCGACGAGGTGTTCGCGGTGGACCTGCCGCGCGACACCCGCAAAAAAGGCCTGGCGGTGTACGCATTCGCCAACTATGTGGCGCCCGAAGGCTGGCCGCCGATCGCGCTGACCAGATACAAGAGAGCCGCGCTGCGCCTGCAGGCGACGTCGATCGAGCTTTCGGAGCAATGAGGAGCATGGCATGACCGACAATGAATTCCTGCCCGACGCGGTGCAGTGGTCCGAGGGCATGCTGCTCACGCCGCAGCACTTCCAGCAGAACGACATCCACGCGCAGGCCATGCTGCAACAGCGCCTGGCGAGCCTCTCGCCGCACGCCTGCGGTGTCCGCCGCCTGCAGCTGGATTCCACGCGGCTGGCCGATGGACTGATCAGGATCACCGAATGCGACGCAGTGATGCCGGACGGCCTGCCGCTGGTGTTCCGCGCCGCCGCATCGGTCGTTGATCTGAGTCTTGTCGTGGAACCCCACTACGGGGTCGATGGCGCGCCCGCGCCGGTGCGCGTGTATCTGGCGATCCCGCCGCGCGCAGGCGCGGGGCTTGGCCCGGCCGGCTCGCGCACCTCGCACCGCCGCTACGAAAGCCTGCCGGGCCGGGAAACGATGGACGAAGTCACCGGCATCGGTGACGTGCTGGTGGAGCGGCAGCGCGCGCGCGTGGAACTGTTCGCTGAAAAGGATCTGCCCGCCGGCTATCCCGCGCTGCCTTTGCTGGAACTCATCCGCGATGCTTACGGTTCGGTGTCGCTTACGCGCTATCACCCGCCAATGTTCCGCATCGGCGCGTCGGCCTTTCTGGGCGCGCAAGGCCTGCAGCAGCAGTTCGCCGCACTGCGCAAGGACATGTGGGACAAGCTGCGCGAACTCGCAGGCACCAACGAGGACGA
This sequence comes from Pseudomonadota bacterium, assembly GCA_030857025.1. Classification (GTDB taxonomy): domain Bacteria; phylum Pseudomonadota; class Gammaproteobacteria; order Xanthomonadales; family Xanthomonadaceae; genus Lysobacter_K. The sequence goes on along the minus strand of JALYOF010000059.1, from coordinate 52,655 downwards.
TGCGCCGGAGTCGGTCGCGGTGCTGGGCACCGAGGCACGCATGCATCTGCAGATCGCCCGCGAAATCGCGGGTTGTCTGCCATTGATCGATACGCTGCTGTTCGATCCTCTGGCATCGCCGCAGCAGGCGTGGTGGGCGATGGCGCAGATCGTCGGGCGCATGGCCGCGATCGGCGGCAATCCGCGGCCGCTGAAGATGGACCCTTACCGCCACGACGATTGCCAACCGCAATTCCAGATGGCGCTGGCGTTCGTGATGCGCAAGCTGGCCTTGGCCAACACCGACTGGGACAGCCCGGAGTTCGTGCGCGTGGGCGACGGCACCTATCAGCGTCCATTGCCTGCGGACAGCGCGCAGACGGTGTATCTCGAGCTGCGCAAGCGCGAAGGGCAGAGCGCGGCCGAGTTGCAGACATGGCTGGTGCAGGCGCGCATCGCCAGCGAGGATCTGATGCCCGTACTGCGGCAGCGCCGCATGCCCGGTGCGTCGGTACGTGCACTCAGCGCGCGCGAGGCGTCCAGTCTGGGCCTGCGCGCCGATGCGCTGATCTGCGCGGTCAGCAGCGAACGCCTGGAGATGCCGCAGGGGCTTGTACACAGTTTCCGTGCAGGCCGGACGATGGTGGTTCAGGGCGACACCCAGCACGCGCCGGCGGCGATCATCCTCCATCACCGCAAAAAAACCGGCGAAACTTCGGCAGCCACCGAAACGGACTCCGCACATGCCTGAGCGCATCGGGGCCCCTTTGTTCCTGCTGGCCAGATTTGCCGAGTTTTTCGCATCGGTGGTGGACAGCAAGCGGGCGATCGCGGAAGGCCGGCTGGGTGCCATGCTGGCGGTGGGCGACGAGCCGCCGCCGGTGGATCCCGGCGAGCTTGCTGCCCGACTCAGCGCCCGCCTTGCGGCGGTGCTGCGGCTGCAGGAAAAGGACATCGCGCGCAGCGGCAAGCCGACCGAAATCGATGCCCACCGCAAGGCGATGTACATCATGGCGGCGGTGACCGACGAGATTCTCATTCTCGAAGTAGACTGGGCCGGACGCGACGCCTGGATCGATGTGCTGCTGGAGTACAACCTCTACCAGTCGGGCAATGCGGGCATGCGGTTTTTTGAAATGGCCGACGAACTGCTGGCCGTGCAGATTCCCGACCCGCTGCAGGTCGACCTGGCGGCGGTGATGTTGATGGCGCTGCAGTTGGGATTCAAGGGCCGCCATCGCGGCACGCTCAGCGACGCCGAACTGGATGCGCTGCGGAACCGCCTGTTCCGTCTGGTCGAGCGCGAGCATGGCGCACTTGCCGCAGGCCTCGTCTTTCCGCAGACCGTGCAGGCGCTGCAGGCGGGCGGCACGCCGGAGCGGCTCGCCTCGCTGTCGACCTGGTACACCGCCGGAGCCGTGGTGCTGATCGTCCATCTGGCGGTGTCCAGCGCGCTGTGGATATGGCTGCTGGAACCCTTCCGTCGCGCCGTGGGAGCGGATGGATGACCCAGGTTGCCGCAACCGGATCATCTGCGCCGAACGGGCAGGCTGCGGCCGCGCAGGACGAGAGCGCACAAGGCGCCACCACGCAAGGCGCGGGTGCCCAAAGCGCGCCCGCTTCGAGCGCGCCCGCTTCGAGCCCGGCTGCTGCGGATCCGGCTGCTTCCAGTCCGGCGGCCCCGGGTCCGGCCGATCCGGGAACCATCGATTTCAGCGCGATCAACCTGGGCTCCATCGATCTGGCGAACATCGATGTGCTGAAGACATCGCTCGCCGCATGCGCGGTGCTGATCGGGCTGGTGATCGCGGGTCTCGTGGTGCGGCGCCTGCGCAGGCCCGCCATCATCACGATGGCCGATGCCGATGGAACGTGCGGCATCTGCGCGCGGGTGCAGGCCAGGCTGCAGCGCTGGCTCGTTGCGCTCGACTATCTCTCCACGCGGCGCGAATGGCGCTATGCCCAGCCCTGGCTGCTGGTGCTCGGCGAGCAGGGCGCGGGCAAGAGCAGCCTGATCGCTTCGGTGTCCGCAACCTGGCGGCACGCGCCGCCGGAACACGCCGACCAGTTGCATGCCGAGGGCATGCGCTGGTCGTATTTCCGGCATGGCGTGTTGATCGACGGCGATGGTGCGCTGGCCGCCGCGGCGGAAGGCGAAGCCGATGGCAGGCTGTGGGCACAGGGTCTGAAAACACTCAGCGACCTCCGCCCGGAGCGCCCGCTCGACGGTCTGGTGCTGTGCGTGTCGGCGCGCACCTTGCGCAACGCCCGGCAATCACAGCGCATCGCGCTTGCCGAAAACGTGAATCGCCAGCTCAGCCAACTGCAGGCGAACATCGAGTTCATGCTGCCCGCCTATGTGGTGGTGACGCAGTGCGACGATATTCCAGGCTTTGCCTCGTTCTGGCAAAACCAGGCCGCCGATCGACTGAGCGAGATGGTCGGCTATTCCGCCATCGCCCAGGATCAGAGCCGGCCCCCTTCCGAATGGGCCGACACCGCTTTCGACCGGGCCTGCGCGCGCATGCGCGAGGTCCAGACAGACGTCGCCGCGTTGCGCGACACGATCGACGATGTCGACGGGTTTTTTCTGTTCCCCGCCCAGTTCAGCGGCCTGCGCGCCCCCTTGGCGCAATGGCTGGAAACGGTGTTCCGCACCACCGCATGGCAGAGCGGCTACCTGTTCCGCGGCCTGTATTTCACCGGCGCCATCAACGCCGGCGGCAGCTCGGTTGAAGGCGTGCGCGGCGATGTCGATTTCGTCGACGACCTGGTGTCGCAAAAGGCGCTGCGCGAGCCGGCGCTGGCCAAACCGACACGGCAGGGCATCTGGTCGCGCAACCGCCTGATCCACCAGTTGCAGATCGCCGCCGTGGCGGCTGCGGCCGGGCTGTTCGTTGCCTTGGGCGTCGCCGGTCTGAACGTATCGAAGCAGGTCGACCTCGTCGTAGCCGCCATCCATTCGCTGGACAAAATCGCCCCGCGGGTGCCGGCCATCGAAAGCGGCGAATGTCTTGCGCGCGAGGATGTGTATCCGCTGCTGACGCAGGTGTCCCGCATCGACACGCGTTCGCGCTACGTGGTGATTCCGCTGTCATGGGTGGACGGCCGCCTGACCAGCGGCAGCGCATCGGCCATCGGCCGCTCCACGGTGCAGAATGTGCTGTTGCCGACCGTGTCCTGCCTGCTCGAGGAACGCTCGCGCGAGTTGCTGGCGTCCGCCCGGATGCCCGCGGATGCAAGCGTATCCGTGCTCTCCCGCGAGCGCGATGGCTTTCGACAGCTGGTCGTCGATGCGCGCGCTCTCGAAGACAATCTGGCGCGCTTCCAGACGCTCTCGCATCAGAACGACGATCTGGAAGAGCGCGAGCTGATCGCGATGCTGGACCAGCTTGCGTCGTATGTGTTCGGCGAACGCTTGCCGGAAGACGTGTGGCGCAAGCACGGCGTGCTGGACGATGCCTTCCGGGAAATCGACGAAGTGCGCGCTCCGGTCATGCCCAATGGACTGCATCAGCGCATGGCGACCGCAATGGAAGCCAGCAGCGCCCGGCTGCGCGCGGCACTGGGCCGCGAAGTGTCCGCAGGCAACGATCTGCTGACGGTGCTGAAACAGGGCCAGCCACCGATTCTCGACAACACGCGGCGCATGGGCCTGTGGCTGTCGTGGGTGCAAGGGTCGTGGCTTGGGTCTTCGCCCGTGCGCAATCCCTGCCAGGACATCGTCAATGCCAACAAGGCCGATGTCGAAGCGCTGATCGCGCATTACGGCAATCTTCCTGGTCTGGCCGGGATGCTGCAGCGCTTCGACGCCAGGCGATGCCATCAGCCGGAAATGCAGGCGCTCGCGACGATGACGATAGCGCCCTACGGCCCGATGTTCATCTCCGGCAAGGGCGGACTCATGCTGGCGCCGGAACTGCAGGACGAACTGCCTGGGCTGCCGGCGCTGGTGGAGTTGCCGTACATGCAGCTGACCTCGGCGCGACCTTTCGCATGCGTGGGTGCCGGCGCGGACTGGCGAGCGGACGAGATCGCCGAAGCGGCGGGCTATCTGCGCCAGTACGAGGCCTTCGCCAAGTCGCGGAACCTGCCGCCGCTGATCTACGGCGGCCGACCGCTCTACGACAGTCTGGCCCGTGAATCCCTGGCGCACGCGCTGGACGATGCGCTGCGCCGCGCCCAGCGGGTGCCGGACGACTCGCAGGCCACTGTGGAAGCCGCCAATCGCACCGATGCGCAATTGACCCGCGTCGGCGGCGAACTGGCGCAGGTCATGGAAGGGCTGAAAGCGGTGCTGAACGCGTACGCGGGTTACGGGTTCTCCGACGGCGGTACCGAAGTGCGTCAATGCGCACGCGGCTTCGCTGCGGACAATCTCGGCGGCGTGGATGCACTGGCGGACGGCAGTCGTCTGTATGCACCGCCGGTGGCGATCGGCAACGACGCCATGTTCACGCTCGGCGCACTGCCGGTGACCCGGGATTTCCTCGCCCGCCAGGTGGCACGGGCGCAGGTTCTGGCGGGCTACGCCGAACCGTTTCTGAGCCTGCTGAGCGACACGCCCGGCGTCGACGACGCCTGGCGCGACACGCCGCAGACCGCGGCGTTCTGGCGCAATACGCGCGACGAGATCGATCGATACATCAAAGGCAAGGAACCCGCAGGCCAGATCGCCAATCTGGATGCGTATTTCATAGCCCAACTGACCGGCATGACCTACGCCAACTGCGCCAGTCTGCTGGCTGCCTACACCTCGCCCGAGTACGGCAACGATCTGTTTTCGGACCGCCGCCGCAAACTGGAACGGCAGGTGCAGCTGCGCTGCAGCGACCAGCGCCAGGCGCAGGCGCAGTCGGTGTACGACGTGCTGGCGACGCGCTTCAACCGCGATCTCGCCGGACGCTATCCCTTTGGTGAGATCACATCGCGCGACGCTGGCCTTCAGGCCGTGCGCATGTTCTTCCTCGACTACGCCAAGGAGCGCGAACGCATCCTCACGGCGTTGAACGCAATGGACGGCAACCGCTGGCGCGCAGCCAGGGCATTCGTCGCGGAACTCGATGCGGTAGCGACCTTGTTCGCCGGCAATGTCGGCGCACCGGGACAGACGGACGCGATGGGGCTGCGCGCGGATTTCCCCGCCGAGCCGTCGCGCTCGGTCGGCGGCGATCAACTGGTCACCTGGCGGCTGACGGCGGGAGACGCCGAGTCCGCGTTCCCGAACGGTCTGAAGCCGCTGCAGTGGTGGCCCGGCGATCCGCTGGCGCTGCAGTTGCGCTGGGCCGCCCGCTCGCAGTGGCGTCCGCTGGCCGATCCGGCCCAGCCGGGGCTGCGCGCCGACGACGCGACCGCGACCTTCAGCGCGGGAGGACCGTGGGCGCTGCTGCGCTTCATCGACACCTACCGCATGCCCACCACCCGCAGCAAGGCACCCGGCGAGATGCTGCTGGGCCTGCATGTGCCGGTGCAGACCATGACGGCGGGCGAGGACGGCAAACCGGTCCGCAGCCAGGCCCGCGTCTTCATGACCCTGGCCCTGACCGCGGTCGATCCAAAGACACAGACAGAGACCGCCCTCGTGCTGCCGGGGACATTCCCGCGCAGCGCACCGGTGGAATAGCGCGTCGTCCCGGCGGAAGCGTCGGACCTACGTGCGGATTAGAGAAAGCAGAGCGACATGGGAGATCAGCGCATGACCCGGAATGAAGAACACGATATCGAACACGCTGACCGCTATTTCCGCGCCACCGTCGGCCATGGCTGGGACGCGCTGCTCGCCCCGGTCTCCGCCGACGCGCCAGCGGGCGTGCCCGCCGCGCAGGACGAGTCCTACCGCCGCATCCGTCATGAACGCGAGGAGGAGGACGCCACGCTGCCCCTGGGTCCGTGGGAGCGCGAGCTCAAACGCGCGAACTGGGTGGCGGCCAGCGAGCTCACCGCGGCTGCACTGGCGGGCCGCAGCAAGGATCTGCAGCTGGCGGCATGGCTGTTCGAATCGCTGATCGCGCGCAGCGGTTTCGAGGCGGTCGCACCTTGTCTGCGCCTGGTCGATGCGCTGCTGCTGCGCTACGCCCACAACCTGCATCCGCACGACAGCGAACATCGGCTGAACCTCCTGCTGTGGATCGGCCAGAAGCTGCTGCCGCCACTGCGGCGGGTGATGATTACCGCCACTGGCAGCGGACACGACTACGCCTGGAGCGATTGGGAACAAGCGCAGCGCAACGAGCAGTTGCGCGCCAGTCTTGGCAAACAGCGCGAGAGCGAGATCGAAGGCGCCATGCTCGCCGACGTGGGCGCGGCGCTGGCCTGCACGCCGGATGCGCGCATCGTGTTCCTGCGCGGCCACCTGTGCGACGGCCTTGCGGCGCTGCAGACGCTGGAACGCACGCTGGACGCACAGATCGGCGACGACGCGCCCGGGCTGAGCAGCATGCGCAACCTGCTGGAGAGCATCGATGTGGTGCTGGCGGCTGACGCCCGCCGCCGCGGCGTGACGATGCCCGCGTCGATGGCGACGCATGCCGCCGGACCTGTGCACGAAGACGGCATCCACGATGACCGCATCCACGACAACGGCACCCATGATCGCGGCGTCGAGGCCGACGATGCCGTGTTGGGCTCGATCGACCGGCGCGAGGTCTATGCCGCACTGGCCGACATTGCCCGCGCGCTGGAAACGATCGAACCGCACAGCCCGGTGCCTTATCTGGTCCGCCGTGCGGTGGCATGGGGCGGCTTGAACACTGCGCAGTTGTACAGCGAAGTGTTCGTGCGCTGCGGCGGCCAGATCAATATTTTCGAACTGCTGGGCCTGGACGATCCGGCGAACGCGCACGAGGGTCCGGCCGCCAGCTGACCTGAAAAGGAACATGCAAAAGCACTTTTCGCATGCAGCTTCAGTGCGACCGCATCGGTAGAGCGCTCCCGGATCTTCCATCACGCATTGCCATGGTCCTGAACCAGGTTCCAGGGAACCGAAAGGAGTCATCGAATGAGCCACCCATCGTCCAGAAGCCCTTCGGCGAAACCAGTCGCCATCGCCATCGCAGCGCAGATGCGCAACGCGATGCCGAGAACAGCGCAGCCGCACCGGCCTGCGCCGGTGAATGTGAAGCGCGCCCTGAAGCACGCCGGCAACTCATCGCCCGCTGCGAAGGCCGCGCTCAAGCGCGCCGCGCCTGCGGTGAAGGCGGCGACACCGCATCTGAAGGCGTTGGCGCAGCCCGGCAAGGGCGTGCTGTCTTCACTGCGCCACGGCGTGTCGGCGATGCGCTCGCTGCGCCAGGTGACGCGCGAAATGGGCAAGGCAAAAAGCGCCGCGCCCCCCATGTCGGGCGCATCGCCAGTTGCATCTGCATTCAAGTCGGCCGCGGCGGCGTCGCCAGCGGCGGCCGCGGCATTCAAGCGCGCCGGGCCTGCGGTGGCAAAGGCGCAGCGTCATGTCCAGGCGTTGAGCAAGCTGGTGGAAGCGCCGAACCCCAGCCTGCTGTCTTCGCTGGGCCATGGCATCCAGGCGATGCGCGCGCTGCGCCAGGTAACGAAGGGCATGCGTGGTACGTCCGGGTTCGCACCCATCGAATCGGCATCGATCAAGCCTGCGTCGATCAAGTCCGCGCACGGCGCATCGCATGCATCACAGTCCGGGCATGCGTCCACCCAGACCTTCCAGCACGCGTCGAAGCATGCCTCACCGGCGAATGCGATCGATCATCGCGCCCTTCTCGTGCAGTTGCGCCAGCAGATCACGTCCGCGCACGGCGCGCATGCGGACGGCCACAACGGCACTGCATCGTCGCCGGGCACGCAGGCGTCCACACCCTTCGCGGCGATGCTGATCGTGCGCAGAAACACGCGCGCGCTGTCTTCGTTCAAGCAAAGGACGTGAATGCCGATGCGAAAAAACAACCGAACTCACGTAACCGCGGCCGACGACAGAGGAGCGGAGCATGTTGATCGACGCTGAGGCCATGCTTGATCCTCACGATGCCCATCGGCATTGGCAGCCTTTCACGGGCGATTTTCATCGGCCGTGGATCGCCGGACGCGTGCGCGCTCTGCGCGAATCCGAAGACGACGCGAAGACCGTGCTTGCCCTGCTGTCGACAGGGCTGACCACGCGCGCGATCGATCCGGCGGAGGTGTTCTGGGTGGTCGATCTTGCGCCCGGCGATGGCGAGCGGGCGTGGCGTGTATCGAAGGCGCTGTCCGACCGCGCGCCGCGCGCACCTTCGATACGATATCTGGCCCGCTGCGGCGATGCCCGGCACCATGCGCGTCTTGCGGCGCATCCTTTGCTGCAGCCGCTGATCGCCGGTGGCGAGCTGTACCTGGACCGCGAAGGCAACGGTCTTCCACCGCAGCGCATCCGCAACCCTGTCGTGGTGCTGGCGCACGAAGGCGTCTCCTCGCAATCGCAGCGCCTCTATGCATCGCATGCGGGCGAACTGCGTGAAGCCTGGAGCGACGGCGAAGGCCACATGGACTGGCGGAGCACTACCCAGCGCGACGGCGTGATGCGGCTGCTGTCGACGTACCGGCAGTCGCTCGACGGCGCTGTGTTCACATTGCCCCACGGGGCGATGACCGCGTTGTCCGGACTGCTGCGCGCCAGCGACGGGCGGCTGTTGCTGCGCGCGTCCGACCTGGGCGCCAAGGATCTCGCGCAGATCCGCAGGGGCGCACTGCAATGCAATCCTTTCCATTTCAGACCCGAACCGGCCCCTGCCCCGCAGGACCGGGATGTGCTCCGGGTCAATTTCGAAGCACTTGCGCGCTGGCATCGCGCCCATGGCGCCAGCGTCCACCAGACCCAGCGCGACAACGACGGCCGTGTGCTGCATGTCGCACTCCACGACAGCGCCCGTGGGCGGCTGCAGGAGTGTCTGCCCGACGTGATCGGCCTGCCGCATCCGGACGATCACGTGCAGATGCTGCTGGCTTTTGAAACCCTGCCGGCCGCGACACCGGCGCAGTGCCTGGCTCTGTTGCATGCGCAGGCCGGCGACCCACGGGCGTTGCGGGCGTTGTCGCGACACATACCGCGAGGCGCCTACGGCGCAATGGCGGCACAGGGGCAATGGCGCGACATGCTCGCGTACTGCCGGGCGCTTCATTTCCCGCGATGCGACGGCAGCGATGAGGACAACGCCATGCTCGAGCTTTTCGAAACGATGTCCGGTGGACTTGCGGCGCTGCCGGCAACTGAACCCGACCAGCATTCTTCCGTCTGATGTTTCGCTGGGACCGGAAGGAATGTTGCAGACCAGATTCATCTCACCCAACGTAACCCGGAGAAAAGAGCATGTCAGCACCCAGGAAATTATGGACTGCATTTGCAACAATCGGTTCGGCGGTCGGCACCTTAAGCCAGTTCCAGGACGGCTCACAGGGAAAATCAATGGACTGGAAGGACACCGGCCCCCAGGCATTTCCCAAGTTGGCCGGCCGATTGCTTTACGGTCACAATGCGCATAAGCAGATGGAAGGAAACTGGGCCGTCGCGGACCATCGCGCCAAACTGCTTGCAAACACGCCACCGCTCACCACCAATTACCCAAACCGCCCTGTCATAAAAGGGTGATTCATGGGTACAGCGCCCGCAAAGCGCGTGGCGCGCTGACCCTTCTCCAGGAAATTGCGGCAACCCTTGAGACGGTCGATGCACAGCGTGGCCCGGTCGGCACGGAGAAGTTGCGCTCACGGGAGGCAGCGTGTAGAAGCCGCCCTGTGGTAGCTCGATATAATTCACCGAGTTTCTTTTCCCGAACGCTCGATGAACGTTTGTACTCCGACATGATTCCATAGTTACAATTTTTATCCGCGCCGTTGCCTACACGAGAAACTGATTATGGACGGAACACACGGCTACAATCTTCGCAAGAGAAAATCATCTGCCCAGGCGCCTGTCACCCAAATTCCAACGTCTCCATCCGTTGTCGTAGGACAGCGCCAATCCGCCACCCTGGCACCGCCTGGAACGAGTGCCAATGCACCACCGACAGTGCCAAGAATCCCTGTCGGCATGCCGCCACCCCAGTCGGGATCCAGCACGCTGGCGCGTATGCAACGCGCCTATGACCGGGACTCGCAAAGAACCACCGATGGCTATTCCGGCAGCCGAAAACACGCTTTCACCAAACGCATGGAACAAACAGTTGCTCCGGATTTCAGAAACAGTCCGCGTACCATGAAGGACATCGCCACGCCTTACGGCGCGGTCAATCTCAGCAAGTTTCCGACCAGCGATCCCGCGCCAAAAATCACCACGACGAAGTCCAACTTCAAGAACTTCTCTGTCGGCCATAAATACACGGAGCTTACCGAGTCGCTGTTTCCTCCCGTCGACAAAGGCGGAAATCAGCCCAGGCAGGATGCCGGTGTTGCCCGCGAGTTGCTGGAAGCCATTCGAACCGACGAGCCGCCGACAAAGAAGCGACGCATCATTCAGGAGGGCGCGCAATCCAACGCCGCCGCCAAGTTGATGACCATCGCGACGCTATCCGAACCAGAGCGGGTGTCCGGCAGCAGTAAATATTTCAGGGGCGCCCTGAGAGGTATCGAGCAACAGACACTGACGCCTCACGACGCCTTCGCTTCGGACAATCCGGTCTTCAGCATGGGTGTCAGCCCAACATTGCAGCGGCGGCAGCTCAATCGGGAACAGAAGAAATTGACGAAGCCGCCCAGCCGGCCCAAAGGCTTTACCAGTTTTGGCGGCAATATGTCCGACAGCAGTGATGATGAGCTGTAGGCATTCGAATCGACATCGGGTGGCAATACCACCGCCTTGGGCGGCTTGATGGCCAGCTAGAGTTTCAGATCCAGCACGATGCCATGCCTGCGCGATGCCGGCATGGCATCGGTCACATTGCCGTTGATGGCCTTGCGCACGTTCTCGGGCACGCGATACGACAGAACGGTCTGGGTACGCGTGGGCAACGGTTCGTCGATCGTGGCGGGCGCTTCAATGCGGGTGGGCTGCTCGACACGGCCCCAAAGCCCGGGGATCGAGGCGCGCCTCGTATCTTCCTGCGGATGCGCAGTGCCCAGCTCCGGACGGGCCTGGCCGACGCGATGGATCACACTGATGCGTTCGCGGCCGTTATGCAGGTTCAGGAGAATGTCCAGCAGCATCGCCCGTATCCTTTCGAGGAAGTGGGCCGAGTATGCGAGCCCGTGCCGAACCCGGCAAGCGGCCGCCGACAACCATCGTGGAGGACCCATGGCCAGGGTGTACCAGACCGAATACATGGGCGAGGCACACGTGCGGGTTGCGATTGTTTCCGGGCGCGGCCAGGCCGATCTGCTGGTACGTCGCGTCGACAGTCGGGGCTTCGCCCATGGCGAAGGCCTCTGGTTCATCACCCGGGACAAGCAGGAGGCCTCGGTGTGGATCCATCCCTGCAGCATCGGCATGGCCGAGGTGAAGGTGTGCTTCGTCGACACTTATGCCGAGACCGGCTGGGTCAGGCCGCATCGCCTGCAGGGCCGTTTCTCGCGCTGAGCATTTCTTCTGGAACGATAAACGAGAGCGCCCAGGCGATCCCATGGTGCCGCACCAGTTCCTGGCGGCTTGTTGAGCCCGCTCATGTGCTCGTGGCTGGCGCGTGCCTGCTGCATTTGGAACTACGCACGTTCTTGTCCGTCCGACAGTCGATTCTCAAGAGCATGCTGGAAATGGTGCGCCAACGACCTTCGGACCATGTCAACTGCGAAACATAGTACGCACCACGCATCAGGTGGGTCGACAACTCAGGAGTGCACACCGTAGCCTAGCCATGCTCTTAGACGGTGGCTGCATCGAAGATCAAAGGGCCACACTGGGGATAAAGGCATGCCATCGATTGTTGTGCTGGAGTTTTTATCCGAATTGCGGTCGCTTCCGGTGCCTTGGGTCGCCCAGGTCGCCGAGCAGGCGGCTTGGTCGGTCGAAGAGTCCAAGGAAACCGATGGCCAGCCGGACAACGGAGCCCGTCAGGCGGCCATGGAGTTCCGGGCCATCATGGATGCGCTCGAACAGGAAGTCGCTTCGCTCAAGCAACTCACGCCTGCGATCGCCGAAGCCCTCCGCGTCATCACCGCCGGAGCGGATCACGAACCTTCCATCGCTTTCTCGTTCCCTCCGGCCGGAGAAATACTCGCTGCGGAAGCCGCCGATCCATACGGCAGCCTGCGCACGCAACCTTTGGTCAACTTGTCCGAGGAACAGATCAGCCGCGACAAGCGTCTACTTGACGATCTGTTCTACGCGCTACGCAGCGACATCCAAGCTCGGCTCGGCAATCTTCCTGACCCTGATGGCCCGGATCAGGATGACCGCGGCCACCGCTTCGGAGGACTTGGCTGATGAACGATGCCATCACACACGCGGCGCAGACGCTTGCGGCGAAGGCCCCGCACCTCGCCGTAGGTGCCGGCCCGTTGCTGGAGGCCTGGGTGGCACTTGAACTTGGCGCGCAACTCAACACCGGGAACCAGAAGGTCAGAGTCGCAACGATGGAAGCAGATGGCAGCATCGCGTATGACGAGACCTATTACGTCAGGATTACCCAGAGGACCTCGATCAAGGCGCCATTCACGTCCTGGCTGGAATTCGCTGTTGGCAGGCGGAGGTACGAGATCCACAATTCCGTGCGACTGCTGGGGCTGAGCCAAGCGACACACGAGGCGGACGTCTGCCTGATGAGCGTGCAGGGCCTGTATCCGAGAGGGCTGCCCTACGCGGTCATCGAGTGCAAGAACTACAAGAGAGGATCCATGCCCTGCAACGCCGTGCGCGCGCTGGTGGTGGTCAGGGCGGATGTTCCGAGCGCGCTTTCATCTCAGTGGTGCGTCGTATCCACCACGACTCGTACGTTAAATGCCAAGCGCATCGGAAACCGGTTCGGTATCCGGACGTTCGGAAACGTCGTGCCAGCTCGCGGGCACGCCAATATCGCCTTGATCGTCGCCGATCTCCCCAAACTATGACGTCGAATCTTACAGTCCCTCCAGCAGTGCATCCGCCGCTGCAAACGTCCTTATCGTCTAGTTCCGATCCTTGAACGCGACAAGACCGCGTTGGTGCTTGCCTGCGTTGAGGACAAGCAAGTCGATGACCTCCGGAACATCGAAGATGCATTTGTTCGGAACGAACAGGGTCGGAGAATCCCGATGGACGCCTCGGTGCCCGGCTTGCTTGAAGGGTACGGCGCGCACGAAGTATTCGAGAAGAAACCCCTCAATCAGGAACAGGAACGTGTGGTACTTGCGACCATCGTGAAGCCTGGGGATCGGCGAGATCACGACCTGACTGAGGCTATCCAGATCGAACCCATATTCCGGTGTCGCTTTTGTATCCACCAGTCGGTGCATCTGGCATCCCAAGTGCAGGGCTGATAGGGGCTTGGCGGCCAGCAGTGACGCCCTGGCCTCCTCCTCGCACCGTTCCGGCAGGATCACCTTCGCGAAGACCTCCTGGTTCGACACTGCGGCACGCCATAGAATCGAAGTGAGGAACAACTTGAAGCGGCGGTACTCGTGCGCCCGGAATGTCACGCCCCCCGCGTGGTCCTGCATCGACGAACCGTTGCGTGCCCGAAGAAGCTCCAAACCGTAGTTTTCGTATAGGCCGATGACGCGCTCGCAATCGGCGCACAGCAGGTGCTCTGGCCAAGTATCCTGCGAACGACGAACCGGTGCGTCTTCCGAATCGTCCATCTGAATGAGCTGCCCCGAGTTCTGCGCCTGCTTAATCCTGCGGAACGCGGCATTGGGGATGATGTGGGATCTGCGCAGCGGCTTGCGCTCGTGACAAAGCGCGCACGGAACATCAGCGCTCAGCTCGGACACTTTCTTCAATAGAGTATTCACCACCGCCCCAGTTCCGGCAAACAGGTCCAGCAACCCGTCGTCTTATCTACAAGCTACGCCCGTTCGCTCCCGCCAAGGTAACCGCGTGCGAGGTAGGCGCCACCCACGGCCGAGCCGAAGGCCAGCATCAGGCTGGAGAGCAGCCGGGAATAGATGGGCTCTCAAACGAGCCGCTCGGTGAGCGCGAACCCCACTGCGCCGGCCAGGATCAGCACGAACCCTGCACCCCGATATACAACCTGCGGATGACCCGGTCCGGACCTGCGCTTAAGTACGGCGATCGTCAGCACGCCCCAAACACCGGCAATCATGAGCAACAACATAGAATCCATCTCCAACTCCCTGGTGACGTCACGCCGACGTCCGCCCAACTGAGCACAGCGCAGTCGCGCCGATTGAGATCACCCGACCGTGGCTCGAGATGCCGATGGCGGCGCGGCCGACAGCTCACTCGACCTATTCCGGCCCGTACCCACCTGCTCGCGACCTGCAAGACCTTTGCGATAGGAAATTTCGGCGCTTCACCGTTTGTAGTGGGTCAAGCCCTGACCGACGCGCCGGACGGAGACAGATCCAAGCCGCCCAGATGGAAGTAGATAGCGTTGCGGAACCGCTCGCGGTTGCGGAAGCCACAGGCACGCTGCTTGATGCGTTGGATACGGCTGTTCATGCCTTCCGCGTGACCGTTTTATTCAGGTCCAGCACGATGGCATTGAGGAGGCCCCACATGGGGCGTTTGATCGTGATCGCCACGGCTCTCATTGCCGGCAGGCGGCAGCGCAAAGCCCATCCCAGCCAGCGCTTCCAAGCCTTCATCGCCCAGGTTCTGCTGCGGTAGTGCCACAGCCCCATGGCCAGATCCTTGATGGCCCATGCCCGGGAGGTCTTCAGGGAGCTGTTGCGCAGTTGAATGAAGCGCTGCCGCTGCGTGGCCGTCATGTTTTCGGGGTTGGTCAGCCATGCGTACTTGCTGCCTTTGAGCACGTCCATGCCTTGCGCACTCAACTGTCGATGCTCTTGGCGACGCACCTTGTCCACGGCGTCGCCAAGCAGCTTGGCGACGTGGAACTTGTCGAACGCAATCTTGGTTTCCGCCTCCGGGATATTCCGCAGGGTGGCGGTGATGAAGGCCGGCCATATGTCCATCGACACGCCGGCAATGCCGGCCTTCTGCGCATCATCCAAGCTTGCATAGAACTGCTCCAGGCTGCTCGTGCGGCGATCATCGGCGACGTGCAGCACGTGCCCGGCGTCCGGGTCGGTGATCACGGTGACGTACTCGTGGCGCTTCTGAAACGAGGTCTCGTCCACGCACAATCGAGCCGGCTGTAGCCGATCGCGGCGCCCCATACCGCGAGCCACGGCGCGGGCCATGATCCGGTCCAGGCTGCTCCAGCTCACCCGCAGTTGCCGCGAGACCGCCTAGATGCTGGCTTCCTTGAGCCAGGCAATCGCCACCGCCTCGAACAACTGGGTGAAAGACGAACCCGGCTCGGCCCAAGGCACTGGTACCGTCACCACGCCATGCTCAGGGCACGTCACCCGCGGCACCTGCGCCTGCAGAACCGTCGTGTACTGGCACGTATCCAGGTGCCGCCAGCGCCGCTCGCGTCGATCGTACCCGGCGGCAGGCCGACCACAGGTAGGGCAGGCGAACGCCGTGCCGGCAGCCGCCGCCACATGCACCACCACGTTGGATGACGATCGATCCAGGTCCACGCGGACGACTTCCCACGGCGATTGGAGTCCCAGAATCTGCGCGTAAAGCTCGGTATCCCTCATGCGCGGCAGACTAATCTACCCACTCGATTCGGTGAAGCGCCGGAATTCAAGGTTTGTTTCAGACAGTCCGGCGGGTCGACGGCGGTCGCACCAGCATAGCGGGTTTGAGAGCCTTCTCTGCTGACTGTCGATCCGACTCTTACCGCGTTACCCGCACCGGTACTTCCTGCCGCGTTCAGCGAGAATTGTCGCTTCGGCGTCATGCACCAGCATCTGCGGACGCGGGCCGCGCGGGGTCCATGGTGTGGATCTTCGGTCAGTATCTCACCTCGCCAGCGATTGCGCGGACCCGTGACGAGCACAGCGCTGCCGCGAGCACCGTCACTTGGAAGCGCGCGCGTTCGGCATTGCCGGAGCGTGTGTCCAGCGAAACGCGCATTCCATAACCCTGCTCACCGAAGCCCGGCTTTGCGAAAAATATGCGTCCGGTGCAAGCTGGAGTGCCCTTCGAAGACAGCCACCCGATGCCTTCCCAGACCACGTCCGAGTTCACCCTGGACCCGCCCGATGCCGAGCGGCTGGCCAATCTGAGCGGCCCCTTCGAGAGCCACCTGCGCATGATCGAGCTGCGCCTGGGTGTGGAAATCGCAAGCCGTGGGAATGTCTTCCGCGTGGTCGGGCCACCGCCTGCTGTGCGCGCGGCCGAGAAGCTGCTGCGTGCGCTGTGGCTGGACGCCGAAGAACAGACGCTTGACGAACAGGCGATTCACCTTGCGCTGACGCAGGCGAGCGCGGACGAACTGGTCAACGACGACATCGAACCGCAGGAGGTCGCGATCCGGGTCAAGCGCGGCACCATTCGCGGCCGCAGCGCGAACCAGACGAAGTACCTGCACGCCATCGCCACCCACGACATCAATTTCGGCATTGGCCCGGCCGGCACCGGCAAGACCTTCCTGGCGGTGGCCAGCGCGGTGGAGGCGCTCAACGACGGCCGTGTGCAGCGGCTGATCCTGGTGCGCCCCGCGGTGGAGGCCGGCGAAAAACTCGGCTTCCTGCCCGGCGACCTCAGCCAGAAGGTCGACCCCTACCTGCGGCCGCTGTACGACGCCCTCTACGAAATGTTCGGCGTCGAGAAAGTGGTGAAGCTGCTGGAGAAGAACGTCATCGAGATCGCGCCGCTGGCCTACATGCGCGGCCGCACGCTCAACGACGCCTACGTGATCCTCGACGAGGCGCAGAACACCTCCACCGAGCAGATGAAGATGTTCCTGACCCGCATCGGTTACGGCAGCACGGCCGTGGTCACCGGCGACCTGACCCAGATCGATCTGCCCAAGCACCAGAAATCCGGCCTGCGCGACGCCCTCGACGTGCTGCGGGACATCGACGGCATCAGCTTCACCTTCTTCGAATCGCGAGACGTGGTGCGCCACCCGCTCGTGGCGCGGATCGTCAATGCCTACGACGCGCGTGACGCCGACATCGTGCATTCCGGACCCGCTGCCGTTTGACCGGTTCACCTGTATGGCCTCGTTCCTGGCCGAACCCGTGCAGACGCTTCCCTGCCGTCCCACGCACGCTGCGCACACCGTTCCATCCCTGCAGAGCCGCCCCATGACCGTCGAACCCACCAGCCTGCACGTCTCCGTCAGCTACGGCCTTCCCCGGGCGGGGCTGCCATCTGCCGCGAGCTTCCGCAAATGGGCGGCAGCCGCGCTGGAAGGGCGGACCGACGAAACCGACATGGCGATCCGGCTGGTCGAGGAGGACGAAGGCCGAAGCTTCAATCGCGAATACCGCGGCAAGGACTACGCGACCAACGTCCTGAGCTTCCCCGCCGAGGCGCCGGAAGGCCTGCCCGAGGGCGTGAAGCTGCCGCTGCTGGGTGATCTGTTGATCTGCGCCCCCGTGGTGGCAAGGGAGGCGCGCGACCAGGGCAAGCCGCTGCTGGCGCACTACGCCCACCTCACCGTGCACGGCGTGCTCCACCTGCTGGGCTGGGATCACGAGAACGAGCGTGACGCGGAGGCCATGGAGCAGCTGGAGCGCGAAGTGCTGGCCAGGCTCGGCATCGGCGACCCCTACTCCCGGGATTGACCGGAACCCGCGCGCCAGAGAAGTCGCGCCGGACTCCACGCAATCGCCGGTCGACGCCGCCGGTGCCTGCTGCTGTAGGCCTCCCGCAGCCTCGGCATTGCTTCGTTTGCGCCGCGTTAGGGTAGTCGTGCGGCGCAGGCATTAAACTCCCCCCTCTGGCGCCCATTCCGCGGGCGCGCCCAAGACACCAACGCAATGTCCGAGGACGACAGTAGTAACGGCTCATCGCATCACGCCCACGACGCGCCGGAAAAGCGGCGCTCCTGGCTGGAGAGGATCAGTTCCGCGATCTCCGGCGAGCCGACCACCCGCGAGGATCTCGTCGAACTGCTGCGCGACGCGCAGGCCGACGGACTGATCGCCGCCGACACCCTCACGATGATGGAAGGCGCCATCGCCGTCTCCGACCTGACCGTCGGCGACGTGATGATCCCGCGCTCGCAGATGACCATGCTGCCGGCCGACGCCCGCTTCATGGATCTGATGAAGATGGTGGTGGAGTCCGGCCATTCGCGCTTTCCGGTGCATGGCGAGGACACCGACGACATCCTCGGCATCCTGCTGGCGAAAGACCTGCTGCGCGGCGTGGTGTCGGAGGAAGGCCCCGGCAGCGTGCATTCGCTGTTGCGCCCCGCAGTGCTGATCCCCGAGTCAAAGCGTCTGGACGTGCTGCTGCGCGAGTTCCGCCAGTCGCGCAACCACATGGCGATCGTGATCGACGAGCACGGTGGCGTCGCAGGACTGCTGACGATCGAGGACGTGCTGGAGCAGATCGTCGGCGAAATCGACGACGAGCACGACGACACCGAGGATCCCAGCGCGTTGATCGCCGCGCAGGCGGACGGACAGTTCGTGGTCGATGCGCTGACGCCGATCGAGGACTTCAACGAGCGCTTCAGCGCGGACTTCGACGAGGATGAATACGACACGATCGGCGGCCTGGTGACCGCGGCCATCGGCCACCTGCCCGAGGCGGGCGAGGAACTCACGCTGGGACGATTCGTGTTCCGGGTGTCGGGCGCCGATGCCCGCCGCGTGCACGCGTTCCATGTGGGAGTGCTGGGTGATTCCTGAGGTGGGCGGCTGTTTGCCAGCGTTGGTCCCTGCCGGCGCCGTGATCGCCGAATGCCCGTTCCTGATCGGACGTGGACACTCTCAGGATCGAGGCCGCCTTCCCATATGAGGAGGCTGCACGGGGAGAGAAACCCGTATCGCCGCCTGGTCGGGCTTTGCATGCTGCTTTGCCTGCTCGTGCTGGCCCTGCCCGCGCTCGCCGCGCCGCGCGTGGGCGTGGTGACGATGCAACCGGGCGAGATCTTCTGGGAGCGGTTCGGGCACAACGCGATCGTGGTCGCCGACCCGGACACCGGCTCGGCGACTTCCTACAACTTCGGCTTTTTCGACCTCGGCGAACCCGACTTCATCGAGCGTTTCATCCTTGGCGACATGCGCTATCGCCTCGTGGCGCTGCCGTTCGAACAGGATCTGATCTCGTATCGGGAAGACGGCCGCGGCGTCAGCATCCAGTGGCTTGACCTCGACGATGCCGATGCACGGCGACTGGCCGATGCACTGGAATGGAATGCGCGACCGGAGAACGCGCGCTACCGCTACGACTATTTTCTCGACAACTGCTCCACGCGGGTCCGCGACGCGATCGACTTTGCACTGCACGGCCGCCTCCGGCCGCAACTGGAAGGCCGCTCGCGCGGAAACACCTATCGCAGCGAGGCACTGCGCCTGGTGTCGCCGGTGCCGCCGCTGTGGCTGGGCTTCGACATAGGTCTGGGTCCGGCTGCCGACGTACCGCTGTCGCTGTGGGGCGAGGCATTCGTGCCGATGCGCCTGGCCGACGCGTTGCGCGATGCTCGCCGCGCCGACGGGCGTCCGCTGGTTCGCGATGAACAACAGCTGCTTCCGCACCGGCTTTCGCCGGAACCCCAGGGCAGCGTGGTCCGCTGGCCTCTTTGGGCTCTGGCGGGAATCGTCATCGGCGCAGGGCTGTCGTGGCTCGGGCGGCAGCGACCGCGTGCGCTGGCCGCGGTGGCACTTCCGTTCTGGACCGTCACCGGCCTCGCCGGCGCCTTGATGCTGTTCATCTGGCTGGGCACGGCGCACCAGTTCGGCTGGTCCAGTCACAACCTGCTGCTGTTCAATCCGCTGGGATGGCTGCTGCTGCCGGGCGCTTGGCGGCTGCTGCGCGGCCGGCCACCGGGGCGGTGGTTCGCAGCGATGCTGTTGGTGGTGCTTTCCTGCGTGGCGCTTGCATTGTTCGCGCACTGGCTTCCGCTGATGCCACAGCGCAATGTCCACTGGATCGCATTGCTGCTGCCGGTCCACGCAGGTCTGTGGCTGGGACTTAGGCCGCGCGCAGGCATGTCGTTGCATTCGGCTGACGCAAGGTGACGGCTTGCCGGTAAGCGGTCAGCCCGGCACGATGCGCCCATGAACGATCAGACAGGCTCCGGCTTCGTGATGAATTGCGCCGTCTACAGCAAGGACGGCGTCCGCAGTGACATCAGCTTCGACGCGATCAGCGACGCCCTGGCGATCGACGACGGAAGTTTCGTGTGGGTGGGCCTGTACGAGCCGGCGGAGGAACTGCTGGACGTTCTGCAGGAGGAGTTCGACCTCCACGACCTCGCCGTGGAGGACGCACACAACGCCCATCAGCGCCCGAAGCTGGAGACCTACGGCAACTCGCTTTTTATCGCGGTCCACACCGCTCAGACCGTCGACAATGTGATTCGATTCGGCGAAACCCATCTGTTCGTCGGCCCGCGCTATCTGGTCACCGTGCGGCACGGCGCCTCGCGCAGCTATGCAGCGGCCCGGACGCGCATCGAGCGCGAACCCGACCTGCTGCAGCACGGTTCAAGTGCGGCGCTGTACGCGGTGCTGGACATGGTGGTGGACGACTACATGCCGATCGTCGACGAGTTCAGCCAGGCACTGAACGCACTGGAGCACAGCATCTTCGCCGAGGAGTTCGACAAGGCGACGGTGCACAAGCTCTACAACCTGAAGCGTGAACTCACTCGACTGAGGATGGCGATCGCGCCGCTGCAGGACATCGTCGGCCACCTCGCGCGATCGCGTACCAACTCGATCATCGGCGAGGAAATCCAACTGTATTTTCGCGACGTGCTCGACCACGCCGTGCGCATCAACGAAGCCACCGACACCCTGCGCGAAATGCTGACTGCCGCGGTCTCGGTGAATCTCTCGCTCGTCACCGTGCGGCAGGGCGAAATCGTCAAGCGACTGGGCGCCTGGGCGGCGCTGCTGGCTGCACCGACCCTGATCGCCAGCTGGTACGGCATGAATTTCCAGCATATGCCGGAACTGGAAGGTCGTTGGAGCTACCCCGTGTTGCTGGTCGGGGTCGCTGGCGTGTGCCTAATGCTGTACCGGATGTTCAAGCGCGCGCGGTGGCTCTGACGTCTGGGTAGCTGTCTGCGCAGGCGCAGCGACCCACACTCACCGGAGCATTGCCGGTGCAGCGCCGAGCCATCTGCGACAACGGGAGCACGGCAACCGGGCCCGCGCTGCTGTCGAGAGTCCATCCGTGCAACAGGAGCGGCGATGCGGCGCGGCAAGGGGGCTCCGGAAACCAGGAGCCCTGCCGTCGCCCCGCTCCCCGTCAGCGCAACAGCGCGCCGTCCCAGCCAGACCGCTTGCGGCGGTCCTTGCCGCTGCGGCGGTCTTCCTTCCCGGGCTCGAACCTGATTTCCTCGCGACGGACCTCGCCCTTGCGGCGATCTCCGCCCTTGCGGCGTTCCGGGCCACGATAAGGCAAAGTCGTGGTTTTGCCCTGCTTGTGTTCGTCCGACATTCGGCTATCCCCCTCGCCGTCCCTGCAACAGCGTCCCGCGATAATCATACGCGCCACGGGGACTGCGACAATCCGCGTCCGATCGCGCTGATCAGAGCATCAGGTCGCCAACCCACGCAGCAGCAAGCCGGTGGTGTAGGCCGCATAGGTGCCCAACGCATAACCGACCACCGCGAGCAGCACGCCGACCGGCGCCAGCGCCGGATGGAAGGCCGTGGCGACGACGGGCGCGGACGCGGCGCCGCCGATGTTCGCCTGCGAACCCACCGCCATGAAGAACAGCGGCGCCCGGATCAGCTTGGCGACCAGCAGCATCAGGCCGGCGTGGACCGATATCCATATGAACCCCAGCAGGAACAGCAAGGGCTTGTCGAGCAGCGCCGAGAGATCCATGTGCATGCCGATCGTCGCCACCAGCACGTACAGCATCGCCGAGCCCACCTTCGACGCGCCGACACCTTCCAGCTGGCGTGCACGCGTCGCGCTCAACAGCAGCCCGAAGGTCGTCGCCAGGGTCACGATCCAGAAGAAGCTCGAAGTCAGGCTGTAGTCCTGCAATCGCCATTCCGCCGGAAGCGAGCTGATCCATGCGATCAGAGGCTCGGCCAGAAAGTGCGACAAGCCGGTGATGCCAAGACCCACCGCGAGGATCATCATCAAGTCCGCGAGGGTTGGTATCCGCGCATGCTCCGCCTGATAACTTTCCACCCTGCGCTTGAGGTCGTCTATCGCGGTGAGATCGGCGCCGGTCCAACGGTCGAACGCATTGGCGCGTCCCGCCAGGAACAGCAGCACCGCCATCCAGAGGTTGGCGACCAGCACGTCGACCGCGACGAACTGTCCAAACAGTGTCGACTCGACTTCGAACACTTCCTTCATCGCCGCCTGGTTGGCGCCACCACCGATCCAGCTTCCCGCGAGGGTGGTCATGCCGCGCCAGGTCTCACCCGAGACGGTGGCCGGATCGATGACATCCATCGCCAGGAACGCCACCACGGCGCCGAGCATGACGCCGGCCGTGCCGGTGAGGAACATGATCACCGCCTTGGGGCCCAGCCTGATCACCGCACCAAAATCGATCGCCACGCACAGCAGCACCAGCGCGCTGGGCAGCAGGTAGTCGCGTGCGACCGGATAGAGCCGAGAGGTCTCACCGTCGATCAGGCCGATGCTGTTGAAGATCGCCGGGATGAGATAACACAGCAGCAGCGCCGGCACGTAGGTATAGAACCTGTGCCAGACGCCTTCGGTGCGCGACGAGGTCCAGAAGACCGCGCCGAGGATGACGGCGAGCAGACCAAGGACGACGGCATCGTTGGTGATCAATGCAGTGCTTGCGGGGGGCATGAAGGCTCCGGTCGGGTAGTGAAACGCCTGCACGGCGGCCACGAGGGCCGCCACGGGTACACCGCTCTAGCGGCCGATGTGCTGCTCGAGCCAGCCGTTGACGGTCTCGTGCCACTGCACCAAATTCTGCGGCTTCAGCACCCAGTGGTTTTCATCCGGGAAGTACAGCAGCTTCGACTCGATGCCCTGACGTTGGAGGGCGGTGAAGGTGGCGATGCTCTGGTCCTCGGGCACGCGGTAATCCTTGCCGCCCTGCACCACCAGCATCGGCACCCGCCATTTGTCGACATGGCTGACAGGGTTGAAGCGCTCGTAATTCTCCGGCACCTCGTAAGGCGTGCCACCGTGTTCCCACTCGGTGAACCACAGCTCCTCCGTCACGTAGCCCATCGAGCGCAGGTCGAATATGCCGTCGTGGTTCACAAGGCACTTCCAGGGCTCGTTCCAGTTGCCGGCGATCCAGTTGACCATGTAGCCGCCATAGCTCGCACCGAGGGCGCAGGCCTTGTCGCCGTCGAGGAACGGATACTGCTTCCGCGCCGCGGCCCATCCCTTCTGCAGGTCCACCAGCGGACGGTCGCCCCAGTGCTGGCTGATCGCATCGGTGAAGGCCTGGCCGTAGCCGGTGGAGCCGTGGAAATTGATCATCACCACCGCATAGCCCTGCCCCGCATACGTCTGCGGATTCCAACGATAACTCCAGCCATTGCCGAAGCTGCCCTGCGGGCCGCCGTGGATCAGGAACGCGACCGGATAGCTCTGGCCTTCCTGATAATCCCAGGGCTTGACCACGTAGCCGTGCACGGCCTCGTTGTTCCAGCCCTTGAATGCGAACTGCTCGAAATCGCCGAACGCGACCTCCGGCAGCATCTCCTGGGCGCCGGGCGTGATCGCCCGCAGCGGTGCGCCATGAATGCCGCCGGTCATGACCTGATCGCCGCTCTTCAGGCTGGCGCGGGTGAAGGCGAGCGTCGGGCCGGCAAGGGCGACCGACGACACCGAGCCGTCGCCGACCAGTCGGGTCACGCCACCGCTTTTCACATGCACGGCGAACAGCGGGTGTTGTCCCATGTCCTGCGCGGTGGTGTAGATGGTCCTGCCGTCTTCCGACAGGGTGATGCCATTCGCCGAGCGGTCCCAGTCGGGGGCGATCTCGCGACGTTCGCCACTGGCGAGGTCCAGCGCGTACAGGCCAAAGCGATCGGCCTCGAAGCCGGGACGCTTCATCGCGCGGTAGAACAGCGTCCTGCCGTCGGCGCTGAACACCGGATTGGTGTCCCACGCCTTGTTGGTTTCGGTGAGGTTGGTAACGCCTTCGCCGATGCGGTACTGGAAGAGATCGAAGTTGGTCGACCACGGCTCCTGCGGAGACGAGTCGCGGACGCTGTAGACGATCGACTTCCCGTCTGGCGACCAGGTGTATTCGCTGGCATCGCCGAACGGCTTGGACGGCACGTCGCCAACGTGCGGGCCGGCGTCATCGCCCCCGACCAGCACCGGCTTCGACGCCTTCGCACCGGGTGCGAGGTCGGCAACCACCAGCCGGCTCACGCGGCCGTCCGTCCAGGTATCCCAGTGGCGGATGAAGAGCTTGTCGTAGACCACGCCGGTGGCCTTCTGCGATTCGACACCTTCCAGGCGGCGGCTGGTGCAGGTGAAGTCCACGCCGCAGCCGGGAAAGACATCCGTGCTGAAGGCGTAGCGGTCGCCCTGCGGGGAGATTTTGTAGCTGCCGATGTCGAGCGGGATCGAGCTGATCTGCTTCGGGGTGCCGCCAGCGGCGGGAATGGAATACAACTGCTGCTTGCCCGACTTGGCGCTGAGGAAATAAACGCTTTTCCCGTCTGGCGCGAAGCTCGGGGAATTCACGTTCCAGCCGTCAGGGGTCAGTCGATTCGGCGCTGCCCCGTCGCGCGCGAAAAGATCCTGGGTCCACAAACCGGTGCTGGACTTATTTGCTTCCAGGTCTGCGGTTCGCTTTGCGAACACCAGATGCCGACCGTCGGGCGAGACCGTGGGCGAGGAAAACCGATCCATCGAGGCCAGATCGCGGGCCTGAAGCCCGCGGGTGGCGGCGTCCGTCGAGAAACTGGTTGCAGGCAACGCGGCCGCGATCAACAGCGGCATGACGGCGTGACGCAGGCTCATGGAGGCTCCTGGGGTGGCAAACCGCGATGGTAGGCCCTGCGGAGCTTCGTCCGCAAAGGTCGCGTGACGATTGAAGCCAGAGCTCTCCTGGCCCCAAGCCCCTGCAGATCCAACGGTGCATCCAGAAGTGCAGACACAAGGACGGCGGCCTTCGGCGCCGTTCTTGCCCAGCAGTTCTGCCGATCGGCTATTTCGCAGGCGCGCTGCCGGTGGATGCCGTTGCACCGCCAATATGCTTCGAGAGGAACGCCAGCAGCTTCGTGTAGTACTCCACGCGGTTCGCTTCAACGTAGAAGCCATGGCCCTCGGTGGGGTAATACAGCGTCTCAACCGGCACACCGGCTTGGCGCAGGGCTTTTTCCATCATTTCTGTGTGGGCGATGGGGGCACGCTCGTCCTTTCCACCGGCCGCGAGAAAAACGGGAATCTTGATCCGGTCCGCCAGGCGGTTGGGGGACACTGAACCCAGCTGATCCGGTTCGCCGATCCATTCGCGCAGGTAAGTTTCGCCCGACCCGCGAAGCTGGATGTCGCCCTGGGTATGCATGGTCGGCAGGTCGTAGACGCCGACGTAGCCTGCCGCGCACCTGTACAGCCCCGGCTCCTTGGCCACACCCATCAGCGCGGCATAACCGCCGTAGCTTGCCCCATAGATGCAGATCTTTTCGGGATCCGCGATCCCTTCCTGCATGGCCCATCGGGTCGCATCGGTCAGGTCGTCCTGCATTTTGCCGCCCCACTCGCCCGCGCCGGCCTGGACGAAGGCGCGGCCGAAGCCGCCGGAGCCACGGTAGTTCACCTGCAACACCGCGTATCCCGCATTCGCGAGCAGTTGTGCCTCGGTATCGAAGCCCCAGACATCCTGGATTCCGTATGGACCACCGTGCGGCAGTACCACCATTGGCAACGCCTTGCCGGTCGAATTGTGCGGCAGGGTCAGGAAACCGTGCAGCGGGAAATCGTCCCGCGCTTCCAGCGAGATCGGTCGCATCTCGCCCATGAGTGCGGGATCGAACCATGTGCGCCGACTTACCAGGTGGTCGGCAGTCTTGGCGACCGTATCGAATACATAGAAGTCGCCCGGGTTGCGATCACTCGATACTTCGATAAGCGCAAGCGCGCCGTCGGCAGTCTGCGACGTGATCTTCACCGGATCACCTCCGAACGCCGCCTCCAGGCTGCGGTACAAGCGCGCCTCCGGTGCCGCCTCGTTGAAGAACTGGTTGCGGGGCTTGCCTCCCATGTACCGCACGCCGATGGGCGTGTTGCTCGCATTGCGATAGATGATCTCGAAGGGATCGTCACGCTCGTCGACAAGCACCGTTTTGCGCGTTTGGCTGGCCACGTCGAAAGCCACGATCGCGTCCGGACCTGTGGGCTGCTCGGCCTGGAGGTAGGCGGTTGAGTCGTCGGCGGAAAACCCAAGCGCTTTCTCGGCGCTTCCATCGGCCGCTTCGCTGTTGATCAACTGCCATTCCGCACTGTTCCCGGTCCGGTAGTAGAGCTTGCGACTGTTGTCGACACCAGAACCACTGGCAAATCGCACAGCGCCCTGGTTGTCGGTCACGAAGACTGCATTGCGCACCGGGGCGCGGGCGACGGGCACGCGCCTGCCGCTATAGACGTCCATGCGTTCGGCGCGGCTGAAGCCGTCGGCCACGAACGGATGGACCGATATTACGACGACCTTATCGTCTCCAGGCAGATCGTCAGACACGAATGCGGCGATCTGCTCGACCTTCTTCGCCTTGATGCGCGACCCGAGATCGCTCGCGAGATTCTGTCCGACGAGGATCTCGGGCTTGGAGCCGTTTGCGTTGATCGCGTAAAGATCACCCGTCATCTGGGGTTGATCCAGAGCTCCATGCTTCACCGCCATGCTGATGACGACTCGCTCGGGATTCACCCAGTGGAACCGCGCAACGTGCGTGTTTCTGCCGATGTTGAAGCTGGCCACCAATTTGTTGTCGCTGCGGCGCTGGATCACGAGCGCGGATCGGTCCTCCAACGTGACCGTGGAGGCGTAGTAATCCCCGTTCGGCGACAGCTTGATCTCCGTGAAGGCGTCGTTCTTGACGTACGAAGGCACATCCACGGCGGCGGCCTGCGGCACGGCGCACAGACAGAAAACGGACAGTGCCGCGCCGAATGCGGCGTGGTGCAGCTTGATCATGGTTGAGTCTTCCGTGCCGCGATAAGAGCAGTTTTTCTGCGCGGCAGACTACCGCATCGCCTGCGCACAGGCACCGGCACGCGGTTCAGCGCGATGCCGGAGCCAGCGTCCGGCGAAGAGCTTCGCGCCAGTCGGGCAGTGAGATCCCGTAGTCGCGCTGCAACCGCTGCGTGTCCAGCACCGAGCAGGCCGGTCGCTGCGCGGGGGTCGGATATTCGGCGGTGGTGATCGGCAGTACCCGGGGCACGCGCGCGATCAGCTCACGTGCGTGCGCTTCGGCGAAGATGGCTTCGGCGAACCCGTGCCAACTGGTCTGACCTGAAGCAACCAGGTGTCGCACGCCCGACTCGCGCATACCCTGGGAAAGAACTGCCGCGATCACATCCGCGATCAGCCACGCAGGCGTCGGAGAGCCGACCTGATCGGCCACCACGCGAAGTTCGTCACGCTCGGCACCCACGCGCAGCATCGTGCGCAGGAAATTCTGCCCGTGCAGCGCGTACACCCAGGCGGTTCGCAGGATCAGATGATCCGCGCCACTGGCCACAATCGCCTGCTCGCCTGCGAGCTTGCTGGCGCCGTAAACTCCCAGCGGGCAGGTGGGATCGTCTTCGCGATACGGCTGCGTGCCGCGCCCGTCGAACACGTAGTCGGTCGACAGGTGGATCAGTGTCGCGCCCCCCTGTGCGCAGGCTGCGGCGATGCGAGCGGGCGCTTCGGCGTTGACGCGAAAGGCCGTTTCCGGCTCGCTCTCGGCGCGGTCGACTGCGGTGTAGGCGGTGGCATTGACCACCACGTCCGGGCGGATTCGCACCAGCAGCGGCGCGATGGCATCGGTGTCCGACAGGTCCAGCGCGACCGCAGGAGCACCGTCCTGCAGCTGTCCATCACGCGTGGTCGTGACCAGTTCGCCCAGCGGCGCGAGGCTGCGCCGCAGCTCCGTGCCGACCTGCCCGGCTCCGCCCAGCAGCAGGATCTTCACAGCAGACCGCTCATGCCGCGAACGTCGGCAGTCGTTCCTGCGGGACGTCGGCAAGCAGCGGTGCCCGCGCATCCTTGTCCGACAGCGAAGGTTTGCCCACCGGCCAGTCGATCGCCAGTTGCGGATCGTCCCAGCGGATGTTCGCGTCGGCGCAGGCGTCGTAGGTCGCCGTGCAGAGGTAGGTAAAAATCGCGCGCTCGCTCAACGTCACGAAGCCGTGCGCGAATCCTTCGGGAACCCACAGGTGCCGGTGGTTCTCGGCGCTGAGCACCACCGCCGTCCAGCGGCCGAAATACGGCGAGCCGCGGCGGATGTCCACCGCGACGTCCCAGACCTCGCCCTCGATCACCGACACGTACTTGCCCTGCGGATTGGGCCACTGGTAATGCAGTCCGCGCAGCACGCCCTGGCCGGACGAGGAGACATTGCCCTGCACGAACCGGGGCTTCAGGCCATGCTCGGCCAGCTTGTCGTGGTTGAACGACTCGAAGAAAAAACCGCGGTCGTCACCGAACACGCGCGGCTCGATCACCACGCAGCCCGGCAGATCCGTCTGGGTCACTTTCATGCGACCACCCTCATGGCACGAACTCGCGTCCGACCAGATCCATCAGGTAGCGCCCGTAGCCGTTCTTGATCAGCGGCTGCGCCAGCCGGGTCAGCTGCGCTTCGTCGATCCAGCCGCTGTAATAAGCGATCTCCTCCGGGCAGCAAACGCGCAGTCCCTGTCGCGCTTCGATGGTCTCGATGTAGTTCGACGCTTCCAGCAGCGATCGATGCGTGCCCGTGTCCAGCCACGCATAGCCGCGACCGAGCTGCTCCAGATGCAGGCTGCCCTCTTCGAGGTAGCGTCGGTTGAGATCGGTGATTTCCAGCTCGCCGCGGCTCGATGGCCGCAGTTCGGAAGCCAACTCGCTGGCTCGCCCGTCGTAGAAGTACAAACCGGTCACCGCATAGTTGGAGCGCGGCTGCGGCGGTTTTTCCTCAAGGCCAATGACCTTCCCGTCGCCGTCGAATTCGGCCACGCCGTAACGTTCCGGGTCGCGGACCCAGTAGCCGAAGACGGTCGCACCCTGCTCGCGCTGGCCGGCGCGCTTGAGCATCGCCGTCAGCCCGGGACCATGGAAGATATTGTCCCCAAGCACCAGGCAGCTCGGGTCGCCGTCCAGGAACTCGCGTCCGATCAGGAACGCCTGGGCGAGACCATCGGGGCTGGGCTGCGCTTCGTACTGGATGCGCATGCCCCACTGCGAGCCGTCGCCGAGCAGGTGCTTGAAGAGCGCCTGCTCGTGCGGGGTGTTGATGATCAGCACCTCGCGGATGCCCGCGAGCATCAGCACGCTCAGCGGGTAGTAGATCATCGGCTTGTCGTAGACGGGCAGCAGCTGCTTGCTGATCGCCTGCGTGATCGGATACAGGCGCGTGCCCGATCCCCCGGCGAGAATGATGCCCTTCCTCATATGCGAGTCCCTCGCAAGAACCCGCACGTACATGTGCGGACTTTCCAATGCCGCCGCTCGCTTCGATCATTCTTCATGTCGCATCGCCGATGCGTTCGAGGCGGTAGCTGCCATCGAGCACGCGCTGCACCCACGGCTGGTTGTCGAGGTACCAGTCCACGGTGCGCGCCATGCCCTGCTCGAACGTCACCGTCGGCGCCCAGCCCAGTTCACCCTTGAGCCTCGATGCATCGATCGCGTAGCGGCGGTCGTGACCGGGTCGGTCCCTTACGTAGGTGATCAGCGAAGTGCGCGGGGTGCCGTTATCCATCGGACGGCGCTCATCGAGCAGGCCGCAGATCGTGTTCACCACGTTGATGTTCTGCTGCTCGGCGTCGCCGCCGACGTTGTACGTCTCCCCGACCCGACCGTCTTCCAGCACCCGGCGGATGGCTGCGCAGTGGTCGCCCACGAACAACCAGTCGCGGACGTTGAGCCCGTCGCCGTAGACCGGGAGCGGCTCGCCGGCAAGTGCCTTGGCGATCACCAGCGGGATGAGCTTCTCCGGGAACTGGTAGGGGCCGTAGTTGTTGGAACAGTTCGTGGTGAGGACCGGCAGGCCGTAGGTGTGGTGGAACGCGCGGACCAGGTGGTCCGATGCGGCCTTGGACGCCGAGTACGGCGAATTCGGCGCAAACGGAGTCTGCTCCGTGAAGTAGCCGGTGTCGCCCAGGGAGCCGTAGACCTCGTCGGTGGAGACGTGCAGAAACCGGAAGTCGTCGCGACCGCCCGCGTCGAGCGACTTCCAGTAGTCGCGGGTCTTTTCCAGCAGGCTGAGCGTGCCCACCACGTTGGTCTGCACGAACGCGGCCGGGCCGTCGATCGAACGGTCGACGTGGCTTTCGGCGGCAAAGTTGATGACCGCGTGCGGCCGATGCTCGGCCAGCAGCCGCTCGACCAGACCTGCATCGCCGATGTCGCCATGCACGAACAGGTGGTTCGCGTCGTCCTCCAACGGGCCGAGCGTGTCGAGGTTGCCTGCGTAGGTCAGCGCATCCAGGTTGACCACCCGAATGCCCCGACGTACCGCGTCGAGAACAAAATTACCGCCAATGAAACCGGCACCGCCGGTGACTAGCCAGGTGCGCACTCGTTACTCCAGTAGAAAGGTCGGATCTTCGCGTCGGACCGGTCGAACCGGTCGGCGACTCAAGCCGGACAGCAATCAGAACGGGATGTCGTCATCCGCAAAGTCGTCGGAGAAGTCGTTCGACTTGGCCGGAGGGGCCTCGCGACGCGGTCCGCCGGACTCCTGGCGGGCGGGCGGACGCGATGGCCGCTCACTGCGGCCGCCGCCGGACTCGCTGCGCGCGCCACCACCACCTTCGCCGCCCAGCATCTGCATCTCGTCGGCGACGATGTCGGTGAAATACTTTTCGACACCGTCCTGGCCGGTGAACTTGTCGTAGCGGATCGAACCTTCGATATAGACCTGCCGGCCCTTCTTCAGGTACTCGCCGGCGATCTCGCCCAGCTTGCCGAACAGCTTGACCCGATGCCATTCGGTCTTCTCGATCTGGTTGCCCTCCTTGTCCTTGCGCACGCTGGTGGTCGCCAGCGACAGGGAGCAGACGGCCATGCCGCCCTGGGTGTACTTGATCTCGGGGTCGTTGCCGAGGTTGCCGACCAGGATCACTTTGTTGACGCCACGTGCCATGGGTGCGGTCCTTATATGTTCTGTCAGCGGGAGGCCGGCAGTATAACCGTGCGCCTCGCCGGGGGCCCTCGGACGGCTCCGCAGGCTGGCGTAGGAATCGTCCGAATCCGGGCCCGGAGCGCTGCCCAAACCCGCCAAGGAGGCCCGAAAGCCGCCGCCGCCCTATAATCGCGGGCCGCACCGGCCGAGACCCCCATGCACACCAGCGCCCCGCCATCGCCGGTTCTCGACCTCCCGGCCGTCCAGTCGCTTGCCCGCGCCGACATGGACGCGGTCGACCGGCTCATCCGGCAACGCCTGACCTCCGACGTGGTGCTGATCAACCAGGTCGCCGAGTACATCATCGGCGCCGGTGGCAAACGCCTGCGGCCGATGCTGCTGCTGCTGGCGTCGGCGAGCCTGGGCCACCGGGGACCGCGCGCGCACCAGTTGGCGGCGGTGGTGGAGTTCATCCATACCTCCACGCTGCTGCACGACGACGTCGTCGACGAGTCCGACCTGCGCCGCGGTCGCAAGACCGCCAATGCGGTCTGGGGAAACGCGGCCAGCGTGCTGGTCGGCGATTTCCTGTACTCGCGCAGCTTCCAGATGATGGTGGAGCTGGACGACATGCCGGTCATGCGGATCCTGGCCGACACCACCAACGCGATCGCCGAGGGCGAGGTGCTGCAGCTGCTGCACGTTCGCAATCCCGACACCGACGAGGCCGCGTACCTGCGCGTGATCGAGCGCAAGACCGCGGTGTTGTTCGCCGCGGCGACCCGGCTGGGCGCGCTGCTCGCAGGTGCCGACGAGGGCCGGCAGCAGCAACTGCACGATTTCGGCCTGAACCTCGGCTATGCGTTCCAGATCGCCGACGATGTGCTCGATTACGCGTCCGACGCCGCCACGATGGGCAAGAACCTCGGCGACGATCTCGCCGAAGGCAAGGCCACCCTGCCGCTGATCCATGCCATCGGCCACTCCGATGAGGCCACGGCCGCGCGCCTCAGGTCCGCGATCCAGGATGGTGACGCCACGGCGATGCCCGAAGTGCTGGCGGCGATCCAAGCCGCGGGCGGGCTGGACTACGCGCGTGCGCTGGCTTGCCGCTACGCCGACGCCGCCGAGCGCGCGCTCGACGGACTGGAGGAAAGCGAGTCGCTCGCAGCGCTGCGGGGGCTGGCGCGCTACTCGGTGAGCCGCGACCACTGAAGGCCTAAAAAGAAGACGGAGTAGCACACTTCGCTTGTGAGGTCGTATGTTTTCGCAATCGCGACGCATCTTTCGCAAAAGTACGCCGGTGGTAGAGTCGTTCGAATCTAACGTGTCTTTTCCGATCCGAGCGGCGATGACGATCTAGCCATTAAATTTACTTAGGCGTTAGCTTGGCTGCGTAGGTCGGCGCAGTGTAGAAGCTGGTCGCGATGGATAGGTCTTTGATCCACTGGAACTGTCCAGAGCAGCACTAATGAGGTACTGGCCAACACCGCCGTCAGAATTGATACGACAGGGACGAATATGAACTTACTATGGCATTTCCGGCCGAAGCGCAACGGGGACGACATCTCCGATCCAATTTCCGGCGAATTTTTCGCCGACGGAAGCTTGGATAACCCGGCCACAGCCTTGGTGCGGGAGGCATTGCAGAACGCGTTGGACGCCGGCAAAAACATCGGCCGCGGTGACCGGCCTGTTCATGTACGTATTGGGATCAATAGAGGCGCACGTGCATTGCCGGCGACGGCCGCCGCAGCATGGTTTGCGGCGCTGCGACCGCATTTGGCAGCCCAAGGCAGCGGCATAAAGAATGCACCCGCTCTTGGCGAAGCTTGCGACTATTTAATAATAGAAGACTTCGGCACTTCGGGGCTCACCGGCGACATCGCCAGCGACGATGCAGGAGGCCAGCGAAACAACTTCGTTGACTTTCTCCGGAGCGATGGGCGCACCCGCAAAACCGAAGGCGACCGGGGAAGCTGGGGCGTCGGCAAAAACGTGTTCCCAAGGTCAAGCAGGATCAATTGTTTCATCGCCTATACCATTCGCCACGACGATCTCAACCAATTCGTGATGGGCAAGTCCGTTCTAAAAATTCGACGCGTGGGTGACACCCAGTATCAGCCCTCCTGCTATTTAGGTGATTCTTGGGAGCCAGATCAGGTTCCTCGGCCGTTCCGCGACCCATCCGTAATAGAAAAATTGCGCAAGGACTTCAACCTCAATCGGGCGAACGAAAGCGGCTTGTCGCTCATCGTACCTTGGCCTGACATTGAAATTAACTATCCGGACATCCAACACGCTGTCGTCGAACAGTTCTATTTTGCAATCCTTGCCGGCGCTCTCGCGGTTTCGCTTACTGATGGAGAGAGAGAAGAAAAGCTGGATCGAAACACCATCATTGAATACGTAAGAGCCAATCTTCCCCGTGAAGCCGCTATCGTGGAACTAGCTGCGTGGTCGCTGCAACTGCAGGAAGAAGAGCGGTATCGATTTAATCCATCACCACAGAACAAGCCGCAGCGCTGGTCAGAGGATCTTATTCCTGACGATGTTCGAATTGGAATCGTTGACAAACTTACACAGCGAGAGCGCATCGCAATCCGCATTCCCGTCCATGTACATCAGCAAGATCATGCCGATCCAGAACTGAGCTTCTTCGACATCTATCTTGAACATCATGACGAGGATCGCACCATACGCCCCCAATTCTTTCGTGAGCAGCTATCTATAAGTCAGGTGAAGCGTGCCGTTGGCGCACCGAAAGTACGTGCTTTGGTTGTAATCAATGACCGCCCACTCGCAAACCTACTTCGCGCTGCTGAACCTCCTAACCACACCGACTGGGATCCAAAAACAGCGAACTTTAAGGACGCGTTCCGGAATGGAACCCAGCTCATAACGTTCGTCAAATCCGCCGTCAAACAGCTTATGGTCTACATTCGGGCTGGCGAAGACCAACCAGACCCGACCATCGCCATTGACTTTTTTGCAATGCCTGAAAGGGATCAAAATCCTGCACCCTCCGGTGGAATCCCGAAGAAGGATCAACCTGGAGAAGAAACCGAACCGTTCGAAGACTTCCCAAGCGCCCTTGGTCCCGCACGGTACTCGATTTCCGACGTCGACGGTGGTTTCGTCATCAGGCAACGCAAGGGCGACCTTCCGCCGCCCCCTACGTTACGACTCGCCATCGCCTACGACGTCTTCTCGGGCAATCCGTGGAAGCAATACGAACCCGCCGATTTCGACCTCACACGTCCAGAACGTAGCGGAATACGTATCGCGGAAAGTGGGGCAGCAAAACACAAGGTCATCGAACCTAACCGGATGCAGATCAGTATTGACGGACCAGAATTTGAAGTGCGGGTTACCGGCTTCGATCGCAACCGCGACCTGATTGTGCGCGCCTATGAACCAGAGGAGAGTGTTGATGTCGATCAGGCGGCTGAATTACACGAACCGTAAGAAACTGACGCTTGATCAGGTCCACATCTCACTGACCCGGCCAAATGCTGGCCCCGTACGAATGTTTACTGCCGAGTTGACGCTACCTTCAAGCTTGCCCGGGGACGCGCGCGTTTTCGTTGAGGCGTACCGCTCCAGCCCGGCAGCCCGCATGCGCTTCGACTACGGCACGGTGTCTGCTTTGCGTCCACCTGCACCCGAGCATCGAATGTTGACTGAGTTCGACATTGAGCTGCCTCCACCCTTGTTTAGGGTCAAGATCACAGACATCACTAAGCAGCCTGGCAGGCTGGTTGCCGACGCGCAGCGCATCCGCCCCGTCGACCCCGACGAACAGCCCAATCAGCAGCGAGGAATCCTCTATACGGCTTGGCGTGATAACAATGGACTCGTCTGGGATCTGGACATTCTTGACGATATTCGCGGACCAATTCTCTACATTGATGAAACTGCTGACCCGGATAGAGAATTGCCAGCGAGAACCGAATTCAAGGCACTCGTCTATCCCGAAATTATGCGCCGAATGCTCGCCAAGGCGTTGGATGACGGCGGAGACGATCCCGACGGCTGGCAGCATACTTGGTTGCAGTTCCCCCGACAGACTTTCGGCTTCATGGAACCTCCGCCGGCCGGCGACGATGAATTCGACAACAAGGCCTGGATTGACAATGCAGTGCGAGCTTGCAGCCGCGCCGCCGGGTTTTGCGCTGCGATGGCCCCCAAGGAGAGTGAGCAGTGACGCAGTTCCGAAGCTTAAACAGCGCAGGGATCGAAGCATTTCGCAACTATCTGCAGAGATTGCGCATGGAGGCAACGCTGCCACCTCCCCGACACTTGTTGATCGATGACGCCTTTTCCGCTCCGCTTATTCCGTCAATTGAAGGAAAACCCGAGCGCTTTGGAAGCCGAATGGCTTTCGCGCGCTGGCTGAGCGGAACCGCAGACCGGAGTGGCCATGCAATTCCCCGATCTGACAGCGGATTCTGGGCATGGTTGTCGCTGGAGCTCTTTGATGAAGTGTGCCCCCAGAATGCCAGTGGAAAACGAAAGCCAGGAGCAGACGCCCGCCACATCCCCGAAAGTTCCAACTGGCGGCGGCGGTATCGACATCTTCTGGCAAATCCGTACGATGTATTTCTGCTCCACCGAGACGACCCAACTCGCGCCATGGCAGCTCTCGTCAATCCTTTGTCAAAACCAGGTGAACTCACTGAGCAGTTCACGGCCCGCGTTGAACTGGTCAGTTGCCCAGGCACAATGGCACTAGCGAGCCACCTCTTCATCGATGCGCATACCGGCGTACGAAAACACGGGGCGTCCGGCGATGCAGCGAGAAGATTTGGAAAGTTGATGAACCAGTTCGCTAGGACCTGGGACTTGCCCCTTACTTCTGCGCCAAAATTCGCTGAGCTTTTACCAAAAGAATTCGAACGCTTCAGAGAGTCTGCTTCCCGGTAGACGGGAAGAGCCGCCGTAAACGGCTTCTAATTTTATCTTCATTTTTCGTTTCGCACTCCCACACCGTTATAACACGCCAGCCACTCGCTCGAAGACTTTTTGCAACTTGTCCATCGCGCTCCTGATTAGCAGAAAACTTTCTCTCCCAGAAAGCGATTCGGGTCTTGGGCGTATACGCAAACTGACAGTTGCGATGCTGATGCCAAAAGCAGCCATGTACAAAAACTACAGTCCGGTGCTTCTTCAGCACAATATCTGGGCACCCTGGCAGCTCTCGTCGATTCACGCGGAAGCGGAGGCCGAGTCGATGGAGTATGGATCTGACAGTTAATTCAGGAGCGGTACCCGACGACCTTATCCTGCTCATATTCCAACTGCGACGCTGAGGACTTATTCGATCCATTTCAAACCGACGTTTTTTCGCTCTTCGCAAGCAAGTCGTACACTATGTCTGCAATCTGCGCAGCTAGAAACGGAGGAACGGCGTTCCCCACCTGAGTATACTGCTGCGTGCGATTTCCGAGAAAAAGGTAGTTGTCGGGAAAAGACTGAAGGCGTGCCGCTTCCCGGACGGTTAGAGATCGACATTGGCCCGGGTCCGGATGAATGTAGTAGTGGCCGTCTTTAGCTATATGACTTACAACGGTAGTCGAAGGCCGATTAGGAAGCTGAACTCGGAATCGATCCGCAAAATGGCTTCCGTTCAATGCTCTCCAAACACTACCATGATCTGGCAAGAGCTTCTTTGGAAAGTCGGCTATCTTGGGTGATCTGCCGTGAACCTCCGCGAAACACGCGGCAAAAAGGTATCGGTGCAGATCACTTACCATGTGCCCCCTTGACTGGTGGTTACATACCCCGCCGAGCTTGCTGTCCAGATACCACTCAGGAGCATGGCTCACGCCTATCTTCTCTGACATGAAGGGTTTGCCTCGACCACCCGCGTGGTCAGATAGCCGGTGAATCGAGTCTTCCACGCGTTGGCCGACCTTCTCGTCGCTCTTTTTTAACTGCTTGATCCAACCACTGGAACCGGCCGCCCTGACACTCGCCAGCCAGGCAGTCGACTCGTCGCTCTTTGAGAGCCCGCTTCGTAGCCGCGGGAGTCCAAAAAAGACCTTTTTGGCCTCCACTTTTTCGCGCGACGCCAAAGATGCAGGCCTCCCCGAAATATCGTCCCGCACTCCAACTATAATCAGCCGATGCCGAGCTTGCGGCACGCCGTGCATCTCGCTTTTGACGATATAATTATGTATGTAGCCATCCGCCGACTCTTCAGCATGGCTTACCGCAGTCAGCGGAAACAGACGATAACCGTGGCTTCTGTGCTGTTGAATTCGCGTTCGCCCGGGAATCCGGTCGATTGCCGTGGCTGGATCACAAAGGTCATCTACGATCTTGTCAAACATTCTGACCCCTTCGTACTTAGCTGTGAGGAGTCCACGAACATTTTCCATTACGAATACCGACGGCCAAAAGTCGGCGATAATTTGCAGGTACTCTATATAGAGTTGATGCCTCGTTTCTTTGCCCTCCGAGTAACGCGTGTCCCTCACATTGCGGGATCTGCCTGCCAGCGAGAAGGGCTGGCAAGGCGGACCGCCCAGCAGCACCCACGGCTCAGAGCTTCCTAGGGCGCGTTCAATCCGCACACGTACATCAGCCACCGAGGACGCACCAAGCTCAACGCACCAAGCTTCATCAGCAGCTTTCTTGGCTTGCTCAGGGTGCAAAGCGTACAGTTGCTGCAGATCTATTTCACCCCGCGCGAATCGATAATAGTCAGGTGGCACCTCGTTTCGAGGGAACAGTCGGAAAAATGATCTCAGCTGCAAGGTCTGGTGCGCTGAAGTGTCTTTTTCGATGGAAAGCACAGACCGGAACCGCCGCCGGTCTTCGTCAAAGCTGGACGCGAAACCCTCTCCTAAACCTCCGGGTCCTGCAAATAGATCAATAACTGGAATAGCACCCCCGTGTGCACTATTAATTCTCATTTTGTACCAAGCCCTTCGATGGCGCTGATGGCCTCGGGATCGAAACCGGCGAGCCGCGCGAAATCCCGGCCGCGCTCGACGTAGTCCCGATAGGGCCCAAAGCTCGGCGCACCCGGCGAAAGCAGCATCACGCCCTCCCCGCCCAGCAGTTTGCGCGCCTGTTCCATGGCGTCGGCAAGATCGGTCGCGGAGGCGAGTGCAAATCCGGCCACGCCCGACACCGTGTCGAGCAGTTCCGCGATGCGCGGTCCGTTCTGCCCCATCGTCACGATGGCCGCAGGTGAACGCTGCAGCATCGATTGCGCGAAAGCGTCCCACTCGATGCCGCGATCATGACCACCGACCAGGATCGCCACGCGACGCCCGGCAAAGCACTCCAGCGCGGCCAGGCTCGCATGCGGCGTGGTGCTGATGGAGTCGTTGACGTAGCTGATGCCCGCCCGCACGCCGAGTGTCTGCAGGCGGTGCGGCAGCGGCTTGAAAGTCGCCGCATGCGTGGCCAGCGATGCGCCGTCCAGGCCGAGCGCGTCGATCGCGGCAAGAACGGCACACAGGTTGCTTCGGTTGTGGCGGCCTGGCAGCGGCAGCGAGCGCGTATCCATGACCGGCAGGTCGCCCCGAAACAGGTCGTCGCCGCGCAGATGCCAGCCGTCCGCGCGCCCGAACCAGCGAACCTGGCTGTCGGGCAGCACCAGCGAAGACAGTTGCGGATCCCCGGCGTTGAGAACCGCGATCCGTGGCCGCGCGGCAGTCAGCAGGCGCAGCTTGTCCTCGATATAGCGCGCCTGCGAACCGTGCCAGTCCAGGTGCTCGGGAAACAGGTTGAGCGCAACCGCCACCTCGGGACGCACGCCGCTGGCCGCGACATCGCCCGTCTGATAGCTGGACAGTTCGATCGCACGGAATTCCGGCTGCGGATCATCGGGCAATTCCAGCAGCGGTAATCCGATGTTGCCGGCCAGCGCGGTGCGGTGTCCGCCGGCACGCAGCAGATGGGCCAGCAGCGCGGTCGTGGTGCTCTTGCCCTTGGTGCCCGTCACGCAGACCGTTCGCGCCATCAGCCCGTCGGCATCGGCATGCTCGGCGAACCAGAGCGTCGTTCCGCCGATGAACTGCGTTCCCGCCGCCTTGGCCTGCATCGCCTCCGGCCCATAGGGGCTGATCCCTGGCGACTTGACCACGATGTCGAACGTACCCAGATCCGCGCCGGTGACACCGCTGCGCACCGTCAGCAGCGGATCGCCCGCGGCCGTGGCGTCGTCGACTTCCTGCGCCGTGCAGAACAGCGTCAACGGCAGCGCCGGCAACCGCGCGCGGATCGCGCGGTGAGCGGCTCGACCCTCGCGACCCCAGCCCCACAGCGCAATCCGCCGACTTTCAAGCTGCGAGATGCGCACGCAGCCCTTCCCACAACGGTGCTGGAATGCGGTGCACCTCGTCGAGCACCAGCAGTGGATCGATCGCCAGGTCCTCGCCGGCCAACTGCGGCCGGATTTCCCGAACGAACCGTTCGACCAGCGCGTCCTCGCGCCATTCCGGTCGTTGCGCGAGCGCTGCCATTGCCGCGCGCGACTCGCGGCCTTCGCCGACGCATTCGAAGGGCTTGTGGTCCTGGAACTCGAGCAACGCGTCGAAGCCTCCGGTCTGCACCGGATCATCGAGCAGGTTCCGTCCGAAGATGCCCACGAGCCGCGGCTTGGGCATGAACGGCGCCAGCGCCAGGAACACGAAGTGGCATTTCGGGCAGACCCCGCACCAGCGATTGACCGGGCGCTCGCCGAGGATGTGGAAATTGCGATTGCAACTGCTGAAGTATGCGTCGTAGCGATCTGCCCGACTGAACTGACGCGCGACCGCCAACTCGCTCAAGGGGCGCAGCAGCGAGTAGTACTTGAGATCGGCGGCGACGCGGCGCTGAACGTAGTCGCCAAAGGCCGACTCGAACTCCCAGCCCTTGGACCACTGGTGATTGACCTCGGTGGTGGTCTGGCCATCCTCGCTGCGGATCAGGCTGCCGTAGCTTGCCGAGCGCTCGTTGGAGAACACCACCTGGTCTGCGTCCTGCAGCAGTGCCGCGAGCACCAGGATCGCCGAGTTCAATGCGGTCACCGGAATGTGGCCGTTGAGCGCGCCCTGGCGATTGAAGTCGAACAACTGCGGCGCCAGCGTGCGCCCGATGTTGAGCGCGGGCAATCCGGTCCGCAGCGCGCAGGCCGCGATCAGCTGCGAACCGCCGATCCACGTCACCGTCTGCGGCACGCCGAGCGCGCGCAGCGCCTCGATGCTCACCAGCGAGTCCTTGCCGCCGCCGATCGCGACCAGCGCGTGTTCGCGCAGGCCCAGCACTGGTGCCCCGCCATGCTGTCCATTGGACGCAACACGCGCATCGCCCTCGGACGCATCACGCGCATCGCCCTCGGACGCATCACGCGCGCCGCCGTGCGGTTCGCTCGACAACATGCGTGCGCCGCCTTTCGCCCCCTCTCCCCCGCTTGCGGGGGAGAGGGCTGGGGTGAGGGGGGCTCCACCGCCCGCAGAACCAGACCCCACCGGAAACACGATCTTCCCGTGCAGATCCAACCCGTTCCGGTAAGCGAACTCACCCAATCCCTTCTCATAGACAAGGCTCATCAGTTCCGCGGTGTCGGAATCGATCGCATACGAATCGCAAACAATCTCCCCCGGCACCGCCGCCTTGTAGTAGCTGATGCCGGCAATCAGGTGCAGCAGGCGCAACGCGCGCTCGACCGCCGCCGCGCGCTCGCCCTCGAGCACGAACGGGGCACCGGCGAAGGTCACCGTCTCGATCAGCTCCGGACCGTCGTCGAAGGCATACACAAGCTGTGCGATGCCGCTCTCGGTATCCAGGTTGCATCGCACGAAGCGAAACGACCGGATCGCCTCGCGCTGGAATTTCCACTCACTCATTGATGATGTCCTCTGCAGGCAACGCCCGCAGGTTGTAGGTGTTCGCCATCGCCATGCCGTAGGCGCCGGCATCGGCGACCAGCAGCACATCCGCCTCGGTGGTGGCGGTGGAAAGCAGACGTTGCCGGCCCAGCACGTCGCCGCTTTCGCATATCGGCCCGACGACATCGAACGCGCTGGTCGCGTCATCGTCCAGCCGGCTCAGGTTGTGGATGCCGTGGTACGCCTCGTAGACGGCCGGGCGCATCAGCGCGTTCATGCCCGCGTCGGCGCCAATGCGGCGTACGCCGTCCTTCTCGACGACCTGCGTCACCGACAGCAGCAGCACGCCGGCCTCGGCTACGAGATAGCGCCCGGGCTCCACCACAAGCCCGTAATTCGGATAGGCCGCCTTGATGCCTTCAAGGCCTTCGCGCCATCGACCGACATCGAATTCCTGCGCATCGGGCGTGTACGGAATCGGCAAGCCGCCGCCGATGTCGATCGTCTCCACGGTGCCGACTTCATCGGCAAGCCCCGCCAGTTGCGCGTGGACCTCGTGCCAGTGGTGCGGATCGTCGATGCCGCTGCCAAGGTGCGCGTGCAGCCCGCTGATGCGCATGCCGAGCTTCCTCGCCTGCGCCAGAAAGGATTCAAAGCGCGCCAGCGGCAGGCCGAACTTCGCCGCGGCGCCACCGGTCTTTACCTTCGCGTGGTGACCCTCACCGCGGCCCAGATCGAGCCGCAGCCAAACCGTGCGGCCCGAGAACATCTCCGGCCAGCGCTGCAGGGCCTCGATGTTGTCGATGGTGACAGTGACGCCGCGCGCGAATGCCGCCTCGTATTCGCGGCGCGGCGCGAAGCTGGGTGTGAACAGCACGCGTTGCGGTGCCAACTGCGGCAGCGTCGAGAAGATGTGGTCCAGCTCGCCCAGCGACACGCATTCCAGGCCGAAACCCTCGTCGACGATGGCGCGCAGAATCGCCGGGTGCGGGTTGGCCTTGATCGCGTAGAAGCAGCGGTCGATGACCGGTATCGCGGTCAGCGCCCGCGCGCGTGCGCGGACCGTTTCCAGGTCGTACACATAACGCGGCGTGCCCGCCTGTGCGTGCTGCAGCAGTTGCGCGCGCGCCTGCGACCACCAGGGCGCGCTGCGCATCGACTTGCCGTGGCAGATCTCGCGCCAGCTCGGCCCGAACACGCTCGCATCGTGCACCGGCATCGCGCCGCTGCGGATGAGCTCGGCGTGCAACTGCGGCAGCAGTCCGTCGGCATCGGCCTCGTCGATCACGAAGGTCAGGTTGAGGTCGTTCGACGACTGCGATATCAAATGCACGCGTTCCTGTCCGAAGGTCGCCCAGATATCCGACAGTCGATGCAGCAGCGAGCGCATGCCGCGCCCGACCAGCGTGATCGCCGCGCAGGGCGCGATCACCTTGACCCGGCAGACCTCGGCCAGGTCGGTGGAGAGCGCCTGCAAGACGTTGGTGGTCACCAGGTTCTCGCTGGGATCCAGCGACACGGTCACGTTGGTTTCCGACGAGCCGATCAGATCGACCGAGAGTCCATGGCGCTTGAAGCGATCGAAGATGTCGGCAAGAAAACCCACCTGCTGCCACATGCCGACGTTCTCCATCGACACCAGCACGATGCCGTTGCGGCGGCTGATCGCCTTGACACCGGGCACGGTCGCCGCGCTCGCATCGATGCGCGTGCCGGAAAGCTGCGGCCGCTCGGTGTCGAGGATCGCCAGGGGAACACCGGCATCCCGGCACGGGCCGATCGCGCGCGGATGCAGCACCTTGGCGCCGGTCGTGGCGATCTCCTGCGCTTCGGCGTAATCCAGCCGGGCCAGCAACCGGGCATCGGGCACCTCGCGCGGGTTCGCGCTGAACATGCCGGGGACGTCGGTCCATATCTCGACGCGCCTGGCCTGCAGCAGCGCGCCGAAGTATGCCGCCGAGGTGTCGGAGCCACCGCGGCCGAGCACGGCCGTGCCACCGTCGCCATGGCGCGCGATGAACCCCTGCGTCACCAGCATCGGCGCGGCCTGCCCGGCGAAGCGCGCGCCGAAGTCCGGGTCGGCTTCGCGCCGGCAGTTGACCGCCAAGCGCGTCGCCCAGGCGCTCTGGTTTGGCAGCGCGATGGCGTCGAGCCAGCTGCGCGCGTCGCACCAGCCGCAATCGAAGCCCTGCGAAGCAAGGTAGGCGGCGCCGAGCGTGGACGACAGCAGTTCGCCCTGGGCGAGCATCTCGGCCTGCCAGTCCAAAGGGCGCGTTTCGGCGCGAAGCTCCGAACCCAGCGCGCGCAGCGCCAGCAGTCGCTCCGCGAGCACGATGTCGCCATTCAGGCCCAGTTCGCTGCAGAACTCACGATGGCGGCCGATCAGTGCCTCGACGCGCCCGTCGCGATCGTCGGCGCCATCGCAGATCGCCTGCAGCTCGTTGGTCACGCCCGACAGCGCCGATACCACGACCAGCACGCGGACGCCTTCTTCGGCCATGCGTTTGCCGGCCAGTTGCCCGATCGTGTCCCAGCGATGGCGCCGCGACACCGAGGTGCCACCGAACTTCAGTACTACCCAGCCACACGATTCCGCCACCGCACCCGTCCCCAGCCGTAGAATTGCCCGCCCATCGATCGACTCGCACCCGCGCGACGCGCGGGAACTGGCAAGTCTAGTCGAAGCCCCACGGACCCAACCTGAAATGACGCTGCGCCGTTTTCTGCAACTGGATGTCTTTGCCGATCGACCCGGCGCCGGCAATCCGCTGGCCGTGGTGCTGGACGCCGACGAGTGTCCGGAAAGCGGTCGCAAGTGCCTGGACGACGAGACGATGCAGGCCATCGCGCGCTGGACGCGCCTGCCCGAGACCACCTTCGTGTTCGCGCCGAGCGAGCCGGGCGCGAGCTACCGCATCCGCATCTTCAGCCCACGCCGAGAGGTTCCTTTCGCGGGGCATCCCAGCGTCGGCACCGCCCACGCGGTGCTGGAATACGGGTTGGCGACCGCGGCGGATGGCGTACTGGTCCAGGAAGGGCTCGCCGGCCTGCTGCCGCTGGCGATCCAGGGCGAGGGCCATGCACGCACGATCTCGGTGCGAACGCCACGGGCACGGCTGCTGGAAACCCTGGCAGTGACCGATCCGCGGATTGCGCCAGCCCTTTCCGGGCTGCGGCCTGGACGGCTCCCACCGGCGCTGATGGACGGCGGACGCCGCTGGTGGCTGGCGGAGGTCGGCGACGAAGCCACACTGCGCAATGCGACGCCGGACTGGGACGCGATCGGCGAGCTTGCCGCCAGCACTGGCGCGATGGGCGTCTGCGCGTTCGCCCGTGCGCAAGCCGGCAGCGACTACGACCTGGTCGTGCGCGCGTTCGTCGGAGCGCCGGGGCAGTTCGAGGACGCCGCATCGGGCGCCGCGAACGCAACGCTCGCCGCATGGCTGCAACACAACGATGCCCTGCCCGGCACCGGCGGAAGCTACGTCGTCAGCCAGGGCCGCGAGGTCGGCTTCGACGCACGCCTGCAGTTGCGGGTCGATGCCGACGGCGAGGTCTGGTCGGGCGGGCGCGTGTGCAGCGTCATTCGTGGGCATATCGACTGGTAGCCCGGCGCTGGCCGCGATTGAAGCCGGTACACATCGGAAACTGAACCCGGCC
Organism: Pseudomonadota bacterium; assembly: GCA_030857025.1. Classification (GTDB taxonomy): domain Bacteria; phylum Pseudomonadota; class Gammaproteobacteria; order Xanthomonadales; family Xanthomonadaceae; genus Lysobacter_K. The sequence continues at coordinate 7,887 of JALYOF010000059.1, read as the reverse complement.
ACGCCGCCTTCGGGGCCGAGCGCCTCAGCCTGCGGGAGACCCTGGCCGCGATGACGTCACAACTCGTCCGCGGAACTTCACGCGTATTCACCGTTTTCGCATCGTGCGCATCGCGCGGACTTGGATTGTGGCCATTTAGTCCCCGAAAATACGTTTTTCCGGCTGCATCGGGTGCGCGAAGGCACGATGATCAGCTGGTGATTCCATGCGCCTCCATGCGCGTTGACCCCGTCAAATGCCGCACGCATACTCGGCGATGCTGACGACCTGAAACCGGTAATCAGCAATCAACCACCCAAAATGGAGTTTGAAATGGAATCCAATGAAAAGCTGTTTGCTTTCAAGGTTGCCTCCAGGGAAGAGGAAGTTGATACAAAGGAAGAAGGCAAGTGGGTCGCCCGTGAGGGCGTTGCCGCTGCAGGCTGCACCGAATATCGTTTCCCCGGCAACCTGCGTTACGCGCATGCGACCTATGGCGCTGATCGAGGCGTTTACTGCTGAGTAGCACTGACGGCAGAGAGTCCCTGCCAGCCGCAAACTCTCTGCTGTTTCGACAGGAACGTCGCGCAGGTTTATGGATGAACAGAGTTCTCATTGTCACCATCTCGGCCGACATTCATGCCGACATGGTCGAATCGAAGATGGCAACGCGGGGCGCAAGGCCCTTTCGCGTGAATCTGGACGAATTCCCGAGGGACTTTTCGGTCGATCTGCGCATAAGCCGGAACGGGCTGACATGCGCCCTGACTCATCTGCCGTCCGGCGACCGCATCTCCCTCGAGGAAATACGAGCCGTATGGTCGCGAAAGCCTTCCCGGTTCTGCTTTGTCGACAATGATCTAGGCGCGCAGGAGGAAGCGTTCGCGCAGTCCGAAACGGAGCATTCGTTCTTCAGTCTGCTCTATGCACTCGACTGCTTCTGGATGAGTCATCCCCTGGCGACCCGAAGCGCGTTGTGGAAGGGCGAACAGCTCAACCGTGCCGCCGGCATGGGCTTCCTGGTTCCACGCTCCATCATCACCAATTGCCCCGATGCCGTTCGCAGCTTCGTCGGCGAGGTGAACGACGACGTGATATTCAAGGCAATGTCCTCGGCGTCATTGTGTGCTGAGGAGGTGTCAGACGCGGATCGCCGGTTCGACGGGCTCCCTACCACTGTGATGACGTCGGCGCATCTGGAAGCCTTGGACGCCGTGCGGCAGTCGCCCTGTCTGTTCCAGGAGCACATCGCGAAAAAACACGAACTGCGCGTCACGGTTATTGGCCACCAGGCCTTCGCTGCGCGGATATGCTCTCAGAGCGACAGCAGAACCCGGGTCGACTTCCGGAATTTCGCGGTCGAGATCCCCTACATGTACGAACGCCTTGCGCCGGACGTCGAGGCACGCTGCATCGGCTTCGTCCGCAGCTACGGACTCGAATTCGGTGCGCTGGACCTGATCGTCACGCCGGATGATGACATCGTGTTTCTCGAGAACAATCCGGCGGGCCAGTTCCTGTTCGTCGAGCAGCTCGTCCCCGAGCTGAGGATGCTGGACGCTGTCACTGATCTTCTGATGTCCAAAGCCGAAGCGGATGGTCGATAGCGATGTCCATGATGGATGACATCGCAAGCATCGAGTCGATCCGCCAGACGCGGGTTCTGGTTTTTGCGTCATCGCAGCTCGACATCGACTTGCTTCCCTCGCTGTATGAGGTGCTCGCCGGGATGGGTCCGTGCGAAAGGCTCGACGTTGTGCTGTACAGCCGTGGCGGAATCATCAACGCCGCCCGCAGGATCGCACTGCTTCTGCGCGAGTTCGCCCCGCGCGTCAGCTTCCTGGTGCCTCACTATTGCGAGTCGGCAGGCACCGTCATGGCCCTGTCGGCCGACGAGATCATTGCCGGGCCCCTGGCGATATTCTCGCCCATCGACCCGATCCTGATGGCTGCGCAAGGCGCGCGCGGCGGACCACTCGCACTGTCCGCGCAGGACCTGCGGCTCTTCGGTGAGATGAGTTCGCAGTGGTTCGGCCTGTCCGGGGACGAGGCCGGGCGGCGAGCATTCGATGCGCTGAGCAGCAGCATCTTCCCCACGACCCTCACCTCGTTCTATCGCTCGACCCTGGAAGTAGAAGGCATCTGCATGGAACTCATGGCATTGCACATGGCCGGAGCCGAGACCACCAGAGAGAGCATCGCCAAGAAGCTGATATTCGGATTTCACTCGCATACCTATGCGCTCACGCGCGACGAGCTTCGCGCCATCGGGCTGCCCGTGAGGTCCGGGTCCGATGCTGGCCTGGAAAGCATGATGTGGTCGATTTGCCGTCAGCTCCGCTCGGTCATCGGCGGTGCGGCAAGGACCTCCGCCGCCGAGCCGTGGTTTGACGCGTTCCTGGGGACGACGCGCGGTGCCTGTGTCCGCGTACGTAACGAGGAATTCCCCGGCCAGTGGCAGCGATGGGAGGACGATGCGGATGGATGCACTGCACCTGGCTGAGCTGTGCCGTTGGTTTGTTGCTGTCGTTCTCCTGGCCGCGGCAGTAGCGAAGATCGCGGATCTCACGGGCTTTGCGGCATCGCTTTCAAATGGCTTTTCCGTGCCCGACGTATTGAGCCGTCCATTGGCTGTGGGAATTGTCGGGGCCGAGTCGGTGGCGGCTGCGGGCCTGGCCGCAGGAGGCGAGAGTGCCCGGTGGGCGGCCGTCGTCGCGCTGCTTCTGCTGGTGGTCTTCAGCCTGGCGATCGGGACTGTCCTTCTGATGAAGCGGCGCGTGAGCTGCCGTTGCTTCGGCGCGTCCACACAGACACTTTCAACGGTCGACCTCGGCAGAAATGCCATCTACATCGCGGCCGCCGCCGGTTATCTATGGCTGGAAGCGGGTCGCGCGCCGGGCGGGCTTGCTGCGCATCTGATGCTGGCACTGGGCGCGGGGCTGTGCTTCCTGGTGTCCATCAGCATGCAGGACATCCGGAACCTGCTGCGATGAACAAAGACACTGCGCCATGATGCAGTCGCTTCTGGAACTGATGGTTTTCGTCCTGCTCGTCGCCGTGTGCATCAACTTCTGGATGACACTGCGGATCGCGCGCATCGTGCGCGAGGCTCCGGAACCGCAGGACCTGCCTTTTACGACGGACATAGGTCGTCCCGCACCCGCCTGGCAGGGTACGCGGCTGGCAACAGGTGACGGGTTTTCCTCCGGTGCCACGATCGGTCGCCCCACGGTGCTGGTCTTTCTTTCGTCGGGATGTGTCGACTGCCGGAAGCGACTGCCCGAACTGGTCGCGATGCAGCCCGCCGTTCGACAGGCTGGCATCGAACTGCTGGTTGTCGGCATGGAAAGCGAGCGTCGCCTTCGTGCGTTCGTCGGCGGCACGCCGCTGCTCGAACACGTCGTCGTGATCGACAGGAAAGCACGCAGCCTGCTCAACCCGCGCAACAGTTCACCGTTCTATCTGTTCATCGACGACGAAGGGATCGTGCAGGCGAGCAACTTCATCGGCGACCGCAACTGGGAAGTGTTCGTCGACCAGATGCACGAGTACGATCCAGCGCCATCGTCGGAGGTGGCCGATGCAACCTGAGGCCCGGCTGCGGCCGTTGCATCTGCTGAAGCGGTTTGCATTGCTCAGGCCTTACCGTGGTCGCCTCGTTGTGGCTTATCTGCTGCTGCTGATCACGGCCGCGTTCCAGTTGTTCTACCCGCATGCCGTCTCCTTTTTCATCGACCGGTCCGTAGCCGGCGCCAACCCGTCGTGGCTCGGCTGGGCTGCAATCGGCATGAGCCTGCTGTTGCTCGTCCATTCCCTGGCCATCGGTGCCCGCCACTTCCTGTTCGCGTCCACCGGCTCGATGGTGGTGACAGACCTGCGAAACGCGTTTTTCGGTGCCGTCCTGCGCCAGGACGTTGCGTTTTTCGAGCGCGAGAGCGTCGGCGATCTGACGAGCCGATTATCGGTCGACATCGAAAAGCTGCAGGAAGCCCTGACGGTGGATGCCGCCATGCTGGCGCAGACCGCGATCATCGCCATCGGTGCAACAGTGATGCTGTTCATGATCTCGCCACCGCTGAGCATGCTGATCGCCGTACTCGCTCCGCTTGTGGTGTGGTCCATGAGGTGGGTGGGTGGACGCGCACGAACACTGTCCAAAATGAAGCAGGAGCGGCTGGCTCAGTGTGGGCAGCTTGCACAGGAGGTCTTCTCCAACATCCGCCTGGTGCATGCGTTTACCCAGGAAGACAAAGAGAAGCGTCGCTTCGACGGCGCCACTTCATCCGCACTGGGCTACTCGCTGTCGGGCGACCGGCTGTTCGCCGGACTGGAGAGCGGCGCCACGCTGGTGCAGGGCATTTCACTGCTAATCGCCGTTCTGGTCGGTGGCGCGCTGGTCGCGCAGCAGGCGCTTACCCTCGGTGAGTTCACCAAGTTCCTGCTGTACGCAGGGATGGCAGCCGGCTCGGCGACCACACTCGGCGGGATGTGGGGCGAGTGGATGCGCGTCGTGGGCGCCACGGACCGGGTGTTCGAACTCCTTTCCGCCGAAGCCGCGGAGGACGCGCCTGCGTTGCACGCGACGGCACGGCTGGACAAGGAAATCCGATTCGAGGACGTCGAGTTCCGTTACCCCTCCCGCCCCGACCGAACCGCGCTCAGAAACTTCTCACTGACGATACGCCCCGGAGAAAAGATCGCATTCGTCGGGGCATCCGGCGCTGGCAAGTCGACGATCATCAACCTGGTGCTGGGATTCCATCGCCCGACGGCCGGCAGGATCCTGATCGGCGGAGTGGACATGGAGGGCTTGTGTATTGCCGACGTGCGCAGGCAGGTCGCGATTGTCGAGCAGGAGCCTGCGCTCTTCTCGATGAGCATCCTCGACAACATACGCTACGGTTGTGCATCCGCGTCGGTTACCGACGACGAACTGCTCGAGGCGGCCCGCAGCGCGAACGTAGTCGAGTTCGCAGAAGCTTTTCCAGACCGCTATGAAACCTGCGTGGGCGCCCGCGGTGCGCAGCTGTCAGGGGGACAGAAGCAGCGCGTAGCGATTGCCCGCGCCCTGATTCGCGACCCCCGGCTCTTGATATTGGATGAAGCGACGAGCGCGCTGGACGCGCAAAGCGAAGCCGCAGTCCAGGACGCACTCTCGCGTGTGATGGCGGGGCGTACCACGATCATCATCGCGCACCGTTTGTCGACCATCCGGTTCGCCGATCGGATCGTCGTATTGCGCGAGGGAGAAATAGTGCAGTGCGGTTCGCATGACGAGCTGATGACCTGCGGCAGTGGCTACTATCAGCAGCTCGTTTCAAGACAGATGGCTGGAGCGTACGAAAGCGTGCCCACGCCCCCCGCCTCTCTTGAGTTGTCGGGCTCCGGCACTTGAAGGAAGCTTGCCGCAGCCACTGGTCGCAAGGGTAGCGCTCTGGCACGCGACAGATCGGCAGAGTCCGGGGCATGGGCGAGGCCGATGAATGAAAGAGGCCTCCAGGTTGCTTTGAGTGCTTTTCGGATGCAGCGACCGCATCGCGTGAGCGCCACCGGTGTCAGTCCGCGCCGGAGCAGTCCGAGTGCAGGCCTCGCAAGCGGGCAACGGCTGCATTCCGGCGCCTGATCAGCCAGCAGGTCCTAGTGCCCGCCGCTCAACGAACGCGAGCCGGGTCGAACTGCACAGCCACGGAAAACTGGCGTTCAACGAAGTACGAAGCCGAGTGTTGCCAGGTGCGAGCCGTGGAACGGTGGCTCAGCGTCCCGCAGCCCCCTTTCTTTTGTTTTCCGGGCCGGCATCCGGCGGTTCGCCGCGTGCGTTCGGTCCGACGGCCGCCGCGCCGGTCGTATTGTCCCTGACACCATTTTCGAGCAACTGCCAAAAGCTCAAGGCCAGAGCATCATGCACCCGGGGTTGACGGGAAGCTCCTTATGGACTTGTTAGACCTATTTCTTGTCAGTGATAGCAGAAAGGCCTTTGATCTGAAACAATTTCTTAGACGGGAGTAGTGGGGACCTGAAGCGATTGCCATTTATGTGGACTACAGATGCAATTAGCGCATCCATGGCATCTGACAGACCGTCATCTTTGTAGGCAATTGAGGGGCTGTCCTCCGTAAAACAATCCACAGCAGGATGGCCGATAGCTTCGAGGTATGAATCGAATGTATCGCGTCCCACGGCCATGCCATAAATACGCCAAGCGTACTTCTTTCCGAGATAGTGGCCTTTCTTTGCCTTGTGCGTCACGCGGGTGTCTGATTTGTAGGTTTCAGTTTCCCGAAGCTCTTCGCCGAGCAAGCGAGCAACGTAATGGCTCTTGTCTTTGTCAACCTCGTCCGCCTTGGCTGTCGCAGACATATCTACCCAATTAACCCCTTTTTTCGTGCTATAGCCGACGTTGTATCGCTGCCCCTCCTCTAGGATAGGTTCGCGATTGGCAATGAATTGATAGACGGTGCTCGTTGTTTCCGGGGTGAATGTATGTAGGAATCGACCGTCCTTGTGGGGAACAATGCAATATCCGGTCACTATCACCACCGGCGTTGTAAGTAGTTCGCGTGATTTCATTGGACGTCCATGAATGTGCCTGTAGGTCTAACGCCTGAATTTAGCCGAGCCGCGAAGCGGCTTCGGCTTGAATGATGTTAGGCCCGTGCCGTAATCTAATAGTCATGTATTGCGGTGAACCCATAGTGCTTTGCGATGTGCTCATAGGCTCTGTCTACGGCAACCGTCATATCATCCAAGACAGATCTTAACTGCTTGTCGAATAGCTCAAGATTCATGTGCCCGGCATGAACGAAGATGTTTCTAGACTCCACTAGAGCCTCAATGGATTCGTGTAATGAAATCTTCCGGCGCCGGTAGGGCTTGCGTAGTGCGCCCAATATGTCGGTCTTTGGGTCTAGTTGTCGAAAGTTTTCCGAAATTACAGTAGGACGTTGAAAAGAAAAAGTGGAAGCAATAGCTTGCTCTGTTGAAAGGGTGCCATTGGCTATCTGCTCGATCTGGATATGAGTAATTCGTGCATTTTTTATTGCCCCTTTCCGTTGCCCTGAAAATTTAAGTGCAGCAATAAATGTGGCACGGAAGTACTCCTCCCAGACCGCGATGACATAGGGAAGAAGGAGGTTGTTAGACAAGAGTCTAGGATTCATATCGTCCAACCAAATTAGTCCACTCGGCTTGTCTTTTGCCATGTCTCCTTCAAGCTTACGATGGTCAAGGTAAATGCGTGCCTTGATAAGGCTGTTGTGGAATCCCCAACGGGCAAGGTAGCAACCTGATGCTAGTGGCGGCGGCGGTCTTGATTCCGGGCGCCAGTAGCGGTTGCGTCCTGCATCGGTGACAAAGTGACCGCCGAATAGATCACGAAGATACTTCAGGGTTTTGTTCTGGTGCGTTAGGTCCCAATAGCTCCGGCACGAACGTGAGCGCGTGTAGACCTCAACTCCATCTTTTGGGTTGTCATAGACGGAAAGTTCGACTCCAGCCCATGATTTATAGCTCTCCTCGTCGTACCACATATAGCTTCCGACACAACGTGGAATGCCATAAGGGTAGTTGCACTTTTTATAGCCCAGGAGTTCGACGGTTTCGTTGATCAGCGCTACTTTTGTGCGCTGCGGAAAGTGACTTGTTGATTCGTAGCTCATCTTGAACTGCCGTGTAAGTTGATCAGGCCTTTGAGTTAAGCCGACCCGCAGCGCGTCAGCCAAGGACCGAGGATGCCACAGCGGCGAGACCTTTGAACGAAGCGACGAAGCGGGTTCGGCTTGAATGAGTAAAAAGGAGACTTCCCACTTCAGCGGCAGCGCCGCTCGGCCTCTGGGGCCATGATTGGTTTTCGACATCAATCAAACGAAGGAGAAGTCTCCAATGCGCACTATAACCATCGGCGTGGACTTG
>JALYOF010000035.1 GCA_030857025.1 Pseudomonadota bacterium | reverse complement strand
CGGAGGGGGTGACTTTAAACCCCCGTCCCGTGGAACGATGTTCGTGGAACATCACAGCAACTCGTCCTCGGCGCGTTCACGAGGCAGTCGGTTGCCATCGAGGTCATGTACCGGGCCTTCTGGGTCATCGCCTGCCAGTGCGTCGATCAAGCGGTCCAGCTTTGCCTCGATGCGGTGGCCCTGTTCCGCCAGCTTGCGGAGTCGCTCGTCGTCCTTCATTGCACGTCCTCATTGTTTTGGCGCTGTGGCATGGGTGGCACAAAGTCTGAAGCTCTTCATCGCCCACCAGCTCATGGGCGTTGTCCTTGATGTGGTCTACCTGGTCGCCGAAGCCACCGCAGGCCTTGCAGGTGAACAGGTCGCGCTTCAGCACTCTGCCGCGCTGTAGGCGCCAGCCCTTGCTGCCTGTGTGCATCGCCCGGCGCTGCTGGCGCTCGGTTGCCTCTTTGCCCCGGGGGTTGTGCTTGGGGGACCTGCTGGTGCGTGAGTGCACCAAGGGTGCGTTGGGCACCTATGCCGTCCTCACCTGATCAACCCTCGCTTCCTGTGGTCGTCCATGCACGCATGCTCGATGCCGCGCAGCCTGCGTTCCTCGATGGCCACGCCCAGTACCTGCACGGCCCATGCGGGTCCGTCGAGGAACCAGAACATGGGAGGTGGCGGGTAGTCGGGGGTGCGGGCTTGCTGGCACGCCACGACAGGTGGCTGCCATTCGGTATTCGCGGTTGCCTTGGGCTCGGTGGTCTTGCAGGCGGTTAGCGTTAGCGCCAGCGCCAACACGACCACGAGCATGTAGGTCCTCATCGATTCGCCTCGTTGGCCTGCTCAACCATCCGATGCAGCTCGTCCTGGGCCAGCACGGGCAGCGTGGCCGGACACCCGGCAGGCACCTGCACCGTGCGCGTCACAGTGCGTACGCGCTCGACCGTGGCCGCCGTGTCGGTGCGGACCTCCACCGTAGCCGCCTGCGCCTGCGCGGCCGCCGTGGCGGCAATGCGCTCGCTCTGCGTGGATCGGACGGCGGATTGCTCGGCGGCGAGGCGGATCGCTTCCGCCTGCGTGGCTTGGCACTCGGCCTGCGCGCGGGCGTATCCCGCCTGATCGATCGACGCGATGTAGGCGGACCAGCGCCACTGCACCAGCATGGCGACGGCCAGCACCAGCGCGCCGATGATCAGCCACTTCCACACCGCGGCAGGGATGCCGGCGATGAATGCCTTCGTGGCGAGCCAGAGACCGATCAGCATCAGGAATCTACCGTCCGTCGGATTGATGAGTAAACAGGTTGACGTCAGCCTGTTGACGTGGAATAATCGCTTCACGGTCGGGATTGGCCCGACAGGAGAACAAAATGTCTATCAAACACCTCACGACCTACACCTACAGCCTCGACGGTCTCCGCTGCACTGTGCAGCACTCAATCACTCGCCGCGCCGCGCATCGGGACGCCACACACGACAGACACCAAGCCATCGTGGAGCGCGCGCAGCCCTCGCGGCCCGGTACCTGGACGCTTCGCGACTCAGGCGGCGCTGGTGGCAGCGTCGATAATCGCGGCATGGAGCCGACGTACTACGCGATATGGGACCGCAAGGCATGAAAAAATTCCCCCGCACTCCCTCCCAGCGCACCACCGCCAGCCGCGCCCGGTCCCTTGAGGCCGGCGCGGTCCGGGTCGATGTGATCCTGCGCGATCCAGAGGCTATCTCCGCGCTTGAGGCGCTGGCCGTACGCTACGGCTCGCGCGCTGAAGCGGTCCGCCAGGCGGTAATAGCCTTGGCTACACTCACCGCCCTGAACGACGGGGCTTGTCGCGCTTCTGGTCAGGGCACGACGCCCGATTGAGTCACCGCGCCGACGTCGCACCCTTGGGCGCTATTCGGTACCGCAGCGCACGAGTGCTGCAGCGTGACCGGGTTGATCGGGGCAATGACTAAGCCGTAGCGCCTGGTCGGGTCCAGGTGACAGCCGCCTGGCGCGGTTCCCGTCGTCCACACGAGCGAGCCGCTGTTCTCGAATAGCCTACACGCGGGCCATCGCATCGGGTCCGGCGACATCGGCACGGGCGGGCGCAGGTCCAGCGCCGGGAAATCGCTCCCGTTGACCGTCACCTTGCAGTCGGTCAGCCCGACGAACATCGCGTCCGCATAACGGGCCTTGAAGTATCCATCCTGCGGCCGGCTCTGCACCTGATCGAAGTACAAATTCACGCCCTGAAAGGCGTACGGCGTGATCGGCACGACGACTCCGACCCCGATGTCGCTGCCGATCGGCGTCGGGAAGCTCACGCTGCCCGGATAGGCGGCACTGGGGTGGCCGTCCGGTGCGCTGAACACCCGGGTCCACGACCTGTGCACGCGGGTCCATCCGGCCGGGTTGAGGTCGCTGCACGGCAGCTCAGCACCGCCGCTGGCATCGCCTTCAAAACCGGCAGCGAATATCCGGCCTGCCGCGTAGGAAAGCCGGGGAGCGCACGAGGCAGCCAGTGCCAGCAGCAGGACCGCGAGCGCCAGCCAATATTGGATGCGCGCACCGCGGCTCAATGGAAGACTCCAGGTATCGCCAGATTGCCATCACACATCGCGCGCTCCATGACCCGGCGCAGCACGATCCCGCGGCATCGGTTGGACTTGATGCGGCAGTCCTTGCCGTTGTCGAAAACCCACCTCGACATCTGCGCGCAGGCGCCGGTGTAGTCGCTCTGATTCAGAAGGCGGACCAGCGTGGACTTGCAGAAAGCTTGGTGGCCGATGTTCCACGCGAAATGCAGAAATGCGAAGTGCTCGTACGCCGAGACCGGCACCCTCACGCACCGCTGCAGCGCGCCGTTGAATCGGGCGATGAAGCGGTCCTGCAAGGTCCGGCACTCGGCGAAGCTGTACGTCTTACCCTCGACCACGTCCGGGCCGGTGATGCCACCGCAGACCGTCAGGACGCCGCCGCTCTTGTCACGGTACGGGACATATGCCGTGTCCTCGTGCGTGGCGAATGAAGCCGCCAGCGCAGCCGCCATCGCCAGCGTCAGCACCATGGGGCCGCGCTTGACGCTAGGCTTTGTCTCGGCCATCGCTACTCTTCGTCTATCCGGACGGCGGCCTGCTGCCCCGTCGGGTAACGCTTGCGGATGTGCCCAACCCACCCGGACACCTCACTGGAGCCTACGTCGCGGATCGGCTTGGCGAGGCAGTCCACGCTGAATTCCTGCCCGCTCGCCGTCACCATCGCGTAGCGCATCTTGAATTCGCGCTTCTCTTCGACGGCGGCGATCCATTCCTGGCGCACGTCATCGCGGTCGGTCTCAGCGATGCAGCTCAGCCAGCCGAAGCCCAGGCACTCGGACGGGGCGCGCTCGGTCCAGCGCAAGTAGGTGCCGTTCGAGTAGATATACAGGCCCTGTCCGTCCGCCTCGAAAATGCCCTCGTTGCTGTTCTCGACATAGGCCCGAAGCGTCGCCCCGTGCAGGCGGATGTCGCGCCCGATACGCCGCACCTCATCTCGCATCGAGCCGCCACCGTTGGGCTCGAGCTCGTGCTTTATGGCCGCGAGCTGGGCCGGAATCAGGTGAAACGAGGCGAGCGCACGAAAGAACGGGCGCGCACGCTTCGCCACCAGCTTCCACAGCCCAAACAGGCCGCCAGCCGCAGCACCCGCCGCGGCCGTCATTTCCAATGCGCTCTGCAGGTCCATCAGCGGACCCGCTCAGGTTTTGAGATTGGGTCGCGCATGTCGGACTCTCGGATAGGTGCCGGGACTGCCTGGGGGAGGCAAGCAGCCCGGCGTGTCGGCGCCTGCCCCGACGAGGGTTGGCACGTGCGCCGGACAGGGTTGCCGGAGTTCAACCCCGGCAAATGCTGCTTTCCGCATTTTCTCGGCTCAAGAACGTTAAATCTTGCAATCGCAGCATCAGCGCCACGAAGCGCAGTGCAGCTTTCGGAATTTCTTCGTACGACATTGCTGTCGTCTTTAACTCGAAAGATCGCTCGTCGTAATGGACGCCGTATTGCTCAAGCAATCCACGAAAAATTTCCGCGCGCTTTGCGATATCAAGGTCGGCACCGCACGCTTCCAAAACAGGCACCGTGGCGCCGTTGTCTTCGATGCGGAAGCGGTTGTTCTCGTCAGGCCCGATTACGTAGAACCCGATCGGGTCGCCATCAAGCCCTGCAAAGCCAGTTCCCACGGACAAGCCTGCGGGAGTCTCGCGAATCCGCAGGCGTTCACAGAACTCTTGGCAAAGCTGCTCTTTCATACCGGCAACTCGAACTGATGCTCCTTGTGCTCCGACGGGATCCCGAAAGCGTTACATGCCAAAGAAAAACCCCACCGTTGCGGGCGGGGTTTCGGGGGGGGGATTCGTAGGTGTGAACATTTTAGCCACCCACGGCGCAAAAAGTCAAGCGGCGCGACGGAATGCCCGCTCTGCGCGCTGGATCGCCTCGTCAGCCATCGTCGCGAGCACTGCGGCGCCAGCCACCAACAGGCTGCTGTAGCCGCGCGGCGGGCACCCCTGCGGCATCGCCACCCGATCACCGAAGACCACCGCCCGGAAAGCCTGGTCTGCGATCGTCAGCACATAGGGGCGAGTCCCACGCAGCCGGTAGTCGTGCAGCGCCTCGGCGAGGCGTAAGGTGATCCGCGGACGATGCCAGTCGGAGCCGCAGACGATGCAGTAAGCGATGTCCGGGCCGATGTCGTCTGGCCCCTGCCGCGCGTAGGCCAGCGCCGCGGCGACGTCCTGGTCCGTCATGCGGCTGGGGTCAGTGCTGCGCCCGCCCATCGGCTCGCGGTACGTCGTGCCGCCGACCAGCTTGGCGATCCGCTCACGGAACCCGGCCTTCTCCGCCGTGTATATCTCGCTGCTGATGCCCATCACCCTCTCCCCGGCATTGTCGTCTCGTCGAGACCGAAGGCGGGATTGCCCCCGTCTTTCATGCATAACGGCCAGCTCCGCGCCCGACCCGCGCCGCAAACCGACCGTCCCCAAGCCATAACTTCCCGGTCTCGGTGGACGCAAAGCGCGCAACCTCCGCACTTCACCAGCAGCGCCAACACCCGCCGACGCTGCATCAACTCCCCGAAATTTTCAGGCCTTGTAAGGCCGTCGATCACTGGATGCTTCTCGCGTGCAGCCAGTTGAAAAGCCGGCGCACGTAGTACCCGCGGACTACGCTCACCACCGTGAATATCGCTGTGATCCAGAGGTTGTCCCCGGCGGTGATGTGATATCCGAACACGGGCAGCACGATGGCCGTCACCACGAAGGCGACCGCGAAACCTATTGCCGTGCTGGCGGCCGTCTCTACGGCGGACATGCGCTTGGATTGAGTCATGCGGCGTCTCCGAACAGCCCAGCCGACTCAAGCGACAAGCAATGTGGGGAGAACCAGATCGTCTCCCCCGCGCTATTGGCGCGCGCCTCATCGCTGACCGCGTACCCCTTGCGCGCCTTCCAGCGTCCGACGCTCCACCCGTGCGCCAATAGCGCGTCGTGCTCGCCGGCATGCCCGCACAGCGCGATCCGCAGCTTCTCATCAGCCCCGTGGGCGGCACACCACGCCTGCACCTGCATCGGCAAATCCGTCCCGACCCCACCGGCCGCATAGTCCATCTTGCCCTTCGTATACGGCGGGTCCAGAAAAAGCCCGGTCAGCCCGTTACCTGTGGTGACAGACTCCTTCACCACGCGACCCCAGTCTCCGCAGGTCACACGGGTCTCGCGCAGCCTCTCGGCTAGCGCTGCCATCCATTCGCGGATGAACACGGACCGTGGATGCTCGCCCCTCCCGGCATCGCCAAGGTGCGGAATCTGGCGGTTGATGCCCCTCCCGGCATCGCCAAGGTGCGGAATCTGGCGGTTGATGCCCTGACCGGCATTGCCAAGGTGCGGAATCTGGCGGTTGATGCCCTTCCCGGCTGAGAGGTGCGGGAGCTGGCGTGCGTCATACAGCCGCGCGCCCGTGGTCTGGTGCGGCCCCTTGCCCGCACACCAGCCCCCGCCGATCCAGTTGCAGAGGCCCCATACCCACCAGCCCGCCGACTTGGCGCAATAGAAATCCGGGTCTTCTAGCTGCCACCGAAGCCGCTCGGCGCGATTCACCAGCCAGGCGTGCCGCGCCTCTAGATCGACCTCGCTGCACGGCCAGTCGGCGTGGTGTGCGACCAGCTCCGGGTCATGCGCCACAGCACGCCAAAAATTCGCCACGAAGCCGTCCGCGTCGTTGATCGTCTCGACACGCTTTCCAGATGGCGCGGAAAGCAGCATGGCCGCTGACCCGGCAAAAGGTTCAACGTAATTTTCCACCAGTCCGAATCGCTGCCATACCAGATCGGCCGCGCGAGCTTTACCTCCGAAATATGGGAAAGGTGCCTGTAGCACGACCGGACTCACTTCTCACCTCGCATGAGTTCGTCCAGGCTGACGTCGAGCACTTCACCCAAGCTGACCAGGTGATCGAACCCCGGCTTGCTGCGACCGGCCTCCCAATCGCGTACCTGGCTGGTGCCAACGCAGCGGATCAACTCCGCCTGCGTGTAGCCGCGTACACGGCGCAATCGGCGCAGTCGGTTGCAGAAGTCGGCGGCCGGGTGAATCACTTCCCCACCTCGGTGATGCAGCAGTCCGCAAAGCCGGGCGGCATCGTCGGAAGCGCTTGGCGACAATCGCCGACCAAAATCGTCATGCCGCCGCCCTCGCCCCAAGCAGGGCCAGCGCCTCAGCCTCGGTCTTAACCACGTGCACCGGCGTCCCTGCCCGCTCCCACTCCGCATGGAACATGCACTGCGCCGCTGTCAGCTTGCGTGCGCTGGGTGGCTTCGCCCCGTCCTTGATTTCCACCGGGAGAATCCGTCCGCGCCAGCTCACCAGCGCGTCCGGGAACCCGCCGCCGACGTGGGAGGTGTCGCAGACCAGCGCGCCCAATCTGCGGAATACCGCAAGAATCGCGGCGTGGTTGTCGTCAGTGCGGGCCCCGCGCCTCATGCGGCCGCCTCATCGACGATTCCGAGCAGCGCGTCCTGGCGCGCGATCAGAACATCATCCTCGCCGTACGTGCGGTGGAACAGCGCGGACCCGTCCATCAGGCTCGGGCCGTATATGTCGAGAAGTTGCTTGCACGTCCACTGGCCCCACGGTTGTCCGCGGTGGTGCCATAAACAAAGACCAACACCGTGCCTATGGCCGCGGCGCACGTTGCCCGATTTCATGTGGTGGTAGTCGCAGCCGACGACCACGCACGAGAACGGAAGGTCTCCGCGCTCGTGCAGGATCAGGCAGGCGATGCACGGGCCTTCCTTCGCCGCAACGATGCGCGCGGCTTCCTCGCGCGACGGGGCGCCGGTGCTGCGGCCGCGCCTCAAGACCCACCATCCGGGAAATCGAGGATCACGCCGCGCTCTTCGCGGTAGTGATCCTGCATCTTTTTTAGGTACGTGCTGAGCTGCGCCTTCGTCATCAACGAGGTGACGGGCACGTGATCCATCGCAAGCAACTTTTGCTCGTAGTCCAGATGCGGCTTGATCGCCAAGTCATAGAACTTGCGGAAGTCCGGATCCTCCGCGCGCAGGATCGGCACGCCGAAATGCAGCTTGCACCAGCGTTTCACCCCGAGCTCGTCGTCTTCGCGAAGTTCCTTGACGATCTGGGAGTACCAGACGTGGGAGATCGCGTTCTGATCGAGACTCCGTTCCTTTCCGACCTTCCACATCACGCGCAGGAACTTGTGCGCATTCCATTCGGTGCGAATGTCGCCGATGAAACGGCTCAGGGCGGCGGCACTGTTGATGATGGCCTCGCTCATGCGGCGCTCCGCTTCAGCGCGTCGTTCCAGTCGCCGGCTTCGGGCACCCGGACTTCGCATGCGAGGCCGCGCTTCTTCATTCGCTTCGCGAGCGCAAAGGCCGCCGCCTGGCCCGTGTAGTTTTCGTCCGCGTCCCCAAAGATCAGCAGTCGCTCCGTGGTCGCGGGTGGCTCGAAGGTCTCGATGCCGTGCGCGCTCACCGCGGCCCATACCGGCACGTCCGCCAGCATGTGCGCAGCGATGGCCGTCTCGATGCCCTCCGCCACGCCGAGCGTCGGCCCGGGGGCATAGAGGCGAATCGCGCCACCCGCGATGCCATTCACTGGCGTCATCACCTTGCGCTGCACCGGTACCGGCGCCTTCTGGCCGTCCTGCAAATAGGTGACGTGGTAGCTCTCGGGCTTGCCGGTGGCGCTGACGATCTTCCCGACCATCGCATCGAACACGCCGAGCTTGGCGCCCTCGTGCCAGTACGCGAGCCGCGCTTGCCGCAGCCCCGGCGCAGCCCTGAGTCCGCGTCCTGTGAGGTAGGACACGACTGGCGACGCGACCGGCCGCAGCAGTTTGCGAATTCGGTTCAGCGCGATGCGCGGGTCGGGCTTGTCGATCGGCGTATCGGCCAGCGCGCGCCCGACAACACCTTCGACGCCGCGCGCGGCGTCGGCGTAGTTGAGACCCTTGCAACACATGACGAGCGCCATTCCGCCTTTCTTGCCGTCGCTGCACCCGCAGAAGTAGTTGCCAGACCCGTTGCGATCGGCGAAGCGGAAGCGATCCTCGCCCTGCCCCGTCGCGGGGCATGGATGGTGTCGTCCATTGAGCACGCTCGCGTCGA
>JALYOF010000025.1 GCA_030857025.1 Pseudomonadota bacterium | reverse complement strand
TCGGCTGGCACCGGGCATTTCTACACGACGGACAAGAACAAGAAGAACACCCCGGGCAAGATGGAAATGAGCAAGTACGACCCGGTCGTGCGCAAGCACGTGATGTACAAGGAAGGCAAGATCAAGTAATCCCCCTGAGGGGTTGCAGATCGCCTGATGAAAAAGCCCGCCTTCCGGCGGGCTTTTTTATTGCTTGAAGTCAATCTTGCTTGAAGTCAACGTGGATGACCGTTTTCCCGGCAGGTGTGCCACAAGGTAGCCGGGCCGTGACAATGCGCAGGCGACATGAGCCTCCGCTGCTGGGCCCCCGCTGATTTCGCTCAGTCGCTGCTGCAGGACTCCCGCCCCAGCAGCTTGCCCAGACGGGTCCTTTCGACGCATTCCAGCCGGTCCTCCTTTGGCGAAGGCGGCGGTGCCAGCGCCGCAGCACGCTCGCGCTGCAGCTTCGCGAGCTTCGCCTTGATCTGCGGCATCACCGCGAGTGCGGCGCGCTCGCCTTCCAGGATCGCATTGTTCCGCTGCTCGAAGTCGGCGGGGCCGATGTCGAGGACGGCGGGGCGGACCACCACGTCGGCGCGCGCCAGTTCCTGCTCGCCGAGCTTCTGGCCCATGATCGCGATCGACTGGTTGACGTTGCCCAACAGACTCCCGGGCGTCTTGCCCGAGGCCTTGGTGGATATGTCCACGGCGATGACGAAGTCCGCGCCGAGCTGTCGCGCGGCGTCGACAGGCACCGGACTGACGATGCCGCCGTCGACGTAATGATATTTGCCGATAGCGACCGGCTCGAACACGCCGGGCACGCTGCTGGACGCACGGACCGCCTGCCCGGTGTTGCCGCTGGTGAAGACCGTCCGTTTGCCGGTCTCCAGTTGCGTGGAGACGGCGGCGAACGGCTTGGACATGCGCTCGATGGGACGGCTGGCGACCAGCCGGTTGACGTAGTCCTGCAGCTTCTGGCCCTTCATCACGCCGCCGGAAAACAGACTCACGTCGCGGATGCTGGACTCGTCGAGCGCGACCGCATGCTGCTGCATCCTGAAAGCATCCATGCCGCTGGCGTACATCGCGCCGACGACGCTGCCGGCGCTGGTGCCGGACACCACGACCGGGCGGATGCCGCTGGCCTCGAGCATCTTGATCACCCCGATGTGGGCAAAGCCCTTGGCCGCACCGCCACCGAGGGCGACGCCCACGCGGATCTCCGGCGCCGGACGCGGCGCGACGGCCGCTGTTGCGGGCGGCGGGGTCGGGCGGACGTTGTCGGCGCAGCCCCCGAGCAGCGAGGCGAACATCAGCAGGGGCAGCAGGTGCGAGGCGGATCGTTTGATCATCGGGGCAGGGATCTCCAGCAGGTGGACGGGTCAGGATAGCGACCGCATGCGGAACGGGACTGCACCGCCCCAGTGAAGAAACGCTTGCGCCACAAACGTTCCCCCGTAAAAAGGGAGGGAGTCAGACGCAAAGCCGCACGGCAGCGCAAGACGGCTGGCGGCAATCCGCAAACCGCATCGGCGTCAGCGCGACAGCCGGCCGTCCACGAGGCTCTGCACCACCGACGAGTCCGCCAGCGTGCTGGTGTCTCCCAGTTGGTCTGCCGGTAGTTCCGCGGAGCCCGCCTCGGCGATCTTGCGCAGGATGCGCCGCATGATCTTCCCCGAGCGCGTCTTGGGCAGGCCGGGCGCCCACTGCAGGTGGTCGGGCGTGGCGATCGGCCCGATTTCCCCGCGCACGTGCGACACCAGTTCCCTGCGAAGTTCGTCGGTTGGCGGCTCGTCGCGGACCAGGGTCACGTAGGCGTAGATGCCCTGGCCCTTGAGGTCGTGCGGGAACCCGACCACGGCCGCTTCGGCCACCTTCGGGTGCGACACCAGCGCGCTTTCGACTTCGGCCGTGCCGATCCGGTGGCCACTCACGTTGATCACGTCGTCCACGCGGCCGGTGATCCAGTAGTAGCCATCGCCGTCGCGGCGGCAGCCGTCGCCGGTGAAATAGCTGCCCGGATAGGTGCGGAAGTAGGTGTCGATGAAACGCTGGTGGTCGCCGTAGACGCTGCGCATCTGGCCCGGCCACGAATCCTTTAGGATGAGGTTGCCCTCGGCCGCGCCCTGCAGCTCGTGGCCTTCGGCATCCACCAGCGCGGGCACGACGCCGAAGAATGGCTTGGTCGCCGAGCCGGGCTTGAGCGCGGTTGCACCCGGCAGTGGCGTGATCAGGATGCCGCCGGTCTCGGTCTGCCACCATGTGTCCACGACCGGGCAGCGGCTGTCGCCGACCACCTCGAAGTACCAGCGCCAGGCTTCGGGATTGATCGGTTCGCCGACCGTGCCCAGCAGTCGCAGCGACTTGCGCGACGTGCGACGTACCGGTTCGTCGCCCTCGCGCATGAGAGCGCGGATCGCGGTCGGCGCGGTGTAGAAGATGCTGACGCGGTGGCGGTCGATCACCTCCCAGAACCGCGATGCATCCGGGTACGTCGGCACGCCCTCGAACACCAGCGAGGTGGCGCCGTTGGCGAGCGGGCCGTAGACGATGTAACTGTGCCCGGTGATCCAGCCGACATCGGCCGTGCACCAGTAGACGTCGTCGGCGCGCAGGTCGAACACCGCCTCGTGCGTGTAGCTGGCGTACACCAGATACCCGCCGGTGGTGTGCAGCACGCCTTTGGGTTTTCCGGTGCTGCCGGAGGTGTAGAGGATGAACAGTGGATCCTCGGCGTTCATGCGCTCCGGTTCGCATTCGTCGGGCTGGCTGTCGACGACCGCGTCGTACCAGCGGTCGCGCGGCATCTGCATGTCGACCGCGCCGCGGGTATGGCGCACCACCAGCACGGTTTCCACCGGATTGGTGCCCGGAAGTTGCAATGCGGCGTCGACGTTCGCCTTCAGCGGCACTTTTTTACCCCCGCGCAGGCCCTCGTCGGCGGTGATGATCAGCTTGCTGCCGCAATCGGCGATGCGGTCGGCGATCGAATGCGGCGCAAATCCGCCGAACACCACCATGTGGATCGCGCCGATGCGCGCGCAGGCGAGCATCGAGACCACGGCTTCGGGAATCATCGGAAGATAGATGGTGACGCGGTCGCCCTTGCGTACGCCCAGCCGCCGCAGCGCATTCGCCAGCCGGCACACGCGGGCATGCAACTGCCGATAATTGATGTGCTCCGGCGGCAGTTGCGGATCGTCGTGCTCGAAGATCAGGGCGGTCTTGTCGCCGCGTTCGGCCAGGTGGCGGTCGAGGCAGTTGACGCTGGCGTTGAGTTCGCCGTCGGCGTACCAGTGGATGCGGAAATCGTCGACCGCGAAATTCACGTCCTTGACCTGCGTCGGCGGCTTCATCCAGTCGAGTCGCTGGCCGACGCCGGCCCAGAATGCCTCCGGGCTGGCAAGCGACTGCGCGTACAGCCGCTCGTAGTCGGCGGAGCGGATGCGCGCGTGTTCGGCGAAGGCTTCATCGATCGGCTGGGCGGCGGGCTGGTCCATGGCGAGCTCCATGCGGGGTCGGCGAGGACGCCAGTGTGCCGCATGCGTTCGTCATTCGGGGTCGCGTGCAAGCACTGGAAGTGCGCTTGCGACCTCACTGGCGCGCCGAAAGCGGCCCGCGGCGAACGGTACTGTCGCAGCGGCGTGCACGCTGGGTGCGCCCGCGATTGGGGCGGCATCGGCCCCTGATCCACGGAGCCATTGCGGCTGACTGGTGGAGTGGTTTCCGACCCGGATCCGCTACGCGTCGATGTCGCTGCCGTACCACGTCGGAATTGGCTGGTTCGGCGGATTTCTCCCGACCATCGCTTTCGTACTGGCCGCAGCGACCGGGAAGATCTATTCCGACCTTTGGTACCCGGTGCTGATCGCGTCGACGACGGTCGTGCTGGAAACGGTGTTCCGGTGCGAGATCAAGGGCGTGGACATCACCGCCTGGCCGGCGGTCGGTTCACTGTGGCGGTGCGGCGAGCTCGCGTGCGTCGAGATGGCCGTCGCCGTTGCCGTCCTGCCGGGCGAACGCGGCCGCCAGCGATCTGCGGTGTTCGATCAGGCTCACCGGACGGCCGCGCCGGCCGGGAAGCTCGGCCGCGGTGAGCATGCCGTCAGCGTCGAGGTCCATCCGCTCGAAGGCGTAGCCCATCCATGTCTGGTATTCCGACAGCGAAACGCGACCGTCGCCGTCGCTGTCCATGCGCCGCAGGTAGTCGCCCGTGGCGGTCACCTGGGCCGCAGACGATGCCGCGGTCACGAGCAGGCCCGCCATCACCAGCCAGCAGGCGGCGGTGACAGGCGAGGCACGCTGGAGCGCAGCTCGTACGCGATCCACGATCAAGCGCGTGCCGGCACCAGGGCATAGCCCTTCAGTCGCAAGGAAAACGCCTCCAGTGCCTGGATGCCGCTGGTTTCCGCTTCCGCGCACCAGGCGTGCAGCTTCTGCAGGGTCGCCTGGGCGTCGTGCGAGCGGTCGTCGAGGACCTGCGCGAGCCGCTGGCGGTACTCGGCCACGGTCGCCATTCTCGGACGCTCCGCGATCCACGCCTGCAGGCGCGCCTGGGTCTCCCCGTCGAGCCAGCGGCCGTCGTTGGCCAGGCCCTTGCGCATCTTCCGCGGCAGCATCGCCCGGGCCCGCGCGCCCGCCTGTGTCGCTTCCTCGCGCAGGGCCGGGAGCGTAACGCAACGGTAGTAGTCGGTCATGGCCTGGAAGCGGATCGCCAGCAGTGCCTTGAGGGTTTCACCGTCCGGCATGGCGATGTTCGGCCGCACGTCCAGCGCGGGCGCCACGCGCAGCACCTTCGCCAGACCGACCTTTTCCAGCAGCTTCAGCGTGCTCCAGCCAATGTCGAACTCGAAACGGCGCAGCGCGAATTTCGCCGAGCTCGGGAACGCATGGTGGTTGTTGTGCAGTTCCTCGCCACCAATCCACACGCCCCAGGGCGTCAGGTTGGTGGAGGTGTCGGCGGTCTCGAAGTTGCGGTAGCCCCACCAGTGGCCAAGCCCGTTGACCACGCCTGCGGCCCAGAACGGAATCCACGCCATCTGCAATGCCCACACCGCCACGCCGGCGAAACCGAAAAGCGCAAAGCTGATGAACAGCAGCACGGTCGGACCCATGGTCGCGTGCGAGGTGTACAGGTGGCGCTCGATCCAGTCGTCGGGGCAGCCCTTGCCGTACTTCTCGATCGAGGCGCGATCATCGCGGGCCTCGCGATAAAGCTCCACGCCACGCCAGAACACGGTGCCGATGCCCTTCACCTGCGGGCTGTGCGGATCTTCCTCGGTCTCGCACTTGGCGTGGTGCTTGCGGTGGATCGCCGCCCATTCGCGCGTGATCATGGAAGTGGTCAGCCACGTCCAGAACCGGAAAAAATGCGCCAGCACGGGGTGGAAGTCCACGGCGCGGTGGGCCATGGAACGGTGCAGGTACAGCGTCACGGCGAAGATCGTGAGCTGCGTGGCGACCAGGAGGTAGATCAGCAGACCGACCCAGCCGGCCTGCAGCAGGCCGCCAGCGAAAAAATCGAGCAGGGAAGCGGGCATTGCGAACTCCGTGAAAAACAGGGCGGGCAGCGATGCCCGTCCGAATGATGCCACCGTAACCGCGGTGCCGTCGTGCGGAGGGCCTCATTGCGCCGGTGCGTTCAGTCTGCGAAGGGACGCGGGCAGGTCGGCGTTCATGCAGGGCAGCATTTCTCTGCAGCCACCGCGACTAACATGTGTCCATGCCGGAATTGCCCGAGGTCGAAACCACGCGCGCGGGACTGGCGCCGCATCTGCTCGGCCGCCGGGTCGTCGCGGCGACGCTCAGGCGCGCGGACCTGCGCTGGCCGATCGCCGCCGAAATTTCCGGAGTGCTGCCGGGGCAACGCATCCTGGCGGTACGTCGACGCGCCAAATACCTGCTGATCGACACCGCCGCCGGCAGCGCGCTGTTGCACCTGGGCATGTCCGGCAGCCTGCGCGTGCTGCCGGCCGAGACGCCGCTGCGCCCCCACGACCACGTCGATCTGCTGCTGGATGTGCCCGCTGGCAGCGCCGAACCCGGTCGCGTGCTCCGCTTCAATGATCCCCGGCGTTTCGGCTGTCTGCTCTGGCAGGCACCCGGGCAGCAGCATCCTCTGCTGGCCGGGCTGGGGCCGGAGCCGCTCGCGACGGAGGCAGATTTCGATGGCCCGTCTTTCGATGCCGCGCATCTGTTTGCGCTGAGCCGCGGTCGCAGCGCGCCGGTAAAGACATTCCTGATGGATCAGCGCGTGGTGGTGGGTGTCGGTAACATCTACGCCGCCGAAGCTTTGTTCATGGCGGGCGTGGCGCCGCACCGCGCTGCCGGAAAAGTGTCCCTCGCACGTTACGCGTTACTCGTTTCCGCCGTCACCTCGATCCTGTCGCACGCAGTGCGGCGGGGGGGCACCACCCTGCGCGACTTCATCAGCCCCGACGGCGCGCCTGGGTATTTCGAGCAGGAACTGTCGGTATATGGCCGTGGCGGCGAGCCGTGCCGACGATGCGGTGCTCCGCTGCGTCAGTCGTCGATCGGGCAGCGAGCATCGGTGTGGTGCCGAAGGTGCCAACGGTGAATGCAGGAACAACTGAGCGGTGGACGCCGCGTGACTTCACCCCCTCACGCATTGGTACGGAGTCATCACGTCTAATTGATACAGGTGATTGAAAATCATCCGCGGGCGAGTCAAGTCCGTGTTTGCCGCAATGGAGGACAGGATGGATGACGGCGCAGATATCACGTTGATGCTCGATGCAGCGCGGGATGGCGACCGCGGCGCGCTCGACGACGTGCTGGCGACGCTTTACCACGAACTGCACACGATGGCGCGCCGACAGCTGGCTGGTCAGCACGGGCATACCCTCGACGCGACCGCCCTGGTGCATGAAGCCTATCTGAAGCTCGCCGGGCGCCGTGAGGCGAAGTTTGACGATCGCGCCCACTTCTTTGCCTATGCCGCCTCTGCCATGCGCAGCGTCGTCATCGACTACGCGCGCCAGCGGCTGGCCCAGAAGCGTGGTGGCGACCTGCACCGGGTGACCGACCTCCCGCAGGATCTGGAAGGCGGGGTGCGCCTGGACGAGGAAATGCTGGGCCTGGACACTGCTTTGACGAAGCTGGCGGAAGTCGACGCGCGCCTGGCGCACGTGGTCGAATTGCGCTATTTCGCCGGACTGTCGGAGTTGGAGATTGCCGCCCTCCTGCAGCGCTCCGAGCGCAGCATCCGTCGTGACTGGCAGAAAGCACGGCTGTTCCTGTTAGCCTCGTTGAAGGACGACTGACCCGAAGCGAGACATGGACACGGCGCGCTGGCAGCGACTATCTCCCCTGCTCGACGAGTTGTTCGACCTCCCGCTGGAGGCGCGCACGCAGCGACTGGCGGAACTTCGCGCGGGGGATCCCGAGCTCGCCGGGGAACTGGAAGCCCTGATCGCGCTGGAGGAAGGGCAGGAGCATTTCCTCTCCGAGCCGGTACTGCCGCCAGTGGGGAGACTCCGCCCCGGTGGCGAGGTAGGCCCGTACCGTCTGGAAGGGCTGCTCGGCGAAGGCGGGATGGGCCAGGTCTGGCTGGCGGCCCGCGCCGACGGGCTGTACCAGAGGCGCGTGGCGTTGAAGCTGCTGCGGCCGGGCCTGGTGGAATCAAACCTGCGGCTGCGGTTCAACCGGGAGCGCCAGATTCTCGCGCGCCTCGCGCATCCACATATCGCGCGACTGCTGGATGCCGGGCTGAGTTCGGATGGCTTGCCGTATCTGGCGCTCGAATACGTGGACGGCATTCCGATCACCGACTTCTGCCGGCAGCACCGGATTTCGCTGGAAGACCGGTTGCGGATGTTCCAGCAGGTGTGCGATGCGGTGAGCCACGCCCATGCCAACCTCATCGTGCACCGCGACCTGAAGCCGTCGAACATCCTGGTCTCGGCGGCCGGAGAAGTGCACCTGCTGGATTTCGGGATCGCCAAGCTGCTGGACCATGATTCGGCACCGGAGCAGACCCGCACCGGCGTCCGCGCGTTCACCCTTCACTACGCCGCGCCCGAACAGATCCTCGGGGAACCGATCACCACAATGACCGACGTCTATACGCTCGGCGTCGTGCTGTACGAACTGCTGACGGACAACCGTCCTTACCAGCTCAAGCGCAAAAGCGATGCCGAGTGGGAGCAGGCGATCCTGGACTGCGAGCCGGTCCGCCCCTCGCAAAGTGTCCTGCGGGGATCGGAAACCACGGTCCAGACCGAAGATTCCGCAGGCGTGGACGTGCACGATGCTGCAAACCGGCAGCGCCGCGCACGCGCCCTTGCCGGCGATCTGGACAAAATAGTGCTCAAGGCTTTGTCAAAACGGGCAGAGCACCGCTACCCGTCGGTCGAAGCGCTCTCGCAGGACCTGCTTCGATACCACGACGGTCGCCCGGTCCACGCCCGGCCGATGAGCGTGGGCTACCGCCTGCACAAGTACGTGGTCCGCCATCGCTGGAGCCTGGCCAGCGCGCTGCTGATGACGACGGTGCTGACCATCGCTTTCGCGATGGTCGCCTGGCAGGCCCGCCAGGCAGTGCGCGAGGCGAGCAGGGCGCAGGCGATGCAGGACTTCATCGTGGGCGTTTTCGAGAACGCTGGCGGTGGAAGCGAGGGCCAGGCGCTGGATCTGCGTGCATTGCTGGACACCTCGGTCGAGCGCGGCGACGACGAACTGATCCTGCAACCCAGAGCACGCGCAGACCTGCTGGGGCTCGTCGCGCGGCTGCGCATCGGCCTGGGTGACTACCAGCACGCGCGCGATCTCCTGGAGCAGCAGGCGGCGATCATCGAGGAAGTTGCGAAAAAATCACCCGACGCCATTCCGCCCAGCCTGCGCCTTGAGTCCCTGACCCAGCGCGGCCGGGTATTGCGGCTGCTGAATCATCCCGAGGCCTGTATCACGGTGATGGAGCCGGGCCTTGCCGAAGCCCGCCGCGAACAGGCGCAACTGCCGCCACAGGCGTCCGCGTTCTTCTCGCAACTTGGACGCTGTCGTGCCGCGACCGGCGGAAACCGGACTGCCCGGCAATTGTTCGAGCGGGCGCTGGTGTTGCGGCGGGACAGCGGCGACCGGGCCGGACAGATCGAAAACCTGCTCGATCTGGCGGGCCTGCTCTCGGATTCGGGCAACACTGCGGCCGCCATGGACGCGCTGGCGGCGGCGCGCCGCCAACTTCGGCGCGAGGTCGGTGAACGCCACCCACTGATGGTCGAGATACAGCGCAGCGTCGCCGACCTGCATCGCGTGCGCGGAGACCTGGATCAGGCAGAACGCGAGATACGCGCGGCGTCGGCCGGTGCGCGTGAGCTCCATGGCAATCAGCACCCGGTGCTGCTGGCGATCCGTCGGCAGCTCGCCGGCATCCGGGCGGACCAGGGGCGGATGACCGAAGCCCTGACGGAACTGCGCCAGGTGCACGTGGTACTGGAGCGGCGCCTGCCGGCGAAGCATCCGGAGCTGTCCGAAAGTCTCATGCAGATCGGCACGGTCGAGTGGCAATTGGGAGAATTCGAGGCTGCGCGCCAG
Organism: Pseudomonadota bacterium; assembly: GCA_030857025.1. Lineage (GTDB taxonomy): Bacteria > Pseudomonadota > Gammaproteobacteria > Xanthomonadales > Xanthomonadaceae > Lysobacter_K. The sequence continues at coordinate 14,978 of JALYOF010000025.1, read as the reverse complement.
TCGCTGCAGAGGGCCGTGGAGATGCGACGCGGCGGGAATGATCCCGCAGCGACCGCCGACGCGCTGTTCCAGCTCGCATCCGTTCTGCACGAGCAGGGACATCCGGAGGAGGCTCAGCCGCTGCTGATCGAAGCGAGGCAGTTGCGTCGTGCACACTTCGGACCGCAACATCCGTCGATCGGCGACACGGACCGGTTGCTCGGCGAGGTGAAGGTCGCGCTGGGCGATGTGAAGAACGGCACCGAGTTGCTGGGGTATGCGGTACTACGTACCCACCGCGGCTATGGTCCGGACCACCCGCGCACGCACCGGGCGCAGCTGTCGCACGCCATCCAGCTGTCACGCGGGGACACGGACCACGTCCACTCGCTGGATCCGATCAAGGCACTGGACGCTCTCGCCGAGCTGCCGCAGACCGACCCCGCGCTTCGGGAAATCGCCTGGCGCGCCCAGGCCCACGCGGCCCGGCTGCGCTGCAGTGGACCGCAGCGTATGCAGGCGCTGGGGGCGCTTCGAGCGTTGGGCATGCGTCTGCAGCAGGCGCGGCCCGAAGGTGGCGTGGTCGTGCGGGAGGTGCTCGATATTCAGCGGGGCTGCCAGATGCCGCCCGGGGATACGCTGGCGGCCTGGCTGGACTGAAGCGCCCGGAGCCTCGGTTCAGTCCCGCTGAGGTTCGCCCTGCCGCGCGGCCGCAAGCTGCAGAGAAGCCTGCATCGGTTCCAGCACGCCTTCGCCCAGCATGACCTTCTTGTATTCGGCACGCGACACCGACAGGTAACGCTCGTTGCCGCCAATTTCCACCTGCGGACCGGCGATTACGGCACGGCCCTGTGGATCCACGCGCAGGTTCATCGTCGCCTTGGCGCCGCTGTGGCAGATCGTCTTGATCTCACTGATCTCGTCGGCCCAGGCAAGCAGGTACTGGCTGCCCTCGAACAGCTCGCCGCGGAAGTCGGTACGCAGTCCGTAGCAGAGCACCGGGATTCGCAGGGCATCGACGACCTCGGTCAATTGCCAGACCTGTGACTTTGCCAGGAACTGCGCCTCGTCCACGAGCACGCAGTGCAGGGTGCCGCGGGCGGCGATGTCGTCGCATACCAGCGACTCCAGGTCGTCGTGTCGATCGAATGGGAGACCCTGGGCCCGCAGGCCGATTCTCGAAGCCACCACGCCGCTGCCATCGCGGTGATCCAGTCGCGGTGTGAGCAGCGCCACCCGCATGCCGCGCTCCCGGTAATTGTGTGCCGATTGCAGCAGGGTGGTGGTCTTGCCGGCGTTCATCGCCGAATAGTAGAAGTAGAGCTTGGCCATGCGCGCAGTCTAGCCGCGCGCAGGCGCATCCGTGATCGTACGGCGGGGTTCGCTTCCTCGGCGTGGCTCCAGCATGATGCGCCGCGCCGCACAAGCTCGACTCGGTCAGGTTCCACTACGGAGCGGCTCCTATAATGGGGCCGCTCCAGGAAGTCATTGCATGCACGGTCTCAACCCTCCCCAACGCGCTGCTGTCCTGCATACGGACGGCCCACTGCTCGTGCTCGCCGGCGCAGGCAGCGGCAAGACGCGGGTGATCGTAGAGAAGATCGCGCATCTGATCGCCAGCGCACGCATGCCGGCCAAACGCATTGCCGCGATCACCTTCACCAACAAGGCCGCCAAGGAAATGCGCGAACGCGTTGCGAAGCGCATCCGCGGCGACGGTGCCGAAGGGCTGACGATCTGCACCTTCCACGCACTGGGCCTGCGCATGTTGCAGATCGATCATGCGAAGGTCGGGCTGCGGCGCGGCTTCAGCGTATTCGACAGCGACGACAGCGGCGCGCAGATCAAGGACCTGCTGCCGCCGGGCAGCAAGCCGGATGTAATCGACGGCGCGCGCAATCTGATCTCCCGCGCGAAGAATGCGGGTCTTTCGCCCGAGCAGGCCGCCGTGGCTGCGGCCAGTCCCCGCGAGCACGAGGCGGCGAAACTCTATGCGCGGTACCAGGCGCGGCTGACCACGTTCAACGCGGTCGATTTCGACGACCTGATCCGCTTGCCGGTGCAACTGCTGGAAACCGACACCGACGTGGCGCTGGGCTGGCGCGAGCGCATCGGCTACCTGCTCGTCGACGAATGCCAGGACACCAACGACGCGCAATACCGGCTGCTGAAGGCCGTCGCCGGCCCGCGAGGGCTGTTCACCTGCGTGGGCGACGACGACCAGTCGATCTACGCCTGGCGGGGCGCGAATCCGGAAAACCTGTCGCAGCTGGGTACCGACTATCCGGACCTGCGAATCGTCAAGCTCGAGCAGAATTACCGCTGCAGCAATCGCGTGCTGCGCGCGGCCAATGCCTTGATCGCCAACAATCCGCACGAGCACCTCAAGACGCTGTGGAGCGACCAGGCCGACGGCGAGCGCATCCGCGTCTGGGAGTGCCGCGACAACGCGCACGAGGCGGAAAAGGTCGCCGCCGAGATCAGCTTCCTCGCCGAAGCCAGGCAGGCTCCCTGGAGCGATTTCTGCGTGCTGTTCCGCGGCAACTTCCAGTCGCGCGCGCTTGAAAAGGCGCTGCAGCTGGTGCGCGTTCCGTACCACCTCAGCGGTGGAACGGCGTTCCTGGAGCGCGGCGAGGTCAAGGACGCGCTGTCGTGGCTGCGCCTGATCGCCAATCCCGAGGACGATGCCGCCTTCCTGCGCGCCGTCACCTCGCCCAAGCGCGAGGTCGGGTCGACCACGCTGGCGAAGCTCGCCGAGCTTGCGCAGCACGCGGGCATGCCGATGTCGCGGGCGGCCGAGTCGGTCGGTGCGCTCAAGCAGCTCTCGCCGCGCGCGGCCAACGCGCTCGATGGTTTCGCCACGATCGTGCGCTCGCTGCGCACCGAGGCCAACACCAGCAGCCCCTCCGATCTCGTGCGCACGCTTGCCCAGCGCAGCGGTCTGCACGCCTCGCTGCGCGCGCAATGCAAGGACGACGCAGGCTTCCTGCGGCGCAAACAGAACCTGGACGAACTGGCCGACTGGTTCGACGGCGGCAACGCCGACGGCAGCAGCCGCCGCAAGGGCGCCGGCGCGAGCGAACTGGCCGCGCAACTCGCGCTGCTGTCGCATGCGGACAAGGGCGAGCCCGGCAACCAGGTGCGCCTGATGAGCCTGCACGGCGCCAAGGGCCTCGAGTTCCGCTACGTGTTCATCGTCGGGGTCGAAGACGGTGTACTGCCGCACGAGGCCAGCCTGGACGAAGGTCGCGTCGACGAGGAGCGCCGGCTGTTCTATGTCGGCATCACGCGTGCGAAAGAGGCGTTGTACCTGTCGCACTCGCGCGAGACGCAGCGATGGGGCGACAAGATCCGGCTGCAGCCGAGCCGTTTCCTGGAAGAGTTGCCCGCAGCCGAACTGCAGCGCGATGGTGCCGATCCGGTCGCCGACGCGGCGCGCAAGCATGAGCGCGCCACCGCGAGCTTCGCGGCGATCAAGGCCCTGCTGGAAGGCTGAGCGAGGGGAAACGCCGTTGTCGCGCGGCGGTCACCAGATCAGATCGTCGGGCACCTGGAACTGTTTGTAGTAGTCGTCGTCCGCGTCATCGCCGCCAGCCGCTTCGGCGTCGCTGCGGCCGTGGTCGAGCACGATCATCGATGCATCGCGCTCCAGGATTTTCTGCGCCGCGGCGCGCGGGATCAGTTCGTAGCCGGCGTCGTGCCGCGCGATCACGAGCGCGCCTTTCGCAAGCTGCGCGCGCAGCGCTTCGTTGACCAGCACGTCGCGGATCCTGTCGCCGTCGCTGAAGCGATATGGAATTTCGCCTTCGCGCGGCACCTTGTTGCTCTCGACGATCTGCCGCACCTGTGCGCGCAGCTCGCCGGCGCGCGCCTGGGCGTTGCGCTGCGCCGAGATCGCACGATCGCGCTCGGCGCGTTCGGCCTGCAGGCGTTGCGTATCCACCTCGTCGCCGACCGGTGCAACGGGGTTCTTCGCGTGTCGCTTGCGGTCCTGCTCGCGCACGGCCTCGGCCAGCTTGTGCTTCTTGACCAGGCCTGCCTTCAGCAACTGGTCCTGCAGTGGATTGCGCATCGGCGTGGGTGGGCGGCGCCGCGGATCGCGGAACACGATTGTAGCCAGAGGCAAGCGGCATGGGCTGCTGCGGAGCACCCGGTGCATTCAGGCGATCCGGGCTTCCGCGTCAGTCGCGGCGGCGGGCAATGCGGTGATCGATCGACGCGCGGTCGACCCGCAGCCTCGCCTCATGCAGGCGGCGGTAATGCGGCAGGCATTCTTCCGCGACTTCCGCCGCCCGTCCGCTGAGCGCCGGTTCGCGATGGTTCGGTTGCTCGAACCCGGTCGACTCACACACGCGCGCATACCAGTGTGGTGCCCAGACGCCGTCGCTGTCGCGGGAGCCGGCGGGCCAGTGCAGCATCCGGTCGGTGAACCGGATGCCCAGCCAGGTACACAGGGCACGCAGGTGCGTTTCGGGATCGCCGAGGAAGTCGTGTGCGTCGATGACCGGCGGCGGCACCCCCGCGCTGGCGAGTTCGTCGTACAGCATCGCCTGCTGGGGCAGCCCGATGTCCCCGGCGGTGACGATCGCGCGCGATTTCACGTACGACGCGACCACCTCGCGTGGATCGCGGATCAGCAGTACGTTGTGCAACTGGCTGATCCAGCCGCGGTCGATGTGCGGCAGCAGGTGATGGGTCATGTGTTTCTGGTACCAGACCGGCGCTCCGCCTGGCGCAGGCCCGAGCAGCGCGGCGACCACGTCGGGCCAGCGCGTCTGGCCTTCGGCGATGATCGCCTCGCGAGCGGGGTGAACCAGCCCGGTGTGGTGCAGGTAATGCGCGTACAGCGGCTCGTCGCTGACAGCGCAGTCGCCGCGGTTTTCCCAGGCGCGCATCATCGCCGTGGAGATGTTGCGCGGGCCGGACCACATGGCCACCCGCAGCGGCATTGCCGTCCCGGCGCTCAAACGCCCGTGCTCATGTTGGGCGGGTGCGGCGCGCGACATCCGCTGCCACGAAGTCGCCGTACAGCGATTGCAGCCGTTGCACGACCGGTCCGCGAACGTCTTCGCGCGCGCCTGCATCAGGAGTTCGCTGAGCGATGCAGCGACCATCGACCGTATGCACCGGCACCACGCCGGCAAAGGTGCCGGTGACGAAGGCTTCCTGCGCGCCATAGACGTCGGTCAGGCTGAAGGACTTCTCGAACACGGGTATGCCGTTGTCGCGGCACAGCGCGACGACGTTCGCACGCGTGATTCCGCCGAGGCAGTACTGCCCCGTCGAGGTCCACACCTCGCCCTTGCGCACGATGAAGAAGTGCGTGGAATTGCAGGTGGAAACGAAGCCGTGCGGGTCCAGCATCAAAGCTTCATCGGCACCCGCACCCGTCGCCTGGATGCACGCGGTGATGCAGTTGAGCTTGCTGTGCGAGTTGAGCTTCGGATCCTGCACGTCGGGAGCGCCGCGTCGCACGTGCACGGTGTACAGCGACACGCCGCCAAGCGCGGTCTGTCGCGATGCCTGCTTGTACTCGGCGATGATCACCACGGTCGCCGGGCCTTCGGTGACGCGCGGATCCTGGTAGGGCGTGCGCTTGACGCCGCGCGTGACCATCAGCCGGACGTGCACTCCGTCGCCGTGCATGCCGTTCGCATCGAGCGTGTCGTAAATCGCACGGGTGAGTTCGGCGCGGTCGAGCCCGATGTCGACCATCAGCGCCTTGGCGCCCTCCTGCAGCCGATCCAGATGCGCATCGAGGAACGCCGGATGACCCTGCACGACGCGAAGGCCTTCCCATACGCCATCGCCGAGCACGAAGCCGCTGTCGAACACCGAGACCATTGCCTGGCTGCGATGCTTCAGCGCGCCGTTGATCCAGATCAGGATGTCGGCGTTGCGTGGGTCTTCACTCGCGTGTTGGGTGCCTTGGCTCATTCAGTGCTCGAAGGTTGCGTGGCAGCCCGGATGGTAGCCGCTTGGATGCCGATTGCAGGCCAGACATCCCACCGTTTCAACCGTTAGGCGCGGGTGCCACGTTCCGGTGGCCGATGAACTCCCCGGCCCCCGTTTGCCGCGAAACATACACCCGATTTGCGGCCATCGGTGTGGTCGTACCGCGGAGGCAGGCTCGCAGCCCCTCAGCGGTCGCAAGGACGTCCCGTCTGTTCACAAAGGAGAGGTTGCCATGGCTCTGCTTCCACCGCGTGTCATCGGCCCGCTTTCGGAGTGCAGCGGACGGGTCCGGGTCCAGGGTCAACTCACCGGCGCGACAGTCACGCTGCTGGCGGATGGAGCGGTCGTCGGCTCGGGCATCGCGTCCTGGTCGGATCAGCACTTTGCACTCAGCACCCCGCTCGGCGCCGGCCAGCGGGTCGTCGCCACTCAGGCGGTCGGAATGGATACCAGTCCGCCGTCGCCGGAAGAGGTCGAGGTGCAATCCAAGCCGCCCTCGGTGGGGCCGGTGGGGTTTCTCAGCCATCTGAACCAGTGCGGCGAATGCGTCTGGCTCGAAGGGCTGGTGCCGGGTGCCAAGGTCGAACTGAGGGACGGAGGCACGATCCTGGGCCAGGGAGAGAGCTACGACGGCAACGCCCGTTTCCACCTTTCGACGCCCTTGGCCGCGGGTATGTCGATCCAGGCGCAGCAGAATGCCTGCGGCGCTGCTGGAATCATCACGGACGGCCCGCCGGTGGACATCCTGATGGAGAAGCTGCTGACGCTGCCTGTGCCAGTGGTGCGCGCGCCTCTTCGCGAGTGCGAGCGACGCATCACCGTGGGCAACGTCGTCCACGGTGCCACGGTCACGGTCATGCGCAGCGCAGGTCCCAACCAACAGGGTTGTTTCGATGCGAGCGAGCTGTGGATGGGAGTGAATCCGCCGCTTGTGCTGGGTGAAACGATCAGCGCCAGGCAGGAACTGCGCGGCCGCTGCAACCTGACCAGTGCGGATGCCGTTCCCGTCATGGTCGACGACAACATGCCCGTGCCCTCGGCCCACGTGATCCCACCGCTGTGCGACGGCAATACCACGGTCGTACTCGGCAGTCTGATCATGGGCGCCCGGGTGAAAATTCTCGCCGATGGCGTGGAACTGGGCATGGCCGAATCGCCGGTGGACGGAACCTACGACTTCCTGGTGCCGAAACTGGTCGGCGGAACCATTATCACCGCCATCCAGGAGCTCTGTGGCGAGTGGAGCACGTCGGGCGACGGGGTCCTGGTGGATGCCGCGCCGGCTTCGCTTCCAACGCCGAAGCTGCACGAGCCCGTCTACGAATGCGGCGCGGCCGTGCGGGTGTCCAACGTTCATGTCGGCGCGCGCGTCTACGTGTACTCGCACCTGCTGGGCGCGCCCATCGGCGAGCGGACGGCAAACGCTGCGCAGGTCGATGTCCCGGTGGCACCGCTGCTGATTGCCGGAGACAGGATTCATGCCGTGCAGCGCGGTTGCGGACTCGTCAGTTCGAAATCGAACGCGGCTGTCGTCGGCGAGCTGGAGCGGATCGTCCCCCCGCGTGTCGCGGAACCGTTGTACTCCTGCTCGACCGGTATTCACGTGCTCGACGTGGTGCCGGGGGGGCGCGTCGACGTGTATGTCAACGGGATTTTCCGCGGTACCGGCGTGGGCGGCGGCACCGACCTGCACGTGGGCATCAGCGGGCCTCTCGATGTCGGCGATTCGGTGACTGCGGACCAGCGGCTTTGCCAGCACCGCTCGCCCATGAGCAGGCCCGTCATCGTCCAGGAGTTCCTGGGACGCTGGATCCAGGTCGGGAACAGCACGGCTGCCGGGATTCTGGCGGTGCACGCCGCCCTGCTGCATACCGGCAAGATCCTTTACTTCGGGGGCGACCAGCACACCCGATCGCTCAACCAGAACGAGGACGTGGACCACACCCGCCTGTTCGACTGCACAACCCGCGCCATCACCCAGGTCACCGGACTCCCCGGCAACGTGGACCTGTTCTGCAGTGGGCATGCGCAGTTGGCGGATGGACGCATCCTCGCCGCGGGTGGAACGCGCAACTGGGGAGGCGGCGGTGTCCATCCGTCGGGGCACTTCATCGGCATCCGCGATGCGTATCTGTTCGATCCTGCGGACGAACAGTGGCACGTGACCGGAAAGATGGTGACCCAGCGTGCCGGTGAGGTGGTCGAAGGGCTCGATATCGAAAAGACCGGGGGCAAGTGGTATCCGACGCTGGTGACCATGCCCGATGGTCGCGTTCTGTCGGTATCGGGCCACCCCGAAGTGGACGACAGCCGCCACAACAACAATTCGTTGGAGCTCTACGATGCCGCCAGCGGGACATGGTCCATCGTCGGCGCGGCGGATTACGCGAATATCGACACGGTCGATGCGCGGCGCTACGAATACCCGCGGCTGCACGTGCTGCCCGACAGCAGTGTGATCTCAATGTCACCGATGGCCAACCGTCGACTGGAAAAATGGCAGCCGTACACCGATGCCACCGACTGGGACGACGTCATCGCACCGCCGCCCGAGGGCATCTACGACAACTGGTTCGCCCAGGACACCACGTCGGTCATGCTGCCGCTCAGGCCGCAGGAGGGTTACCGCGCCCGCATCATGCAGGCCGGTGGCTCCATGCCGTACATCCTCGATCCCGCCGATGTCGCTGCAGGGTGGACTGCGGCGCCGCGCGCGATGATCGACCATCCGTCCGCGGGCGACATGAATCCGGTGAGGGAGAACGCCGATTCGATCATCCTGCCCACCGGCGAGATATTCATCGAAGGTGGGCTGAAGTCCGGTATCGACGACAGCACCGGTGTACGTGCGCCGGAGGCCTACGATCCGGTGAGCGGCACCTGGCGCGTGCTGCCGGCTTCGCCCGTGGTGCGTGGCTATCACAGCACGGCGCTGCTGATGCCGGACGGCGCCGTGTGGGTCGCCGGCTCGAACTTCAACGCGGCTGCCGGAATGGACAATCGCGAACTGCGGGTCGAGATCTTCGAACCCTGGTACTTCTGCGGTCGGCGCCCCCGGATCACCGATATCGCCCCCAAGGCGTGCCACGGCGAGGCGATCGAGATCAGCACACCCGATGCCGCGAGCATCACCAGAGTCGTACTGGTCCGGTGCGGCTCGGTTACCCACAATTTCAATCCCGATCAGAGGCTGGTCGAGCTGGAGTTCGGGCGGGAGCGCGGCGACGTGATCCTCGCGCAGGTACCAGCGGAACCGGCCGTGGCCATTGTGGGGTACTACCTGGCGTTCCTGATCGGCGACGGCGGCAGGCCGAGTACCGGGCGCTTCGTCCAGATATGCAAGGGACGCCGCCGCGGTCCGCGTCCGTGGCTCGACCTGGAGTGGTGGCTGATGCTGCGCGAACTCTTCCGCGACGGTCGCATGCCCACACCTGAGGAGATGCGAAGGATGCGAAGGGAGGCAATGGGTCCCGCAGCGCCGCCGAGGCGTCGTCCGATGTCGAAGACGGGACATGGCCCCGGCGATCAGGGCGGGCACGGACACCCCCCGGAGGATGGCGGCAACAGGCACCAGGGCCACGATCACAGTCCCGGCGCGGCCGACCCGGACGACGACCGCAACGATCCGCACGGAATGGAACATCACCCACCCGGCCCCGGCGGGAAAGGCGGCGGCGACGCCGGCAGGAACAAGAAACGATAGGCGCCAGCGTGCCGGTTGCTTCAGCCGGTCGGCTACTGCTCACCCGGCAGCAGATGCTGTTTCCAGAACAGCATCGTCGCCGCGCCGAAGTAGTCGCTGTTGGTCTTCTTCGAGAAGCCGTGCCCCTCATCATTGAACAGCAGGTACCAGACCGGCTGACCGTTGCCGCGGACGGCTTTCACGATCTGTTCGGCCTCGGTGTACGGCACGCGCGGGTCGTTCTTTCCCTGCGCCACGAACAGCGGCGCGGTGATCCGGTCGGCATGGTTGAGCGGGGAGATTTCGTCGAACACCGCCTGCATCGCCGGATCGCGCTCGTCGCCGTACTCGGCGCGGCGAAGATCGCGGCGGTAGTCCTCGGTGTTCTTCAGGAACGTACCGAAATGCGAGATGCCGACGATGTCGACGCCAGCCTTGATCCGCTCGGGGTAGCGCATCATCGACGCCAGCACCATGTAGCCGCCGTAGCTGCCGCCGTAGACGCCGACGCGATCGGCATCCAGCTCCGGCTGCAGCGCGATCCAGTCGAGCAGGGCGCCGATATCCTTGACGGAATCCTCGCGCCTCTCCGCATTGTCCAGGCCCAGGTAGGTCCTGCCGTAGCCGCTGGAGCCCCGCACGTTGGGGACCAGCAGAGCGACGCCCAGTTCGTTGGCCAGGTACTGCGCGGTCGGGCTGAAGGTCGGTCGCGCCTGGCCTTCCGGGCCGCCATGGATCTGGATCACGACCGGCAGCTTCTTTCCGGCCGGCACATTGTCGGGGCGGTAGTAGAACGCCGGAATGGTTCGCGGACCACCATCGACCTGGTCGAATGTCGGGTAGCGCACCAGCGTTGGAGCCACGAAACCGGTGGAATCCAGCCCGCCGACCTCGCTGCGTGTCCAACGCACGAGCGCGGACGGCGTTGATGCGCCGACTTCGGGCAGGTCGATCACGTACACGTCGCTGGGCGAGGTCGCGGTGTTCAGCGTCAGTGCAATCCGTCGACCCTCGGCGGAGAACGCCACGCCGCCGATCGCGCCCAGCGGCAAGCTCGGCAGCGGCACCGGCGTATGCGATGGCAACGACAGCACGTGCAGCCGGTCGACGCCGTCCTCGTTGCTCACGAACGCAAGGTGTTGGCCGTCGTCGGCGATGCTGATGTCGCCCACGTCCCATGGAATGGAAGCGCTGAGAACATCGAGTCGCCCGCTGGCCGGATCGTGATGGCGCAGCGTGCGGAATTCCTGCGCCACGCCCTCGATCGATTCGTCGGAGATGTAGTACACGGCCTTGCCATCGGGTGCGTAGCGGAAGTCGCCGAAGGACGCCTTGCCGCCATCGACCGGGAACATCGTCAGCTTGCCGCTGGCGATGTCGACTTCGCCGGGATACGACTCCGCCGCCGACACGTACTTCATCACCAGCAGCCGCTTTCCGTCCGGGGAGAAGTCGGTCGCGACCCAAAGTCCACCCTCGGTGACCAGCGGCCGCGACTGCCGCGTGGCGAAATCCATCAGCCACACGTCCGTGTCGGTGCCGTTGCGCGCCGTGCTGCTCCAGGCCAACTGGCTGCCGTCTGGTGAGAACAGGGCCGACTGGTTGCGCGCCTTGCCATCGGTCAGCAGGGTCGTCTCGCGCGTGTCCAGATCGAACCAGTGCAACTGCCAGAACTCGTTGCCGCCGACGTCCTTGCCGAAGACGAAGCCGTCCAGTTCCGATGTGGTTGGTGCGGCCTCCAGGCTGCGTATCGGCTCGGGATGGAAGGTCAGCTGCTCGCGCATGCCCATCGGGGTGCACACGCGGTGCGCCTGGCTGGTCTCGGCGAAACGCGTGCTGACCAGCATGCAGCCGTCCTTCGTCCATCCGGCGAAGCCCGCGCCGCGCGTGTTCTGGTAGCGGTTGAGTTGCTCGATGAGCTCCGGCGGGATCCCGGGAATGTTTTCGCTGACACGGTTGCCGATTTCGACGCGGTCAGCCTGGACAGCGGCGGCAGGCTCTTGCGCGAATGCGGGCATGGCGCATGCGAGAGAGAGTGCGGTGGTGGAAACAATGCGGCAGAGCGACATCGGCGACTCCCCAGACGGCCAAAGGTGGAATGCCGAGCTTAGCGCGGCTGCTATCGCGATAACCGATGCCTGGCGGCCGGGGCATGCGAGCGCATCCGGGATGACGAAAGGCTTCGGGTTATTCACCAGACCCCGGGTGCGCTGCCGCTTACCCGGCTACGAAAGCTATTGGGGCCTGCTTGACGGCTACCAGCTTAGCCCGAGTAAGCAACGCGCACCCCGGACCTGGCAGCCTCATGGCGACGAGCTAGCGACGCACCAGCACCTGAAGCTCTTTCAACTCCGCGTGCTCGCCAGACGACAGCGCCGAGGAGGTGCCGATTTCGCGCCATTTGGCCTGCAACTCATCGATGCGTTGCTGCGCGGTCTGGCGATCAAGCTGCGCGATCGCGTCGATGAACTCCGCCCGCCAGAGGGCTTCGTCGCCGGGCAGCGAATGTGATGCGAGCTTCTGCAGCGCGGCCTGCTCGTCGCGGCCGTTGAAGTGCTCGATCAGCGAACCGGTGCTGATATCCGGGCGCTGGTACACCAGTTGCAGCAGGTCGATCAGCAACGTGATGCCGGGTTGGCGCAATGCGGCGAAACGGAACGGTGGCTGCAGCGCCAGCGCGAGCGCGGGGCGTTGCAGCAACAGCGAGATCGCCCCGCGCACAACGGTGCGTTTTGACGTCGATTTTGTTGGTTGACCCTTCACACTAGCGCCAGCGGCTTCGTAAGAGTTCATCAAGCTTGAGCGAAGATCCTGCCCAGTCCCGAGTTGTGCGCGCTGCAGCTTGTTGGGATTGCCGGCGCGGCGGTGGAGCTCTTCGATCATTCTGTCGCGGAAGGCACCATCCGGCATTAAGGCGATCAACGGTTTGCACACGGCCCAGACGCGTGACTTTCCGTCCAGCGTGTTGACGTTGGTGTCGCGCTCGATTTCGCGGAACAGAAAACTTGAAAGCGGTAGAGCTTCCGCAAGGTTTGCTTCAAAACCTTCTGCGCCAAGTTTCCTCACCATCGAGTCAGGGTCTTCCCCGTCCGGCAGGAACTGGAAAAAGGCTTGCCGCCCGTCACGCATCTTGGCTACGCAGGATTCAACGGCCTTCCATGCAGCATCTCGTCCTGCACGGTCGCCATCGAAGCAGAAATAGACATCCGGCGCGTTGCGGAACAGCAGTTCGGCGTGGTCGGGAGTGGTCGCCGTGCCGAGGGTCGCCACCGCGGTGTCGATGCCGTGCTGCGACAGTGCGACCACGTCCATGTAGCCCTCCACGACGATCAGGCGCGGGATCGCCTTGTGGGCCTGGCGCACCTGCCACAGGCCGTAGAGTTCGCGGCCCTTGTGGAACAGCTCGGTTTCGGGCGAGTTGAGGTACTTGGGGCTGTCGTCGGGACCGAGCACGCGGCCGCCGAAGGCGATCGTGCGCCCGCGCCGGTCGAGGATTGGGAACATGACCCGGTCACGGAACTTGTCGTATGGCCGGCCGCCGTCGTCCTTTTTCGACATCATGCCGCCGCGCTCGAGCAGCGCCATGCGCTTCGGGTCGCCGCCGATCGCATCGCGCAGCGCGCTGAATCCCGCCGGCGCATAGCCGATCGCGAATCGCGCGCGCGTTTCCGCGTCTACGCCGCGATCATCGAGGTACGCGCGCGCCTTCGCGTTGCCAGCCAGTTGCGACACGTAGAAGCGAGAGGCGTCCTCCAGCACGGAGTAGAGGTCCTGGCTGTCGGGCCTGGCGTTGCGCTGGATGGTGTCGCGCGGCACTTCCATGCCGGTCTGCTTCGCCAGTTCCTCGACCGCGTCGAGGAACTCCAGCCGGTCGTAATTCATCAGGAAGCTGATCGCGGTGCCGTGCGCGCCGCAGCCGAAGCAGTGATAGAACTGCTTGGTCGGGGAAACGGTGAAGCTTGCCGAGCGTTCGTCGTGGAACGGGCAACGTGCCGCGTACTCCTTGCCCTGGCGCTTGAGCGGCACGCGCGTGCCGATCAGTTCGACCAGATCGGATCGGGCCAGCAGGTCGTCGATGAAGCTGTCTGGAATTCGGGCCATCGGTCAAGCGCCGCCTTTGCGGCCTTCAGCCGGGTTCAGTCGACGCGCGGCGGCGTGTTGCAGGGCGACGCGTGCGCGGGCGGGCCCTGCGGAGCCATCGATGAATGCGTCGGAGATGCGGGCCATGAGCGATCAGAATGCCACGGCGGCGGGCTTCGTCGGCGGGTCCGGCAAGACCGGATCCACGATGCGCTGCAGGCGGTCAGCGGCGCGTCCGCCGCGACCGTCCGGCAGGGGACCGGACGGTGCGCCAAAGCGGACTTCCGCCAAGCCGGGCGAGTGACTATCAGCCCGCGAGGCGCTGCTTCACCAGGGCCGAGACCTGACCCATGTCGGCCTGCCCGGCCAGGCGCGGCTTCAGCGCTCCCATCAATTTGCCGATGTCGGCCGGTCCCGAGGCACCGGTTTCCGCGATGGCGGCATCGATGGCGGCGACGATCTCGGCCTCGCCCAGCTTGGCCGGGAGGTAGCGCTCGATCACCACGATCTCCGCCTTCTCGATCTCCGCCAGATCCGCACGATCGGCCGCCTCGAACTGGCTGACCGAGTCGCGGCGCTGCTTGACCATCCTGTCGAGTGCGGCGAGCACCTGGGCATCGTCCAGCTCGATGCGCTCGTCGACTTCACGCTGCTTGATCGCCGACAGCATCAGCCGGATCACGCCAAGGCCGTGCTTGTCGCCGGACTTCATCGCCGCTTTCATGTCATCGGTGAGGCGTTGCTTGAGTGGGCTCATGGGTGTGTCCTTGGGAGGGCGGGGAGGGCAGAAGTGGCGCGGAGAGGGCGGGAGCGGGGGCAGGGAGCAGGAGAATCGATTACCCGGTGGCGCGCGGCGATAGTCGGGCCTAAGGCCACGCCTTGTGGGTCCTGGGCCATGCATGCAGGGCCGTCGCGTCCCTTTGCCGCGCGATGAGCCCCGTTCCAGGACTGGCGTCTCTACGCCTGATCTCCCGGCCAACACAAAAAGCCGGCAACGCGTCAGGCGTGCCGGCTTCGTGCTCGTATCGTGGTCGCAGGTCCCGGGGGACGCCGCGGTCAGATCCGCTTGATCAGTACAGGCGCTGGCGCTTGGTCACATCGCGCGAGGCGCGACGGGACTGGCGCTTCACCGCGGCTGCGGCCTTGCGCTTGCGCTCCTGGGTCGGCTTCTCGTAGAACTCGCGCTTGCGGGTCTCGGCGAGGACGCCGGCCTTTTCGCAGGTGCGCTTGAAGCGACGCAGGGCAAACTCGAAAGGCTCGTTTTCGCGGACTTTGACACTCG
>JALYOF010000022.1 GCA_030857025.1 Pseudomonadota bacterium | reverse complement strand
TCCTGTCGTTCATCGTCTGGGCCCACCACATGTTCACCGTGGGCATGCCGCTGGGCGGCGAGCTGTACTTCATGTACGCCACGATGCTGATCGCGATCCCCACCGGGGTGAAGGTCTTCAACTGGGTCACGACGATGTGGCGCGGCTCGATCAGCTTCGAATCTCCAATGCTGTGGGCGATCGCCTTCGTGATCCTGTTCACCATCGGCGGCTTCTCGGGACTGATGCTGGCGATCGTGCCCGCGGACTTCCAGTACCACGACACCTATTTCGTGGTCGCGCACTTCCACTACGTACTGGTCACCGGCGCTCTGTTCGGGATCATCGCGGCGGTCTACTACTGGTGGCCGAAGTGGACAGGGCGCATGTACAACGAGACCCTGGCCAAGATCCATTTCTGGTGGAGCGTGGTGTTCGTCAACGTGCTGTTCTTCCCGCAGCACTTCCTGGGCCTGGCCGGCATGCCGCGCCGCATCCCCGACTACAACGTGGTGTTCGCCGACTGGAACCTGATCAGCTCGATCGGTGCGTTCGGCATGTTCGTCACGCCGTTCTTCATGGCATTCGTGCTGTGGCACTCGCTGCGCCATGGCGCGAAGGCCGAGGCGCGTGCGTGGGAAGGCGCGCGTGGCCTGGAGTGGACCGTGCCGAGCCCGGCGCCGCACCACACCTTCACCGTTCCGCCGGTCATCCGCGATGGCGACCTGGCGCACGGCGATATCACCCACTGATTGATGGTTGTCCGCGGAAGACGCAAGCGCGTCTTTCGCGGACCATTTGATTAGAGAGTCATCCCAATGAATCCTGACGACCGCCAACCGAACGAGGACATCGCCGCACGCCGCCGTCGCGCGCGGCGTACCGCGTTGTGGATCGCCGTGGTGGCAGTGGCGGTGTACGTGGGTTTCCTGATGATCGGCATCCTGGGGGAGCCGTGAGCGCGCCGCAGACTCCGAACAATCACAGCGCGGGCACCTTCAAGATGGTCGCCGTGGCGATCGCCGCGTTTGGCTTCACCTTCAGCCTGGTGCCGCTGTACCGCCTGGCCTGCGAGAAGGTGTTCGGGATACGCCTCGACAACAGCGTCTCCGACGGGGCAGTTGCCAAGGCGAAGGCGCCGACGGCGGCGCGCACTGTCACCATCGAGTTCGACGGTGGCGTGAACTCCAAGCTGCCCTGGGAGTTCAACCCCAACCAGTTGACGATGCAGGTGCGCCCCGGCGAGCAGTACGAGACGACCTACCACGCTCGCAACACCAGCGATCGCGCGATCGTCGGCAGCGCGGTGCCATCGGTGGCGCCGGCGCGCGCCTCGGGATATTTCAGCAAGACCGAATGCTTCTGTTTCACGGCGCAGACCCTGGCCGCCGGGGAAACCCGCGACATGCCGGTCCGCTTCATCGTCGACCCCAACCTGCCGGCCGACGTCAAGACGATCACGCTTTCCTATACCTTCTTCAAGAACGACGTGCTGACCGCACGGCAGGCCGCGACCACGCCCCCGGGCGCGGCGCCCTCGCTGCCGCGCTCGGCGCGCTGATTCTTACCGCAACGCCAACCGAAAACAGGAACCACCGCCATGGCCCAGGCCCAATCGCCGAACGCCGACGTCTATTTCGTGCCGCACAGCAGCCGCTGGCCCTTCCTGGGCTCGATCGCACTGTTCGTGGCCATGATCGGCTTCGCCAGCTGGCTCAACGAGGTCAGCTGGGGAATGTGGACATTCCTCATTGGCGTCGCGGCCCTCGTCGCGGTGCTGTTCGGCTGGTTTGGCGACGTCATCGCCGAGTCGATCCAGGGCAAATACAACCGCCAGGTCGACACCTCGTTCCGCATGGGCATGGTGTGGTTCATCTTCTCCGAGGTGATGTTCTTCGCCGCGTTCTTCGGTGCGCTTTTCTATGCGCGCCAGTTGGCGTTGCCGTGGCTCGGCGGCGTCGGAGATGGCATGGCGACGAACGAACTGCTGTGGCCGGAATTCACCGGCGGATGGCCGACCAGCGGCCCGGGCGCCGTCGGTGGCGTGTTCCAGACCGTGCCGGCCTGGGGCCTGCCGCTGCTCAACACGCTGATCCTGCTGACTTCCGGTGTCACCATCACCGCGGCCCATCACGCGCTCAAGGCCGCGCATCGCACGCAGCTGCTGGTATGGCTGGGTGCGACGGTGCTG
The DNA here is from genome assembly GCA_030857025.1 of Pseudomonadota bacterium. Lineage (GTDB taxonomy): Bacteria > Pseudomonadota > Gammaproteobacteria > Xanthomonadales > Xanthomonadaceae > Lysobacter_K. Next base: position 21,569 of record JALYOF010000022.1, on the reverse strand, counting down.
CTGGGCGTGCTGTTCCTGGGCTTCCAGGTCGAGGAGTACATCCACGCCTATCAGGAGCTCAACCTGACGCTCGGGTCAGGCATCTATGGCTCGACCTTCTTCATGCTGACGGGGTTCCACGGCCTGCACGTGACCCTGGGCACGATCATGCTGGCGGTGATCTGGTTCCGCTGCCTGAAGGGCCATTTCGACCGGGACAACCATTTCGGATTCGAGGCAGTCGCCTGGTACTGGCACTTTGTCGACGTGGTCTGGCTGGGCCTGTTCCTGTTCGTGTACGTGCTGTAACCAGCCTTTTCGACGCCACGCCGTCGCAGCGGCGGCGCTCGTCGATCAGGCGGACGGTCCGCCCGACGTGTCGCGGCGGGTCCAATCAGGCGCACGCGCGGCGGAACTTGCGGCCGCGCGGGGCGGTCTTGCGTCCAGCGCAGGAGCGGCGCCGCCCTACGGGGCCCGGCCGACTCCGTGCGGGGTGATCCAGCCCATCCAGATCGACAGGATCAAAATCAGGATCAGCGCGACGGACAGCGCGATACGCCGGGTCAGGGCATTGACCGTCCGCTTGCTCTCGCTCTTGTCGACGAGCATGTAGTACAGCCCGGCGCCGAGGTTCCACACGATGAGAATCAGGAAGCCGACAATCAACAGGGTCTTCATTACGATGCTCCGTCGCCCAGCGGGCGGTCCCGGCAGGGCTGCATTATCACAGTCCAGGGCCGGGTCGGCGTGAGTCGCACGGGCAACCTCCTTGCCGGTTGGGCGCTCGCGCTGGGGCTGACCGCGTTGTTCGCCGGCCTTGGCACGTGGCAGCTGCGCCGCGGCGTCGAGAAGGAGGCGATGCTCGAAGCGGCCGGGCAGGTCACGCTCGACCGTGTGGCGCGTCCACTCGCAACGGCGGCCGATCCTGATCGCACCGACACCTATGACTGGGCCGCAGGTGCCGGCCGCTTCGATCCGCGCGGCCCGCTGTGGCTGGACAATCAGCAACGCAACGGCCGCGTCGGTGTCAGGCTCTACCGCATCTTCCGTCCCGATGACGGCGCTCCGCTGCTGGTCGACCTGGGCTGGCTGCCGCTGGCGGGCGACCGGACGATGCCCGATGTCGATGCGCCACCGTCGGCGCGCGAATTGCGCGGATTGCTGGTGCCGCCGCCCTCGAGCGGGATTCCGCTGGGCACTGGCGTGGCACCCAGCGGCGAGGGATGGCTGCTGACACGGGTGGACATGGAGGCGATCGCCACTGCCACCGGATTGGACACGCCGCTGGCGACGCGCGTGCTGCGGCTCGATCCGGCGCTGCCGATCGGCCACGAACGTGATCTCACCCTGCTCGCCAATACCCTTCCTCCGGCCAAGCACCGCGGCTACGCGCTGACCTGGTTCGGCTTGGCGCTCACGGTGCTGGTGACCGCCCTGATCCTCACTTTCCGCAGGCCCCGCCCATGAACGATCCGTCCGCCACAAGCCAACCGGAAGCGCGCAAGCGCAATCGCACGCTGCTGATCGTGCTGGTCGTGGTGTTCCTGGGCAGCATGTTCATTGCAGGCGTGCTGCGCTTTTCGGGCTGGCAGCCGGAGGGCACCCGCAACGTCGGCGAACTGCTGGAGCCGCCGGGCGACCTGCGCGATGTGCAGCCGCGCACGCTGGACGGCACGGCATATCCGTGGGAGCCCGAAGCGCGGCTGTGGCGCATCGTGGTGGCGCCTCCGGCCGACTGCGGCGACGAGTGCATTCGCCTCGCGCGCGACCTCGACAAGGTGTGGCAGCTGTTCGGCAGGCGGGCTGATCGCGTCCATGTGTTGTGGGCGTGTCCCGGCTCGCAGCCCTGCGAGCCACCCGCGACAGCGCCGCCGCCGTCGGCGATGCGCGTGCTGCATTCCGACCCCGCGCTGCGTGCCGGCCTGCCGCGCCTGCAGGACCCAGCCGGGGTTCCCGTCTACGTGGTCGACCCCAATGGATTCGTGATTCTGCGTTACCCTCCCGGGTCCGATCTGGGCGGGCTGCGCACCGACCTGGCCAGGCTGCTGAAACTGATGTGAGCCGCGCCGCAGCGGCCACTCTCCGACGCGCCGCCGCAGCCATCCGAACCCACGAGTCCCCATGATCCCTACGCAGCCCAGCTCAACGCCACGAACGGCGATTTCGCGCCCGTCGCGGCACTTTCACCGGCTTGCCTGGCTGTCCGTCGCGCTGGCGCTGGGCGTGATCGTGTTCGGCGCGTTCGTGCGCCTGTCGGACGCCGGCCTCAGCTGCCCCGATTGGCCGACCTGCTACGGCCGTGCGGCATGGCCGACCCAGGCCACGGCGACGGCCGACGAGGCATTGACTGCCATTCGCCCGATCGAGGTGCACAAGGCATGGCGCGAGCAGTTCCATCGCATGATCGCCGGCGCGCTGGGCGTGCTGGTGCTGGCGATGGCACTGCTGGCGGCACGCCGGCGCCGCTACGGCATCGCGCAGGTGCTGAGCGCGTCGGTGCTGGTGGCGCTGGCGATCCCCCTGTACATGCAGACCCACTACCTGGCCGCATCGCTGCTGGCAGTGCTCGCGGAAGCCATCCTGATTGTCGCGGCGCTGCGCTGGAGCAATCTGGACCTCGCCCGGGTCACGGTACTGACCCTGGCGGTGATCATCTTCCAGGCGCTGCTGGGGATGTGGACGGTCACCTGGATGCTCAAGCCGGTGGTCGTCATGGGCCATCTGCTTGGCGGATTGCTGACGTTCTCGCTGCTGCTGTGGATGGCGTGGCGCGCAACCGGATCGCCGATCCGGCTGGCGGAAGCGCCGGTGCTTCGTGCCTGGGTGCTCGCCGGGCTGGCGCTACTGGCCGTGCAGATCGCGCTCGGCGGCTGGACCAGCGCCAACTACGCCGCCTTGGCCTGCGGCACGGATTTCCCGACCTGCGTGGGGTTGTGGTGGCCGCCGAGCGATTTTCGCGAGGGCTTCGACCTCTGGCGCGGCATCGGCGCGGACTTCGAAGGCGGGGTGCTCGCCGGTGAGGCGCGCATCGCGATCCAGATGGCGCACCGGGTGATGGCGGTCGTCGTGTTCGCGTACCTGATGTGGCTCGCGGTGCGCCTGGTGCGCACGCCCGGCCTGCGCACCTGGGGAACGATGCTGGCGGTGCTCTCGCTGGCCCAGGTTGGACTTGGCATCGCCAACGTCAAGCTGGCGTTGCCGCTTTGGACGGCGGTGCTGCACAACGCTGGCGCGGTGCTGCTGCTGTTCGTGCTGGTCTCGTTGCTGGCGCGCGTGCGTCGGCCGCAATCATGATGGCCGACGCGTCGCCCACGCAGACCTTCCGCCAGTACTGGTCGCTGACCAAGCCGCGGGTGGTGGCTCTGATCGTGTTCACTGCGGCGATCGGGATGTTCCTGGCCGTGCCAGGGCTGCCGCCGTTGCAGGAATCGGTGCTGGGGTTCCTCGGCATCTGGCTGGCAGCGTCATCGGCGGCGGCGATCAACCAGATACTCGATGCGCGCATCGACGCGAGGATGACCCGCACGTCCTGGCGGCCGATCGTCGCCGGCCACATCACCCCGGGGCGCGCGCTGGCGTTCGCGCTGGCGCTGGCGGCGCTGTCGATGGGAATCCTGGTGCTTTGGGTCAACCCGCTGACCGCGGCACTGACGTTCGCTTCGCTGATCGGCTACGCAGTGATCTACACCGTGTTCCTCAAGCGCGCCACCCCGCAGAACATCGTGATCGGCGGCATTGCCGGCGCAGCACCGCCATTGCTGGGCTGGTCGGCGGTGACCGGAATGAGTGGCGAGTGGGACTGGGCGCATGCGTTGCTGCTGGTGCTGATCATCTTCGTCTGGACACCGCCGCATTTCTGGGCGCTGGCGATCTTCCGCCGCGGCGACTACGCACGCGCGATGGTGCCGATGCTCCCGGTCACCCACGGCGTGGAGTACACCCGCTGGCAGATCCTGCTCTACACGGTGCTGCTGGTGGTGGTGACGATCCTGCCGTGGGCCACCGGCATGAGCGGCGTGTTCTATCTCGCGGGCGCGTTGGTTCTGGGCGCGGGTTTCCTCTGGCACGCCTGGAAACTGATGGACCCGCCCGACGAGCTGTACGCGATGAAGGTGTTCAACTATTCGATCGTGTACCTGATGGCGCTGTTCGCTTTCCTGCTGGTCGACCACTGGCTGCTGCCGTGGCTGCAGCCGACTTCGGGATTTGAGCTGCTGCCGGTGCAGCCGTCCGCACCACCAGCGGAGCTGTAGACAAATCGCTGCGCACACGCGGTGCGGTGTCATCGGCCGCTGAGCCACTGACATAACCGTGACGGGCGGCGTTCGCTACACTCGGCGCCCCGAAACCAGCCCGGCCCGCCCATGCGTCTGCCCGTTCTCGCCGTATCCGTCCTCTCCGCCGCGCTCACGCTGGCGGCCTGCGACCAGACCCGCACGCCGTCGCCCGCCATGGCGGCGGACGGCACGGCCGATCCAGAGCTCGCCAGCACGGCGCCGCGGCTCCCCGACCCCGGCAGCGCCGACGACAACCTCAACGCGGTGCTGTGGGTGCAGACATCGGCCGAGTACCGCGCATTGAGCCTGCAGGCATTCCGCGCTGCCGCGGACCACCTGGATCGCGCGCTGCAAGAGCCCAACTGGGACGCCCTGGTGCCGTCGGAACGCGCGAACGAAGGCGCGGGACTCGCGCCAGCGGTGATCATGGACATCGACGAGACGGTGCTCGACAACTCGCCCTATCAGGCGCGGCTGGTACGCACCGGTGAGCAGTACGACGAGGTCAGCTGGGCCGGCTGGGTGGCGGAGAAAAAGGCGGCCGCCCTGCCAGGTGTGGTCGACTTCGCGCGCGCTGCCAGCGCCAGGGGCGTCACCATCATCTACATCTCCAATCGTGCCCAGCACCTGGACGAGGCGACCATCGCCAATCTGGAGGCCGTCGGCATGCCGGTGAAGGACGCCGACGTGTTTCTCGGACTCGGCACCCACGTCGAGGGCTGCGAGCAGCATGGCAGCGAGAAGAACTGCCGGCGCCAGCGGATCGGCCGCGACTACCGCGTGCTGATGCAGTTCGGCGATCAGCTCGGCGACTTCGTGCAGGTGCTTTCGAATACCCCCGAAGGTCGCGCCGGGTTGATGGACGAGTACGGCGACTGGTTTGGCGAACGCTGGTGGATGCTGCCCAATCCAACCTATGGGTCCTGGGAGCCGGCGGCGTTCAACAACGACTGGAGCCAGCCGCGCGAGGTGCGGCGCGCCGCCAAGCGCGCGGCGCTGGATATCGCGCCGTAGCAGGTCGGCGCGGCGGAACCCGCGCCGATCCGCGACCGGGTTGGCTTGTACCGATCGGAGCCGGCGTCCAAGATCGAGGTGCGACTGGGGAGCCGTGCCTATGACATCAATCCATCCCGCCGAAAGAGCGGGGCTGCTGACCGACTGGGGCCGACGCGGGCTGCTGCTTGCGCTCGCCGGGGGGGTGCTGCTCGCCTGCACGCGAACGCCCGAGTCGCCGAAGGCTGCTTCCGGGCCGGTGCGGCCGGCCGAAGCAGTGACACAGCTCGCCTCGGACCTGCGACGCAACGACCTGGTCGCCTATGCCAGGCACGCGCTGCCGCCGGATCTGCATGCGCGCATCGGCAATGCCTGGAGGGACGGCCGTACGATCTGGCCGCTCACGCAACTGCCCCTCAAGAACCGTCTGCACGGCTTCCTTGCCGTGCTCTCGGAGCCCGGCGCGGAGAAATCGCTGCTGCTGGCGCACAAACGGCAATTTTCAGGTGCGCAGCGCGAACTGCGCTCTGCGGCTTCCACCCTGGGCCTCTTCGCCACCCAGTACGTCGGCGGCGCCGACCAGTACAGCGCGGCCGAGCGTGACCACTATGCGCAGCTCATCGCCGCGCTCAGCCAATGGGGCCGGAGTGCGCCGCTGGCCGATTCGGCGCAGGCGCAGGCGGCGATTCCGGAGCTGGTCACCGGGGCGCGACTGACCGGGCTCGGTGCGCCGGGAGCATTCAAGGCACGAGGCATGGAGCACAGCCTCGCGCAGCTTGGGCCGTTCCTGGGCCGCTTCAAGAAGGTGTCCCAGGCCTACGGGCTGGACTTCGACCAGGCGCTGGACAGCGTGGATGCCACGCTGCTGGAACAGAAGGGCGGCAAGGCCAAAGTGCAGATGCGCTACGTCCTGGCAGGGAAGCCGGTGTCCGCGGTCGTGGACGTCGAGCGCCGCCGCGGTCGCTGGTATCTCACCGATCTGCTGCGTCACGCCGAAGCGCAGGCCGCACTTTCCGCACCCGCGGCCGAGGCGGCGACCCAGGTAGCATCGCGGCAGCACTGACCGCCTCTGCCGGACCCGCCCGCCCGGTCGCAGGGGCTGAACCGGCATAATGCTGCCGATGCCCGACCAGACGCCCCTGCCTTTCCCCGATCCCGAACCGGCGCCAGCCTCGCACGCCCTGCGCGAAGACAGCCGTTTGCACGACGACCACCGCTCTGCCGGATCGCCCCCTCCCTCGCCACAGCGCCCGCTCGCCGGCACGACGCCACGGCCGTGGTGGGCGCGCCTGCTGGGCCGGCTGATGGCACCGTGGGTGTCGCTGACGATCGAGCCACCGGCACCAGCGGCGCACGTTGCCGACACCCACCGGCCGGTGTGCTACGTGCTCGAAGGCTACGGCCTGAGCAACGCGCTGATCCTGGAGCGCGCGTGCCGCGAAGCAGGTCTGCCGTCGCCGTTGCAACCGTTGCCCGGTGATCCGGTGGGACGCAAGCGCGCGTACGTCGCATTGTCCCGCCGCAACGCCAATCCACTGGCCGCCCTGCCCGCGCTCAGCGGCGCACCCGCGCCGGCCAGGAGCCATTCCGAGTCGCTCGCCCGGTTGTTGGAGGCGCACCGGCAGGACCCGGGCCTGGACGTGCAACTGGTGCCGGTATCCATTTTCGTCGGCCGGTCCCCGGACAAGAGCAGCGGATGGTTCTCGGTGTTGTTCTCGGAGAACTGGGCGCTGGTGGGACGCTTCCGGAGGCTCCTGGCAATCGCCCTCAACGGGCGGCACACGCTGGTGCGCTTCGCCTCGCCGGTGTCGCTGCGCGACAGCATCCGCGAAGACCTGCCGCCGGAGCGCACGGTCCGCAAGCTCTCGCGCGTGCTGCGCACGCATTTCCGGCTGATCCGTGCCGCGGTCATCGGTCCGGACCTGTCGACCCGGCGCCTGCTGGTCGACCAGGTGCTGGCGTCGGCACCGGTGCGCGCCGCGATCGCCGACCAGGCGCGTCGCGACCGCAGCGGGAGCTCGGAGAAAGCGCAAATCGCCGCATGGAAGAGCGCGCACGCATATGCCTACGAAATCGCTGCCGACTACTCGCATCCGGTGGTGCGCTCGCTGAGCTTCCTGCTGACGCCGGTATGGAACCGCATCTACCGCGGCGTGCTGGTCCACCACCTTGACGAACTCAAGCGCGACGCACCTGGGCACGAAGTCATCTACGTGCCCAGCCACCGCAGCCACATGGACTACCTGTTGCTGTCCTACCTGCTGTACACGCGCGGCATCGTGCCGCCGCACATCGTGGCGGGCATCAACCTCAACCTTCCGGTGATCGGCACCCTGCTGCGCAAGGGCGGCGCGTTCTTCATCCGCCGCAGCATCCGCGGCAGCGCGTTGTATTCGGCGGTGCTCAGCGAGTATGTCGCGCAACTGGTGGCCGGCGGTTATTCGATCGAATACTTCGTCGAGGGCGGTCGATCGCGCACCGGGCGGCTGCTGCCACCGAAGGGCGGCATGGTGTCGATGACCATGCGCGCGTTCCTGCGCCAGCCGACCCGTCCCGTGCTGTTCCAGCCGGTGTACGTCGGCTACGAGAAGCTTATGGAGGGCACCAGCTACCTGGATGAACTCTCCGGAAAGCCCAAGCAGAGCGAGTCGGTGTGGGCGTTGCTGGCGGGGATTCCCAGGGTGCTGCGCTCCAACTACGGACAGGTGGTGGTCAACTTCGGCGAGCCGATCCGGCTCAGCGAGGTGCTCGCCGAGCACGCGCCGGAATGGGACGGTCTTCCGGTGCCGGAAGAAGAGAAGCCGATGTGGCTGTCGGGCGCGGTCAACGCTGTCGCCGAGCGCATCCAGGTCAACGTCAACCGCGCCGCCGACGTGAACCCGATCAACCTGCTCGCGCTGGCGCTGCTGTCGACGCCCAAGCACGCGATGGGCGAGGCCGACCTGCTGACCCAGATCGCGCTCAGCAAGACCCTGCTCGCCGAGCTGCCGTACTCCGATCGGGTCACGGTCACGCCGCATTCGGCCGCTGAAATCGTCGCCCACGGCGAGGAAATCAACGTACTCACCCGCACCGCGCATCCGCTGGGAGACGTGCTCGGGGTCAGCGGCGACAAGGCGGTGCTGCTGAGTTATTTCCGCAACAACGTGCTGCACCTTTTCACCGCGGCGTCGTGGATTGCGTGCTGCTTCCAGCACAACCGTCGCATGAGCCAGGCCAGCGTGTTGCGCCTGGGCCGCAGCGTCTATCCGTTCCTGCAGGCCGAACTGTTCCTGCCGTGGACCGAGGACGAATTCGTCGAGCGCCTGACGCTCACGATTGCGCTGTTCGTGCGCGAGGGATTGATCGAGCGCGCAAGCGACGACGGCGGCGACATGCTCGCACGCAATGCCGGGCAGTCCGACGAGGTGTTCCGCCTGCGCGCGATCGGCCATTCGCTGCAGCAGGCATTCGAGCGCTACTACATCGCGATCTCGGTGCTGGTGAAAAACGGCCCGGGAACCTTGTCAGCCGGTGAACTGGAAACGCTGTGCCAGCTCGCCGCGCAGCGCCTGAGCCTGCTGTATGCGCCCGCGGCGCCGGAGTTCTTCGACAAGACCCTGTTCCGCGGTTTCATCCAGAAGACCCGCGAGCTCAAACTGGTGTGGGCCGATGAAAACGGCAAGCTGACCTTCGACACCCGCCTGGAAGCCTGGGCCAAGGACGCGAAGTTCATCCTGGGCCGCGAGCTGCGGCACACGATCGAGAAGGTCAGCCCGGCAGCGGACAAGGCCGAGGAAACGACGATCGCGGTGGAGTGACCCGATGGCCGCCGGTCAGGCGGGCGCCGGCGACGCGTGCTCTCAGGCCGGTTCGTCCGGAATCAGCGCGCTCTCGAGCCGCGCGATGCAGTCCTTGAGCCACAGCCGACGCTTCTTCAGCCGCTTGACCGCGAGATCGTCCAGGTCGTCGTTGATCCGCGCCAGGCGGTCGATCGCGTGGTCGAGGTCGCGGTGCTCCTGGCGGAACTCGTTCAGGCGTCGCGCAATGACAATCGGATCGTCGCTTTCGGTCATCGCGCCAGCTTAGCGCGGCTGTGCGGCTCGGTGCGCGGATGCCGCGCCGGGTAGAATGGCCGGCCTGATGAGCATCCGCCAGCTGCCACTGATCGACGTTCAACCGCTGCCGCTGGCCGAGCCCGCGCGCCGCTCGCGAGTCGTTGCGCCGGACATGGAGAAGCTTGGCAAACGCCTGCGCCACCAGGTCGGAAGCGCGATCGCCGACTTCGGCATGATCCAGGACGGCGACCGCGTCATGGTGTGCCTGTCGGGCGGCAAGGACAGCTACACCATGCTCGACGTGCTGCTGCAGTTGCAGAAGAAGGCGCCGGTGAAATTCGAACTGGTCGCCGTGAACCTGGACCAGAAGCAGCCGGGGTTTCCCGAGCACGTGCTGCCCGAATACCTGCAGTCCCTCGGCGTCGACTACCGCATCATCGAGCAGGACACCTACTCGGTGGTCACCCGCGTCGTGCCCGAGGGCAAGACGATGTGCTCGCTGTGCTCGCGGCTGCGCCGCGGCGCGCTGTATTCGTTCGCCGCCGCCGAAGGCTTCGACAAGATCGCGCTGGGCCATCACCGCGACGATCTCGTGGCGACGTTCTTCCTCAACCTGTTCTTCCACGCCAAGCTCAGTGGCATGCCGCCGAAGCTGCTCAGCGACGACGGTCGCCACGTGGTGATCCGGCCGCTGGCCTACGTGAGCGAGGACGACATCAGGCAGTACTCGAGCGCGCGCGGCTTTCCGATCATCCCCTGCAACCTGTGCGGCTCGCAGGAAAACCTGCAGCGCAAACAGGTGCGCCGGATGATGGACGAGATGGAACGCGAAACCCCGGGCCGTCTGGAAATCATCGCGCGCGCGCTCGGCGACATCCGGCCGTCGCAGCTCAGCGACCCCAAGCTGTTCGACTTCCTCGGCCTGGCGATGAAACAGGAGTCATCCCCCGGGTGACCGTTTCGCGCCTTTCCACGCGGTATTCGCCACTGCGCCTGCGCACCCGTCACCAGCGACAGCCGTGGCGCCGCGCGGGCTTGTGCGCTCTGCGTTCAACGCTCCCGCTCCTCCTTCCCGTTTCTGACCCGGATTCTGCCCCATGTTCTTTCGCAACCTGACCCTGTTCCGTTTCCCGACCACCACCAGGCTGGACGATCTCGATGCCGGCCTGGACGAGTGCCAGCTCAAGCCGGTGGGGCCGATGGAGCTTTCATCGCGCGGCTTCATTTCGCCGTTCGGCCGCGACGACGTGCAGATGTCGCATCGTCTTGGTGACGCGACGTGGCTCACGGTCGGCGGCGAGGAGCGCTTGTTGCCCGGTTCGGTGGTCAACGACATGCTGGCGAAGAAACTTGCCGAGATCGAAAAGAAGGAAGGCCGCAAGCCCGGTGGACGCACCCGCAAGCGGATCAAGGACGAGCTGATCGTCGACCTGATGCCGCGTGCGTTCATCAAGCCCAGCCGCACCGACGCGCTGCTGGATATTGGCAACGGGCTGGTCGTGGTCGATACCTCCAGCCGCAAGAACGCCGAGAACGTCGTCAGCGAGATCCGCCGCGCGCTCGGGAGCTTTCCCGCGTTGCCGCTCAATGCCGAGGTCGCGCCGCGCTCGATCATGACCGGCTGGCTGGCGGGCGAGCCGCTGCCGGAAGGGTTCAGCCTCGGCGACGAGTGCGAGATGCGCGATCCGATGGAGCAGGGCGCGGTGGTCAAGTGCCAGCGCATGGAAATGGCCGGGGAAGAGATCGACAAGCATCTGGAGTCCGGCAAGCAGGTCACGCGGCTGGCCTTGAACCTGGACGATCACGTTAGCTTCGTTCTCGGCGAGGACCTGGTGATCCGCAAGTTCAAGCTGCTGGACGGTGCGGTCGATTCGCTCGAGAACACCGATCGCGATGACCTGCGCGCGGAACTGGATGCACGCTTCGCGCTCATGAGCGCGGAGGTCAAGCGGCTGTTCCTGGTACTGGAAGGCGCACTCAAGCTGAGCAAGGCCGAGGCCTGATGGACGCAGCCGGTGCACGCCGACGAACGGCTCACACCGGCGTGCACCGCGGCTTCTACACTCGATCTCTCCCCCGTCGCGAAGCTCCATGACCTTGTTCCGTCGTCGCCTGCTGGCTCCCACGACCCAAGCGTCCAAGCCGCAGGCGATCGAGCGCGATGCGTTCGAATTGCTGCTGCCCGATGGCACCCCGGTCACCGTGCAGCGCGTGCGGGACCCGCGCGCGCGGCGGCTGAAGCTGTCGGTGGATGAGCGCGGGCCGCGCCTGACCTTGCCAAGGCGCGCCAGTCTGGTTTCCGGCGAACGCTTCGTGGCCGAACACCGGCACTGGCTCGCGCAGCAACTCGCACGCCATTCATTCGAAGCGCTGCCCGCGCTGGTTCGCGATCAGACCGATACGCTGCCGTTGCGGGATCGGCAGTTGCCGCTGCGCTGGGAGCAGGGCCGCTACACGTGCCTGCAGCACGCCGAGGACGAAACCGGTGACCTGGTGTTTGCGCTCCCACAGCGCGCCGGCGACGCGGCGATCCGCCGCGCGCTGCGGGATTTCTACGAAGCCCAGGCGCGCGCGGACGTCGGTCGCTGGATGCCGGGCTACCTGCCGGGGTTGCCGCGGCCTCCCAGCGCGATCCGCTTCAAGTCGATGACCTCGCAATGGGGCTCGCTCGCGCCGAACGGGGCGATGGCGCTGGACCTCTCGCTGGTGCTCGCAAGGCGCTCGGCCTTCGAGTACGTGCTCGTGCATGAGCTTTGCCACCTGATCCATGCCGACCATTCCCGCGCGTTCTGGCGCGAGGTCGAGGCGCGCTGTCCGCATTGGCGCGGCGAGCGCGACTACTTCCGCAGCGAAGGCCGTCGCCTCAAGGCAACGCTGCGCGCGCTGTGCGGACCGGCGGCGCCAACCCAGGCCGGCGGAGCCGATCAGCCCGTTTCGTCCTGAGCCCGACTGGCGCTGCTACTCACCGGGCCGAGAAGAAGTCGCCGATTGCCGCAGCCACCTGCGCGGGAGCCTCCATGTGCAGGTGGTGGCCGCCGGGAATCACCACCAGCTCACCATCGGGCAGGCATGCGAAGCGTTCGCGCCGGACGCGGTCGGGAAAATACACCTGCGCCGGCTCGGCGTAGATCACCCGCGCGGGGCATTCGATGTGCGCCACCAGGTCGCGGACCTGTGATTCGGTCATGCGCACCGCGGTGGGCTGAGTCAGGCGCGGGTCGCTGCGCCATACGAAGCCACCATCGGGCGCGTCATCGCTGGCGGGTACCGGTGCGAGGCCACGCTCCACCAGCAGGCGTGCCACGGGCTCGCTCAGGCGGTTGATGTCCATGCGAAGCTGCACCGGCACGGCGGTGTCCGGAAACATGCGCAGGGGCCGCGCCGGCGAGCCACGCGTCGCGAATGCCTCGCGCAATCTGACAGCGGTACTGGACTCGGGCTGGGCCAGCGCCCCCAGTGATTCGATCAGCAGCACGCGTTCGATCCGCTGCGGGCATGCGGCGGCGATCACGCTGGCGACCGCGCCACCCAGCGAATGGGCGAGCAGCGCGAAGCGGTCCCAGCCGAGCGCATCGGCAACGGCCACGCAGGCGCGCGCGAACGCGACCATGGTGTAGTCGGCGGCGATCGGCAGATGCGCACTCGCGCCATGGCCGGGCAGGTCGAGCGCCGCGAGGTCCAGACCGGGCAGATGCCGCTGCAGCGGCACGAAGCTGGCGGCGTTGTCGAGCCAGCCATGCAGCGCAAGCACCCGCGGACCGCTTCCGGCGCTGCGAAGGCCGCCGAAGCGGCCGTAAGCCGTGTCGACCGCAAATTCCCGCATCGGTGCGTCGTCCTGCGCTTGCGATGAGCGCATGTCGCGCACGCCGCCGCTCTCAGCGACCGTCACGAGGGGTCGCCTTCCGCGGCGGCCGCGTCCCATTTCGCCAGTTCGCGTTGCGCCAGCTGGGCAAGCATGCGCGCATGCGCCGGGCTGTCGTTGAGGCACGGAATGTAGCGAAGCGTGCCGCCGCCGCGCGCATGGAAATCCTCGGCCAGCATCATCGACACTTCCTCCAGTGTTTCAAGGCAGTCGACCGCGAAGCCCGGCGCGACCACGTCGACCTGGCGGACACCACGATCGGCGAGCGCATCCAGCGTGTCGGCTGTGGCGGGCTCCAGCCATTTTTCGCGGCCGAACCGCGATTGGTAGCTCATCGCCCACTGGTCCTCCCGCAGCCCGAGCGCCCGTGCGATGGCCTTGGCCCCGGCTTCGCACTGCTGCGGGTAAGGATCGCCGCGGTCGGCAAAGCGTTGCGGCAGGCCGTGGAACGAGAACAGCAGCAACTCCGCCGCGCCGTGCGCTGCGCGGTAGTCGCGGATCGAGGCGGCGACCGCCTCCACCCAGCCCGGGTCGACGTGGTAATCATCGAGGATCCGCGTATCCATACTTTTCGCCCGTGCGAGCACGTCGTCGACGGCGGCGGTGGTGGAGGTCGAATATTGCGGATACAGCGGCAACGTCAGCACCCGCTGCACGCCTTCGTCGCGCAGGCGGTCCAGCAGCACCGAGAACGAGGGGTTGCCGTAACGCATCGCGTGCACGACCCGAACCTGCGGCAGTTCGCGCTGCACGGCCTCGGCCAGTTGCCGGGTGTAGACGCCCAGCGGCGATCCACCCGGAAGCCAGACGCTCGCGTACTTCCTTGCCACTTTCGGACTGCGGATGGGCAGGATCACGAAGTGCAGCAACGGGCACCACAGCCAGCGAGTCAGGTCCACCACGCGGTAGTCGTGCAGGAACTCGGACAGGTATCGACGTACCGCACTGGCCGTCGCTGCATCAGGGGTGCCGAGGTTCACGAGCACAACGGCGGTGTTTTGCGCCACGGGAGCGGAGGATTCGAATCTGGTTGCAGGAGTCGGCATCTGCATAGGATGCCAGTCGCCACGTCCCGGCGGCGGAACAGCGGTGGCTTGAAGTTCGCGCACCTACCGGTTTCACCGCGATTCATCGGCTGGTCACTAGCCTGAACACCCTCCCGGCGACGAGCTTCTGACTCGCCTGCCTTGAACCTCGATCCAACCCGGAGCCGTCCATGTCTTTCCTGCCGCGTCTTGCCGCCGTACTGCTCGCTCTTGGCGCCAGTGCCACCACCTGGGCCGGTCCTGCCGAGGAGCAGCGCGCGCAAAACGCGGTCCGCGTGCTCACGGAGTTCCAGGCCATCCCGGAGTCGGCGATCCCCGCACGGCTGTTCGATCAGGCCCGCGCGATCGTGGTGGTTCCGGACACGCTCAAGATCGGCCTGGTGTTCGGTGGCCGGCGCGGTCATGGGCTGGTGTCGGTCAAATCGCCCGACGGGACCTGGTCGAACCCGAGCTTCGTCAAGCTGACCGGCGGCAGCGTCGGCTTCCAGGCCGGAGTGCAGTCTTCCGACGTCGTGCTGGTGTTCACCGGAGATCGCGGGCTTGAATCGATCGTCAACGGCAAGCTGACCCTGGGCGCCGATGCGAGCGTCGCGGCCGGGCCGGTCGGTCGGACCACGGCGTTGGCGACCGATGGCCAGCTGCAGGCGGAAATCTGGTCGTGGTCGCGTGCACGTGGAATGTTTGCCGGTGTCGCCCTGGACGGTGCGATGCTGAGCATCGACGACGACGCCAACCAGGCGGTCTACGGCGCGGGCTCAACGCCGCGGATGGTCTTCGAAGGCCGCACTTCGGCGCCGTCGGCGGATGCCGTGGTTACCTTCCGCGACCAGCTCGAGGAGGCCACGGCTGCTGCGCGACTGGAGCGTGCCGGCAGTGTCGCACCGCCGCCGGTTTCTGCCGCGGTGCCGTCAACCGCCCCGGTCGCGCCAGAAGCACAGCCGCAGCCGTTCGAGACGGTCGAGAGTCCGACCCGGATCGAGCCGCTGCCGTAAACCTGATCCTGCACTGGCCGCGGGCTTGAGTCCGCGCCAGAGGCAGCCCACCATCATCGTTCCGACTTGGGCTGGAGGGACGATCGAGATGGCGATGGGGACGAGCAACCACGAACAAAGCCGCCCGCTGCACCCGTTGCGCCGATCGATGCGTCACCACCGACTGCTCCACGCCGGCTTGGGACACGCACAGAATCCGAGAGTTCCGCCTCCGGTGCCCGCGCGCGAGCCGGAACCTGTGCAGCCCCCGCTGCGCGACCCCGACAGTGACGAACCGCCGCTGCGCGAACCTCCCGGCCAGCCCGGCCCGGAAAAGCGCGAGCCGGATCCGGCCGACCCGGATTCGCCGCCAGGACCGGTCAGGGCGGCAGGATCGGGGACGGTTTTGGCCTGACGCGAGTGAGCGCGTCAGCGCCGCACTGCTCGCGGCGCTCGCATTCGCCGCGCCTGCGTGGAGTACGACACCTGCGATGACCGGAAGAGCCGGTTTCCGCATCCCCTCCGGCCGATGCGGCCGCGCGCCAGACTACCTGCGCAGTGCCATCAGGCTTCGAAGCCACCGTTGTGGACCGGGGGCGCCGGGGCGCGGACCGATTCCCCGCCATCGAGCATCTGCCGCCATGCGTGGTACACGGCTCCGGCCATCACCGGGAGCACCACCGCGGTCAGCAGCAGCTGTCCTGCGAACATCGCTGGCTGCATGCCGATCACCAGCCCCAGCAGCGCGATGACGAGTTGCACCGCCAGGCTGATCGCGATCATCGCAATCAGGGTCAGCACCAGCATGACCGCCAGCGCACCGATGTTGCGAAGGCAGGTGCGGAAGCTCAGCACCATCGCGTCGAGCGCGCCGCGGTCGGTGAACATCACCTCCGGAATCGCCACGAAGGTGAACAGCCCGGCCAGGATCCCCACGGCAAGTGCAATCAGCAGCCACGCGAACATCCGGCCTGCCGGCAGTGCCTCGGCAAGCTGCGGATCGGGGTTTGTCTGCATCTGCTCCATGACCCGCGCGAGCTCCTGCAGTTGCTCGGCACCAATCATCGCGAACAGCATCGCCACCACGATGACCACCGCCACCAGTTGCGGCAGCAGCATCGCCAGCAGGCGCAGCGCCTTTCCAGCTTGCAACCCCTGGGCCAAGTGCGAAGGCCGGGCCGCACGATCCTGATCGACCTCGCGCACGGCGTAGAGCAGCCCGCCAAACAGGATCGGCCCCAGCAGTGCCAGCGCGAAGCTCAGCCACAGCTGCCCGGTCATCGAGGCCAGGGTCGACAGTCCGCCCCAGATCAGCCCCAGCAGCCCCAGCGCCAGCGGCGCCTTGCGCAGCAGCGCGAAGCCGCCCAGCAGCCACTCGGCACCGGCACTGGGGGACACCTTGCGAATCTCGGTCATGGCGACGTTCCTTCGTTGAACCATCGAAAAATGATCATGCATACACCGCATTGGTCAGCGATGAAGCGGCGCGGTCGGCGTGCTGCAGTTGCCGGGCATGGTGCACGAAGCGGCGCATCACCCTGCGTCCTTCCGGCGTGGCACCGACGGTGGCCATGATCGTCTTCGGACACAGGCCCTCGCGCTGCAGCGCGACCTGGCGCGCGCGCACGTAACCGCGCATGTGGGTGGCGCTGAATTCGGGATGGAACTGCACGCCCCAGACCCGCTCGCCCCAGCGGAACGCATGGCAGGCATCGTGCACCGACCACGCCAGAACCTGCGCCCCGGGCGGAACCTGCAGCACCGTCTGCAGATGCGATGTCTGGACCTGGAACTGCGCCGGCATCGGACCGAACAGGGCGTCATCCGCGGCGGCCGGGTGCAGTTCGATTTCCACAGTCCCCATTTCGCGGCCCTGCGGGTGGTCGCCGACAGCGCCGCCCAGCGCGTGGGCGAGCAACTGGTGTCCGTAGCAGATGCCGAACAGGGGCATGCCGGCATGCGCGGCGTCGCGCAGCCACGCGGCGGTGCGCTCGCTCCACTCGGCGCGCTCGGTGACCATCGCGGAGGATCCGGTAACGATCGCCCCTGCGAAGCCTTCCCGCGACGGCAGCGCCTCGCCGCCCTGCACGTCGACGGTGATCGCGTCGTCCGGGTCCAGCCCGGCGGCGACGCGGATCCAGTGCGAAAAACCGCGGTGGCGGCGCAGCGAAGCGACCGGCTGACCGGTCTCGATGATCAAAAAGGGTTGGGTCACGGTGGCTCGCATGCAGGACGGAACATGTCGCGGCGGCGACGCCGACGCGGTGCGCGACGCCGGGTGCGGGCGGGCGCGCCGCTATACTAGCGTTTCCTGCGTGCTGGATCGGCCTTGCGCGTTCCGCCCCCGCGCCGCCACGCCCGCGCCGCCACGACTGAGAGCCGCGTCCCGATGACAGCCCCCGCGACGACCGCCGCGCCCGCGCCTGCGCTCGCCCCACCGACCTTCCAGGAGCTGATCCAGCGACTGAGCGCCTTCTGGGCGCAGCACGGTTGCGTGCTGATCCAGCCACTGGACCTGGAAGTCGGAGCCGGCACCTTCCATCCGGCAACCTTCCTGCGCGCGCTCGGACCGGAGCCCTGGAACGCCGCCTACGTGCAGCCTTGCCGCCGCCCCACCGACGGCCGTTACGGCGAAAACCCCAATCGCCTGCAGCGTTACTACCAGTTTCAGGTGGCGATGAAACCCAGCCCCGACAACATCGTCGAGCTGTACTTCGATTCGCTGAAAGTCCTGGGCGTCGATCCGCTGGTGCACGACCTGCGCCTGGTCGAGGACAACTGGGAATCGCCGACGCTCGGTGCGTGGGGGCTGGGCTGGGAGGTCTGGCTCAACGGCATGGAGGTGACCCAGTTCACCTACTTCCAGCAGGCCGGCGGCATCGAGTGCAAGCCGGTGCTGGGGGAGATCACCTACGGCCTGGAACGCTTGTGCATGTACCTGCAGAACGTCGACGACGTATTCGACATCGTCTGGACCCATGGTCCCGACGGTGCGCCGGTCACCTACCGCGACGTCTACCACCAGAACGAAGTCGAGCAGAGCACCTACAACTTCGAGCACGCCGACGTGGCCGAGCAGTTGCATCGCTTCGACGCCTGCGAGGCGGAGGCGATCAAGCTGACGGAACTGGGCTTGCCGCTGCCGGCTTACGAGCAGGTGTGCAAGGCCTCGCACTGCTTCAACCTGCTCGACGCGCGCCGCGCGATCAGCGTGACCGAGCGCCAGCGCTACATCCTGCGCGTGCGCAGGATCTCGCAGGGCGTCGCGGAGGCTTATTTCGCCCAGCGCGAGAAGCTCGGGTTCCCCGGCCTGAAAACGGCGAAGGCGGCCTAGGCGCACCGCATCCCGCGAACTCCGGCGATGGCCGGGTCCGTCTGGGGCGAAGCGGCTTGCAGCTCGAATCGTCCACATCCGTACCAACGCCGCTTCGTACCCTTCTCCCTTCGTGCACCTTCTCCCTGCCTGCAACACGCACGCGGAGAACGAACAAAAAGAGACACCGCCCCATGACCGAGATGAAACCGCTGCTGATCGAACTTGGCACCGAGGAACTGCCGGTGAAGGCGTTGCCGTCGCTGGCGGGTGCGTTTTTCGACGGCGTGCTCGACGGGCTGGTCAAGCGCGGCATCGCATTCGAGCGCGGCGAAGCCCGGCCGCTGTACTCGCCCAGGAGGCTCGCGGTGCTGCTTCCGGGCGTCGCCACTCAGCAGCCCGAGCAGACCTCCGAAGTGCTGGGCCCCTACCTCAACATCGCGCTGGACGCCGAAGGCGCTCCGACACGCGCGCTGCAGGGTTTTGCCGCAAAGGCCGGGGTTGAGTGGAGTGCGCTGGAGAAGACAACCGACAACAAGGGTGAGCGCTTCGTACACCGCGCCAGCGCGCCCGGCGCACGCACGGCCGACCTGCTCGGCGGGATCGTGCGCGAGGCGATCTCCGCGATGCCGATCCCCAAGCCGATGCGCTGGGGCGCCCACGAGCACGCCTTCGCCCGGCCCGTGCACTGGCTGGTGCTGTTGCTGGGCAAGGACGTGGTGGATGCCGAACTATTCGGCGCACGCAGCGACCGCATGAGCCGCGGCCACCGCTTCATGCACGACAAGCCGGTGTGGATCGGCACGCCCGGAGATTACGTCGACGCGCTGCGCGGCGCAAAGGTGCTGGTCGATCCCGACGAGCGCCGCGAGCGAATCGTGCAGGAGGTGAATGCCGCCGCGCAGCCGGGCGGCGGTGTCGCGCGCATCGACCCGGGCATCCTGGGCGAGGTCAACGGACTGGTCGAATGGCCGTGCGCGATCGCTTGCAGCTTCGACGCGGAATTCCTCGCCGTGCCGGCCGAGGCGCTGATCGCGACGATGGAGACCAACCAGAAATTCTTTCCCGTGCTCGACAGCGAAGGGCGATTGACCGAGCGCTTCATCGGCATCGCCAACATCGAGAGCCGCGACGAGTCCGAAGTCCGCAAGGGCTACGAACGCGTGATCCGCCCGCGCTTCAGTGACGCGAAGTTCTTCTTCGTCGAGGACATGAAGCAGGGCCTGGCGTCGATGGCGGCAGGCCTGGCGACGGTCACCTATCAGGCCAGACTGGGCAGCGTCGCCGGCAAGGTCGCGCGCGTCGCCGCGCTGGCCGAGGCGATTGCCGGCGACATCGGCGTGGACCCCGCGCTGGCACGACGCGCGGCGGAACTGTCGAAGGCCGACCTGCAGTCGCGCCTGGTGAACGAGTTCCCCGAGTTGCAGGGCATTGCCGGCCGCTACTACGCGGCGGTGGAAGGCGAGCCGGTCGAAGTGGCCAACGCAATCGATGAGGCCTACATGCCGCGCTTCGCCGGCGACGCGATCGCGCCGTCGAAGCTCGGCCAGGTGCTGGCGATCGCCGAGCGGCTGGACACCCTTGCTGGCGGATTCGCCGCAGGCCTGAAGCCGACCGGCGCGAAGGACCCGTTCGCGCTGCGGCGCAACGCGTTGGGCCTGGCGCGGACCTTGATCGAGAGCGGGAGCGATCTCGACCTGAGAGAGGCGCTGAAGTTCGCGGCGCTGAATACATGGGCTGCCGTACAGACGTCCGGCGCGATGCGCGACGCCGATACGATCTTTAAAGCTGCCGTCAAGGTCCATGGAGCCGAAGGCGGGGGCACCGTTGTCAGCTTCAAGAAGGACATCGAACTGGATCCCGGGCAGATCGAGAAGGAACTGTCGATCGAGGAGAAGTTCGACTTCGTGCTCGATCGCCTGCGTGGTTATTACGCCGACCAGAGCGTTCCTCCGCAGCAGTTCACCGCCGTGGCCGAACTGAAGCCTTCGTCGCTGACGGACTTCGACCGACGCCTCAAGGCCATCGGCGAATTCGCGTTGCTGCCCGAAGCCGAGGCGCTCGCCGCGGCCAACAAGCGCATCCGCAACATCCTGCGCAAGGTCGAGGGTGCACTGCCGACATCGATCGATCCGTCGCTGTTCACCGAAGATGCCGAGCGTGAGCTCGCCGCGGAGGTCGATGCCGCGATCACCGACACCGATCCGCTGCTGGCCGGGCGCGACTACGTCGCCGTTCTCGGTCGCCTGGCGCGCCTGCGGCCGCAGGTCGATGCGTTTTTTGACGCGGTGATGGTGAATGTCGACGACGCGGCGGTGCGCAGCAATCGGTTGGCGCTGCTCAAGCGTTTGAGTGATCGGCTCGGCAGCGTGGCGGCGATCGAGCACCTGTCGGTCTGAGCTGATCGCGCGTCCGAGGTTCGCGTCGGTGCGCTTCGCGTCGGCTCGCGATCCGAGGCTTTGAGCTCGCCCCGCGGCGAGCGCGGAACGGAGTGTTCGTGCTCCCTTCGCGTGTTTCGTGTTCCGGGTGCCGTGTGCCGTGTGCCGTGTGCCGTTGCGGTTGTAGTTGTCGTTGCCGTTGCCGTTGTAGTTGCGGTTGCCGTTGTGGTTGCGGTTGCCGTTGTTGTTGTTGCCGTTGCCGTTGCCGTTGCCGTTGCTGTTGCTGTTGCCGTTGCTGTGCATGTGCCGTTGCCGCTGCTCTTGATCCCTCCTCTCCCAACTGCCGCAGGGGAGCTAGACCCGTAGGGCGCCGGGCATGGATGCCCGGCGGTTTCCGCCGAGCCATGGATGGCGAGTCGGAAACTCCCGCGCAGAGACTGCGCGTGCGAGCTGTTGCCCTGTCGGGGAGACGCCTTTCTTTGGTTACTTTCTTTGGCGTCATCAAAGAAAGTGACCCGCCCAAAGGCGGAAGCTTTTGCTGTTGCTTCTCAGTCTTACGAGATCAATAGCCAAAGCAGGATCAAGGGCTTTCGGCCTGAAGGCCGAGTTCATTTCTTTTGGTAAGCGCCAAAAGAAACGGAACCAAAGAAAAACGCTTTCCCCGCAAGATCACCAGCCCTCAAGCGCAGTTGCTGCGCGGGAGTTTCGGACTC